>NZ_PCOB01000001.1:0-706283 GCF_002975115.1 Bacillus sp. MYb78
ATGAACAGATATCTATTGATGATTTAACACAAATAATTGAGCAAACCAGTCGTAACCGACTTGGGAAGAAAACAGCCAACAAACTAATGGAATTAGCCTCTAATTCGTTTGGTGTTACCTTCTGTAAAAACGCTTTTTCCTTTCAACTAAAAATGTTGATGGAGCAAATTCGTTTTATCGAAGATCAAATCAAAGAGTGTGAAGAAGAAATGTCACAACTTTTAATTGATTTAGATACTCCTATCATGACAATACCTGGCGTTGGACCGATTTTAGGTGCCACTATACTAAGTGAAATTGGGGATATACACCGCTTTGACAAACCATCTAAACTTGTCGCTTACGCAGGCATCGATGCCTCTGTGTCCCAATCTGGGCAATTTGAATCCTCAGGTACGTCTATATCCAAGCGTGGTTCTTCTCATTTGCGTAGAGCCTTATTCCAGGCGGCTATTACAGCTCATAAACATGACCCTGTATTAAAAGCCTTTTATGAAAAGAAACGAAAGCAAGGAAAGCACTACTATGTTTGTATAGGAGCCGTAGCTAGAAAGCTGTGTTACATTATCTACGCCATTCTTAAAAGCAATAAACCGTATGAAGTTCCTCCACATTCACCAGTAGAAACTTGATTCTTTCATTTTTTTGAAAACCCTTAGGTTTATTTGGTGTGCCCTTTTTTAGATGAACCAATAGTTAAATGATATAGCGTTGTATGAATACTTTATGAAGACGTTTAGCCACTTCCTATCGAATCCAGTGGATTTATTTTCAAAATCCTCTAGCAATATTTTTTGAAAATGTCCCCTTGACTTTTCATAGTTGGTCTTTCAATTTTTTAACTTGCCTTTACTTCTGTTTTTTTCTTTCTTGTGACCGTTACTTTAACACCTAAATATTTTTCGTATACTTCTTGAAATAGAACTTCCTTTTTCTCTGTACCGTAGTACTCGTTACCAAGACGTAAGTTTAACTTTTTCACCACACTTCTCAGCCCCCTACAGTTTTATCTACGTATTGAGGATAGTGTTCTAAAAATTTTTCTTTGGAAGGAAACCCCATCTCAAATGATTGTCTAACCTCTTTTTTACTGGCGTTTTGCAAGTATATAGGTAAATAAAAATGTTCCATAGGGAACCCAAGTACTATCGCGATTTGAAAGGCTAGTTTTCCTCCTGGGTCGCGTCTACCAGTCTCTAAATCTGCAATATGTCCAGGAGTCACACCAACCTTATCTGCTAGAGCCACCTGTGACATACGTTTTTTACCACGTAAATCTGCTAGCCAAGTCCTTTTCACATGTCCACCTCCAGACAACTTTTGATGTTTTTTATTATACTGGCGTTTTGCAAGTAAGTAAAGTGGTATTTCAACTTTTTTATAAACCTCCATCCTCTTTTACTTGCAATATGCACGTATTTACCATTGTGTAATTGTGCAATAAAGTGGTATCTTATAAGTATCAAAACACATAAAACAAAAAACGTTTTATATATTTTACGAAATTTATAAAAATAAAATTAAGAAAAAATATAAAAAAGAATTTAACGGGGGTAAAAAGTATGAATATAGGAACTCAATTAAAATTCTTAAGAAATAGACGTGGATGGACGATGCAGGAAGTCGCAGATCGTATCGGTAAAAACGATTCTACGTATAGTGGATATGAGACAAATAAAAGAAAACCAAACGCTGAGGTTCTTGTACAGTTAGCAGATGTGTTCGATACTACTGCAGACTTTATCTTAGGGAGAACAGACAATCCAAATAGTCTTAATTTTAATGTAAAAGACTTTTTAGATCAAGGCAGACTTCATTCTGATGGGGTAGAAATTACTGATGAGCAAGCTGAAATCGCTAATATTTTATTAAGACAACTCCTACAAAGAAAGCAGCAATAAGTAAAAAAGGATTAGCCAGATGCTATTCCTTTTTTTGTTGCAATATAGTTGTAATTTGATTGTACTGTTCCTGTGTAATCTGTTCTTGATTATAAAGTTCCTCCATCAGATAATTCATATCACAACTTACATTTTCAGCACTGAATAATTCCCCAATTAAACGTTTTGTTTCTTGTTTTGCAGTCTCTTTTTTCACTATTGTTTCCCCCTTCATCCAATTAATTATTCAAAAATGTTAAAATAAAGAAAATGAATAACCTCTATAACGTACGAAATGCCACTACACTCGAAAGTGTAGTGGCATTTCTCTTTTAACAGTTAGCCGATCGTCCCCGGATCCATCCTCATTTGTACAGGTTCTTTAACTTTTGCCTTGCTAAGTTCACTTGATACCGGTGATAACGTCAGCGCAAGAGCACAAACAATAACTAAACCAGCTAGAAATTTTTTCATTTTAACTATCCCCTTATTTTAAAATATCAAAAATTTTTATGTAAAATAAATTACCTTCTTTCAAAAATCGATGATACGCTTTCTGACGTAGCTCAGGATTTTCTATAGCAATAGCTAAGTATAGATCCTGAAAAGCTGTACGATTCTCAATTTTGTACAACATTTTAGCCGCTTCCTCATACTCATTTAAAGAAATTTTCCGTAGCGCTTGCTCAGCTTTATCATGAATATATTCCAATTTTACAGGAAAATTATGAATTATACAACAAAACGAAAATGTATTTTCAACTAATTTCCGCTTCAATAGCGACTTACTGTTTGTTATTTTATCCAATTCCTGTAGTGACTTTTCAAAATATTTAATATATTTCTCCGCATCTTCGAAAACGTAGCTTTCCCCTAACACACTATATGCTGTAGCTTTTAACAAACGTGGGGCTTCTTGTACCCCCAGTACCTCAAACAGCAAACATCTTGCAGTTTCTACTTCATCCTGCATTAAATACGCATATGCACATATTGCTTTTAATTCGGCATCAATTAACGTTTTTTCTAATCCTTGCGGCATTTCACATATTTTATCTTTAATCATATCATGCATCGTAGTAAATACGTTGTAAGCCCCCATGTCAAAATACCCATAGACACTTAATAAGTTTACTAAAACATTTACATTAACCTTATTTAAATTCACTTTTGCTCGAAGATTGTCTAGGCTCTTAAAAAATTCTTTTGAGCGTAGATTTCCAGATTGACGTTCCAAACCAACTTTTAAAATATCTTTATAGTTCTTTGTTACCGTATGTTTACACTTTCTTTCGAGCAATTCTTTTAATATATCTGTATAGCCCGCTAAATACACGTAGTACATGGCTGTCCTAATGTCCGATTCTTTTTTCGTAGATTCCAAAAACTCTTGAACTGTTTTTATTTTTTCATTCTCGTTTTCCGTACTCACCAAAATTTTCATCAGTTTCGAAAAATTCATAGGCACCTGACCATTCATTGTTTTCCACAAATTTGATTGTGATAAACTTGTGATTTTAGAGAGTTTAGTAGGCGTTATATCTTTTTCTACCACAATGTTACTTAAGTTTGTACAATTCTGCACGACGGTCCCTCCCTTGAACTTAAGACACCCCCTCTGTTTTTCTCAATAGGAAAACGTACCACCATGCTAACATGGGCTAAGAAGTATGATATACTTGAAGTTGACTCATGGAAAGTTTTCCCTACGTACACTAGGGTAAAACGTTACAGTAGTGCGGCGACACTACTGTAACGCCGTGGGTCTTTTTGCTCTTTTATTTTATTATTTTTATCTTATCATAAAATTTAGAACATTCGTTTCACTCTTTTCTCAAACCATATTGAGAAAGTTTTTTCTAAATCTTTCAGAATTCCCACAAGAATATTTTACCACCAACAGAACTAATGTTCTAGTTATTTTTCTGTTTTTTGGTATAAATACTGTCATTAATCATTTTAAATACAAACTATCTGTCAACTATAGTTAAAAAACATGCCTTTATTTATACTAAAGGCATGAACACTTTTGGAGAAAATTTAAAAAAATTTAGAAACAGTCACACGCTAACACAAGCAGAGCTTGGTAATAAGATCCAATTAAGTCGGAGTCAGATTAGTAACTTAGAAAACCACTTTAATGAACCCGACTTAGATTCGTTAGATCGAATCGCATCCTTCTTCAATGTATCTATTGATGCGCTTTTGGGACGAAACATCCCAGAATCTGAAGAACGATTAAAAATCATTCTCGAGGAGATTCAAACGGTTTTCGCAGGCCTGAATGAATCTCAACGAGAACAATTCTGTAAACAACTCCTTTTCTACACACAATTTCTAAATGAGAAAAAAGAGTTGTTATGAATCGATTGTAGTAGAAAACTTTTCCATATTCAACGGTAAAGTTTCCCATTACAACATTGGAAAACGAGGAGGCACATGTCTTCTCGTTTTTATTTTTATCCCCTAATTATACATGGCATTGGCATTGTAAAAGATAAATAGTTCGCCCACTCAGACATATTCGCTTTTCCTAAAACAAATGCTCCTTCTTCTTTCAACTGCTTCACAATTGTTGCGTCTTGATCTGCAATCCAATCTTTTAATACATAAGTTCCTGCACTAGTCGGCATCACTTTTTCCGTCTGTACATTATCTTTTACAACGACAGGAATACCATATAAATTCGAATTTTTGTTTCTACCCCGCTCTTGATCTAACTTTCTTGCTTCTTCCATCGCATTAGGATTTATCTCTGTAATAGAATTTAATGTTATTCCATTTTGATCATGTTCTTGTATTCTAAAGAGATAAATGCTCGTTAATTCTTCATATGACAACTTTCCATCATCAATCATTTTTTGAAGCTCATCTACAGTCGCATTTACGACTTCTTTTTCTTTTATCTTTACATTTTCTATATTGATTCCTTTAAGCTGATTATGTATCGGTTGTAGCACTCTTTCTTTATCATATACAATACGCTCAGGTTCCTTTGGAAAATAATTTTTATACACGTAATATCCGCCGGCACACGCTAATAAGACAATGCCTCCAGTGATAGACAGCGTTACCTTTACCCATTTCTTCATGTTTCTTCCTCCACTCTATAAGATGCTTAGCTATACAAAAAAGAGAGTTACCTTTTACTTAACTCTCTCCAATCAAAATGCTAAATAAAAAAATGAAAGATTTCAATCTAATTACTTCTTTTTTTGCATTTGCTTTGCTAACATTTCTTTCACTTGATTATACGTTAATCCTGAATTTTTATTTAAACGCTTTACTTCCTCAACATCAGTACCTACCACTGTATATTTTTTCTCATCATTCATTTTTCTAATTCCCTTCTCACCGTATTATTTCTTATATTTCTTCCCTAAATGCGCATAAATTAACACCACTACAAAAAAGGAAGCTGTTTTTAAACACAGCTTCCTTATCGTTACATATTGTATTTCTTAATAAAATTTCACTACATCTTCAGTAGGCAAGAACGTTCTTTCTGCTGGTTGTTCGTTTGGTTCACCAAATGGCATTTGACCTACTAAGCTCCACTCTGCCGGAATGTTCCAAGTTTCTTTCACTTCAGCATCTACGATTGGGTTGTAATGTTGTAATGACGCCCCAATTCCTTCAGCAGATAATAGCATCCACACAGTATGTTGTAACATCGCATTTCCTTGATGAGACCAGAATGGGAACTGATCTTTATATAATGGTGCATTTTCTTGCATTTTTTCTACAGTTGCTTGATCTTCAAAGAATAGAACTGTTCCTACACCTGCATGAAAACCTTTTAGTCTTTCTACAGTCAATTCAAAGTTTTCTGCTGGTACACGGGCTCTTAGTGTTTCTTTAACGATATCCCAAAACTTTTCATGCTCTCCATCCATTAATACAACCATACGACCACTTTGCATATTGAAAGATGTTGGTGCGTGTAAAGCTGTTTTTAACACTTCTTCAATTCTTTCTTTCGTAATTGCATCGTTTTTTGTTACTTTACGAATTGAACGGCGGTTCACGATTGCTTCTTTTAAGTTTGTTGTAGTTGCTGACATTTTAATTCCTCCAAATGTTTGTTTTATAATTTATTTTGTTATTTCATAACAAGCGAATTAGCAATATCCATCGGTATTACATTGCATACCTTCAAATGAATTTGTTTTATCCTTTTCAATTTCTTTATCAATGACCCTTTCTAGTGTTTCTTTACTAGCAAGCCCTTGAATGACTTCATCTCCAATCATGACAGTTGGAACAGCCATAATATTCGCTTCATCATATGCGTGTTGAATTGCTTCTTGATGCTTTTCTTTATATTTACGAGTTACTAAAGCATCTTTAAATTCCGCCTCAGGAAGTCCTACTTCTACCGCTAATTTTGTTAACACATCAATATCTTCAATGTTTTGCTCTTCTTGGAAAAATGCTGTGAATACGCGGTGATGATACTCATTACCTAGTCCACGTTCTTTCGCAAATTGACATCCTTCGAAAGCTAAATGTGTATATGGATGTGGTGAAACACGTGGCAAGCGCATATCAATTCCTAACTTCTTCGCTGTCGGAAGAATGAAAGCATCCCATGAACCTAATTTTTCTGGTTCATTCCATGGATCTATTTTTGAATATGGACTTGGACGTAATTCAAATGGCATCCATTCAATCTCTACATCTTTCTCTTTCGCTACCTCATCTAATGGACCTTTTGCTAAAAAACAAAACGGACATATAAAATCTGAGTATACTTTCATTTTTACAGTCATAACTTTTACACCTTACCTTATCGTTGTAATCAAATCAGTTACATTAATGATAAAAAAATATAAATATTATTTAAGCATTCATTTTTTCTTGCAAAGTTTCAAACAACTGCCCCATCGTAATATTTCTCAAAACTTCTTCCATCGCGGATTGTGCTTGAATTAAAATAATTTCTAACACCGCTTGAATATTCGCCCCAATTGGACAATCTGGATTCGGTTGCTCGTGAATATGAAATAGCTTGTCTTCTTCGACTACGTTCACTGCATGATACACATCTAACAATGTGATTTCATGTAAATCCTTTAGTAATCCCGCGCCACCCGGTCCACGATTTACGTAAACAAAGCCAGCTTGTTTCAAGTACGACATAATTTTACGAATGACTACTGGATTTGTATTGACACTCTCAGCCATATAGTCTGAAGTACAAAGTGAAGATGGATTGTTTTTCAAAATAGATAAAATATGAACAGCTATGGAAAAGCGGCTACTAATTTTCATCGTAATCACCACCTCGATGTAATCATTATAGTTACAACTAAAAAATAAGTCAATCCTTTTCATAGATTTTTTATAAGTAAATTAAAAAGTGTCCCATTATGACATATGAGACACCTCTTTTTATTCTGCAAATAGCGATTGAAATTCTTCAATAAATAGCTGCACAGCGATTGAAGAATCCTTTAATGAAGGAACAGCTAAAGCAATTTCTCTCCATACTTGTGGTTCCAATTCTCTCGTTTGCACATTTTTTGGTAAATTCGTTAAAGATAATTCAGCTAATATTGCAATGCCTAATCCTTCTTGAATCATATTTAAAGCTGTAGTAACTGTCGAAATTACATACTCAGCCCGAAGTGGTACATTTGCTTGTTTAAACATATCAATAATAGGTGGTTCGTATCCGCCCTTACATAATATGATTGGTTCATTCTCTAAATCACTAATTGTAATAGAGTCCTTCTTACAGAGAGAATGATCCTCTCTTAAGATAGCAACCATTTTCCCCTTCGTTAATGGAACAATCTCCATATCTTTATTAGGCAAAATAACAATTCCTATATCAATAACCCTCGATACTAACCAATCTTCAACTTCTTTAATCGTTCCTTCACAAAGAACTACTTCTAAGTTCGGATACTTCTCCTTAAAAAGGTTTATCATTTTGGGTAAGAAATGTGCAGAAGCACTCGGAAAACTACCAATTCGAATCGTCCCAACTTCGTGTCCTTTCTCCATCGCAACTTCTTGTTCAATCTTCTCTACACCGTTCAAAATCTCTCTAATATGTACAAGAATCCTGTTTCCTACATCCGTAACGAGGAGGCCTTTTCGTTTATCACGTATAAGAATAGTAACTCCTAACTCTGACTCAATACTTGAAATCGCATGACTAACAGCTGGCTGCGTCATATTTAATACCCTGGCAGCTTTCGTAAAACTACCTAACTCAACAGTTTTTATTAATACTTGCAGTTGTGTAATGGTCATAACTAATCACTTATACTCCTCATAAAAAAGATTCATTTTATTTATTACAGTCGATATCATATCATAGTGAAATGAATAACAACAAGGAGGTCTTTCAGTGACACAGCTTTCTCGAACTAAGACGGCCATAATCCTTACCTTTCTCGTTTTCATGTGGGGAATCAATTGGCCTTTATCAAAGTTTGCCCTGCATTATACACCACCTGTTTTATTTGCAGGCGTTCGAACTTTAATTGGAGGATTCATTTTACTCCTGTTCGCATTACCGAAATACAAAGAGTTACATTTAAAAGAAACGTGGCATTTATACGTTATTTCTTCTTTACTTAACATCATTATATTTTACGGATTACAAACTGTCGGCCTTCAATATATGCCTGCTGGGTTATTTTCCGCCATTGTATTTCTACAACCAGTTTTACTCGGTATTTTCTCGTGGATATGGCTTGAAGAATCAATGTACGGCTTGAAAATTTTCGGGCTTGTTCTCGGATTTATTGGTGTAGGCGTTATTAGCTCAAGCAGTTTAACAGGACATATTTCTGTTATTGGAATCCTTCTCGCGTTAGGATGCGCTATTGGCTGGGCACTTGGCACAGTATTCATTAAGAAGACTGGTCACCGCGTTAATGCCATTTGGATGGTGACACTTCAGCTTATTATTGGTGGCCTTTGCTTAATTGGATTTGGTTCAGAGTTTGAAAGCTGGTCTAGTATCGCTTGGAGTATGCCATTTGTTAGCGTACTTCTCTTTATTTCATTCTTTATTATTGCAATGGGGTGGCTTGCATACTTCACACTTGTTGGAGCTGGTGAAGCAAGTAAAGTTGGGGCTTATACATTCCTCATTCCACTAATAGCTATTATTGTAAGTTCAATTTTCTTACATGAGGCTATTACCATTAGCTTATTCATCGGACTATTATTTATTGTTGTGAGTATTTGTTTTGTAAATATGAAACCGAAAACACTTGCTGTAAGGCAGCAAGTTGAAATGAAATAAACGTAAGAAAGAGCCTACTGTTTGTAGGCTCTTTCTTACGTCTTACTTTTTACGACGTACTACAAGAACACACGCACTTACCGACGATACAATCGCTAAAATAGATAAGACAATTGCTATCGTTGTCATATTACTTGTACTCTCATTTTTTTCAATACTAGACACTTCACCATGTTCTCCTGTTAATGACGTACCTTTTGCAATTGTAGTAAGTGAATGCGGTTTTTCAGCTTTTTCATCACCTGTCCATTCAACAATTTCTCCGTCTTTATATTGTTGATATGCGTCCCAAGCTATTTTTTGCTCTTTATCCGGATTTTTAGCGACGAAAGTAAATCGCTGGAACTGGCCGGTTAAAATCCCTTCTCCTGTTGCTTCCCATACTACAGTTTTAACTTTTCCGGCTGTATCTTTTTGCTCCTCAACTTTCCATCCTGGGACTGGTTCATACTGTTGGAACTCTACTCCAGACGGTATTTTCAGTGTAACTTTCGTCGTTGCTTCATTTTTTTCAACTGGTACTTTTATCGTATAAGTCTCCCAAGAACCAATATCAGAAGTTGCTGGTTTTACAGTGACGTGCGCACTAACAGGTAACGAAAAAATTCCCATTGCAATAATTGTTGCGATCATTGTTGTTCCTAATTTTTTTATACGTTTCATTTTCTATTAGCTCCTTTTCATACATAGCTTCTTTTTATCTGCCACCGACAATAAATTTAAAATCTGTATCGAAACTATCAAGAGATTTTGTTAATCCATGAACATGTATATTCCAGTTTCCTGTCATGTTAATATACATACCTTCTGCTTCATATTCTCCCGGTGAAACTACTGAAACTTTAAATGAACCGTTTCCCATGTTCATATCTAATGATTGAGTCGTCAATATCATTTGTTCCATATCAGTAATAGGCTGTCCCTTTTCATCCTTTAGTGTAATATGGAATTTATTTTGTCCTACCTTATTCGGACTTACATTTAGCGTAAGTTCATATCCATTATCTAATTGCTTACTCTCTGTAAAAGGTCCAGTAGGAGGCATCGGTGGTGTTTGTACGTTTGTCATAAAAGCTACGATTACGAAAATGATACTTCCAATGACAAACTCTACTTTCACCGTAGCTCCTAATCCTTGCTGTGCTCGCATTCTCCCTTTCACATAATGAATAATTCCCAATATCCCCATGAAAATGAATAAAAGTATCTTTGTTAATAAAGCCAATCCATACTTCGTATCAAATAACGAGTGGATTGTTGGAATAAAAAATGTACTGTTAAAAAGACCTGTTATTAAAATCACGATGACAGCACCTGTTGCCCACGGTGAAAAACGCTTAATCATATCCCAATACATATGCCACTTGTTATCCTCTTTAAGTAAAAGAAGAATAATAGATGATAAACCACCAACCCATAATGAAGCTGCGAATAAATGTAGAAAATCCATAACGACAGCAATGTCTTTAAACTTTAAACCATATGCGTGACTATTAAATGCTTTCATAACAAGTAACCCTATAAATAATAGTATTGGAATACTCCATACTTTAAACGACGAAAACTTCTCATGCTTCACCGCAAAATACGTAACAATTATAAGCGTACTAATGAGAACCATTTGAGTGATCCATATATAACCAAAAACAGAAAGCTGTAATGTTTCTTTTAATAGTAAAGGGTTGAATGCTTCTAGCCACGAAACATCGGCATTTATTTTCGCTTGCAATGGTAGGTTGAATAACAAGCTAATAAATATCCCAAATAAGGAGATCCATATTATGTTCTTACTCCTTGATCGAACCGAGGTTGCATTCCCTTTATACATAATAAGATTAAAGAAGAGAATTCCTAAAAATAGCGAGAAACTCGTATATAGAATCCCACGTTCCATAATCATATCGATTTGCGGGACGTAACCCATCTCTTCCACTTGTATATCGTCTGTTTCCGCTTCCGCTAATCCAATCCGGAACGGGATAACTCCTTGAATTGGATGTCCATCAGCTGAAATCACTTTCCACTGAATGGAGTAAAGACCATTTTTGAGATTGTCTTTTAATCCAGCTTCTAATAGCTTTTTATTTTTTTTATCAATATGAGCATCTTTTAAATCGACTCTTTTACCTGATGTATCTCTCACGTACAATGTATTAAAACTTGAAACTTGTATGTCCTCATCGAATTCGATTTTTACAACAGATGGTGCTTTCTTCAATGTTTCATTTTCAGTAGGGTTTGATTTCACAACGTACGCATGAGCAGATGCACTTTTCGGTATCAATATGATAAGCACACACGCAAGTAATAACCATGTCCCTAATCTTCTCATTACTTTCACGCTCATTTCACTTCTTTCTTCCTCATCGCTCTATTTTCATTACTTTAACTTCCGAAGTTTGATTCTCCGGCGAAATATTAACCTGATTAAATATAAACTTATAGAAATTATAACTCTTTATTTCTCTTCCACCTTTAAACTTCTAATATGATAGTAACTATCACGATAGATACAACTTACAATTTTAAAGTAGATTGTTATTATATCATAAAATATATTAATGTAAGTTCTTGAAGAAGAAAAGTTATCGTGAATCATTTGTGAAGAAAATGTGAAATACATAAATAAAAAGGTGTTACGTTATTACGTAACACCTTTTTAAAAATACCC
This sequence comes from Bacillus sp. MYb78, assembly GCF_002975115.1. Classification (NCBI taxonomy): domain Bacteria; kingdom Bacillati; phylum Bacillota; class Bacilli; order Caryophanales; family Bacillaceae; genus Bacillus; species Bacillus sp. MYb78. The sequence continues at coordinate 11,819 of NZ_PCOB01000001.1, forward strand.
TTCTTCTATTTCTCTTCCGGATAATCACAATACTCAATAATCGTTCCTTCTGTATCCGCTGGGTTAAGATAAATTAACCTTCTACCGTGCTTATTAATGCGCAGTGTATGCTCTAACGTTCGAATTCCTTGTTCTTTCAATTCCTCTAAAGCTACATCTAAATCATCTACTCGATACGCAACATGATGTACACCTTTACCTTTTTGTTTTATAAATCGGGCAATTGGTGAAGTGGTGTTATTTGTCGGCGCAAGTAATTCAATTCTATCTCCATCCACTTCAAGAATGGCTACTTCGCTTTCTACACCTGGTGCCTCACTTACGTAACGATCTATTAATTCTCCTGATAGAACCTGTTCATAAAAACGTATGGTACTATCTATATCACGAACTGCGATTCCGATATGATCAATTGTTTTTTTCATTTTATTTCCCCTACTACTTTATTTTTTCTCATTATTAATAGTAACAAAAAAAGTTATAGAAACAAGTTCTATAACTTTTTTATTTAACCTATTTTCTTATCCGCTCTAGTTGCTGGTTGAACTTGATTTTTTGCTTTTACAACGCTAATGCCATATCCGATAAATCCACCGATAATCGCTGGGAAGATCCAGCCTAATCCTACTTCCTGCATCGGAAGGAATTTAGTGAACACTTGGCTTACTACTTCAATGTTAACTCCAGCTGCACTTAATCCATCGAATAAGCTGATGATAAATGTTACGATTAAGCTCACTTGATAAACTTCAGCTCTTCCTTTGAATAATGAATGGAAGAATGTTAAGAAAATCAATACGATTGCTAGTGGATAAATTGCTGTTAATACTGGAACAGAAACTGCGATTAACTGTGTTAATCCTACGTTTGCAACAATTGCACTAAATACACATAGTGTGATTGCAATTGCTTTGTAAGGAACATTTGGGAATAACTTATGGAAGAATGAAGAACATGCTGATACAAGTCCCACACTAGTTGTTAAACAAGCTACTGTAATCATTAATCCTAATAATACTCCGCCATATGATCCGAAATAGTAGTTAGAAACTTTCGCTAATACTTCTCCGCCGTTTTCTAAATGTCCAAGCTTTGCAACACTTGAAGCACCCATATAAGAAAGAGCTGTATAGATAATTGCTAAAATAGATGCTGCAATTATTGTCGCTTTTGCACAAACGACCATAATTTGTGTTTTCGTTTTCGCACCTTTTTCTTTAATAGCATTGATAATGATAATCCCGAATACGAATGATGCAAGCGTATCCATCGTTAAGTATCCTTCTTGGAATCCTTTAAAGAATGCATGTGATGTATAAGCTTCCACTGGTGCTTGCATATCTCCAATCGGATGTATAAAAGCAACGATTACTAAAATACCGATGAAAGTCAACTTAATTGGCGTTAAGATTTTTCCAACAATATCGACAATTTTCGCGGGATTTAGCGAAAAAAAACAAGTGATACTAAAGAATATAATTGTGAAAAGAATTAAAGGTGTAGAACCTACTCCTTCTGGCATAAACGGCTTAAGACCAATTTCATAAGAAACATTTCCTGTTCTAGGTATTGCAAATAACGGACCGATTGCTAAGTATAAAACTGTTGTAAACACAATCCCGAACACTGGGTGAGCGCGACTTGCTAATGACTGTAAATCATCTTTACCTGAAAAACCAAATGCTAGTACACCTAGTAATGGTAATCCAACACCAGTTACTAAAAATCCAGCGTTAGCAATCCATACATTCTCTCCTGCTGATTGACCAAGCATCGCTGGGAAAATTAAATTTCCTGCTCCAAAAAATAGTGCAAATAACATTAATCCAATAACTACTATGAACGAAAACGGTACTTTATTCGCCATAATATAACCCCCATTCAAATTTCCTTATCTCATTTTCCAATTTTAACTAATTGAATTTTCTGAATATTTAATTTAAGTATCAACTATTCTTGAACTCATTATAGTTTGCTATATAATATTTTGCAATACTATTTTCGAACTTTTCTTTTATTTTATAAATATACATTTTTTAACATGAAAAATAGACTGAAAAACCAACACGGTCATCCATGTTGGTTTTTCGATTTACTATCATAAATTAAAATTTCGCTGCTACTTTTTTAACGTTTTCTAGACCTTCTTCAACAATTTGTTGTGAACGATCTGGATATTGATTGTGCCCTTCAATTACAACTGTCTCTGGATTTGTAATTCCCCAGAATCCAAGTACAGTTGTTACGTAATTAACTGCCATTTCCATAGGAGCCATTTGCTCTGAAGAGTAATCTGAACCACGAGCACCTAACACAACTACTTTTTTACCACCAACTAAACCTTCTGGGCCATTTGCTGTATATTTAAACGTTTTTCCAGCTTGAGATAAGTATGAAATATATGTGATTAATGGTGCTGGTACTGTAAAGTTCCATAATGGGAATGCAAATACAACCTTATCAGCTTCTAAAAACTGATTTAAATATTGATCTACTGTAGCAACTGCCTTCTCTTCTTCAGCTGTTAACTCCATGCCTTGGCTACGTTTATATCCACCTGAAATCGCGATATTTCCGTAATAAGGAAGATCTAATGCAAATAAATCTAATTCCGTAATTTCTGTATTTGGATTTGCTTCTTTATAAGTACTTACAAATGTTTCATACATTTTTGAACTAACTGCTTGCTCCGCTGGACGATCGTTTGCTTTTACAAATAATACTTTTGACATTTTTTTATTCCCCTCTACATTCGTATTTTCTTCTTTTTTACCAAATAATGAGCTAAATAGTCCCATTTTCTTCACCTAATCTTTCTTTTCATATTCATTATTCATCATCATAAAAATTCTTATTCTAAGAAAAAGTTCCAATAGATACCTTAAGTTAAGCTATCAAAACTTTTTGTTATTTAATTACCTTATGTAAGTGATTGTAATATAGTCACTTACTTTAGTCAAGTAACTTTTAATAAAAAATAAAATCTCAATTTAAAAATATTAACTAAAATACAATTGAACACCAAATACATCTTTATTACTTGTATAATAAACTTAGAGAGGAAAATTCATATATAGAAAGGATTTATTCATGAGCACTATAGAAAAGATTCAAACTTTTATTATTCTTTTTGCTGTTACATGCGGCATCGTACTCGGACAATTTAATATGATACATACGTATTCAGACCAGTTTATTGTCCCCTTCTTATTTTTCATGCTATATGGATTATTCCTCAGCATCCCATTAAAAGAAATAAAAAACGGATTTCGTAATTTAAAATTTGCTGGAACAAGTCTTACTATTAACTTCTTATGGACACCTTTACTCGCTTGGGGATTAGGAGCACTATTTCTTTCAGATCATCCAGCACTTTGGGTTGGATTTATAATGTTAATGGTTACTCCATGCACAGATTGGTACTTAATCTTTACTGAAATAGCGAAAGGAAATGTAGCACTTTCTACTGCAATTTTACCTGTAAATTTAATTTTGCAAGTACTACTCCTTCCAATTTATTTATTTTTATTTGCTGGTGTCATGAAAACTGTAGCGGTTTCTGTTTTAGTAGAAAGTATTGTTATCGTAATCGTCTTACCATTTATACTTGCACACGCTACAAAATTCATTATGAATAAAATGAAAAAAGCTGAAACTCTCGAGAATAAACTCATTCCGTTTTTCAGCTCTGCTCAAATTGTATTTTTAAGTTTAGCAATAGTAGCGATGTTTGCATCACAAGGTAAATATTTACTTCAAAATATGAATGTCGTTTTATTATTACTCGTTCCTGTTCTATTGTTCTTCATCATTAATTTCTTACTAGGACAATTTATCGGGCGCATCATGCATTTATCTTACAAAGATACAGTAAGTCTAAGCTTAACAACGTTAGCAAGAAACTCACCTGTTGCACTCGCTATCGCTGTAACAGCTTTTCCAGACGAGCCTCTTATCGCACTTGCACTCGTTATTGGACCGTTGATTGAGTTACCGGTACTAGCTTTTGTTTCACAAGTTTTGTTGCTTATTAAGAAAAAACGGCAATACGCATAATAAAAAACGTCCCATTTTGGGACGTTTTTTATTATGGAAAGATTACATACAACACTTATTTCTTATTTATCAATACAAATGAAATTACCGAAACTACAAACTTAATAATACCAATTATAAAATGATCGGCTCTAAAAATTTTATATGTTATAGAGAATTAACTTTTCGTTACATTAACAGATCCTTTCTAATTAAAAATGATAGGAAACGTAAATATAACGAAAGCTGCCCAAAGTCCGTATATTGGCAAATACTTCGTAACGGCATCTTGGATAGCTTTTGGTCCTGATTTATTTTGCAAGAAACGCATATAGGCAAACATAATCCAAATGAGATTTGCCCAAATCACTATGTTTACTCCTAAAACAGCAAGTCTATTAGGTGTAATCCCGTAAGAAGAAAGTCTAAATACTATGGCTGACAATGCGACAGTGTCAATAATAAGCGCCAGAACAATTAAGGGAAAATTTATATAATCTGAAATATTCTTTTTCTCGTCCGAGTCACTTTCAACGATAGAAAATATAGTAACAGCCAATACACCCAGGAGGATTCCGTTGAAGGCCATTAGGAAATTGCGATCCAAGAACGGATTTTTCCCGACCCAAATTACCGTTATAAGATAGATAAGCAACGTGATCAGGACGAGAGGACTAAAAATTTTAGATATGTATGGTGTAATATTTTTAGCAAGCTTAAGATTCATTGATACTAAGTATGCAGCCACAATAGCGAGAGCCGCTGCTCCAAATAAAACAACATTACTAAAATAGAATTCTCCTATATCTAAGTCAACAAAGCTAAATAAACGCATGGTGAATACTGCTAGTATCATTCCGCTCACTGCCATGCTAGCGTAGAGAAGACAATATTCTAAATTAAATTTTATATAGGCTAATCTTGTACTGCCTTTTGAATATTCATTTCCTGTAAACGCAAGCCCTACTAAGACCCATAAAAATATAGGAAGATGTAAATAAGCAAGAATGGTACTGTCTTTATAATTTAATGGCAACGTATTAAGATACATCCCGGAAATTAGGAACAACGCTGCAAGGGAATAAATAATACTTTTTTTGGGAGTATTATTGTAAACAAAATAAGCAGCAATAAAGGGAATTACACCAAAAGCCAAGTTAATTGGAGCAATTGCTTCCTGTTCGACAAAGTGGAAAATGACCCTGGTGCTTATGCCGGCCAGAATAGCTAAAAGGCCCATGAATAAGAAACCTTTTTGAAACAAAGATGTTTTTTCTTTATTTACTTTCTCCTTGAAATGCAACCTTTCATACCAAGCACCTAGAACCTGAGAATCAGGGTTTTGGTCCCATGCTTGTGAGAATGCTTTTTTAAAAGCTTTCGGATCTTTTCTATACATCTTCTCCAACTCATGGGGGTTATCCATATTTTTAACAATCAAATTGTTAATGTTCATAGTTATACCTCCTCTAATTTTAAAAATAAGGTTGTTACCTTTTAACAAAAGCACCTCACTCATTTATTATGATTTTGATTTTAATACAAAATTTATCGTTTTACAATAAAAAATTATTATTTAAAGGATTTTTTTTATCGTTAAATTTTAAATAAAAGAATAACAAAAGAGCATGACAGTTTTATGTCATGCTCTTTTAACAAATTAATTCTCAAATACAAAATTAATCTTATTATCTTTCCACTCTAATTTCGCATCAAACGTTTTCTCGCCCTTTTTAAAGCCTTTAATTAAATCAGTCTTTTCACCTTTTAAGAGCTTTGTCATATTCTTTTGCGAAATTGTTTTACTTAATATCTTCTTTGAAATGGTGAAATCACATTGCGTTGTATTATAGTTAGAACAACCGTAAAACGTTGACTTATCAATTACATCACCATCACATTTTTTACAGCTACCAACCTTTTTACCCGTTGTAAATTTCGATCCTTTCCGTTCAATCGATTCAACATGTAGTCCCGTGAAATCCCACTTCTCAGACATTTCCACTGCGTCTTCAATAATTTTAGCTGATAGCTTTTTCGTCTGTTCCATAAATGTAGCTGGTGAAGCTGTACCTTCACCAATTTCCGCAAGACGTTGTTCCCATTTCGCAGTCATTTCCGGTGAAGCTAGTATTTTATCACCAATTGCGGTAATTAATACTTTTCCTTTATCAGTCGCATACACTTGGTTTTTCTTTACATCTATATACTTACGGTCTTTCAGCATCGTAATAATACCTGCGCGAGTCGCTTCCGTACCTAAACCTTCTGTTTTCTTTAATACTTTCTCCAGCTCTTCATTCTCTAAATACTTACCAGCTGTTTTCATTAACGTAATAAGTTGTCCTTCTGTATAGCGCTTCGGTGGCTGTGTTTTTCCTTCTTTCACTTTCACCTTTACAACTTTTCCTTCTTCGCCTTCAGCTACAATTGGAAGAATGGTTTCGTCATCTTTATCGTCTTGGAAAATAACTTTACGCCAACCTTCTTGAATTTGCTGTTTTCCTTTTGAAATGAATTCAGCACGTTCATCTACAAGCGTTACAATCGTTGTATAGTCAAAGATTGCAACTTCATAATGAGCTGCAATAAGCCTTCTTACGATCATATCGTATATTTTCTTTTCATCACCTGATAGTCTGCTTGGGTTTGTAACTTGCTCTGTCGGAATAATTGCGTAGTGATCTGTTACTTTCTTTTCATTTACATAACGCTTGTTATTCATAATGGATTCAACCGGAGCCGGTAATAAGCCTTTATATTCATCAAACTGACTTAACTTCTGTAAAATATCAGGGAACGTCGCTGCTTCTCCTTGTGTAACATAGTTAGAATCTGAACGTGGATAAGAAACAATCCCTTTTTGATATAGTGCTTGCGTTATATCAAGCGTCTTTTTCGGTGAAAACTTAAAGGCTTTATTTGCCGTTGCTTGCAGTGATGATAAGTTAAATAAAAGCGGCGGCTGAAACTCTTTACGCTCCGTTTTCATTTCCTTCACAACAGCCGGTTTCCCTTGGCAAAATGCCGCAATTTTATTCGCCATATCAGGATCTTTTAAGCGGGATTCATTATCCTTTTCCCATTTTCCGTCATATTTCTTTCCTTCTATATTAAAGGTTGCAAACACTTCCCAGAAAGGCTCTGACTTAAAGTTTTCAATTTCTTTCTCTCGCTTTACAATCAATGCTAACGTTGGTGTTTGGACACGACCAGCAGAAAATACATCATTCATTCCTTTTTTCTTTAACAAAATACTAAAGACACGTGATGCATTCATACCAACAACCCAGTCAGCGCAAGATCTTGTGTATGCTTCGTAATACGTATTAATTGTATCTGATTCATCAAGTAGATTTTTAAATCCTTGGTAAATAGCTTGCTTCGTTAAAGATGAAATCCATAGACGTTTCATCGGCTTTTGCACGTTACAAAGATTAATAATATTTCGTACGATCAGTTCCCCTTCACGCCCAGCATCTCCTGCGTGAATGATTTCTGTTACCTGTGGATTATGTAACAGCTGTTTCACAACGTTAAATTGCTTATACTTTGACTTTGTTACTTCAAATTGAAAACGTTCTGGAATCATCGGTAATGTATTAAGTGACCATTTTTTCCACTCTGCGTGATAATGCTCTGGATTACATAACTGCGTCAAATGACCAATTGCCCATGTACAGTACGCTCCATTTGGAAATAACTCATTCGCTTCTACCTCTAAATATCCATCTTTCCGGCGATATTTAAACTGTGAAACAAGAGCCAACCCTTGATCTGGTTTCTCGGCAATAATTAATTTCATTTTATAACTCCCTATCTGTATTCCAGTGTTACTTTCATTGTCTATATGTTTAGAAGCGATGATAAAACAACAATCTTATTTATCATTCGCGGTTTGTCTCGCAAATGGGAGACCTATAATATTATACGCTTATTCTTTATGGCTTCACAATAGAAACTCATAATATAACAATTTCTTTCACATGCTTATAATTAAAAAAGACGCCCTAAAAAATCAAGCGTTCCTTTGCTTACATCTATGAAATTGTGCAGATAATATGCAGATATTAATAAGCATAAGTACCCTCCATATAAACATATGATGAAATGAACGATAGGACAAGGAGGTATCATAATGTTTGCTTATACGTTAACTACCTTAACACTTTGCTGTACCTCGATTCTTATTACATCCTATATTTCTAAACGTAAGGGTACCCTAATGGAGTATATGGTATTTATTATGTCTTTTAGTATGAGTATCGGTTTAAGTATTGGTTTTTACTTAGGCATTCTCTTTAAGGGGGAATTACTATATTCTACTTTGCTTGCTATTTTAATTAGTGGTTTTATCGGTTTCTTAATCGGTCTACGTTTTCACCTATATACTGCTTTAGAAGGAATGTTCTCTGGATTAATGGCAAGTATGATGGGAGCAATGATTACAGAAATGTTAAACGCTCAACAAGCTCATAATATATTGTTCATTAGCCTTTTACTTACTATAACGATTACTATGTCCTGTGTGATTCAATTATTATCGGAGAACTTTTCTACTTTTATCCAACAGCGTTTTTTGTTATTACTTTCAATTAGTGTAGTAATTATCGTTGCCGTATTCGCGACATTCCCAGATCATACTCCCTCACCTTCATCCGGGCATGATCAACACATACATTAGTACTTGCAACAAAAATGAATAAGCAGCTATCCAAAGGATAACTGCTTCCTATTATTCTGGCTTATTAGGAATGTTTTGGTTTGGAACATAGTCAGATTTATAATCTGTATAGTTCACTTCCGTTACCATCCCTGCTGAAGCATGGTGTAAATCGTGACAATGGAACATCCACTTACCCGGATTGTCTGCTACAAAGGCTACTTCATATTCTTCACCCGGTTTTAAGTTCAATGTATCTTTTACAATTGGAGAACCTTCTATCGGTTTTCCATCTTTACTCAACACCTGGAAAAAGTGTCCGTGTAAATGCATTGGGTGATCATCCATTTTAGAACGATTTACCAACTTCACTTTTACTAAATCACCCTTTTTCACTTGAATTGGGTCAATATCCGGAAATACCTTTCCGTTAATTGTATATACCATTTCATTTCCATTCATTTGCGTATTTAAGTCCATATTATATGTGGCAGTATACTCTTGATTTAATGTGAAACTACCTAATTTTTTAGTACCATATTTCATTATATCTACTTTCGGTAATTTTTCTTTTTCGTCTGCTTTATCTTTCATCTCTTTGCTGCCATCATACTCAATAACAGCTTTCATTCCTTTTGCACCTTTATTTTTTGAATGGTCTTCAACATACCATTTCCCAGGATTATTAGCAGTAAATTCAATATCATAACGTTCACCCGGTGCGATTGAAATTACTTTATCCTTTATAACTTTTGGATCGTTTATTGGTTGACCATCTGTCGCAATTACTTTTATATCATGGCCATGAACATGTATATCATGTGATAGATAACCAGCATTGACGAGTCTAAGACGAACGTTATCTCCCTTATTCACTTTTAATGGCGCTACTAAATCACCGCTTTTTCCATTGATTGTGAATAAATCGTACATACTCATATCATGACCTTCCATCTTCATATTTCCATGGTCCATTCCTTCCATTTTACTAGAGTCTTTTTTATCACTGCCCATGTTCATATCAGAATGATCCATGCCGTTCTTATCATCATTCTTTTCCCGATTTTCATTACCTTTAGATTTATTACCTATTTGCCCTTTTGTCATTTCTTTTAACTGCTTATTAATTTCTTCTTTATCTGTAACCCATTCATCCAACATTAATGTGTAATCTTTATCATATTTTTCCTTTGTATCTTCTACAATGAGCGCTCCATACAAACCTCTATCTAATTGATTTACAGAATCTTGATGCGAGTGATACCAGTACGTTCCTGGTACGTTCGCTTCAAATTCGTAAGTGAAACTTTTTCCTGGTTCAACTGCATCTTGTGTCACGCCTGGAATTCCATCCATGTTATTTGGGACAGGATATCCATGCGAATGAATAGATACTGGTGCAGATAATTCATTTTTTAATGTCACTTTCACCTTTTCACCTTTTTTCACCCGAATTTCTGAACCAGGAGATGAGCCATTAAATGTCCAGACTGGAACAATAACACCGTTACTTAATTTTTGCTTTTCTTCTTTCGCTATTAAAGTAACTTCTGGTCCTTTTTCAACCTTCAATGGTGTTGTAGCTGTTTCAGTCTGTAGTGTTTTTTTATCATTCATATTTTTATGATCATTTGTTGTATTTGTCGTCACAGAACAGGCAGCAATTAAAAATATTACAGAGACTGTAATGGCTGCTAATACAAATCGCTTCATGGAAAATCACCCCTTTTTCTTTTTCAAAATCATTATAGAAGTTGATTTTCAAGAAAATAAGGAGATGTAATTAGATCTTACGTAAGCTAATTGGAAGATTACTAAAAGCGGAGACATTACAAGAGGCGAATATTTTAGAAATACAAAATGCTTTCCTTGTAGCGACTATATTAGCCGTTCTCGTATTTGTTTTGACGTTATTTCTTAAGAAACAATAACACTGCTATTATTAAATAAGAAAAATGTAGCTAAAATGCTCTTCACAAAAGAACTTAGATTTTTGTATAATAAGAACTAATGTTCTTTACAGACAATGGACTCAAATTACACAAATATATCAAATAGAAGAGGATTGATATACGATGAAAATTGATAGACCAAAAATTTCACCAGAGTTATCTTCAAAGAATTTTCAAGATATTTTTTATGAAGAAGATCCAACATTAGAAGTGTGTGAAATTATAGACTCCACTTTCGAAAATGAATCTGTAGATAGAGTGCGATTGTATGATGCAGTGATAAAGAATTGTAAATTCACTAATACAGACTTTAGCAATATTGATATTACAGATGTTTGTTTTGAAAACTGCGATTTATCAAATGTTAATTTAAGCAATTCTTCTGTTCATAGAGTCGAATTTAAAAACAGTAAATTAATCGGGGTTAATTTTGCAGAATCTAGCTTAGGAAATGTTAAATTTGAGAATTCAATTTTGAATTTAGCGGCATTTGGAAATTCTAAACTAGAAAAAATTATATTTAATGAAACTTCATTAAATAATGCAGATTTTTTTGACTGTAAACTTAAAAAAGTTGAATTCCAATTATGTAGTCTTGATGAAGCTAATTTTGATCAGACATCACTGAAGGGGATAGATATTAGTTCTTCTACCTTTGATACACTTACAGTTTCAGTGAACGATTTAAGAGGATGTAAAGTATCAACATATCAAGCTGTTCAGTTTGCTACTTTATTAGGATTAATAATTAAAGATTAGTATTTCGAAGAAAAGAACCCTATCCCGAATCATGGATTTTTTAATTGTCCACGATTCGAGATAAAGTTCAAATAAATTAGTGATGACTCTTTTATTATTTAACTACAGCTTGGTTTCCTTTTACATGTTCATTATTTACACTCATAAATTCTTCAATTTCTTCAACTTCTCTAATGATATCTTTTGACAAGTTTTCATACCCGTCTTTCGTTACAAGAATGTCATCTTCAATACGAATTCCAATTGATTCTTCTTCAATATAAAGACCAGGTTCAATTGTTATAACCATACCTTCTTCTAACATTCTATCTTTATATGTTCCTACATCATGTGTATCTAAACCAAGGAAATGGCTGACACCATGATAATAGTATTTTGATAACTCTTCATCTTCTTGAATTAAACCAATTGCTTTACACTCTTCTGCCAGTACCTTTTTTGTATGCTCATTTAATGCAGCGAACTTTAATCCCGGCTTAATAATCTCTGTTGTTTCTTTTAATGCTTTTAATACAATATTATAAATTTGTTTTTGACGACTAGAGAATATTCCATTTGCCGGGAATGTATAACTAATATCAGCGTTATAGTAGTCTTTTTGAGCACCTAAATCTAGCAATACTAAATCACCATTTTGAATTTGTGCATCATTATCTTCATAATGAAGAACTGTAGCATTTTTACCACTTGCCAAAATTGTATTGAACGCATGATGCTTAATGCCAGATGATTTCAGTGTAAAATCAAATTGAGCTTCTAATTCATACTCCATCATGTCTGCTTTTGCATGCTTAAGTACGTTGTAAATACCGTCTTTCGTTATAGCAATCGCTTCTTTAATAATTTCAATTTCTTCCTCGGTTTTAAAAACTCGTAATTCACAAATGTTCGGATATACATTACCAATTGTTACGTGTGGATATTTTTCTCTTACATGTTTAGCAAATGCTAATGTTTTTGTCTCCGTACCATTCCACTCGCGACGTTCTATATCTAAATATAGATGCTTCGCATTTTCTGTAAAGAGTATATTTGATACTGCTTTTTCAAAGCTATCTAAATATAAAACTTTCTTTATACCTGAAATTCCCTCTGCTTCTTCGCTAGAAACTGTCTTCCCAACCCATTTTTCCATTACTGGATCTGATTTTTCAATGAAAAGTGTCTCTTCTACACTATTCCCAAACTTTTTCAGCATAAAAATAACATTTGGTTCATCGATTCCCGTTAAGTAGTAAAAATTACGATTCGGTACAAATTTATAATGTGCATCAGCTGACATATGCGGTGCTTGTCCCGCAAATAAAATCGTAACGGATTCATCAGGTAATGTTTTCGTTAGTCTTTCTCTATTTTGAGCAAAAAATGTTGATTTCATAATAATCCCCCTAGTGTTCTATGTATGCTTGTGAAACTAATCATCAATACAATTTATTCTATTATTGTTATAATTTTTCGTCAATTAATTATACTCATAGCGAAAGGAGAATTTTCATTACTCGGGCCTCTTCCACGCTAAATTATGCATACCACTCCACAATTTCTTGATATTTATTCCATATACTTAAAATCTCATATATAGGAAAGGAGCCATAACTTTGAAACATTATGTAGCAACAGGGTTAGCAATTACTTCTTTATTAATAATTTCAGGATGTTCTAGCAACGTCGAAACAGCACCAGTGAAAAAAGAAACGGTGCAATCTCAGCCAAAAAATATAGAAACAGCAAATACGAGTCCGCAAGACTTCTATAAAGAAATTACATCTGGAAAAATCGAGCACATTCACGGAATTGGCTATGCAGGAAATATGTCTGGGGTTTCTATCGCCACTCATAGCGGGATAAAAGTTTATCAAAATGGAAAATGGCTTGAAACTAAAACTGGACTACATGATTATATGGGCTTTCAGGCAACGAAGAACGGGTTCTTTGCCAGCGGTCATCCTGAACCAGGTGCAAATTTAAAAAATCCTTTAGGATTATTGAAAAGTTCTGATGGCGGTAATACCCTTGAAAAGCTAGCGTTTTATGGAGAATCCGATTTTCATAACCTTGCTGTCGGATATAATACGGAAGCAATTTATTTATACAACGAACGCCCTAATTCTGAATTACAACAAGGTTTTTATTTCAGTACGAACAACGGACAAGAATGGAAAAATAGTAAGTTAAAAGGTCTTTCAAGTACGATTCATTCCTTTTCAGTACATCCGAATCAATCTAGTGTAGTCGCGGTAAGTGCTAAAGACGGTGTTTACTTATCTACAGATTACGGAAATACATTTGAACTATTCCCTAAATCACTTGAATCGACCGCAATTACATTAAGTAATGAAGATGTTATTTAGGCCCCTATTAATAAGCCAATCGTAACGAAGAAATCAATTGCTACAAATGAAGAAACAAACATACAAATTCCACCTTTAGATTCTAAAGATGCAATTATGTATATTTCACAAAACCCTCAAAATTCAGCTGAAATCGTATTTGCTACAATGAAATCAAATGTGTTCATCTCTACAGATGAGGGTAATACGTGGAAGCAGATTGCTAATGAAGGAACATTCCAATTTAAGTAGAAGGGTGAATATAATGTGTTTTCAACAATAAGTGAATGGAGCTATCAACTCATGTCTCCTTTAATGGATGCCGCGAATGCTACGAAATCTGTACCTCTTTTATTTTCATTTTTATTAGGCATAGTAGGTACCCTTGCTCCTTGCCGATTAACAGGAAACATTAGTGCTATTACACTTTATAGCAACCAATCTTTACAAAAGGGACATGTATGGAAACATATACTTTTATTCATTTTAGGAAAAATAATGGCTTTTACGACGCTTGGACTATTAGTATGGTTTTTAGGAAAAGAGATTCAGCAAATATTGACTTTGTATTTTCCATGGTTACGAAAAATGATGGGACCCCTATTAATTTTAATGGGGCTACTGTTGTCAGGTATTATAAAAAGAAGATATTTCTTCTCGATTAAATTTATACGAAATCAAAATGAAGTTGGTTCATTTTTACTCGGATTCTTCTTTTCCTTAGCTTTTTGTCCGACTATGTTCGTTCTATTTTTTGGAACGTTAATCCCTTTATCTTTATCATTTAATTACGGGTACTTGTTTCCAACGTTCTTTTCGATAGGAACTGCGCTTCCTATCGTCGTATTAATGTCCTTCATCTCCTATCTGGGATTAAACGGGGCATTACTAAAGAAGAGCAGGAAAATAGGAAATAGCATTCAGCGTATAGCTGGTTTTCTCCTTATTTTAATCGGATTTTATGATACTGCTCTTTATTGGTAATACATACAAAAGATAGGCTCTAGTGAAATGAGCTTATCTTTTGTAATATTATATTCATTTTTTCTTTTGCTGTAGTTGAGCTAATAAATTCTTAACAAACGCGAGAAACAGCGGGTCATTCTCTTTTTTAGGTGACCATTGCATAATAAGTTGTCGTGGAATTGTAATTTCTATCGGCTGTACAATGAAGTCATGAATAATTTGCTTATGTAGTCCTGATAACGGAACGATTGTTATACCATTAACTTGTATAGTAAGTGCTAATGCTGAACTAATTGATTCTGACTCCATCACTTTATTAACTGTTATTTCATTTTTCATCAAATACGGTTCGAGCACTTCTTTGCAACCAGAAAGCGGCATAATAAAAGGATAATTTTTTATATCATTAATAGTAAGGTTAGGCGGAACTTTTTTTGAAGAAACCATAACATACGGATCTTCACCAATGACATCATAATGAAATCCTTGTATTAATTTTTCTTTTATAGAAATAGAAAAATCTGCACTACCTGATGATAGCCAATCTAACACTTCTTGATAGCTTCCTTCTCGAACTGCAAGTACATATTGACTATGATCAATATTCCCTAGTTGAATACACTCCGCCAAACAATATACAGTAACGGAAGGATACGTAGCTAGTACAATTTTATACAAGCTTTTATTCTTCAACTGGAAAGCTGTTTCCTCAAGTTTTTCATACTCCATTAGAAGTCGATTCACACCAACTAAAAATTCTTTGCCATTTTCAGTTAGAATCGTTCCTTGTCTAGAGCGATCAAATAACGTTATAGCATATCGTTTCTCTAATTTGTTAATAATATGTGTTATTGCTGGCTGTGTCATATGTAATTCCTTTGCTGCCAGACTAATACTATTTAAACGAGCCACATATGTAAAGACTTTAAAATCAAAAACATTCATTCTGTTCTCCTTATATAAAATATATTTATATCATCTATAAATAACCTTCATTATATTTATGAAACCACTTCATTTACACTGAGTATACATCATCAATATTACAAATAGATGAAACTTATATACCCTAGAGGAGTGTTGATTAAATGAGTACTTACATTTTAGTACATGGAGCATGGCAAGGTGAATGGGCATGGGAATTAGTAAAACCTCAACTAGAGGCTTTAGGTCACACTGTTATTACACTAGACTTACCTGGAAGTGGGAAAGATACAACTCCTTCACAAAATATAACGTTAGATTCCTATGTTGATGCAGTAACAGCTAATATAAATCAACAAAATGAAAAGGTTATTCTTGTTGGACATAGTATGGGTGGAATCGTTATTACTCAAACTGCTGAACTTATACCAAATAAAATCGATAAATTAGTATATCTTTGTGCTTTCTTACCACGAAATGGAGAAAGTCTTGGTAGTAAATTAGACGGAGAAGATGGCCCGCAATTCACTATAAATGAAAATGACTTGACTGCTGAACTTATACCTAATCTAATTGAACAAACATTTTTAAATGCTACAGAAGACGGTTCTATTAAAGAAGCATCTTTTAATCAAATGCGTCCTCAACCACTAGGACCCTTCCAACAAGAGCTGAAAATATCTGAAGAAAACTTTGGAGCCATAGATCGCATTTATATTGAAACGACTCTAGATAGAGCGATTCCAATTGATTTTCAGCGCCGAATGAATACAGAAACACCTTGCAAGAAAATTATTACTTTAGAAGCTGACCATTCTCCATTTTTCTCTAAAGCATCAGAACTTGTTCATTACTTAAATGAATTAAACTAAATTTTTCATAAAATAAATAGACACTCACAGGTGTCTATTTATTTTACTAATTAAAAGCTATCTTTACTCTATCTACATTGCCATGCCCTTTTGCTTCATCTCCCACTTTTTATACAGTAGTACTGCACCAAATAAAAATACTCCCGCAACAAATGAAGCTATTGGTAACATCTTTATCATTTCATCTGGAAATACGAGCGGCAATAATGGAAATGCATACACTGCTGGAATACGTACACCAACAATTTTTAATAAAATAAGCATTAATATCATATTTAATAAAGTGACTACAATCCATGAATCAATCGCAAAGTACAATATTGTTCCAACAGTTGCAGATGTAGTTAATACTACTATTTGTTTAAAAGCCATTTTTTCATTGTACATCGGCTTTTGAAGTGATTCATATACAACAACTAATATTGGTGGAATAACTGCTAATTGTTCATAACCAGTTATCCAACATAAACTAATCCATACGAAATTTAGTATGAGAAATACAGTCATATATTTATACTGTATTTGCACTTTTCGCTTAATACCGTTATTCAATTTAAATACAAGAACACCAACCATTAAAATAAATGTTAAAGCGAATACCGCGATAACAAATGACCATTCCGTTGCATTTGTTACTAATGGTAATAAACCTGTCGCAATAGATGGTGCTAAATTGGATTGAATTACACGTAAAAAAAGCATCATGAATACAAGCGTTAAACTTACTTTCCCTAAATAAGCAATATCCATTTGATTCACCATAAAACCAATCACAGCTGTTATTGAAGGTGCAATGAAGATTTTTTCTGGTTGCCTTAACCATCCTGGCTCACGATACGCCCATAAAGCAATTGCCATCGCTGCCATTTCCGGCAGAATAACTTCCGGATCATTTAATAACACACCCGCTGTTACCATGGCTAAAATAAATAAAATAGCAATCGTATATGAGATGATTGTTTCTTTCTTTGAAATTACTGCATTCATTATTACATACTCCTTTGTGCTCATTTCTTTCATAATGTAAAACAACAATTTTATACCCTACTACGGTATTGTATATTAACATCTTTTCTATTTCAAGTATCATTAAGTTATTCACATCCTTTTTCCCTCCATACCCTTACAAAAAAGAAATTTTTATAGACGTTGACACTTAATGAAAGATAGGTTACAATAACTATACATTAGTAAGTAACTAATGAAATTAATTCTAACTAGAGGTGAAAACAAATGCAAAACATTTTATTCCGTATTAATGAATTATCAAAAAAAGAAAGAACATCTGGATTAACAGTTGATGAAAAACAAGAACAACAAATGTTACGTCAAAACTATACAGAAACATTTCGTGGAAGCCTAGATTCCATTTTATTAAATACAAAAATTGTTGATTCGAATGGTCTTAACGTTACACCAGTTGCATTACAAGATGCTCAAATACGTTTAAAATTAAGCAAATGAGTTCCGCGCTAAAGAATTTCAATAAAACATAAACAGAGCTGGATTTCCTATATAGAAATTCCAGCTCTGTTTATTGTCTTTTCTAATTTAGTAAACGAGCGATACATCGCAATTCTCCACGACACAATCATCGCAAATGCTAGTAAGAAAAACATGCCGCTTAACTCTGCCAAATCAATTGATTGGCTTAAATATGACTTTAATGCCACGCGTACAGCTAATAAGCCTACTAAAATGAATATGAATGCTTTTGACGGTTTCATAAATATATGTTCGCCTTTTATTTCGAACTTAGTTGTTTTAATAAGAAAAATAGAGAAAATAATCCCTATACTAATTGCCTCGACTATTTCTAACGATGTTAATCGAAAATCTGGTAAAAAGTACATCATCGTGCCTGTACTCATAAAAATTGGTGGTAATATAATTTTCTTTTTCGTTACCGGCTTTTTCGCTGCTTTAAAACGTAGAAACATTACCCCAACAGCCATACAAACCGCTATGACACTTGATAAAAGTGCTATCATACTTTCCACTCCTATCTATTTAAATGACTTTTTTAGCAAAATCATAAACCAATAAGTAACTACATGCCGCATTATAGAATTTCTTCATTATATTCCTCCTGCTGTAAACTTTCCATATTCGCTGCAATCATTTTACGCAAAGTTTATGAACGGAATATGAACAAAAAAGCCATTCTGCAATTAATAATTGCAAAATGGCTTTTTAACTTATTTTAAATCGTCAATTGTGAAAGCACCTGGAAGTAATTGCTCAACAGTCACTTCTTTTTCATCACCTTTTACATTCGTTAGTAATACAGGCATTTTCGGATCACAGAATTCAGCAATTACTTGTCTACACGCACCACATGGTGAAATCGGTCCATCAGTTTCTCCTGTAATAACTAAGTAACTAAAGTCGCGCTCTCCTTCTGATACTGCTTTAAAGATCGCTGTTCTTTCTGCACAGTTACATAAACCGTAAGAAGCATTTTCTATATTACAACCAGTATAGATTTTACCTTCTTTCGTAACTAATGCTGCGCCAACAGGAAATTTCGAATACGGAATATATGCTTTTGCTAACATCTTATTTGCTTCTTCGATATATTTTTTCTTATCCATATTATTTCCCCCTTAAAGTATGTGTAATTATGATTAGTCAGTAATAACTGTATGAACTAATTTAGGAGCCACTGCTGTTTCAGCGATAGAAATATTTTCGTAAATTTTTGCTTTTACATCTTCTACATTTTCACGATTTGCATAGATTGTTACGAATGGCTCGCCTTCTTTTACTGCATCGCCAACTTTTTTACGTAACATTAATCCTACTGCTAAATCGATTTCATCTTCTTTTGTCGCACGGCCAGCACCAAGTAGCATAGCTGCGATACCAATTTCATCTGCAACAATGTTAGAAATAACACCTGAAGTTTTTGCAGGTACATCAATTACATACTTCGCCTGTGGCATTTTTTCTGGATTGTCTACAATTGAACTATCTCCGCCTTGATTGCTTAAGAACTCTTTAAACTTCTCAGTTGCTTTTCCGTTTTTCATCACTTCAATTAGCATTTCACGAGCTTCTTCTAACGTATTTGCTTTTTTCGCAAGTACGACCATTTGACTTCCTAATACAAGTACTAATTCCGTTAAATCTTCTGGGCCTTCACCTTTTAACGTATCAATCGCTTCTTTCACTTCTAGAGCGTTACCAATTGCAAATCCAAGAGGTTGTGACATGTCTGAAATAACAGCCATAGTTTGACGTCCTACATTATTTCCGATACGCACCATTGCATGAGCTAATTCTTTTGCATCTTCTTCTGTTTTCATAAATGCGCCAGCACCTGTTTTTACATCAAGTACGATTGCGTCAGCACCAGCTGCAATTTTTTTACTCATAATTGAACTCGCGATTAATGGAATTGAGTTTACTGTTCCTGTTACATCACGTAATGCATAAATCTTTTTATCTGCAGGTGTTAAGTTTCCAGTTTGTCCAATAACAGCTACTTTGTCACGGTTTACAATATCAATGAACTGCTCTTTCGTAATTTCAACATGGAATCCTTCTACCGCTTCTAATTTATCAATTGTTCCGCCTGTATGTCCTAATCCACGACCAGACATTTTTGCTACTGGTACATCTAAAGCAGCTACTAATGGTCCTAATACTAATGTTGTTGTATCACCAACACCGCCAGTTGAATGTTTGTCTACTTTAATTCCTTCAATTGCTGATAAGTCGATCGTTTCTCCAGACTCAACCATCGCCATCGTTAAATCTGCACGTTCGCGATCTGTCATATCTTTAAAGAAGATTGCCATTGCAAGTGCACTCACTTGATAATCAGGAATACTTCCGTCTGTATATCCATTAATAAAGAATTTGATTTCTTCAGTCGTTAATTCTTTGCCGTCACGTTTTTTTGCAATAATATCTACCATTCTCATTACAATCACCATTCCTTTTTATATGATATGAATCTATTAAAATAATAAGCCAACGATCGTTGCTGATAAGAAACTTACTAATGTTGCACCGAAAAGTAATTTCAAACCAAATCTTGCGACTACATTCCCTTGCTTTTCATTTAAGCTCTTAACTGCCCCTGCAATAATTCCAATTGAAGAGAAGTTTGCAAATGAAACTAAGAATACAGAGATAATCGCTGTCGTTCTATCTGAGAAATTAAAGTTTCCTTGTGCTAAATCTGTCATAGCGACAAATTCATTTGATACTAATTTTGTTGCCATAATATTTCCGGCATTAACTGCTTCATGCCAAGGTACACCCATAATAAATGCAAATGGTGCAAATGCATAACCAAGAATTTCTTGGAATGAAATACCGATTACACCTTTAAATACTGCATTAATGAATGCGATAAGAGCAACGAAACCGACTAACATAGCTGCTACTGTAATCGCAACTTTAAATCCATCAATAATGTATTCCCCTAATACTTCAAAGAAAGTCTTTTTCTCTTCTTCTTGTACTTCTAACATATCTTCTTCCTCAGTAACTTCATACGGGTTAATGATAGAAGCAATGATGAAGCCACCGAATAAGTTAAGCACTAAAGCGGTTACAACATATTGTGGTTTTAATAACACCATATACGATCCAACGATAGACATTGAAACGGTAGACATTGCAGATGCACATAATGTATACATTCTTTTCTCTGGCAATAATCCTAGTTGTTTCTTAACTGAAATAAACACTTCAGATTGTCCTAAAATCGCAGAAGCAACAGCGTTATATGATTCTAGTTTCCCCATTCCATTTACTTTACTTAATGCTAGACCGATAGATTTCACAATAATAGGTAATACTTTAATGTGTTGCAAAATACCTATTAAGGCTGATATAAATACGATTGGCATTAATACACTTAAAAAGAACGAAAACTCTTTTTGATTTACTAATCCACCAAATACGAAATTCACACCGTCAGCGGCATATTTTAATAGCTCTCCAAAACCATCTGCTATCCCGCTAATTAATATATTCCCTACACTTGTATTTAATAATAGAAACCCCAAAATGAATTGTAATATAACCATCGTTATGATTGGACGATATTTGACTTTCTTTCTATCATTACTAGCAAGCCAAGCGATACCTAAAATCAATACGAGGCCAAAAACACCGATTAAGTATTTCATAAGCCGTTTCCTCCCATTCGTATCCGCTTACATTTTTTTCAATTATTAAAGCAATAGATATACTTTAAACGTATATCTATTGCTTTAAGCTTTTATCGATTAGTAGTTATCTGTAGCACCTTTTGCATCATTTAATACGATTGCAACACTAGCACTTGCTCCAACGCGAGAAGCTCCAGCAGCTACCATTTTGTCTGCATCTTCACGTGTACGAACGCCACCAGATGCTTTTACACCAACGTTTGGTCCAACTGTTTTGCGCATTAATGCGATGTCTTCAGCAGTTGCTCCGCCAGTTGAGAATCCAGTTGAAGTTTTTACGAAGTCAGCACCAGCTTTTACTGATAATTCACAAGCGCGTACTTTCTCTTCATCTGTTAATAGGCAAGTTTCAATGATTACTTTTACAAGCGCTTTTCCTTTTGCTGCTTGTACTACTTCATAAATATCTTTTTCAACGAACTCGTTGTCGCCATCTTTTAAAGCGCCTACGTTGATTACCATATCAACTTCAGTTGCACCTTTTGCGATAGCATCTTTTGTTTCAAATGCTTTTGTTTCAGTAGTGCTTGCTCCTAATGGGAAACCGATTACAGTACAAACGTCTACATCATGTCCAGCTAGTTCATCAGCCGCTAATTTTACCCATGTTGGGTTAATACAAACAGAAGCGAATTTATATTCCTTTGCTTCTTCGATTACTTTCATAACATCTTCTTTAGTAGTATTAGCTTTTAAAATTGTATGGTCAATTAACTTTGCAATGTTCATTATCTTCACTCCTCATATCTTTTAACAACTTCATTCTAACTCTTAGTTGAACAAATGTAAATACACTTTTGAAATTTTGTTCATTATTTTTTAAAAGGCATTTTCTTGTAGTAAATAAAGCGCATTCTAACAAAGAACACTTCATATATAATCAAATTTTCTTTGTTAACAATGGTAGTATGTATCTCCATATCCATAATTATTTTTAAAAAGGCAATTTGTGTTCAAAAAAGACTCCTATCATTCATACATAACAAAATAAAAGGAGTTCTCAAAATTAACATTTTGAGAACTCCTTTTATTTCTAACCTTTTTGATAATGTAACAGTTCTTTTGCTGTATGCTGATCGATAATTAATACATTTGCATACCCGCCACGTAACGCACCATCAATTGCTTTTATTTTTCTATTACCACCTGCAACTAAAATAGAGCGTTTCTTTAATTTCAGTTCCTCTAACTCAATTCCAATTGTACGCTGATTAATCTCTTCGCTACTAATATTTCCGTCTCCATCAAAGAAACGTGAACAAATGTCACCGACCGATTGTTTTTTGAGTAAACTTGTTTCATCCTTATCGAAATAACCTAATCGGAATAATAGCGCTTCGTCTCGCACTGTTCCTACAGTGAAAACTGCAATATTCGCTTGTTTCCCCATTTCAATAATGTGATGAATATGTCGATCCTGCTCTACTAATTCTTTTGTCACTGCATTATCAAATATAACTGGAAGAGGTAGATTTCTTGGCGTCGTTTGAAAAGCATCTGCAAATAAAGCTATCGTCTCATTCGCATATGTATTTACACTCGAATGACTAATACCGCCTTTTAACTGGACAACCTCTACCCCTTTTACATGTTGCGGTACGATTTTTCTAGCGATTTCATACATCGTCATTCCCCAGCTTACACCAACAATATCACCGTTTTTAACCGTCTTTTCCATATACTCAGCAGCATATTTACTTATATACTCTGTAATCGTTGCATATTCCGGTACTGGAGAAAACACAACATGTGCCTCTAACAAGTTGTACTTTTCTTTCAGTAAATTCCCAACGTTATCTAAATCCGCAAATGGATCGGCGATGCTAATTTGAACAAACCCTTTTTCTTTCGCGTACTTTAACAATCTAGAAATCGTCGGTCTTGAAATATTTAATTTGTTAGCAATTTCTTGCTGACTATAATCTGATTGATAATATAATCTTGCAACTTCAACGCTTAATTGTTGTTTATCTTTTTCCATAGTAACTCATTACAAATCCCTTCCTGTATTTCCCTTTCGTTACAAGCATTATACAGCTTTATGCAAAAAAATTCGACTACCGAATTTTATTTAACTGAACTTCTATTACGCTTATTATATATAATGAAATCGTTCAATAAGAAACATGAAACATCATCTAAAGACTACCTTTGCTAAAATCTATTCAAATACCCCTCATAAACAAAAGATACTGTCCATAGGGGGTATGTATTCAATTTAACTTTATAAAAATCGGATGAAAACAAGCAAGTTCCCACTTATTTAGAATAAGTGAAAAGATGATGTTTTATTTGTTCAATAAAGTAATGATGGTGTATATTATCGTTAGATACTCGACTTGCCATAATAGCTCCCTCCATTGAAGAGGCAAGAAAAGAAGCGAGTGATATAATGTCTATATCTTCTTTAAGTTCTTGTTTCTCTATTCCTTCTTTTATGAGAGAAGCCATTAACATTACTGTATCATCATAGCCTTTTGCTGCTGCTTTTTGTAATTCTGGAAATACTCCAGTACTTTCAATTGCGCTATTAAGTAATGGACAGCCTCCAGCAATAGGAGGATTATTAGCTGCATCTTGATATACAAGGAATATTGCAAGGATTTTATCAATTGCATTCTTTTTATTTTCCATTGCTTTATGAAAATGACTCCACATAATCTCACCACTTTTGTCGTAGGCAGCAAGGACAATTTCTTCTTTACTTTTAAATCTACGATAAATAGATCCTTTAGGTAACTCAGTAGCTGTCATTATATCCTGAATGGATGTGCGAGTTATCCCATTAGTATTAAATAAATATAATGATGTTTCAATAATTTTTTCTTTTACCTTATCAACTTTAGTCATGCTTTGTAATCCTCCTAATGAAAACGATCCTAATATTCTAGGTAATGTTTACCCTCTATTTTCTTAATTTTTTTGTAAGTATAAATAAGTTCGGAACAGAAATATCTTATCAATCCCTATCTTATGGAAACCTCAAACAATACAATTTGAAAAGAAGTTAATCAAATTATATTATCCATATAACTTAAGTGAATTTTCTGTTAAAATAACATGACCGATTGTTTAATTCAGTCATATTATACAACTAATTTTACCTAAAATCGTAGAGGTGTAAAAATATATAGTTAATTTTAACGTATAGACATATGATTATTATATATAATTTTTATTAATATGTTTAGCTAAAGTGTTTGAACTACTCCCACTTTCACTTCGTATATTAGGATATCTCCCGCAGTCCTTGCAGTTAAAAGCCTTATCACTTCATTCTATAAAAAGCTAATTGTCAAAAATTAATGAGTACTGAAATTTGCTTGTAAATAAGCAACTGAGATATAAATATATTTGTTGTTTACCATTTTTATTTTATTAATAATTTATAAAAGGGGTTTAAAAAACTAGAAACTTATAGTATCATTAGTTTCCGAACCGAACGGTCCGGTTCGGTATTTATATAAATATATTTTAGAAGGAGAACATAATGCAGAAAGAAAAATCAAAGATTCTAAGTAATTTAATTATGGAGGTAACAAAGTGAACTTTATACAAACCAATAAAAAAGAAATTAATATGCTACTAGTTTTTACAATCTTTACACTACTTCAATTTGGCTGGTTCATATTATTTGGCCTATCACTTTTAACTAACAGCAATTTAGCTGACTCAGAATTTATTATTAGTGCCATTGCTTTTACTGTACCTGCTATTATAGGAATAATTTTATTTAAGAAAGAAATTATTGAGAGTTTTGCTTATTTTAAAGAGAAGACAATTTTGAAAATAGTAAGTGTTCCTCTGGTGGTTTTATTTACGGTAATTGTAGAACAGACTGTTATGCGTTTTCTCGCACTTGGTCAGCCAGAGAATCAAGAACAGCTCCTTGAAACGGGCGCGGAGATACCTCTTATATTTACATTACTTGTATTTGGTATTCTCGGTCCAATACTTGAAGAAATTATATTTCGTCATATAATATTAAATCGTTTTTCACATTATATTGGTACTGCTATTGCATCTATCATTTCGATTCTAATTTTTACATTCCTTCATACGAACCAGCTTTCGGATTATGCTATATATCTACCTGGCGCGGTGATACTTACTGCGGCTTATCTTATTTCTAACAGATCCCTTGCATATGTTATGGCGATACATATGCTAAATAATTCTATTACTTTTATTCAATTGCATATGTCATAGGAAAACATATGTTAGACAATTGCAAGTTTTAATGCAAAAATGCTCTATGTTTCTATCGAGTATTCTTGGCAACAGAACCACTTTTTCTACGGCATAAGAAAGCCATAAGAAAGCTAATCAAAAATTATAATATATTAGGAGAGTGTCAGTCATGATTGTAACAACGACTTCTGGAATTCAAGGTAAAGAGATTATTGAGTATATTGATATTGTAAATGGGGAAGCTATTATGGGTGCAAACATTGTACGCGATTTATTCGCTTCAGTTCGTGATGTTGTTGGTGGCCGTGCTGGTGCTTATGAAAGTAAGCTAAAAGAAGCCCGTGATATTGCGATGGACGAAATGAAAGAACTTGCAAAACAAAAAGGTGCGAACGCTATCGTTGGTATTGACGTAGATTACGAAGTTGTTCGTGATGGAATGTTAATGGTTGCTGTAAGTGGTACAGCTGTACGTATATAAGTAAATAAAAAGAGATATTAATAAATCATTGTACGTCGAAAAAACACAGTTTGAGTGTAAACTGTGTTTTTTTATATAGAGGCCCCCATCACTATCAAGCTAAAATTTTTTAGTACCTCCAAAACGAAATTTTGTGTCAACTTGTACAAAAAGTCCATTTTTTCGTTTTGGGGTAATTCTAAATTCTTAAGTTGATGAGCAATGTGGCGGTACCCTAATACTGTACAAATTTTTTATAAATGGTTGTAAGGTTCTACGTTTTTGACCATTCTGTACAACGATAACTTTGGTTTATTGATTTCACCTGTAATCTGGTAGCCTATCCTCTGATACAATTTAATGGCAAGTTGGTTCTCTTTCTTTACCGTCAGAGAGCATTTGGCAAAGCCTTGCAGCGAAGCTTGTTCCTCAGCAAATTCAATTAGTCTGGTACCTATCCCTAGTCCTCGACTTTCGGGCAGTAAGGCAATTGTTCCGATGTGAAACTCGTCATCTTCTCCCTCCTTCAAGGTAAACATGGAATAAAGCATTTTGATATTCTGAATGTTATAAACAACAAAACCCAGCTTTCGGAACGAAAGCAGCTGTTTAAAAGTGGGCCAGGCAAGACGATTTAAAACGGGTATGGGATAGCAAGTAATCATCCCTAAAGTTTTCCCGTCCATTTGAGCTTCATAAGCGTATTGATGACTGAAACGGTTGTTCTCCTGCCGCCATAGCTTACAAAATGTCCAATCGACTGTGTTCTTCTCCTCAGATCCTGCAAGTGGAAACGCCATGTATTCCAATGCCATTACATTTAGCTGGGCGCCGACCATGGATTGATGAACAGCCTTTACAATAGAGATTTTATTCATTATCCTATTGCTCCTTTTCACTTTCTATATTATTAATATTAATTATCATGGATTTGAATCAGTTCACTTCCCTCTCAATTCATCCTTAGCTTTGAAACCATAATAAAATGTATTTAAAACAAGCTCTGCAGCAGATTTTTTAGCCACATTTCCTTCATGTACCTGTTCCCAGGTATGGAAAAGCAGAGCATAAAGCGTATTCAAAATCCATTCACTGCTAACTGTTTGCTGAAAGTAACCTCTTTGTTGTAGCAATTCAATAACGCGTCTTAAGGGTTCCCTCAGCTTCTCTTCTGCTTCACCTAATTCTTTGTTGTTAAATACAGATGCATCATGACCTAGAAAATAGATTTTGTCACCTAAAGGGATTAACGCTTCAATGAGTTCCGGGATATAGTTTTCGCTTCTTTCCTCATCCAGTGGAATCTGGTTTACAGTATCACTTACCAGTTGTATAGCCCGATGGCCCAAGAACAGCATCAATTTCTCCCTGCTTTCGACGTAGCGATGGAGTGTAGCAATTCCAATTCCCGCATATTCCGCAATTTCATTCATCGAAGCAGTAGGATTTTCAACAAGCAATATAGTAGCTGAATCAAGAATTGCATTAAATCTCGCTTCCTTCAACGCTGACAAGTCTTTCTTCATCGTCAATCTCTCCCTTTTTCTGTATAAAGTCGTCATTTTTGATAGATAAATATATCATTTGATATTATAATAAACAATCTCAAATAAAGTGTCCAGCTGCTGAATGTAGCTTTTCAAAAAGAATTATATTACTGAAACTGATAGCACTTTGAATGTTTCATTTTTAGCATTTCATTATTTAGATAACGATGAAGAAATTAAATTCTTTAATGTAATAAATACAAGAGCCAAAGGAAATGGTACGAGTTACTTTCTGCATAAAGTTATCGGTTTATTTTAAAATTCACTTCCGGGTATTTGGTCATCAGCCTTTTAAGGATGGAGCCGTCATCCTTCTGTTTTACATACTGGTCAAAAAATGCCAGACTGAATTCGTTGATAATACGATGAACTTCCTTTGGATTTTCACCTGTGCTCTGCAACACAGGGGAGAACAAATGTAAATCAGTGAAGCTTGTATGATCCGTATGAGGAATGAGCATTGACATACCACCACCAGCTAACCCACGTCCGTATCGCTCCCTCACTTCATAGGGATCTGCTTCATCAGGCTCTTCTGCACTCATGAGCAGAAACGGTTTTCCAATTCCATTTTCAGGAAAAATTTCCCCATAGAATGTACCATCCATATTGATAGCTGCTTTGACACGAGAATCTTTTGCAAGTATTTGTGCTGCGGTAGCTCCACCGTAAGAGTGGCCAAACATTCCAATTCGCGATGTATCCAGTCTTCCTGTAAAGAAGCCGGTCTCATCGTTTTGGTTAAGTTTCTCTATCTGATTAAGGACAAAGCTGACATCTTCCTCCCATAATTTTATGTGGCTATCCCCTTCATCAGTTAAATTGATGGGCTGTACGTAAGCAGTTCGACCATCTGGAAAGACGGTAGCTGCAGCATCAAAGGTATGATCGATACTTAGAACAATGTACCCTTGACTAGCCAACTCCTCAACTTGAAACGTGTTTTGATTACGAAAACCATTAAAACCATGAGAGAAAAGTAATATGGGATAGTGATTCTCTGAGTCTGAGAGTTGTAAATCCATAAACGAATGAGACTTTACCAATTCCATGTGGCTGAATGCAAATGCAGGAATGGACAATGTTTTTTCCAATCCCTTGGAGAGCTCATTTATGTTACGAATATAAGGTTCTCGATCCCCCTTGCTTTTTTCAGCTGCAGGATACCAAATTTGCACCATCAGTTCGCGCCGATCGGTTGGATTTTTCGAATATGGTTCATTTCTCTGATGATCAATCCAATGATATACCTTCGTACCGACCCTATGCGATCCAGTTGGTTCTTCAAATGAAAATACTGGCATAAGTAAGGGTAGCGCAACTGCTACAGACAAATAGATACATAGCAACGAAGTCTTAACTATGAATATACCCGAACTTCTAAAACCCTTTTTCCGCCCAGTTAATAAATAGCATAAAATTAAGATAACTGGGGATACATATGCCGGAATCATCTGCCACCTAAAACCTTCTGCCAATAACTGAACTGTAACCATTACAACGGCAACCAAAGTAGCTAATTTAGACCACTTTTTCGTTTCCCCGCCTACTAACAGTACCCAACTCAATAGACTAAAATTTACAATTATCAAAACAACTTCCCAGAAATTCATTGGCCTATCTCCTTTGCATGCATTTTACTTCTAATTAAAGAGCTAGTTTTCAGCCTGAGCAAAAGCAGATGAAACACCTATATAGTTGCACCGATTATGCTAATCGCTTCATCCACTCTACTCCTTTCTTCAAATTAAAAACTTAAAATGCCCAGCTACCTTTACGGAAAATTGGTTCTACAGTTCCATCTGATAGAATACCGTCGATGTCCATCTCACTGCTGCCAATCATAAAGTCCTCATGTGTTACTGAAATATTTGCACCTAACGTTTCAAGCTGATCGTTTTCTAAATCTCTTCCACCCTCTAAGCAAGTTGGATAAGCTTTACCAATCGCTAAATGGTTCGATGCATTTTCATCAAACAATGTATTAAAATATAAAATTCCCGATGCTGAAATTGGTGATTCATGTGGTACAAGTGCTACTTCACCTAAATAGCAAGAGCCTTCATCCACATTAATAAGCTCTTGTAATAAATCATGTCCTACCTGTGCTTCAGCTTTAACAATTTTTCCTTCTTCAAATGTCAGTTTAAAGCCATCGATAATATTCCCTTGATAAACTAGTGGTTTTGTATTGCTTACATAGCCATTTACACCTTGTTTCATCGGTAACGTATAAACCTCTTCTGTCGGCATATTAGCCATGAAGATAGTATCATCAGGAGTTTTACCACCTCCAGTAATCCATTTATACTGTGGTGCTAATGCAATTGTTAAATCAGTACCTGGCGCTGTATAGTGAAGCTTCATATATTTTTTATTGTTCAGTAGGACCGCACGAGATTCTAAATTTGTTACATGTTCACGCCATTTTTCAATAGCACTGCCTTCACCAATACGAACAGCTTTAAAAATAGCCTCCCATAATGCTGGTACTTGATCCTCAGCTGCTAAATCCGGGAACACCTTCGATGCCCACTTTGGTGAAGGAACTGCTACCATCGACCAAGCTATTGAATCCTTCATTACGGCGTTGCGATTGTTTCTCAGAGCAGCTCCTGCTACCTTTTGATAGGTAGCTAGACGCTCAGATGAAATACCTGTAAATTTATCAGGATCTGTAGCATCTATCATTAATAGTGCTCCTTTACGTTCGATCAGCTCATCATTCATTTTGACTATCCACTCTGGGAAGCGATTAAATTCTTCATCTGAGGCATAATCAAAGTAAGCACGTTCCATTTCTTCATCCGAAAAATTAACATGAACACGCCCTGCCCCAGCCTTATAAGCCTCTTTGACAACTATACGGGCGAAATCCAATGCATCTACTGATGTATTGACTAATAAGTATTGCCCTGGTTGAATATTAACACCGATTTTCACCGTAAGTTCTGCATATGCTTGTAATTTTTCTTCAAAAGTCATATTATTTACCTCGCTTTTATCAAATTGGTTTTGAATTCCTCTCACTAACCTGCTTTTATACCATACTTTCTGAACAGGCTTTCTCAGAATTTCTCTTGCCTATTTTTTACGTTTTTCATCAAGACATGATAACAACTAATGGATTTTTTCTACTACTCATATATTTACTTTCTAAACTTTGATTCAATTAATATTAGTTTGTTTTTCAAAAAATCTAATCGAAGGTATCAAACATTACATAAAGTTATAGAGTTCTTTATTGTGAAAGCTCACTCATTTCTTCCCAACCTTTTCAATGCTGCTGCACCTAAAGGCTTACCATCAATGGGACGTTTAACATTCTCAATCACTCCTTTATCTTTACAAAAGCATTTTTGATAGATAAACATATCATTTGACATAAGATTAAATCATTTTGAACGAATTATCAAGCCGTAAAATTTAATTTTTAAAAAAATTCAGTAAAAAACCTATATGAAAATGGATTCTATCAAAGGGAGCGATAACGGAAAAATTTTTACGCACACATGGATACGAAATTACTACTCAAAAAAACCCCCTTACATTTATCTGCAAGGGGGTTTTCTTTTTATTCATTTTGCAAATAAACAAACGTGTTTCCACTTTACCCATTTTTTCATGTTTACATTATCCTATCTAGATGAAGCTATCTCCTAGAGGTAACGCCACATGCCCATCAAGTTAAGAGTTAAATTGCCCCCATAGAAAGGAAAACTGAATCGGATTGTATGAATAATTATGAAGAGATAGAATTTTCCTTTTGGAGATATTTCAAAAGTTTAGCTTGATGGGTATGTGAATCTCCTCTCTATAACAAATATTTTTTAGTAAATGTTAAAAATTTTACGGGAATGTAATTTTTTAACATTTTAATTTTTCTCAATTGTATAACTTTATTTTTGAACTATACTTAATTCGTAATCCCAAAATTAGGAAAGGAGCTTTGAGATAGGACATTTATCTTAATTGTTTACTTAGAGGAGTGATTAAAAAAATCAATGAAGGTAATGTGTTTCTAAATTAATCAGGAAGGGAACTTGAAGTGTTACTATGCTTTTTTTTACTCATCTAAAAATATCATCAACATTTTTTTATAAGTGTGAATTTAAAAAATCCACTTTCGGCATTAGTGAAAAAACTGATATTTCGTATGTAAGTAATAATGAATTTTAACGAAGGGACTGATCTATATGAACAGAAGAAAGAATTGTAGATTACAAAAAACTATAAAGGTGTTTGCAACATCTGCTATTTTAGCAACCACGTTATTTACACCTATTATGTCAAACAATTTAGATGTACATGCTGAAACTGCACAAACTGCAACTCAATTTGAACAAAGAGAGTTTGACCTTCCAGGTACAGGAAGTTTTTGGGATGAAGCAAAAAGAGAAAAAAGAAGTGAGCAAAAAAATTATATGCCAACAGGCATATATGTGAAACCTAATGAACAGGTTACAATTACAGTATCAGGAACGCAAAAGATTAGAGCCATTATTGGGACACATCAATATGATAAAGAATGGGGAAAAGAAATTGATCTTTCTCCGGGCTCTAATACTATCTCTTCACCAAACGGCGGCGTATTAGGGTTAGATAATTTTCAAAGCACAGGAACAGTTAAGGTGCAAGTAACGCAAGGCGGTAGCCCTATTCCTTTCTTTGTATTAGGGAAACACACAAAAGCAGACTGGATTGCCATGATGAACAACTATCCAAATGCACATGCAGTACAATTGAAATCAGAACGAGCGGTGCTAACTGTAACTCGTGATAGTGCCAATAAATATATTGTAAATCAAGATCCTGTGCCCCTATTAAATAAATATGATGAAATGATTCGAGCGCAAGACAAGTTAGCAGGGCTATCTGAAACAGATCCTAATCCTTTACATCGTTCAACTCGTCGTATTTGGGCCTTTGTAGAAAATCCTAACGCACAAAGTTGGGGCATGTATGCAAGTTGGGATGGAGCCGTCTTTACGACTGCTGGTGAAGCTATCAAAAGCACTTTAAATGTCAATGAGTTTGGGTGGGGACAAATGCATGAAGCGGGACATGCACGACAACAATATCCATGGACGTGGAATGATTTAAGAGGTATGGGTGAAGTAACTAATAATCTATATTCTTTAGCTGCATTCAAGAAAATATACCCAAATATACCAACACGTTTAGATACAGAGGGAGATTATAATAGAGCTTTTGCGTATTTAAAACAAACAAATAAGGAATATAAAAATATTGACGACCTGTTTGTAAAACTTGTTATGCTTTGGCAACTTCATTTGGCATATGGGGATGATTTTTATCCAAATCTCCACAAATTATATCGTGAGATACCAGAGGATCAACTTCCCAAAACAGACGAGGATAAAATACAGGCATTTATTTACAATACATCGAAAATAGCAAAACAAAATGTACTGCCATTCTTTGATAAATGGGGATTAAAAGCAACACAAGAAACGAGACAAAAAGTAGAAGCTTTAAACAACCCAACATTAATTGCACCTATATGGGAAGCGACGGATGCTAAACCTGTTAAACCACTTGCTGTATTGTCAAAAAAAATAATGAAGGCAAGTGCAAATAGTGAGGAATCAACGGGCTCAGCTAGTAAGGCGATAGATGGAAAAACAGATACATTTTGGCATAGTACTTGGACACCAAATCAATATCCTTACAATTTGACACTAGAACTTGGTGATACACGTACCATTTCACAATTGGCATATCTTCCAAGGCAAGATTGGTCAGAAAATGGCCGTATTTTAACTTACAATATTTATACGAGTGTAGATGGCATTACGTATGACAAAATATCATCAGGAACATGGGAAAATAATAGTGATAAGAAAACGGCAACATTTACCCCAGTTACTGCAAAGTATGTAAAAGTGGAAGTAACGAAAGGACAGAATGGATTTGCTTCAGCAGCTGAAGTAGATATTTTAGGGTATTAATTATTTTCACTTGTAAATGAGTATATGATCACAGGGTGGATTTTGAAATATTTTGAGAATCTGCCCTGTGATATTTTTTGCGTATTTCATGTTCTGTTTTCACTTTATAATTTCTGATAGGAAATTAAGTGAATAAGTTTCACTTAATACTAATAAAGTAAAAGTCTATAATGATTCTTTAAAAATTTATTTCTCAAAAAAACAGGATAAAAAAATAAACAGCAGAACTAGTCCACTGTTTACTTTGCCACACCTTCATGTAATTTTTCTGTATAATCCTTTACATCTTTCCAGCTATCTTTCGCTGTATGTAAATCTTCTTTTATAAACGTAAACTCTTCCGGACTAATTCCTTTTACGTTTTGTAGTAAATTATTATATTTTGCACCTACTGTATACCATTGATTTGATATGTTTTGTAGTGCTGTAATTGCTGCATCAATTGTTTCTGTCATGTTTGTTGTTTTATTTTTTATATCAGTCAAAATTACGACTTCTGCTTGTGCTCCTGAAATTCTATCTTTTAAATTGGCGATTTCTCTTTCTGCATTTGCGATATCTTTTTTCGCAACCGCAATCATCGGCCCGCCAGCAAGACATGTTATTAGAGCTACGCAAAGTACGCCACCAGCAATGACCATATCATTACTCTTTTTAATCGAATCGTTATATGTATTTATTTGTTGCTCTAGAGCTGGAATACCAGCATTCGTACTTGCCAATATCGATGTTAACTGATTTGTATCCTCTTTAAAACTATTTGTATCTTTCGCCATTCTATCGCGAAAAGCTTTCAAATTTCCTAATAATCCATCTACCTCATTTTGATTCTTTACAATATCCGCATACAACTTTTCTAAATCCGCTTTTAATTTCCCGCTATCCTTTTGATCAATCGCTATTAACATGTCATTATAATACGATTGAAAAGTATTATTGTAATTTATAATATTTTGATCTGTTTTCATAATTTGAGGCTTCATATTATTTAACCAATATGCTGCATTAATTTTTGCATCTCTTTGATGCTGAATCATATTCCCTTTAAATTCACTATTAATCGAACTTATTTTACTTAAATCCGTCTCTTGTTGATTTTGAATTAATTTTGCATATGAATCCATTGCAAATATGCTTGATGTCGTTTGTGCCATTACATCTTGGAATCCTGCTGGTCCAAGAGAATAGTTTTTCACATTTTCTTGTAGCACCGTTACATTTTGTTCTGCTGCAAAAGGATGTAAAGGAAATGCGTTACTCGTTGCCACCCCAGCAATCATTACCGCTAAAAGACATTTTTTATAAAATCGTTTCTGCATATTTTTCACCTATTCTCTTTATAAGGATATCAAAAGCTCCTGCTCACAACTGAACAGGAGCTTCAAATCATTCATCAACACTTAACGCCCTAACGATTCGTATTCGATTATGCTTTTTTCGTATCTACTACTTTAATATCTTCAGCATAAATCTTTTCTGCATAGTCTTTAATGTTTTTCCAGCTATCTTTCGCAATGTTTAAATCTTCTTTAATGAAAA
The DNA here is from genome assembly GCF_002975115.1 of Bacillus sp. MYb78. Taxonomy (NCBI): domain Bacteria; kingdom Bacillati; phylum Bacillota; class Bacilli; order Caryophanales; family Bacillaceae; genus Bacillus; species Bacillus sp. MYb78. The sequence goes on from NZ_PCOB01000001.1 coordinate 47,218, forward strand.
CAAGATCGTTTGGACTAATTGAATCCACATTTTGAAGTAAAGAATTGTATTTTGATCCCATTGTATACCATTGGTTTGAAATGTTTTGCAACGCTGTAATTGCAGTATCAATCGTATTTGTTAAATACTCAGTTTGTGTTTTAATGTTCGTTAACCCAGCTACTTCTAATTGAGCAGTTGTAATTTGTCCAGTTATTTTTTGAATTTCAGCTTGTGCATTGTCAAGTTCTTTCTTCGCCAATACGATACCAGCTGTACCACCGCCTACAGCTGCTGCGCCACCTGCAATTAATGCTACTCCTAGCGGTGTTCCTGCGCCCGTAGCAATAACTACTGCACCACCGATAATTGCAATTGGTCCTAGAGCTGTCGCAACAGATGAACCGATAATAATTGCATTATATTTACTAATTGCTTCATTGTACGTTGTAATTTGATTTTGTAATAGTGGAATCCCTGCATCTTGACTAGCTAATATAGATGTAATTTGATTTGCATCACCCTTGAAGTTTTGCGTATCCGAAGTCATTTTATTTCGGAATTTCTTCAAGTCTTCTACTAACTGATCCACTTGCGCTTTATTTTCATTAATACTACTTGATAATCTAGTTAAGCCTTTCGTAAGAGTTGCTTTATCCTTTGCATCAACTGCAGCAACTAAAGTATCATAATAGTTTTGGAATTTCGTATTGTAGTTAATGATATTTTGATTCGTTGAAATAAGCTGTGGTTTTAATACATCTAACCATTGCTTCGCATTTCCTCTCGCTGTATCTTGATGCTGAATGACTTTTCCTTTTAAAGCCGCATCAACAGATGATACATTACCAAAGTTAACATTACCTTGTTTAATAATTGTTAAAGCGTACAGATCCATTACTAAAGCATTTGAACCTGTTCTTTCCATTGCATCTTTTAAGCCTTCTGGTCCTAATGAGTATTCTTCATAGTCATTATAAGCTTTTGCTACCGCATGAACTGGAGCTTGTTTCACTGTACTTTCAGCTGCATACGTATGAGCCGGCATAATATTTCCTGCTGCAAATACTGCCATAAGTGCTGATAGAGCCATTACTTTATAAGGTTTTTTTGTCATTTTTCTTCTCTCCCTATATCGCTAATTATTTTTCTGTTTAATGTACTTCAACGTTTGTAACGTAATCTTCAAATTGATTTGTTTGCTTATTCATTTCATCACTTACTTTTTTAATTTGATTGAAATGTTTTTGAAGTAAACTACTGTCTGTATACGTGCCTTCTTCAACATTCTTTTGAATTTGAATCATATTATTATTTAAAACTTTCCAATCCGTTAATAACGTTTCTAAAGTTGTAATTTGACGATCAATTAATTCTGTAAAGCTATTTACTTGATCTTCAACGAATGTAATTTGAGTCGCCTCTGCTTCAGTTTGTGATAACTTTTGAATAAGTGGTAATAACTCTTTTTGCTTTTGTTGAATGCGAAGAGCTGCTTCTCTCGTTTGACTATCTGCAGCATTTACAATTTCATTACTTAAAGTACCGATAGAAACAAAATCGATTGTTTTCGTTTGTGCAGTTTGATTTGTGATTGTAAATACTTGTTTACCGATATTAATAGAACCTTTAATGATTTCTTGAGGTCTATTCAAAATAGTAGTTAGTTCAGCTTGAATTTCCCCTTGAATTCTTTTAATATCTTCTCTTAATTTCACAATATCTCCACTTGATCCTTGCAGTGTTTTTATTGCTTCATCGGCTTTAATTGATAAGTTGTTACTATCTTTGTCTAATACTGTTTTAAATCGATTTAACTCTAATAAATCTTGCTCCATACTCTCTTGGATGCTTTGTACTTGCAATTGTAATTTTCCATATGCACTCATAAAATCTGCTTTTGCTTGCTGATCTTCATTTACGTTTCCTGCTAGTTCATAGAGCTTACTATAATAGCTATTAAATCTAGTGCTGTATCTCATCATTTCTTGATTTAAGTCAATTAGCTTCGGATTATATTCATCAATCCATTCTCGTACATTCGCCTTTGCAAACTTTTGATGATTCGTTAAGCTACTCATCGCATTTACCTTAATGTCTGGCTGTTGCAAAATAATTAATCCGTATGCTTGAATAAGCGGTGATTGTGATCCTAACATTCTAATTGAATTGGATAATGTATTTGGAGCAATTACATTTTGCGCATATACTGTTTTCACTTCTGTTTGCCCCTCCTTAGCGTAAGCGCTTACAGGAATGAAGCAACTCGTAGATACTGCTGTAACCAATAACCCTGTAATTAAAGTCTTTTTCACTTTAACTCCTCCTATGTATTAGCAACTATTACTATCGCATTTTATTATTCTATTTTCTTGCCCATAATTTGAGATGATTAAAATAGAGAACGTTCTCACCGTGATCCATGTATGAACCACCTCTCTCGTATTGCTACAGTACTTACTTATCGTCACAAAACATTTTATTATTTTTCATATGTGTTTAGTATGAATAATATTGTATAAATTTTCTATTTCATCGAAATTCCCACATTCACACAGTGAATATATTACGTAAAAATATTATTCATTTTTAACTAAACAACATGCGTAAATATGAAATTTCGTTTTGTTTTCATATATGTTTTGTACTGTAAGGTCATTTAAACACAGCTGTTTATATAACGTAAAGAAGTATTTTCATTCCCTTTATTTTCAAGCTTTCATGTCCTTATTTCAAAATATAATCCGATTCACTTTATTGATTGAAATATCTACATATCACAACAGAAAACACTACTTGCAAATAACAGATAAAATTATATCGATATAATTTTTAAACCCATATGCAATTATGCATAGCATATACACAAAAAGGATAGCTTCATTTTCACGAAGCTATCCTTCAAAAATCTTCTTATTTTTTCAAATGATATGGAACTGTCGTAATAACAACATTTCTTTTATAAAGTAAATACGCACGTATGAGTAAACTGGATTGATTATGAAGAATGTTATGCCAACCTTTTTTCGGAATGAACTGTGGTATAACGACCGTAACGCGGTAATTCGATTCACTTGCCTTATACTGCACTGTATCAATGAATTTCGTTAGCGGCTGAATAATACTTCTATAATGAGAATGTAATGTAACAAGCCTTACTTCAGGTTGCCACACCTTCCATTTCTCTTCAAATTTCTTTTCCTCTTCTCTGTCAAAAGCAACATATACAGCGATAACTTGATCTGCAGAAAGAGATTTCGCATAGTTCAATGAATTTTCTACTACATGCGTCATACCTGCTACAGGAACGACAATTACATTCCCCTCAATTGGAATAAGAGGTTCACAAGTTTTTAAACTTAATTGATCACCCACTGCATCATAATGCTTCTTAATTCGATGAAACAAGAAGATAATAGCAGGTAAGAAAATAAGAATCGACCAAACTTGTGCAAATTTAGTTAAAAAGAACATGCTCATTACGATAAAACTAATAACTGCACCAATTAAATTAACCGTTAATTTTAAAGCCCATCCTTCAGGTTTTTCACGAAGCCACTTTAATACCATCCCTGTTTGAGAAAGTGTAAATGGAATAAATACACCTACTGCATATAACGGAATTAAATGTTCTGTTTGTCCTTGGAAAGCTACAATTAAAATAATCGAAGCAACTCCAAGTATTATAATACCGTTTGAGTAACCTAGACGGTCTCCTCTAATCGTAAACATTCTCGGTATGAATTTATCTTTTGCGAGGTTAACCGCTAATAAAGGAAATGCAGAATAGCCTGTATTAGCTGCGAGAATTAATATTAAAGCTGTTGTACCTTGTATGAAATAGTACATGAAATTACGTCCAAATGTTTGTTCAGCAATTTGAGAAACAACTGTTACTTCTTTACTCGGCGTCACTCCGTAATAATAAGCTAAAAATACAATTCCTGAAAATAACACAGCAAGTAATGCACCCATTGCAAGCAATGTTTTTGCAGCATTGTTTGGCGCAGGATCTTTAAAGTTCGGAATTGCATTTGAAATTGCTTCAACACCTGTTAAAGCAGAACTACCTGATGCAAATGCCCTTAACAGTAAAAACAAACTAATGCCCGCAACCGGCGTTCCGATCGGCGTGTGTAAAGTTGGTGAAACGTGACCAGTCAAAATATTATATATGCCTACACCAATTAATATAAATAGTGCTAAAACAAATAAATAAACAGGATATGCTAAAACGGAAGCTGATTCCGTTACTCCTCTTAAATTTAAGATGGTAATAAATATAACAAATATAATCGCAATGATTACATTATGTGCATGTAAACTAGGAAAAGCAGATGTTAGCGCATCTGTACCTGCAGATACACTTACCGCAACAGTTAAAATATAGTCGACTAATAAAGATCCTCCAGCAATTAAGCCTGGATTCATCCCTAAATTTTCTTTTGATACAACATACGCTCCCCCGCCATGCGGATAAGCAAAAATAATTTGACGATAAGATAAAATAAGGGCTGTCAATAATACTAATACCCCAACAGCGATCGGAATGGAATACCAATAAGCGATCGCTCCCACACCTGCTAAAGCAATTAAAATTTGCTCTGGACCGTAAGCAACTGATGACAATGCATCAGAAGATAAAATAGCTAAAGCTTTCGTTTTATTAAGCTTTTGTTCTCCAAGCTCTGTTGATTTTAACGGTCTTCCAATTAAAAATCTTTTAATAGATGAAACCAATGCTGTCCACTCTCCAATAATTTTGTACGAACTTTTCTGCTTGTTACAGCCAGTAAACGATTTCTTCAGAAAACAAAAAATGTCTACAAGCCATAGCGAAATAGACTTGTAGACATTATTTTTTTTGTCGCACAAGCTCCACCTTCCTTCTCAATATAACGCTTACGAGGTTAGCTGTCGGATTCGGGCCTATGAGTAGCCCTACCTTTTTCAAGGATTCACCCCATCGGATTATGTACTAATCCGTAAAAACGGGTCCCCCGTACCATGCGGTTTCAGCGATTTAGAAAATTGAAACTGTGGATTATAATACTCCTTTATTTTCAAAAAGTAAACAAAAATTTTTAATAAGAAAAAAATTAAAATGATTGCGCATAATCCGCTGAGAAATATACATAATGAATATTAAAAATCCGCAAAGGAGACCCATATGTCTAAAGAAAAGAAGCCTATTTTTTCCGATTCATATTTAGATGCAGTAGCAAATGAAATTAATCAGTTATATGGTAAACGTGAACAGGAAATAAATTTGACAGATAGAACGAAAAGAAATAAATAATTTGTCATACAAAAAATAAAAAAGATAGCAATACACTTATATATTGCTATCTTTTTTATTTTTTCATACATCTAATTCTATTACAGATTTGTTAAAGGTCATCTCTTCATACACCTTTAAATTTTGATATATAGATTCTAATAATGGTGCCGCTATAGAAAATTTCTCTGCTACATCCAGTAAATATCCTTGCAAGTGCTTCCCTTCAATAAACGAACCCTTTTCCATATCACGTTGCATTGATGACTTCATATCATACGAAATTTTATCAATCGTTTTCATATGTTCCTGGGCAATATTAGCCTTTACTGGAGCTCCTAATACTCTCATGATTTGTACAGATTCCTCAAACACATTACGGATAAAATCACGGCCGCCTTCACTTTCACGGATTGGTCCAATTGGTGCACGCATTAACGTTGTCACACCTGACATTACAGTAATAAATAAATATTTATGCCACATATCTTGCGTAATATTTTCACTTAAAACAAAACTAGACTTCGTACCTGAAAATGCTTTAGAAATATGCTTTACTCTCTCTGAATTTTGAGACTTAATTTCTCCAAACACAAGTCTGTTGGCAGCGCTAGTTTGTACAATTTCTCCTTGATCGTTTAACGTCGTCTCGATAAAGCATAAACCGCCAATTACTTTTTCTTCGCCGAATTCTTTTTGTAGTAGTGATAAATGAGCGATACCATTTAACAATGGAATGATTACAGTATTATCGCCAACAAACGGCTTCAAATCTTGAATAGCCTCGTTTAAGTGATACGCTTTTGTTGAAAATAAAATAACATCAAATTGAGAAGTTCTCTCTTCTTTCGTTATTAATTTCGGTTGGAAGGAAAAATCCCCGTTAACACTTCGGATTACAAGTCCTCTTTCCTCTAATTGCTTTTTCCGTTTACTACGAACAAGAAACGTGACATCTTCTCCCTTCTCGACTAATCTGCCACCAAAAAATCCTCCGACTCCACCAGCGCCTAATACTAAAATCCGCATACAGCATGCCCCTTTTCAAAATACAATTTTATAACTTTTAGTATACATAACATTATACATGTCCTCTACTAAATAAGCTGAATTTTCACTCTCAATTGAGTATAAAAGAGTGGTTATTTTCAAATAAATTTGGGCATGTTGTTTCTATAGCATATATGGAAAGGACACAATGTAGATGGAGGCAATACAATCAATTGAGGAAAAAGGTGTAACAACAGCTATATTCCAATTTATATTCCCGTTTTCGTTTAAAGCTGGATATGAACAAAATATGTTCCCTTTCTTACAAAAAAACGATTTTCGTCCTTTTCGGCTCGATCATCTCGATGATGAAAATACATATTATGGGGAGTTTAAAGTTTCACATCAAAATATGGAAGCATACTATCTTTCATTTACAAATAAAATTCTCTTTCCTCATTCAGAGCATCAAAAGGGCTTGCAACGTTATTCAAAGGACCTTAACTTAACTGGACATTTAACAACAAACCTTATTTCAATCCCATTCAAGATACACTCTATTGATGTAACACTTTGTCCTTATGAACTTGGCTTCTTAACAATTCGAACAGAAGTAAACACTGCTCCAAACATGACTTTATCTGAAGCAATCGAATTCGCTGCTCGCTTCCGTGTACTTGAAACTAACACTGATACAAATGAGTCTATTTGTATTGAATGTAACGGAAAAAAGTATTCCCAAGTTGAAAAATTCATTTTTGGTTATTTATTTCATGGCGTAACTGATTTCTTTGAAAAGAAGAGATTAAGAAGTTCATACTTTCAAACCTTCCCTTTCTTTGAAGACCAAAGAATGTACGTTCAAACTTTATTGTCACTAAAAGAAGGTATGGAACTTAATGAAGTAGATGTTTATCGTACTTCTAGTCTTTCCGGATTAACAAGTGATGGTAAACCATATGTAAGTGCAAATAACCTTCCTTACATTCATGACTATTTAAAAAAACACGCTTACCAGAGATGGGCTCCAAATCGTTATTTCATTATGGAAGAACATATTTTTACATGTGTAACAAATGAAGGAGAACGCGAAATCTCTAAACTTGCTAGTCAAATGTTCGGAGAATTTTATTACGCTTTATTATTAAACCTATTTCATAAAATTGTTTTATTAAAAATGGCAAACGCCTATGCTGAGCTAAACATTGAACAAGATACTAATGAAATAGAGAAATTAATTTATTCGATCAATTCGTTCACTGCTAATTATTTTTCTTTAGAATTAGTATCCCAATCACAAAGTGAAGATATTTTCTTCCGCTTAAGAAAACTTTTTAATATTGAGGTTCTATACTCGAACGCGAAACAAAATCTTGATAGTTTGTTTAAATATCAAGAAAATGTCGCCTCTAAAAAAGATAGCCTTTTATTATTAATTTTAACGCTCTACTCTGTAGTGGGCCAAATGTTAGGGTTTACTATGATTGACCTTTTAAGAAACACCGATTCAAACAAAATATCGTCCCCTCTTGAATTTTTCGCTCTATTAATTGCGATTAGCGGCATTGTCATTTCACTTATTTTAGGAGCCCAAAGTTTATATCAATGGGGTCTACAGCATAAACAAAGAAAAGCTTGGGTAAAACAAACGGTACTTTCTGCCGTTAAAGAGAAAGAGGATAAAAACTAAAGAAGGTTATTTTCAAATTCTTGGTGTGCTGCAGTAAGTGAAATTTTTATCAGCGATTTTTAAATATATCGACTTACCGACAAAAAACGACGAATGACAGGACTGGATAATAAAAAAAGGGTACTCCAAATTAAAACTTGGAATACCCTTTTTTATTATACGAATTCAGCTTACTTCCCAGCTTCGATTTTCTCTAATGCAGTAGCTACTTGCTCTTCCGTTAATTCATGTTGTATTACGTAGCGGTTACGTGGACTTACACGACATTCATGAGAACATGCACGTAAATATTTCGCTTCGTTTTCTTCAGAACATAAAATTTTCTTATTACATTCTGGATTTGAACAGTTTACATAGCGCTCACATGGTTCACCTGTAAAGTGATCTTTACCAACGATAACATGTTCTTTTTGGTTTACTGGAACAGCGATACGCTCATCAAACACGTAACATTGTCCATCCCAAAGCTCACCTTGTACTTCTGGATCTTTTCCGTACGTTACAATTCCGCCGTGAAGCTGACTTACATCTTCAAAACCTTCACGAACTAACCAACCAGAGAATTTCTCACAACGAATTCCACCTGTACAGTAAGTTAAAATCTTTTTACCTTCAAGTGTTTCTTTGTTTTCTCTAATCCAATCTGGTAATTCACGGAATGATTCGATATCAGGTTTAATCGCACCTTTGAAGTGTCCTAAATCAAACTCATAATCATTTCGTGCATCAATGATAACTGTATCTTCTTGTTTCATTGCCTCATAAAAATCTTTTGGCTCTAAATACTTCCCAGTTATTTCGTGTGGGTTAATGTCATCTTCTAGACGAAGTGTAACTAATTCTGGACGAGGACGTACGTGCATTTTCTTGAATGCATGCCCTTCTTCTTCATCTATTTTAAATACGATACCATCAAAACGTGGATCATTATTCATTGCTTCCATGTATTTCTCTGTTTGCTCTACAGTTCCAGAACAAGTTCCGTTAATACCTTCTTTTGCTACAAGAATTCTTCCTTTTAATTCAAGTGAATTACAAAATTCTAAATGCTCTGCAGCAAATTCTTCTGGGTTTTCAATTGTTGTGTACATGTAATATAGTAATACTCTGTATGGTTTTGTAGTTGCCAATGTATTTCTACCACCTATCTAATTTTTAAAATCATGTATAAGTTAACGTTCATATCAAAACATATATAATAAGAAAATGAATCCCATTTTCTTTTCTTTATACTATTTTCTATCAGTTAACAAAAATAAAAAACAAGATTACACATCATAACACTATGGTTATGTTGTAATCCCAATATATTATATATCATACAATTGCAATTCCATCAATTAATATGCTGTATTATCAGCTTTATGTTCACATAAATTTCAAAAACAGCCCTTTAATTCACTATGTTTCCCCACGTCATCACACCATAAACTCCCAATTCATTTTACATTATCACACCATACATTGCATAAAGGCATATAATTTGCATTAAGGAAACTTTCGTGTTCAAATGAAATTATCACATAACATATTTAAATGTATTGAAATAATGAGTAAGAATAAATACAATAATTTCATCAAGTTAACATTTTAAAGGGGAAAACTACTATGAATAAAGATATAACAAAAGATAAACATCTCCCTTCTGAAAGTACAACTGTACAATCAGCTCACTTAGCTTTAAGTGGAGAAACAAAAGGCTGGAAAAGACTGTTACCATTTTTAGGACCCGCTTTTATCGCGTCCGTTGCTTATATTGATCCTGGCAACTTTGCTACAAATATCGCAGCTGGTTCACAATATGGATATTTACTATTATGGGTTATACTCGCTTCTAACTTAATGGCTGTATTAATCCAAACTTTATCGGCTAAATTAGGAATTGCTACAGGAAACAATTTACCCGAAATAGCTCGTGAAAACTTTCCAAAGCCTGTGTCTATCGGCTTATGGATACAAGGTGAACTAGTTATTATGGCTACAGATTTAGCGGAATTTATTGGAGCTGCATTGGGGCTTTACTTACTATTTGGAATCCCGATGCTACCTGCCGCTTTAATTACAGCAGCCGGATCATTTATTATCCTTGAATTTCAACGTAGAGGATTTCGTCCACTAGAAGCTATTATTACAGGAATGATTTTCATTGTAGTAATTGCTTTTGGGATTCAAGTTTTTTATGCAAAACCAGAATTAAGTCCCCTTCTTTCAGGACTATTTATTCCAAAATTCCAAGGTGTAGACAGTATATTACTTGCAGCAGGGATTTTAGGTGCGACAGTTATGCCGCATGCAATATACTTGCATTCTGCATTAACACAACGCCGCGTGGTCGGAACAAATGACGAACAAAAGAAAAAGATTTTTCGTTTCGAATTTATCGACATTATTATTGCAATGGTTATTGCTGGAGCAATTAATGCAAGTATGTTAATTGTAGCAGCTGCACTATTCTTTAAAAATGGCTTGCACGTTGAAGATTTAGATGTTGCTTACACTCAATTTACCAATTTAGTAGGTCCTGTATCGGCTGCATTATTTGGGATTGGACTTTTATCAGCAGGACTATCTAGCTCTTCTGTCGGTACAATGTCGGGTGATATTATTATGCAAGGTTTCATTCGCATGCATATTCCGTTATATTTACGCCGATTTATTACAATGATTCCACCACTAGTTATTATCGCTTTAGGTGTAAATCCAACTTACGCTCTAGTCATGAGCCAAGTCGTCTTATCATTCGGTATTGCATTTGCATTAGTGCCACTTATTATGTTTACAAGTAATAAAAAGATTATGGGTGCACTCGTTAACCACCGCATAACAACATTTATCGCTTGGATAATTGCAGCACTCGTTATCGTTTTAAATATCTTCTTACTGTATCAAACATTTGTAGGGTAATGAAAAAAGAAGGCTGTCCCAAGATTATTTGGAGACAGCCTTCTCTTTTGAATTATAAATTTTCATCATCTATTCACATATCACACCGTGCTTTCAACAAATTTTTCAAACTCTTCTTCCTCCTCAATAAATGGAAAATGATTACTGTATTCAAATGTCGACATTATTGCATTTGGCATAAGTTCGGCTACTTCTACTGCAAATTCATGAGGACACTGTGCATCATAAATTCCAGCGTAAATACGGGCTTGTATATTTACATTCTCTAATTGTAAACGCACATCAAATGTAGGTAACTCCTTATAAGAAAAATAATCAAGACGTTTTGAAACTGTTTTACCGCTGTTCGGTCTAGTAATCATTTCATCATAAGCTGATTCATTATATAAAGACATCATTGTCCATTCTTTGTTTACGGCACGCCTCTCATCAATTGTAGAAGCCGTGTCCCTAAGTACTGCAAATATTTCTCTTAAACGAGCATTTTGATTATTATCTCTACAATAAATACTATTTTTGTGATTTATATACTCAGCTGATGCACATAATCCGCCAGCTATAATTTTCACAAGCTTCTCCGGACACATTATCGCATACTGTAAAGCAAGCATTCCACCAGTCGAATGACCTGCATACGTCCAATCTTCAATATTTAATGCTTTACGTATCGCCTCTAAATCACGTACTGCATCTACCATTCCTAGATTATATTTAGTGGTGTCATGTGTAGAGTTTCCGCACCCTCTTAAGTTTATAAGATACACTGTGTAATGATTCGTAAATGCCGAAGCAAATAAGTTACCCTTGCCATTAAACTCACTGTATAAATGCGTTACACACAGTGGTTTTCCTTCACCCTTTTGAAAATACTCAAATCTCCCTCTATCAGTTTCAACATAATACTTCTCCCACATTAGCGCTTCCCCCCCTAATTCCCTTTTATATATTCTCCTCTTTCCGGCATCATGACACCATTTTCAGCTCGAAAGTAAAGTGGCAATCCTTCCACAAAAAACATACTTACCTTTGACGGATCTTGCCTTTGATGATGGATATGTAAATGCGGCTCACTTGAACTTCCTGAGTTACCGACTTGAGCAAGAACTTCTCCCTCTCTTACACGTTGTCCTTCTTTCACTTTAATTGACCCTTTCTTTAAATGGGCAAGAATTAAAAATGTGCCTGTTTCATCTAGTCGTAAATAAATATGATTCCCAGCCATTGACTGAAAATTATCCGATCCCGGAACTAAATCTTGTTCATTATTATTAATTGATACCACCGTCCCAGAAGCTGGTGCCATTACTTTCGCTCCATATATTCCGTAATCCTCTAACTTACTACTTTTCACTTCAGCAGGTGGAATGAGAATATCATATGCCCACCTTTCATTTGGTTTTATAACGTGATAGTTCATTTCTAACCGATCACCACCCCAACCTATTAATGCTGGCTCATTCAAAGGAAAACGAACTACTGCTTTAGGACTCATAGATTGTATATCTGCTGGATAAGGAATTCTACCTATATTAGCAAACCAACCGACAGGCCAAGCTCCAATGATAGAAAACAGAATGATTAAAAATAGCGTTCTATCTATCCGCTTTCTAAAAATGCCTTTCCAAAAAAATATTATTACTGATCCTATCAAGAGGAAAACTGAAATAAAACTAAAAGCCTGTATACTCCACCAAACAAAAACTGATGTAACACCATTAGCTAGATAAATTAAACTCCAACTTATAATTAAAAAAGAAACTATAATTACTAATAAAAATTTCTTCCACATGTCGCATCCCTACTCTCATATCATTTTTCTCAATGATACAAAGTAAAAATTACGACATATAAAAGAAATAATTACGACTTTCTTACTTTTTTATACTGCGGTAATTTCACAGTAAAAACTGTTTCTTTATCGTTACTACGTACAGTTATATCCCCTTGATGGAGCTCCGCTATACTTTTCGAAATTGCAAGCCCCATTCCTTTCCCACCCGTATGAGAACTACGTGATTTTTCACTACGATAAAATTTCTCAAAAACGTAAGGAAGGTCCTCTTTCGGAATGCATTGTCCAAAATTTTTAATTTCTACTTCAACATTCATTGTTTTATTGAAAATTCCAATTGCAATTTCCTTTCCATCTCTCCCGTACATAATACTATTACCTATTACATTTTCAAATAGTCTCACTATAAGTGTCACATCAACTTCTACATGTAGCACTTCATCACTTTTAATATAAAAGCTCATATTGGCATCATCTAATTGTGGTACAAAGTCAATCATGATTTGTTCAATTAATGCTTTCATATCTACTTCATCTTTATGTAATTCAATCTCTCTATAATTTATTTGACAGTATTCTAATAAATCATCTACTTGATTTTTTAATTCATAACTTTTTCGCTTTAATATACTTACATATTGTTCACATTCTTCTCCATTCGAATGGAGTTTATTTCCTAACAGGTCCGCATAACCGATTAAAGATGTTACTGGCGTTCGTAAATCATGAGAAATATTACTAATCATTTCATTTTTCATTTCCTGTGATTTTTTTTCATTCTCGATAGACTCTTTTAAGCTTTTGGCCATTCTATTAACATTTGCCGCTAATTCACCAATCTCGTCATTTTTTGAAATAGGTATATGTACTTCAAAATTACCGTTACTTATTTCCTTCACGTTCTTATTAATTTCAGACAATCTTTTCATCATTGTTTTTGTCATACATGCAAAGTATGTCGTAGTAAAAATCAAAAAAACTATAAAGTATAAAAATGAATATTTTTCCTCTAATGCAGTAACATGACTATATGTATTTCCAATTAAAATTTGAAACACTATTATACTTACAGTTGCTAACAAGATGCTACATATGAATGCGATAAAAAACTTAGCTCTAATGCCTTGTAATGATTTAATCTTCAATTTTATATCCGACTCCCCAAACATTTTGAATAAACTTCGGTTCTTTTGGATTCTCTTCAATTTTATTTCTCAATCTTGCAATATGAACCATTACTGTATTATTACTTTCATAGGCTCTTTCGTTCCAAACGCTCTCATATATTTCTTCAATTGTGAACACACGATTCCTTGCAGCTGCCATTAAGTGTAAAATATCATATTCAGTTTTCGTAAGATTCATTGTTTCTCCATATAACATTACTGTTCTCGACACTTCATCTATTTCTAAACCTCTAATGTTTATTTTCTTTTCCATTACTTGGGGAGCATTTTGATTGAAATATGTATACCTTCTTAATTGGGCTTTTACTCTTGCTATAAATTCAATTGTACTGAACGGCTTCACAATATAATCATCTGCCCCAGTACTAAATCCAATTACCTTATCTACATCCGATGATTTCGCGCTTAAAAACATAATTGGTAAACTATGTTTCTCTCTAATCCTTCTACAAAGTTCTATACCATCCATTTGAGGCATCATAATATCCAAAATAGCAAGTTGAATACTGTTATTATTTATTATTTCTAAAGCCTCTTCTCCGTTATGAGCGCTAAAAACTTTAAAACCTTCTTGTTTTAAATTCACATTAATAAATTGAATAATATCTTTATCGTCATCTACAATTAATATCGAATTTTTTTCCATTTCCAAACCTCTTTTTTGAAATATATTCCACATCTAAGTTTATCATAAATCAAATCTACCCTTACACCTTGAATAATCTTTATTTTCAGATTAAATTATATAATAACAAATACATTCTATTTTCATGTGAAAAGGAGCGAAAATATGTTTCCTTTATTAAAAACTGAAAGACTTATTTTAAGAGAACTTACCGAAGAAGATGCACCGCGTATACTACAATGCTTTTCTAATACTAATGTACTGCGCTATTATGGCCAAAAACCGTTACAAGATGTTGATCAAGTGAAACAAATCATTCATAACTTTAAGTTGAGTTACAATGCAAGAAGCGGTATAAAATGGGGAATCGAATTAAAAGACAAGAAAGAACTCATCGGTACCATTGGTTTTCACGATTGGTCTTCTGAGCATAAACGAGCCAATATAAGTTATGCCTTTTTGCCTGAACACTGGGGAAAAGGATATGCGACTGAAGCTGTTTCTGAGGTTATATCATACGGTTTCCATACGATTCATTTAAAGCGGATTGGAGCAATTGTATTTCTTGAAAATGAAGCTTCCAATAAAGTACTATTAAAATTAGGTTTTGAAAAAGAAGGCGTTCTAAAAAATTATATGTATCAAGATGATATCCCATATGATACGAATTTTTACGCTTTATTAAAATCAGTTTAATAGAATTTATGTGTAAAAAACCTTACTTTTAAAAAGTAAGGTTTTTTGTATTTATTCATTAGCAATATAAGCATTCTTATAAGTATAAATACCACCAAATTGATGCTTTTCAATTCCTTTTACATAATCCTTTTGTACATATGCTGAGCCAATATGATAAAGCGGCGCCACCGCAGCATCTTCTAATAATACCTGCTCGGCTTCTCGCAACGCTTCCCATCGTTTTTCCGTATCTAGTACAAAATCCGTTTTCGCTTTCTTTATTAATTCATCGTAACGAACATTAGAATAATTCATTTTATTATTCGGATTCCCTGTCGTAAATAACTCTAAATAACTAATTGGGTCTTTATAGTCAGGTCCCCAATTTGCCATAGTTATATCGTAATCACCTATTTGTTCTAACTGTAATTTTTGCTTAAATGGCTGTTGTTTAATTTGTATCGTTAACCCTTGCAAATTCTTCTCTAAATCACCTTTTATATATTCTGCCATACGTATTGCATTATCTTGTTCGAACGTTAAGAACTCTAGGTTTACTTGTTCTACCCCAAGCTCTTTTTTCGCTTCTTCCCAAAGTTTTTTCGCATTTTGCAAATCATATGAGGAAATATCTCCATTTTCTTTTCTAAAATCTTTACCAGTCACTTCATTTACATGACCAACTGGTACAAGTCCACTTGCAGGTTTTGCTCCGTTATTAATAAAGTGAGCAACGAAATCATCTTTATTTAACGCTAATGAAATAGATTGACGCACCTTTTTATTTGCTAACGCGTTATTTTTTTCATTAAAACGAAGCATAGCAATTCCAGGATCACTCGACATATGTAATTCCTTATTCCCTTTATACTTGTCTACAACTTGCGAATTAATAGGTACTCGATCCAAATCTCCGGCTTCATATAAATTTACAGCTGTCATTGTATCCTTTAGGATATGAAAGTTTATTTCATCTAATTTCACTTTCTTTCGATCCCAATATGTAGTATTTTTCTTTAATTGAAACTCTTGTTCATGCTTCCATTTTTCTAATACAAATGGACCGTTATATATGAGATTACTAGGTTCCAATGCATAATTGTTTCCTTGTTCTTTCAAAAATGATTCATGCTGTGGTAAGTATATAGATAGTGCTAACAACTGTAAAAAATACGGAACTGGCTGTTCGAGTTCAACTTCTAACGTATAATTATTTATCGCTTTAACCCCAAGTGCATCAAGAGGCATTGTTCCCTTATTGATCTCTTTCGCATTTTTTACATAAAAGAGCATGGACGCATATTGAGAGGCTGTTTCAGGGTTAATTGCACGTTTCCAAGCAAATATAAAATCATTTGCTGTTACATTATCCCCATTTGACCATTTTGCATCTTTACGCAAGTCAAATGTATATTTCTTACCATCTTCACTTCTTTTAAACGATTTTGCTATGGCTGGAGTAGGCTGATCTTGATCGTTTAATACATATAACCCTTCAAATATATTCTGCATAATGTGTGCTGATGTACCATCTGTTGTTTTCGCAGTGTCCAGAGAAGGAATTTCTTCTGATACTGTTACATTTAACACTTGTTTTTTAACCTCTATGTCACTTTTATCCGCTTTATTATTACAAGCTGTTAATAATAAAGATGTAACAAGTGCCATTACCATTAAATGGCTCTTTTTTCGCTTCATGAGTTGTTCTCCTTAAATATAAAATATTATAAAGCGTAATATATTATAGCAGAAATACTAGCAGAAAGATGCGACATTCTTTTGAATATTTATTCGTTCAAGAAAAAAACTATCCTTTTAAAAGGATATGGATTACCTTGGAATCTTTTCGATTTTTAACGAAAAAAACATATAAACTAATAGGAGCTTAACTTTTCCTCAATAAAATCGAATTTAATTGTCGCTTCAATACATACTTTCTATTTTATAGCATCTAAATACCACAATACCAAATTAATATTTACGGATATTTTACGAAACTTTCGGAAATTAAGACGAATATTCTGGACTTATCGTTCCGGAATATTTATACTAAGTTACATGAATGGAGGTGTTATAAATTGGGTAGAAGTATTAGTTTTAACAAAGAACACGCTTTAAATAAAGCTATGCATTTATTCTGGGAAAAAGGTTATGATGCTACATATATATCAGATCTTATTGAAACGATGGGTATAAGTCGATCTACTCTCTACGATAGCTTTGGAGATAAGGATGCACTATTTAAACTAGTTTTGGAACATTATAAAAATTATGGCTCTCAAAAGAGAAATTTACTTTTTAGTGGTATAAACACAAAAGCATCACTTAAATCCTTTTTTTATCAACATATTGAAAAATGTTATTCAGGTGAGATTCCAAAAGGTTGTATGATAACTAATTCTTCACTGCTTATTGGACAAATTGACCCTGCCATAGAAGAAATACTCATAAATGATTTTAATGAACTTGAAAAAGTATTTAAGCAAGTTATCGAAGAAGGAAAAAAGAAAGGAGAAATTTCACAAGAGGTTGATACTGAATTAGTTGCATATTCTTTATTAAGTTTAAATCATAGTTTGAATGTAATGTCTAAATATAAAAAAGAGAAAAATTCAGCCTATCATCTAGTAGATAAGACTATTGCAGACCTATAGTCTTTCTTTTTTAAAGTTTCTGGAACGAACGTACCAAAATAAATAAAAGGAATGATAAAATTGACTAAAAAGACAAATTTTCTAATATTTATTTTAGCAATTAGTTGTGGTTCACTTGCTGCAAATATTTATTATGCACAACCAATTGTACAATTCATTGCAAAAGATCTGAACATTTCTTCTGATTTATCTGGATTGCTCACTACTTTGACACAAATTGGGTATGGATTGGGGTTATTTTTTATCGTACCGATGGCTGATTTATTGAAAAGTAAGAAAATAATAGGAATTCTTATCGGGTTAACTATTTTTTCATTAATTGGTACGCTAATTTCGACAAACGGAATTATTTTTTTACTATTAACAACTATAATTGGCATTGGGGCCTGTGCAGCTCAAATGTTAGTTCCACTAACAATGAGAATCGTGCCAATTGAAGAGGCAGGTAAATATGTGGGTAAAGTGATGAGTGGTTTATTGATTGGGATTATGATTGCTCGCCCATTATCTATCGGAATAACAGAGTGGTTTGGCTGGAGAATGGTATTTCTTTTTTCATTAATAACCCTAGTTACCGTATTACTGTTAATTCTAAAATTTTTACCCAACTATGAAGTTATCTCAACTAGTAACATGACATATCCAAATTTAATAACTTCTATGGTAAAGCTACTAATAAATACTTCTCCTTTACAACAAAGAGCTTTTTATCACGCATGTTTATTTGCTGCATTTAGCCTTTATTGGACAGCTATTCCAATTTTATTAAGATCAGAGCCATTACATTTTTCAAATAATGAAATTGCATTATTTGGCTTTGTTGCAATTGCTGGAGCTTTATTAACTCCTACTATTGGTAAAATAGCAGATAAAGGTTATATTTTTACAATGACTAATGTATCAATGGCACTCGTACTATTATCGATCGTACTATTATTCTTTGTTCAAGATCATTCACTATTTAGCATAATTTTAATTCTTATCTCAGGTATCTGCATTGATATTGGTGTAGCAGGAAATTTATTATTAGGTCAAAAAATTATCTTTGGTTTGAATCCCGAGATAAGAAACAGACTTAATGGATTATATATGACCATTTTCTTTTTGGGAGGAGCCTTTGGTTCATGGATTGGAAGTTATACTTACTATAAATTTAATAGTGAAGTAACTTTACTCATTGGAGCTGCTTTACCTTTAATCTCCTTAATAGTTCATTTAATACACAATAATACAATAAGTTTATTAAAAACCAAAAATAAATACATGTCCTAACTATCAATGTACTCTAAAACTAGCGTCAACATCTAATTTTTTGGGTAGTGTTAGCATTATCACTTCTGTTGCAAAGTTTTAAAAAATATAGTGAGGTTTACAAATTAGAAATAGGCTGTGGAGAAGATTCTCTCCACAGCCTAAAAAAGTTATCTTTGTAAACCTCGTTTATAACGACTTGCTTCAAATATAATACGCTCTTCATCTAACGTTTTACATTCGCCATTCCAAACGACACGTTTTCCGTTAATAATTACATCGCTTATATCTTTTCCACTAGCAGCATATACAAGGTGTGATAACACTTCATCCGCTGGTTGTAAATGCGGCTTATTAGACGGGTCAATCGTAATAAAATCGGCACACTTACCAACTTCAAGTGATCCCGTTTGTTTCATGCCAATTACTTCCGCAGCTCCTTTTGTCGCAAGAGAAAGAGCTGTTTCAACTGGTAATGCTGTTGCATCTTGGTGTATACCTTTTTGCAATAAAGTTGCTATGCGCAGTTCTTCAAACATGTCTAAATTATTGTTAGACGCAACACTATCTGTTGCAATCCCTACTTTTATTCCGGCTTCTAGCATCGCTTTTACATTCGCTATACCAGAACCTAGTTTTAAATTACTATTCGGATTATGAGCTACTCGAACGTCATGTTCTGCTAAAAATGCACGCTCATCATCATTTAATACTACACCGTGTGCAATAACTGTTGGGCGTTTAAACAATCCGCAGCTCGCTGCATATTCTACTGGACGTTTTCCGTACTGTGCTTCAATATCACGTACTTCACGCTCTGTTTCAGAAAGGTGGATATGAACCATCGTTTGATTCTCTACTGCAATCCGTGCGCACTCTTCTAACAATTCTGTACTACATGTATATGGACTATGTGGTGCAACCATCGTAGTTAACATGCCACTTTCTTTATAATAACGCTTCACATATTTCTCAGCTTCTTCAATCGCTTTCTTTTCATCGTCTTTCGTTCCAAAGCTAAATAAAGTCCTTGAAACAGCAGCTCGCATCCCGCTCCTTGATACCGTTTCCATAATTGCGTCTTGATCTACTCCAATTGGATTAAACATGTCAGAGAATGATGTTGTACCACTTTTTACCATCTCAAGCAATCCTAATTCCGTACTAGCTACCGCAAGCTCTGGAGTAAATTGACTTTCCAGTGGCCAAATTCTCGTCTCAAGCCATGGCTGTAATAACATATCATCTCCAATACCTCTTAGGAGACTCATTACAACGTGTGTATGTGTATTTACAAGCCCTGGTAAAACCCACTTTCCTTTCATGTCAATTACTTCATCTACTTCAAAATCATTAGCGAATTCTCCGCTCTTTACATCTATAATTTGATCATTTTCTACAATGATATATCCATTTTCTATCACTTCGTTTTGTTCATTCATCGTTACAATTGTAGCGTTTACATAAGTTGTTTTCAAAAGTATTTCCCCTTTCAACTCTATGAAGTTCCCTTTAATAAGTTACCACCATTATAGTAACTTATCAAAGATTAAGAGTCAAAAGATAATTTTAATTCTTTTGTTATTTTTTCCTTCAAAATGCTATATTGCTTTTCATTTGTATCTGCAAATGCTTCTTCCCGATTTGACTTTTCATCCATATAATTCAATTTCCCATTGAATTGAGTCTCTGTAAAATCAAATCTCTGCCCATCTATAAAGTTATAAAAGTGCCATACCTCTATTACTTTTGTCTTTTTAATTTCTCCTCCGTATATGTCTTGAACGACAAGAGCTGTAACACCACATTGTCCCTTTGCTGGGTTTTCAATTGTCCACGATTTTATTAGTGCTTCATATATTCTTTTTTCCTTTACATCATCCATTCTAATCTTCCCCTACTATTAATAGTTTTACACATCATATTTCAAAAGAGGCAGTACACGACCCTTAAAGACAGTTGATGGTGTCTCTCCTATTAACTGTGCTCCCATTTTCAAGTAATATCCTTTTGCATTCGGATCACTATCAATTGTAAAACTTTTTAATTCTAATTCATTGGCTTTTTCTATTACATACTCCCAAAGTATTTTCCCGTAACCTTTTCCTTTGTAATGAGGATGAATATACAAGAAATCGAGAGCTTTATCATTACGTAAAAATGAGAAAAAACCAATCTTCGCATTATCGTTTTCTAAAACATATACAAAATTATTTTTTATGTACTCTTCCGTAATTGTTAAATCTTCCTTACAAGCAAGTATGAATTCTTCACTATAATTCCACGTTGCTTTTGAATGTAGTGCGAGTTCGCTTAATTCATTTGCTTCACTTAATAATGCTTCTCTTATCTTCATGATTCTTTTTCCTCACTTTCAATATGTACACTACTAAACTGATTCGGAAAGCACTTCAAAAAAACCTTTAATTTCCATAAATTAGAAATTAATTTTATAAATCTTTATTATAATCAATACGATTTTCAACAATTTTTTTAAAGAAAAAGAACGCCATCCATAAAAGTTGGCGTTCTCTTTTTCTAAAATTTAATCTTCAAGCTCACTCATTCGTTTTACTATTTCGTACGATACAAACCTATACAGTTTCTACTACCGCTTCAAGCATTGTTCCATTTTTAGCATAGTTCGTATGCCAAGAAAAAGCTTTTTCTAAAATATGAGGAGTTTGTCCACCTCTTATTTTTGCTTCTTCGTAATAAGCTCGTAGCTGTTCACGATACATTGGATGTGCGCAATTCTCAATAATAAGTTCCACTCTTTCTCTTGGCGCAAGTCCCCTTAAGTCGGCATATCCCTGTTCAGTGACGATAACATCTACATCATGTTCAGTATGGTCTACATGAGAAATGAAAGGAACGATACTTGAAATGTTACCACCTTTCGCAATCGATTTAGTAACAAAGATAGCTAGGCGGGCATTTCTTGCAAAATCGCCAGACCCACCAATACCATTCATCATTTTTGTACCTAAAACGTGAGTAGAGTTAACATTTCCGTATATATCTAATTCTAATGCAGTATTAATTGAGATTAATCCAAGGCGACGAATAATTTCAGGATGATTGGAAATCTCTTGTGGACGCATCATTAATTTGTCACGATATTTTTCAAAGTTAGAAAATACTTGTTGCATTTTCTCTTCAGAAAGCGTGATAGAACAACAAGAAGCAAAATTGACTTTTCCAGCATCCATAAGATCAAAAACTGCATCTTGTAAAACCTCGGAATATACTTCTAAATCTTCAAATTCTGAATCTAACATTCCATGCAATACGGCGTTAGCCACTGAACCAATTCCTGATTGTAACGGCGCTAAACGATTTGTTAATCGGCCTACTTTGACTTCTTCTCGAAGGAATTCTATTAAATGCTGTGCCATAATAACAGTTTCTTCATCCGGAGGAACAATTGTCGATGGCGAATCCAATTGATTCGTAAACACAATTCCCTTTACTTTTTCAGGATCAATTGGAATACCGATTGTTCCAATTCGGTCATCTGTTTTCACAAGCGGAATTGGAAGCCTCTCCCCTTGTTTACCTGGTTCATATAGATCATGTAGCCCCTCTAATTGCGCGGATTGAGCCATATTCATTTCAATAATAATAGACTTAGCATTTAAGGAAAACGCTAAGGAATTTCCAATTGAAGTGGTTGGAATAATCATTCCGTCCTCTGTAATCGCAACCGCTTCCAAAATAGCGAAATCTATATCCAGAACGTCAGCACGGAGTAACTCTGCTGTATGAGACAAGTGTTGATCCACAAATAAAAAGTCTCCGTTATTAATTCCTTTTCGCATAGTCGCGTCAGCTTGGAAAGGTAATCTTTTCCCTAAAATTCCTGCCTCAGCAAATAATTTGTCTACATCCGATCCTAAAGAAGCCCCAGTATAAACATTTACTTTAAAAGATTCATCATTCTTAACTCGGTTTACAAGCGCAAATGGGACTGCTTTTACATCACCTGCACGTGTAAACCCACTTAAGCCTAAAGTCATTCCACTTTGAATCCAGGAAGCTGCTTCTTCAGGTGTAACTACCCGATCTTTTAGGCGTTGATCTCTGATTCTATCTAAATTGTTCTCCATATGTAATCCCTCTCTCATTGAATATTCATAATTATTTTACACATTAACACTATCAAAATAGGGATTTTAGTATACAATGCCGAAAATTCAGACAGAACAGCAAATCTAGGTTCTAAAGCAGAAAAATTTAGAATCCTAGAAGCTTACGGAAATAACTAGCGTATGATTGACTAACTGGTACCCTCTCACCATTATCCAGCGAAAGTACAAAAGTAGAATGGGTATCAGGATAAATCGCTTTAATATGATTAACATTTACAATAAACGAACGGTGACATCTAATAAATGAATCTTTCGGAAGCAAGTATTCGAATTCTTGTAGAGAGTATTTATGTGTTCCTGATAACTCTTCTGAATTCACATACGTCTTTTTATCTTTAGCCTCTAAATACATAACCTTTGAAAAAGGAACCGGAATCCAGCCGTCTGTTGTTTTTAAAGTAACAACTGACTTTCCATCCGTTAAAGCTGGATAAATTGCCGTTACGCACCCTTCAAGCTTTCCATTGTTTGAAAATGGTACAGCCATTCCATGATAAGGAATACCAAAAACATCCCGATTAATAAACTCAGATGTTTTTTGATTCATCACCATCGATTTATGAGCAATCGTTCCTTCCTTTATAGGATCCCCGACACTAATCTTTAAATCAATTCGTTTACTTGGCCGATAGTAAATATATTCTTTCGTATTCGAAACAGCAATTGAAATTTCATCTGAAAATAATTCACCAACAACATCTAGTAATAAACCTAACGTTCTATCTTCCATTCTATTAACACCTCATTCACTATTATACTACTATTATGAACAGGCATCTGTTGCTTTATAAAAAGTTTGATTTTAAGTTACTTTTAAAATTAGTTTTATTCACTATTACTTCGTTACTACAAAAAACCTCACTTCAGAAAAGTGAGGTTTCCTCTCATACAATATTTCTTTATTTTTTTAACGACTATAGAATAAGATTTATTTTTTATTAAGTAAAGTGAATTTAAGAATTTATTGCCCCTATTTCTGTATAATAAATAATCCCAAACTACAAACAGTTTGGGATTATCTTTCTCATTTATTATGCGCATCTAACCACGAAATTAAATCTTTAAATACTTCATCCTTATTTACTTCATGAAACATTTCATGTCTACCATTTTCATATAAACGTAGTGTCACGTCTTTCACACCACATTTTTTATAGTTTTCATATACTTCTTTTACACCTTTCCCCATATCGCCAACAGGATCACGATCACCAGAGAATATATGTATCGGAAGATTCTTTGGCGTCTTCTTGTATTCTTCTAGTTTATTTACTTCTAATACTCCAGAAAATAATTCTCGGTAAAAACTCGTCGTACAAATGAAACCACATAACGGATCCGCAATATATTTATCAACTTGATTATTATCTGAAGATAACCAATCAAATTTTGTACGATTTGGCTTAAAGTTCGAATTGAAGTTTCCGAAAGATAAAAAGTTTAACATTGGACTTTTCGTTTTTGCCCCGCGCAATTTCATTTCGATTGTTGCTACTTTATGACCAATAGCTCCTAAAAGCCCTGGATTTCCACCTGTTCCTGAAATTAGAAATCCATCATATAGTTCACCCCTAAGTTGTACAGCACGTCTTGATAAAAAAGAACCCATACTATGTCCAAGTAAAAACAAAGGACTTGACTGTTCTTCTTTTATCCTTTCTGAAACAAAGATAACATCCGATACAACTTGATTCCACCCTATATTTGGTTCAAAATGACCATAATCTTCTTCTTTTTTTACTGTTTTCCCATGTCCTTTATGATCATGCGCATAAACACCATAACCTGCTTCCAATAAAGCATCTACAAATTCTGTATACACCCCTGCATGCTCTGTCATGCCATGTGCAATCTGAATAATTCCTTTCGGATCTCCTTCTGGTAACCATTTACGCAAATAAATTTCCGATCCATCCAATGCCGTAACGAAACTTTCCTGTACATTCATTTCGTCAGCCCCCAAATTTATTATGTATACCTTTAAGAAAAATGAATATCCATTCACTTTTCTTATTTTATATTATATGTAATTGCTTTCATTATGACAAATGATGTATTTTTCAGACTTGCTTTCAAACTAATCTCTTGACGAATCAAAAATAAAATTATATAGTTACTTACATAAAGTAATTATATAATTTTTAGGAGGTTTCTACTATTATGATGCCATCACTATTTTTAGCACATGGTTCGCCTATGCTCGCTATTCAAGATACAGACTATACACGATTTTTAAAAACACTTGGAGAAACATATAAACCGAAAGCAATTGTTATTTTCACTGCTCACTGGGAAAGTGAAGTATTAACGATTTCCTCATCAGATAACGAGTATGAAACAATTTATGATTTTGGAGGTTTCCCCCCTGAGTTATACGAAATCAAATATCGTGCGAAAGGCTCTTCTAGCATTGCATCTATGTTAGAAACAAAATTTAGAAACAAAGGTATTCCAGTCAATCATAATATGACGAGAGGTTTAGATCATGGTTCATGGACACTCCTGTACCGCATGTATCCAGAAGCAAATATTCCTGTCGTGCAAATATCAGTAAATCCATTCCTTTCTGCAAAAGAACAATTTGAAATTGGAGAAGCACTTAAAGGACTCGGACAAGAAGATATTTTAGTAATCGGTAGTGGCGTTACCGTTCATAATTTACGAGCACTGAAATGGAATCAAACTACTCCTGAAAAATGGGCAATTGAATTTGATGATTGGATTATTAAACATATGCAGAATAACGATAAAGATGCATTGTTTAATTGGGAGAATAATGCTCCTCATGCACAATTAGCAGTACCAAGAGCAGAGCATTTTGTTCCTTTGTTTATTGCAATGGGAAGTGGCGAGAATAGCGGTGAAGTCATTCACCGTAGTTATGAGCTTGGTACATTAAGTTATCTCTGTCTTCGATTTTAAAGAAAAAGGATGAAGCACATGTTGCTTCATCCTTTTTCTTTTTCATTCACTTAGTTAACTAACTTCCAAACGTTGTTTCTCTGATACTTCTTCGTTCTTATTATGAAAATAAACCCAAATACACGCAATAAATAATAGTGATGATGTAGAGAGGAAAACATATTGGAAGCCTGCATGCGCTGCAATTTGTCCCCCGAGCACTGGACCAATCATATTTCCTAAAAACTGAAACGACTGATTATATCCAAATATTCGTCCCGTAACATGGGTTGGTGTATGTTGTTTTAGTAGAGTTTGTACGGAAGGCAATAATCCTGCTTGGGCGATACCTAATAAAAATCGAAGAATTAATAGTTGCCAAGCTGAGGTTACAAATGCTTGCGGGATAAAAATAATTCCTGCTGCAAATAACGCTACAACTAACGTTTTTTGAGGACCGATATGATCTGATAATCTTCCTAGTCTTGGTGCTGCCAAAATAACTGCTAATCCTGTCGCTGACATAACTGCACCCGCAATTGTTTCAATATGTGCAGTATGAGGACCTACTAAATTTTTCACGTACAATGTAACAATTGGTTGAACTGACATATTAGCAAGTTGAATAATAAATGTTGTTACAAATAAACTAATAATTAAATGCTTCGCTGGGACCATCGTCCATACTTTTTTCGGCTGTGTTTTTTTTGCTTGAGCAGAGTGATTTTCTTCATGCAGGAAGAAAAAAACGATGAGAAAGGAAAGGAATAAAAAAGCTCCTGTAACAAGAAAGACATGACGCATTCCAATTAACTCAGACAAATAACCACCAAGTAATGGGCCAAGTAATGAGCCGCTCACGCCCCCGGTTGAAATTGTGGAAATCGCCCAACCTGAATGTTCTTTCGGAGTTTCTGCTGCAATAAATGTCATCGCGGTTGAAAGGAAACCAGATACTGCTCCCATTAAAAATCTTAGTGCGACTAGTTGATACACATCCGTTACAAACCCCATAAGCGTCATAATAATCGCCATACCGAGGCTCGCACGAATAAGCATCAATTTCCGTCCATGTATATCACCAAGCTTTCCCCATATTGGCGATACGATCGCACCCATTAAAAATGTTACACCAAATGCAAGTCCCGACCACTGTGCAATATTTGAAGTGCCAGTTACTCCTAATTCCTCAATATAAAAAGATAAGAAAGGAATTACTAAACTCATACCGGCTGCAGTGGTAAAACAACCTAGCCAACAAATCATTAAATTCCGTTTCCAGCTGGCCATTTTCACACCTTCTTTCTTTAGATACCCATTCTACACCCTTTCTTGTAAAAAGTTTAGTAATTTGCTTTATATGCAAGATTTACTACAAAACCCGCTATTTTCTAGTAAAAACCACTACATCTCTACATCATTTTCATAATAAAACCAACTCCTCTATATGAAGTTGGTTACTTATTATTTATCGGTATTAAACGAGCATTACAATTTCTCTCGTAAAACTCAATGGGACCTGCTTGTCCAATAATCGCATATTCATATCCATCTTGCTTCATATTATATAAACAATGATGCAATAATTCTTTTCCTACACCTTTCACTCGATTTTGTTTCGCTATGCCCATCGGACCAAACAATCCTTTCTTTCCTCTCACTACATCGTAACAGGCGAAACCAATTATCACTTCCTCCTGCTGTGCAATATAGATAGGTAACTTTTCATTATATGTCCGAAATCCGTAATCAACCGACTGTAACCACCGTTCACCAAATTCATCCGCCACAAATCGTGATAACTTATCAAAATCAGAAGGACTAGCTCTTCTTACATGACAAAATAATGTATTATAAATAGATTTAAAACTATTTAAATCAACCGCTAAGTCTCTCGGTGCAGCTGTAATACGTAATATATCTTCTTGCATTTGTGTATGTATAAATTCGCCAATATCTGTATCTACACGAAATAATGCATACATAACATGTCCTTCATTGATTACTACTTGCTGAAAGCGTTCCATACGTTTCTTCGCTATTTGTAAAATTTCTATCGCTTTATAAGATAGTTTATATTGCCCTATTTTTTTATACTCTTGATTATGTAAATCGAATCGTTTTCGTAACGAAAGTTTTTCTAAAAAATCTGGACCCACTTTATGAAACAAATACATAAATAACTCAGCGCAAACTCCTGTACCTTCTTTACACATACCTATAAACAGATGGACTGGTTGAATTATGTTACACTCACTCTCTTTTGCTGCAATCTCCAATATTTTATGCACACGTTTTGTAAATTGAAATTCCTCCATATGTGTTTCCATCCTCTACTAATTTACTAACAAACCGTAACCATAAATAATTGAAACAATTACACCCACTACCAATATACCTGGAAGTAAATTTGCCACCTTGATTTTAATAATACTAAGCAAGTTCAATCCAATAGCAGATATCATAATGCCGCCCGTAGCCGTCATCTCCACTATAAATTGGTTCATTAATTCTTTTGGGACAAAACTATTAATTTGTGTTGCAAAAACTGCAATACCACCTTCATATAAAACAACTGGAATCGCCGAAAATACTACGCCAATTCCTAGAGTTGTCGTTAATATAATAGAAATAAATCCATCGATAATCGCCTTTGTAAATAAAATATCATGATTTCCGCGAATCCCACTGTCAAGTGCACCAAGTATCCCCATCGCGCCAATTGCAAAAATTAAAGTAGCTGTTACAAAACCTTCTGATATGCTACCTTTTCCTTTCGATCCAACTTTATTTTCTAGCCAATCCCCTAAATGTTTTAACTTTTCTTCTAATTGTAACCATTCTCCAATTACCGTACCAATCACTAAACTCAGTATGACAACAAGAAAGTTTTCACTTTTTAATGCCATTTGAAGCCCAAGCACAGTAACCGCTAAACCGATTGCGTGCATTATCGTCCCTTTCATACTTTCTGGAATCCTACTAAATAATTTACCAAGTAAAGTACCAAATATAATACAAATCCCATTTACAACTGCTCCTAATATAACCATTTCTCATTCTTCACCCTTCGAATTCTTTATTTCTATATTTTGGTTTATACATTGATTTACAGGTTATCTATATGTTAACTTAATATTGAGAATATTAACAAATGTTTTCCACTACATAACCCGCTATTTTTTGTAACTTTAATTACCTTTAATAGATTCAGTGTTAATTTAATTGCGGGATAATATTAAAAGGGAAGGTATATATGAAAACTTTACTAAAACGATTTTTGTTAATAGCCTTTTTCATTACACCGATTGTTTTATTAATCAATTACTCTTTTATTTCAAAAGCAAAAGACAAACCCGATTTACAAAACAAATCTAGTAAAACCGCTTCAAAAAGCGAAAAGAAAATAGAAGACCAAGAAATCACACTCACCTTCTCTGGTGATACAATGTTTGATTGGCAATTGCGTCCTATAATCGAAAAAAACGGGGCTGATTACCCATTCCAACATGTAAAAGAAGAAATAAAAAAAGCTGATATTTCTTTTGTGAATTTAGAGTCGGCATTTACAACGAAAGAAAAGAAAGCACCTGGGCAACTGTTTTGGATTAAAAGTGATCCATCTACACTACAAGCTATTAAAAACACTGGATATGACATCGTAAATATTGGGAATAACCACACACTTGATTATGGGCAAGATGGATTATTAGATACGATTTCTCACGTAGAAAAATTAAAGTTCCCTTACATTGGAGCCGGAAAAAATGCGAAAGATGCATATACAGCACGAGAAATGACCGTAAAAGGGAAAAAGTTCAAATTTCTTTCCTTCGTTCGATTTATGCCTGATTCTAATTGGGTAGCTGATGAGAATAAACCTGGCGTTGCGAATGGCTATGATTTAAATCTTGTAACAAAAACAATTAAAGAACAAAAACAAGATGCAGACTATTTAATCGTCTATATGCATTGGGGCGTTGAAAAATCAAATCGTCCGGTAGAATACCAAAAGCAATATGTACCTAAAATGGTTGAAGCAGGAGCTAACGCAATTGTCGGAAGCCATCCACATTGGTTACAAGGGTTTGAGTATTATAATAAAGTTCCTATCGCTTACTCATTAGGTAACTTTTTATTCCCGAGTTATGTGAATGGGAAAAGCGCTGAAACTGGCGTATTAACTTTAACTTTTAAAGGAAAGGATGTCCAAATGTCATTCAATCCTTATATCATTCGCAACAACCAAGTTTCCCCTGTAAATGAGGGAGAAAAGAAAAAAGCTCTTCAATATTTACAAACAATTTCAACTGATGTAGAAATTGATGATACAGGGAAAATAAAAAACAAACGAAACTAGACAGCTCAAGATCTATTTCTCTGTAATATACTTTACAGAATAGGTGATAAACATGCTGAAAGACTTATTAGAAAATGTAAGTTTGTTAGAGAACGTTTATAAAATGTCTATAGCAATCCTACTTTTATGTTCCTTTTATTCTGTGAGACTATTTAAAAAAATAAAGCGTGAGAGAAATCTTACTCCCTCTGAATTTACAATGTATGTAATCATTCGTATTGCGATACTCTTTTGGTTAGCTAGCTTTATTCTTCTTGAATTTAATGAGTACCTAGTTTAACTATAAAAAAGATAGAACAAGCACTATATTTCCTCGCTTGTATCTATCTTTTTTATTTACATTCTAACTCTTTCCTTCTATTAAATAAGCAAATCAAACAAAACTGGGTTTTTATTAAGTTCCATAAATTGAATATTATTTTCTTTAAAGCGAGTAATTAATTGCTCATAATCTTCTTTATGTTTTAATTCTACGCCGACTAATGCTGGACCATTTTCTTTATTATGTTTCTTAATATACTCAAAGCGCGTAATGTCATCTTCTGGTCCTAATCCTTTATCAAGAAATTCTCTTAGCGCACCTGAACGTTGCGGAAATTCAATGATAAAGTAATGTTTCAGTCCTTCATAAATGAGCGAACGCTCTTTCATTTCTTGCATTCTATCAATATCATTATTTCCACCACTTAGCGTACATACAACTGTTTTACCTTTTATTTCATCCCTGTATAAATCAAGTGCTGCAATAGAGAGTGCACCAGCCGGTTCAGCTACAATCGCATTTTTCTTATACAGTTCTAAAATCGTCGTACAAACTTTCCCCTCTGGTACTAAAACAATATCATCAATTACATCTTTACAAGTTTCAAATGTTAACTTTCCTACTTTTTTAACAGCTGCCCCATCAACAAAGCTATCTATTTTATCCAATGCCACATTTTCATTTTGAAGAAAAGCCTCTTTCATAGATGCAGCTCCCATTGGCTCTACACCAATAACCTTTGTAGTAGGACTAACACCTTTTACATATGTACCAACTCCTGATGCTAATCCACCACCACCGATTGCTGTAAAGATATAATCAACCGGTTTCTCCATATCATGCATAATTTCAACTGCCACTGTCCCTTGACCAGCAACTACATACGGATCATCAAACGGATGAACAAATGTCATTCTATTTTCTTCACAATAACACTGTGCTTCTTGGAAAGAGCTATCGAATGTATCACCAACTAATACAATCTCTGCGAAATCACCACCGAAAAATTGTACTTGTGATACTTTTTGTTTCGGTGTTGTTGTGGGCATAAATATTTTTGACGTAATCTTCAATAAATTACACGTATAAGCAACTCCTTGCGCATGATTACCAGCACTTGCACAAACAACACCGTTTTGTAACTTTTCTTTCGGTAAACTTTGAATCAAATTGTATGCACCACGAATTTTGAAAGAGCGAATTAATTGTAAGTCTTCTCGTTTTACATAAACGTCACAATCATATTTCTCAGATAAAACTGTATCACGTTGTAACGGTGTTTTAATAACGATATCTTTCATGCAATTATGGGCCATTAAGATATCTTCAATTTTCACTCTCTCCTTTATCTTTTGCACCATTATATATCATCCTTATCTCTTTTAAATTGGCTCAATCAAAATTCGGGATTTTCAGAACAGCCCCTGTATTCGCCGATGTTACCATTTGTGCATAACGTCCAAGCCAGCCAGTTTTCACTTTCGGTTCTGGTCGTTTCCATTCTTTTTTACGCTTTTCTAATTCCTCATCACTCACCCTTACTTCTAGCAAGCGTTCTTCAACATCAATACATACAATATCCCCTTGTTCAAGAAGTGCAATCATCCCGCCCGCTGCTGCTTCTGGTGAAATATGTCCTACTGAAATTCCACGTGAAGCTCCAGAAAAACGTCCATCCGTTAATAATGCAACCTCAGCACCTAATCCCATTCCAGCAATTGCTGATGTTGGTGCTAACATTTCTGGCATACCAGGGCCACCTCTTGGTCCTTCATAACGAATGACAACTACATCTCCTTTTTTCACTTTCCCAAGCATAATGCCAGCAAGTGCCTCATCTTGTGAATTAAAAATAACACAAGGTCCTTCAAAACGCTTTACCTCTGTTGCACCGCTTTTAATAACTGCTCCATCTTTCGCAAGGTTGCCTTTTAATATACGCAATCCTCCTTCCTCACTATGAGGGTTTTCGAGAGAGTGAATAACTTCCTTATCTTTAATCTCTGCCTCAGCAATATTTTCTCTTAATGTTTGCCCAGTAGCAGTTATTCGATCAAGATGAAGTACTCCTTCTTTCCGGCTCATCTCTTTCAAAATTGCACTAATCCCGCCCGCACGATCAATATCTTCCATATGCCAATTTGAGGCTGGACTTACTTTACATAAATGGGGTACACGTCTTGAAACTGCATCAATACGATTCATATCATAATCTAGTCCTGCCTCTTGTGCGAGTGCTAGCGTATGTAATACTGTATTCGTTGATCCACCCATCGCCATATCAAGTGCAAAAGCATCGTCAATTGCTTCTTCTGTTACAATATCACGCGGCTTAATATCTCTTTCAATTAAAATTTTCAATTTCTCTGCTGCTTGTTTAATTAACTCTTCGCGTCTTGGATCAATTGCTAAAATACTCCCGTTACCAGGAAGAGCTAAACCTAACACTTCACATAAACAATTCATAGAGTTCGCGGTAAACATACCCGAACAAGAGCCACAAGATGGACAGCCATGATCTTCAATATCTTTTAATTCTTCTTCTGAAATTTTCCCAGATTGATAAGCTCCTACCCCTTCAAAAACAGAGCTTAAATCAACAACTTCTCCTTTTGACGTTTTTCCAGCCGCCATCGGGCCGCCTGAAACAAACACAGTCGGAATATTAATACGTAGTGCAGCCATCATCATACCTGGTGTAATTTTGTCACAGTTTGGGATACAAATCATGCCGTCAAACCAGTGTGCATTTACAACCGTTTCTACTGAATCTGCAATAATTTCACGACTCGGAAGAGAATAACGCATACCGATATGTCCCATCGCAATACCATCGTCAACTCCAATTGTATTGAATTCGAATGGTACCATACCTGCCGCGCGAACTGCCTCTTTTACAAGTTTCCCAAACTCGTTCAAGTGTTTATGCCCTGGAATAATTTCAATAAAAGAATTACAAATCGCTATGAAAGGTTTATCAAAATCTTCATCTTTCAAACCAGTTGCTTTTAATAAACTACGGTGCGGTGCTTTATCAAAACCTTTTTTAATCATGTCACTTCTCATCTTGTCAAATCCCCTCTTACATATTTTTCATTTATACTCTCTTACTCTATTTCTTTACTAATTCTTTCGGTACATGAATCCAGCTCATCATTTCACGAAGCTCTGCTCCCACTTTTTCTAATTGATGATTTTGTTCTGCTTTTTTCATTGCGTTATACGTCGGACGCCCTGCTTGATTTTCTAAAATCCATTTCTTCGCAAATTCACCTTGCTGAATTTCTGTCAGAACACGCTTCATTTCTTTCTTCGTTTCATCTGTAACAATTCTCGATCCTGTTACATAATCTCCAAATTCTGCCGTATCTGAAATAGAATGGCGCATAGTCGTTAATCCACCTTCGTACATTAAGTCAACAATTAGCTTTAATTCATGCAAACATTCAAAGTATGCAATTTCAGGGCGATATCCACCTTCCGTTAACGTTTCAAACCCGGCCTTCACAAGTGCAGTTACCCCGCCGCAAAGTACAGCTTGCTCACCGAATAAATCCGTTTCGGTTTCTTCTTGGAATGTCGTTTCAATTACACCCGCCCGTGTACAACCTACACCTTTTGCATACGCTAATGCTACATGTATCGCTGTTCCCGTCGCATCTTGATGCACTGCGACTAATGCCGGAACACCATTTCCTTCTTGATATACACGGCGAACGAGATGACCTGGACTTTTTGGCGCAACCATTGCTACATCTACGTAACTTGGCGGATTAATTTGGCCGAAGTGAATGTTAAATCCATGTGAGAAAAGTAACATTTGTCCTTCACGGAGATTCTCTTCTACTTCTGATTTATATACATGTGCTTGCTGTTCATCTGGCAATAACATTTGTACAACTTGTGCGGTTCGAACCGCTTCTGAAACAGACATTACTTCAAACCCATCCGCTTTCGCTACTTCATACGACTTACCAGGACGAACACCAACTACTACTTCTACACCAGAATCACGTAAATTTTGTGCTTGCGCATGCCCTTGTGATCCATAACCAACTACTGCAACAGTTTTCCCTTGTAATAACTCTACATTTGCATCTTTTTCATAATATGTTTTCATATTCCATACACTCCTTATAATTTATTTACTTGCAGAACATCAATTAATTTTTTCAACTGACTAACAAGTAATGTCGCTTCATTTTCAGTACAAACTGCTGTGAGTTTCATTTCAGAAACACCACTAGTATCTCTTTCGTTTAAATGTAAAGAAGAAATATAATAACCACGCCGAGCAAAAATCCCACTTATACGTAATAAGACACTTGGCTCGTTATGAATAACGAGTGAAAAAGTATGACTCATTCTTCCCACCTCTTCATAATCATTTCGTTATTTCCTTTGTTTGGCGGAACCATCGGAAATACGTTTTCACCTTCTTCTACACAAAAATCAACTACGACAGGACCTTCGTGAGCAAATGCTTCTAAAATCACTTGTTTCGCCTCGGTTGAATTTGTTGCTCTTAATCCCTTTACTCCATAAGCTTCTGCTACTTTCACAAAATCTGGTGATCCAATTTTTGACTCTGATAAACGATTTTCATAAAACATTTCTTGCCATTGCCTTACCATCCCTAAAAATTTGTTATTTATGATAAATACTTTTACAGGGATATTATTTTCAGCAATTGTTTGTAGTTCTTGAATGTTCATTTGAAAAGAAGCATCACCTGCAATACAAATAACAAGTTCTTCTTTTTTAGCTAGCTGAGCACCGATTGCTGCTGGAAAACCAAACCCCATCGTTCCTAATCCTCCAGAAGTAAGGAACGTCCGAGGTTTTCTTGCTTTATAGAAGTGAGCAGCCCACATTTGATGCTGACCTACTTCTGTTGTGACAATCGCTTCACCATTCGTTAATTCACTTACTAAGTTGATCACATGCTGTGGTTTTAACTCAGATTCTTTTTGCTTATAAGAAAGTGGATATTCTTCTTTCCATGTCTTTACTTTCTGAAGCCATTCGTCTGTTTGTGTATAAATAGACATATGTAACAGCATCTGTAACGCTTTTTTTACATCACCAACAATCGGATGTTCTACAGTTACATTTTTATGAAACTCAGAAGAATCAATATCAATATGTACTTTTTTCGAGTGCGGAGAAAAAAGTTCTAATTTTCCTGTTACACGATCATCGAAGCGAACACCTAATGCAAGTAGTAAATCACATTCTGTTACCGCCATATTAGCAGCGTATGTCCCATGCATACCAAGCATCCCTAGAAACAATGGATCATCCGGTGGATATGCACCAAGTCCCATTAAAGTTGAAACGACTGGAATACGGTTCTCCCTTGCGAATTCGAAGAGTTCATCGGATCCACCTGAATGAATGACACCTCCTCCAATATAAAGAAGTGGACGCTTAGATTTTGAAATTGCTTTAGCCACCTCTCTAAGTTTCATGCTGTCTGGTACAAGTTCTGGTTTGTACCCCGGAATATCAACTTCTTCATTAAAGAAACTGGTGACTTTTGCATTTTGAACATCTTTTGGAATATCAATTAATACTGGTCCCGGGCGCCCGCTTTTGGCGATATAAAAAGCTTCTTGCACAATTCGTGATACATGATTCACATCACGAACCTGGTAATTATGCTTCGTAACAGGTACTGTAATTCCGACAACATCCGCTTCTTGAAATCCATCTTTACCAATTAAAGGCGTTGCAACTTGCCCGGTAATGACAACTAAAGGAATCGAATCCATATAAGCGTCTGCTAAACCCGTAACTAAATTTGTCGCCCCTGGGCCAGAGGTAGCAAAGACTACCCCGACCTTTCCAGAAGCTCTCGCATATCCTTCAGCCGCATGAATGGCAGCTTGTTCATGACGAGTTAAAACATGTTTCAAACCACTTTCGTATAAAGCATCGTATATTGGCAAGATTGCTCCGCCCGGATAGCCGAAAACGGTTGTTACACCTAATCTCTTTAAACATTGAATCACATGCCCAGCGCCTGTCATTTCTTCATACTGTAATTTCTCATACGCTGTATACTGCTGCTTCATTTCCATTAACTCCTCTCCTTATTTACGCTAAGCTTTCCGTCAGCCCGGGAACACGTACTCCTCTTTCTCTCGTTAATTTTTTAAATTCTTCGGTCAATTGTTTCGTTACACTTCCTGGTTTCCCATCTCCAATTTCTCTGGAATCAACTTTTACAACTGGAATTAACTCCGCTGCTGTTCCTGTTAAAAATACTTCATCCGCTACATATACATCATGGCGAGTGAACGGTCTTTCCTCACACGGAATACTCAGTCGCTCACATAGCTCGATAACACTATTTCTCGTAATACCTTCTAATGCTCCTAAATAGGATGGCGGGGTTAATACTTTTCCATCTTTCACAACGAAAACATTATCACCAGAACCTTCACAAACATATCCTTGTTGATTTAACATAAGAGCCTCTAACACTCCTGCTTGTGCTGCTTCGATTTTTACAAGTACGTTATTTAAATAATTCATTGACTTAATACGTGGATCTAACGCATCTGGCGTATTACGTCTTGATGCAACCGATACAACGCTTAGCCCATTATCATAAAATTCTTGTGGGAATAACTTTAATTGTTCTGCAATGATAATTACGCTCGGCTTCACACAACTTCTCGGATCGAGCCCTAAGTCACCTTTTCCTCTTGAGACAATTAAGCGAATGTAAGCATCAGTATATTCGTTTTTTTGGAGTGTATGTAAAACTGCTTCTTCCATTTCTTCTACCGGCATTGGAATTGTTAGTAAAATAGATTTCGCTGATTCATACAATCGTTTCACATGTTCTTTTAAACAAAATACATTTCCTCCGTAACTACGAATCCCTTCAAATACACCGTCTCCGTATAAAAAACCGTGATCATATACTGAAACAACTGCCTTTTCTTTTTCTACAAATTCCCCATTCATGTAAATGTACTGGTTTCCCATCTCACATCGCTCCTCTTTTTTTCTCTATTTTTTGCAATCTATTTCTACATCGATTGCTGAGATGAGTATTTTTAACAGAATATTCAGTATATAAACCTTAAAAATATACTCGTCTCAACAATCGATTACTTACATACTTGTAGCAATCCATTGCTGAGACGAGGGAATCGTGGTACCACTCAGCTTCCTTATACTTCTCACGAAATATAAGCTCTGCAAGTCCAATTAGACTTTTGTTTTTCTATCGGGAACAACCCCGCTACTTTTTACTAGTTTTCAAAAGTAGTGCTCCAAGGTGATTTTCAATGAGTGAATTGTTACCACCCTCACAGCCTCGGGGCAGCTCTCTGAAACAATCTTTATCATTTACTCTCCTCTTCTACGCATTCTCTTCTTCTATTTTTAAAAATAAAAACTCTCGCCTCAGCAATCAACTACTACAATTTAGTAGCTTTGATTGCTGAGGCGAGAGTTTCGCGTTACCACTCAGCTTCCTTATACTTCTCACGAAATATAAGCTTTGTAGGTCCAATCAGACCTCCGTCCTTTTACCGGAGACGATGCCGCCGCCCTCTACTCAGTTTCCCTTTCGCAAGCGATGCTCCGAGGTGATCTTCAATGATTCGATTGTTACTACCCTCACAGCCTTGGAGTAGCTCTCTGAAACGATCATAATCATCTACTTTCCTCTTCTTTGCATATACAACATATAAAGTTAGAAAATTCTTAATTAACTTTTATTTGTTACACGTATTATAGGACGTTGTTCTTTTCCTTGTCAACATGTTTTTTCAAAAAAATCAAAATTCATTCTATTTATTTTTTCTCAAATCAAAATTGGAATGCATTACTTACATACACTCATATATTACTTAAGTATGTTTGCATTACTACATAAAGAAAAACTTATAAAGTTTATGAGGAGATGAGGAAACTATGTTAAAAGGGAAAGTAGCGTTAGTTACAGGAGCAAGCCGAGGAATTGGACGAGCAATCGCTAAACGTTTAGCAAATGACGGTGCATTGGTTGCTGTTCATTACGGTAATCGAAAAGATGGCGCTGAAGAAACTGTTCATGAAATTCAATCAAATGGTGGCCAAGCTTTTTCTATCGGCGCAAATTTAGAATCCTTACACGGTGTAGAAAACCTTTATAAAGCTTTAGATACTGAATTACAAAAGCGCACTGGTGAAACACGACTTGATATTTTAATAAACAATGCTGGCATCGGTCCTGGTGCTTTTATTGAAGAAACGACTGAACAATTTTTTGATAGAACGTTTTCAGTAAATGCAAAAGCACCATTCTTTATCATTCAACAAGCACTGCCACGTTTACGTGACAATAGCCGAATTATTAATATTTCATCCGCTGCCACCCGCATTTCTTTACCTGATTTTGTTGCATATAGTATGACGAAAGGCGCTATTAATACAATGACTTTTACGCTAGCAAAACAGCTTGGAGCACGAGGAATAACGGTGAATGCAATACTTCCAGGATTTATTAAAACAGATATGAATGCAGAACTCTTGAGCGACCCGATGATGAAGCAGTACGCTACTACTATTTCCGCTTTCAATCGCTTAGGTGAAGTAGAAGACATTGCCGATACTGCTGCATTCCTTGCTTCTCCAGACAGCCGCTGGGTTACTGGACAATTAATTGATGTGAGCGGAGGATCTTGTTTATAAAAAACATATATTTTCAAATCTTTTTTATTGCGCAATAAAACAATTTATATAATACTATATAAAACATATACATTTAGGAGGATTACAGCAATGTCCGAAAAAACATACGAACTCGCAACCTTCGCAGGCGGTTGCTTTTGGTGCATGGTAAAACCATTTGATGAACTTCCTGGTATTCATAAAGTACTTTCTGGCTATGCAGGAGGTCATGTAGAAAACCCAACATATGAACAAGTAAAAGCTGGAACATCTGGACATTTAGAAGTTGTTCAAATTACATTCGATCCTTCTATTTTTCCTTATCAGAAATTACTAGACTTATATTGGCCACAAATCGATCCAACTGATGATGGCGGACAATTTTTTGACCGTGGTCCATCTTATCGTACCGCTATTTTTTATCATAACGAAACACAAAAAGGGCTTGCTGAAAAATCAAAACAAGCTCTTGCAGAAAGCGGTATGTTTAAAGATCCAATCGTGACTGAAATTCGTCCTGCTGCACCTTTTTACGAAGCAGAGGAATACCACCAACATTTCTATAAAAAGAATCCAGAGAAATATGCTACTGAGCAAAAGGAATCTGGTCGTGAAGACTTTATAAAAGAAAATTGGCAAAAAAAATAATAAAAACGCATCGTGCTTTTTGAGTACGATGCGTTTTTATTTTTGATAAAAGTACCATACAATTAATAGAACAATTGCTGTTAGTGACCAAAGTACTATCTCGTTTTTCACTCTATTCTTTTTCTTAGTCATTTCATTCCCTCCTAATAACTATTAAACATATTCAATTTTTTCTTTGTTTAATTGTCCATCTTATATATGTGAATACATCCTTACAAATTCTAATAGCAAGACCACCAATAATTCCGATTGAAATGGAAATTACTAGCATCTGTCCAAAACTAAAAGAATTTGTGTACATTATGTAGAGAACGATACATATAAGTAAAACATCCGGTAAAGAAAGTAAAAACCTTTTAAGCATTCCTTTATCTCCTCTATACTTTTTAATTTATATCTTCTACTGTAATTTTGAAATAAAATTTGTTCAAAAATTCCATTTATACCCTCATTTTATGAAAAATAATAAGAATCCCTTTTCAAAAGAGATTCTTATTCAGCAGATTTAAGTTTAATTATTTTCTACATATCCTATTCCATAATTACTCCTAAAATAGAATAATATTACTAATGATTTATTGTAAATTGACTATTTGCCAGGCAACCGAATGTCGCGCCAGCTACCTACATTGCATTGGCCAAATTCATTATTACCTACCGCTATCACCGTGCCGTCTGATTTTAGTCCGACTGTATGTGCACAACCAGCCGCTATCGCTACAATATCTCTCCAATCACTTACGTTACATTGACCATACTCATTCCAACCCACTGCCACCACGGTACCGTTTGATTTAAGTCCGATTGTATGATTCGTACCAGCCGCTATTGCTACAATATCTCGCCAGCCACTTACATCACACTGGTTATGTTTATCATTCCCCACTGCTGTCACCGTACCGTCTCGTTTAAGACCAACAGTATGAAGATACCCAGCCTTGACCGCTACAATACCTCGCCAGCTACTTACATTGCATTGACCATATCGATTATTCCCCACAGTCGTCAATGTGCCGTCCAATTTAAGACCGACTGTATGCCAGTCACCCGCTGTGACTGCCACAATACCTTGCCAACTGCTTACATTGCATTCTCCTTCTTTATTTCGGCCCACCGCTACTACCGTGCCATCCGATTTCAGGCCAATAGTACGACGCCACCCTGCCGCAACCGCTACAATATTATGCCAATCGTTTACATCACATTGTTCATGCTTATTCCAACCCACTGCTACCGCAGTACTGTCACATGTAAGACCGATTGTATGAGCATTACCCGTGTTCGTTGCCATATGAACATTGCCCACTGCGACTGCTTCAATATCTCGCCAGCCACTTACATTACATTCCCCTTCTTTATTCCGGCCCACCGCTACTACCGTGCCATCCGATTTCAGGCCAACTGTATGACAACGCCCCGCCGCTATCATATCTTTGGGCCATCGCTTCACTTTTTCTTTCGATAAAAGGTAATCCATGTTTTACCTCCTTGCATATAAGCAACTGTATCATAATAGATATTTTTATCAAATTTCATTATAAATCTACATTTACAAAGAAAGCTTATTTTACTTCTTCAAAAAATAAAAACCTCCAGTTTAAATACTAGAGGTTTTCTCGTTATTTCTTCAAGCGTTCAATAAAATCGTTCAATTTATCTAGCGATTTCATATTCTGATTGCAAGCTACACCATCTTTGCAAATGTAGTTTCCCTTTTTAACGAAAGTTCCTGGTACATCGCCTTTAATTTCAACTAAAAACATTCCTACTTCTTCATGTCCATGACATAACGAACAAATGCTTTTTTTATTTAAACTTTGGAACGTTCCTTGCAGACCAACAAATTTATTTTTATCATTTTTCGCTATAATAAATTTCCTGCTTGACCCCTTATCGATCCAGCTTAAATAAGATATTTCTTTCATATCCATTTCTTCCATATCAGGAAGTTTTAACTTTTTCGCTTTAGGAAATAATTTTTTTAATGTTTGTGCTGTAACTTCTTGAAACGGAATTACATACGGATTTATTTTCATTAA
The DNA here is from genome assembly GCF_002975115.1 of Bacillus sp. MYb78. NCBI lineage: Bacteria > Bacillati > Bacillota > Bacilli > Caryophanales > Bacillaceae > Bacillus > Bacillus sp. MYb78. The sequence goes on from NZ_PCOB01000001.1 coordinate 89,280, forward strand.
AAATGATTCTGCATCTTCTCTATTTTGAACTGTTAATACCGTATCAATTAACTCTTTCTGTTCATCCGTTAAATTCTCAAATACATGTATTATCTTTTCAATCGCAAGCGATTTTAACGCTTGAATTACACCTCTATCATTTGCCGTTGCATGCCCGTTTGCTAAAATATAAGCTTGTGATTTTATAAAATTATATTGATCACTTCTAATAAACGCTTCCATCTTTATCACTCCATACAAATTGTTGATCTAGTTTTATTGTATACAATGATTACGTTTTTTGATATGTAAAAGATAACTTAGAAACAAACATTACATATATCACTTATTCTCTACCGCTGCATTTCCTGACAAAAGAAGCCATCATCTGTTTTCCATTCCGCATATAATACGTCTTCAAATTTAGTAATTCCTTTTTGCTTTATTTGTTTATAAAGCCATCCTTCATCAAATCCCGCTTCCCTCAAATTATCCTTAACTACTTTTCCATCACTAATTAATGAAATTGGTAAGTATACAGGCTTATGTTTTAAACTTAAATCATTTATAGTAGGAGATTCGTATTTACTTTTTTTCAGAACGCTTATGTTTCCGTTCGGTTCCAATATCATATATTCAACTTCTCGGATTGAAAATATATCTTTTTGTTGCCTAAGCATTTGTTGTAATTGGTTTATATCCAAATGATTTACGCTTAATTGTTCACGATCAATCTTTCCGTTACGAATAATAATTGAAGGATACCCTTCAAAAAACCTTCTTGTTCCTCTTACTTTTTGTGTTATCACTTCTATAGTATAAATTAAAATTACCCAAACAAATACTGAATATAAAATAGACCATACTTTAATTTTAGGATCATATATTGAATTTCCAACGAGCTCACCTAGGACGATTGCAGAAATAAAATCAAATGGCGTTAGCTGAGATATTTGTGTTTTCCCTAATATTTTTGTAGCAATTAATAGAACAAAAAAACCAACTAAAAGCTCTATCGTTATTTGTCCAATATGATTCATATATGTTCACCTTTCTACTTTTCAAGTGCTCTGTATACCATTTAATAAAAAAACGGCACATTTTTTCTATTATCATGCCCGTTCACACCTCATATATCCAATACACATAAAACAAAAAGAGTCTGATTCAAAGTAATATATGAATCAGACTCTTTTCCTCTTATTTAGAATACACAATCTTTTTAATCGTTTCCCCAGAAAGAAAATATTCTTCTGCAAGTTGATGAATAGCAATCCCACTTTTAAACGCTTCTTTAATTGCTTTATTTCTTTCATCTAGTTGTTTTCTTCCGCCAGATCGTGTACCCCATTTATAATGTTTCGTTTCTTGTTTCGGAATGTAAATTGTTTCACCTTGTATATACTTTTGAATTTCAGTAATTAAACTCTCTGGTAAAACAGCATTAGCTTTTACGTATTTCATTTCTGCTCGCCCCTTATTTTTTATGGTCCATTTCAATAAGGTGCAAAGCCAAATATAAAAAATGATACGAGCTCATATAGGCGATTGTATATTACTTGTCTACCTCACGCAAAGTATCGCCATTTCCATACTTGGCTTTGCATGAGACGTTGCAGTGTCTGGCAATTGAATTATAATCGCCATATAAACACCTCCTAATATACCTTTTGCATTTTATTATATGATAAATTCCTTCTCCTTGCATCCACACCCTTCTTAAAGCACGAAATTACTTAGTTTGATATAATACTTTTTAACTGAATTAAAAATCATTGTGAGGTTACATTATGAAGAAAAAAATTATCATTACAATCGTTACACTATTCTTTATTATCACGGCATTATTCGGAACATACAAATTGATGAACGCAAGAAGCTTTCAATTATTTGGAGATTTAACACAACGCGTAGAAACAAATGAAAAAGTGATTGCTTTAACTTTTGATGATGGCCCTACTAACAATGTAAAACAAATATTACCGCTACTAGATAAATACAACGCTAAAGCTACTTTCTTTTTAATTGGAAATGAATTAGAGCAAAATTTATCGTTAGGAGAAGCTATCGCGCAATCTGGGCACCAACTTGGAAACCATACATATTCTCATAATAGAATGGTTTTCAAAACACCTTCTTTTATTAAAGATGAAATAGAAAAAACGAATTCATTAATCCGCCAAACAGGATTTACAGACGAAATTAATTTTAGGCCCCCTAACGGAAAAAAATTAATTGGACTACCCTATTATTTAAATAAAAATAATATCGAAACGATTATATGGGATCTTGAGCCCGATACTTTTTATAAATCTGCAGCTGATAAAATTGAATATGTTAATAAAAATGTAAAACCAGGTTCTATCATTTTACTGCATTCTATGTATGATGAGTCTAATGAAAATTTTAAAACGATTGAAGGTATTTTAGATTCTTTATCTAAGAAGGGCTATCAGTTCGTAACAGTAAATGAATTGCAAAAAAGAGCAAAATAAAAAGGTAGCGTATCTATGTATGATACGCTACCTTTCTTTTTATATAATGCCAAGTACATTTAAGAATACGATAATAATCGCAATTGGTGCGATATAACGAAGTAAGAATAACCATAATACGAATAGTTTATAACCTTTATTTTTACTTACACCTAGCTCTTTCATTAATACATCTTTCTTCATTTTTAAAGGAACAAAGATAGAAACTAATAATACACCAAGTGGCATTAAAACGTTACTTACTGCATAGTCCGCTAAATCAAAGACTGTCTTTCCGAAAATCTTCAGATCACTTAATATACCGAATGATAATGCTGATGGTACCCCAACAACGAAGATTAATAACCCTACGATTAAGGCCATTTTTTCACGTTTCCCTTTACCTTTTGATGTTAACGATGCAACACTAATTTCTAACATCGAAATTGCTGATGTAATCGTAGCGAAGAAGAATAGTAATAAGAAAACAATGAAGAATAATTTTCCGAACGCCATTTTACTGAAAATAGCTGGCAACACGATAAATAATAGTCCCGGCCCTTGAGATGGTTCCATTCCAAATGCGAACACAACTGGGAAAATTGCAAGTCCTGCAAGTAATGTAATAACAAGAGTTAAGGCTACGATAGAAAATGCTGAACGTGGTAAGCTTTCTTCTTTCGGTAAGTATGAGCTATACGTTACCATAACGGCTACCCCGACAGATAATGAGAAGAACGATTGCCCCATTGCGTATAATATAACTTCTGATGTTACATGTGAGAAATCAGGTTGTAAGAAGAAACGAACGCCTTCTCCAGCACCATCTAATGTAAGTGCACGAACGATTAATACAAAGAATAAAACGAATAATGCTGGCATGAAATATTTATTTACTTTTTCAACACCATTTTGTACACCTTTACTTACGATGAAAATAGTAATAAGGATGAATAATAGCTGTGATCCAACTGCTAAATATGGATTGGAAATGATTTCACCAAACGTAGCTTCGTATGCTCCATTTCCTTCCCATAGTCTACCTGTAATTGCATTCCATAAATATAATAAAATCCAGCCTCCTACAACACTGTAGAAAGAAAGTAATATGAAACATGTTACAATTCCTAATTTACCTAACCAAGGCCATAACGTTTTAGGAGCAATCTCTCTATATGCATCGACAGCCTCTTTTTGTGTACTTCTTCCAATAACAAATTCAGCTAATAATAGCGGTAAACCAATTAATAATGTGAAACCGATGAAAATTAGGAAGAACGCTCCGCCTCCTCCAATGCCGGCCATATATGGGAATTTCCAAATCGCCCCAAGACCAATTGCCGAACCTGCTGCAGCTAATACGAAACCTAATTTCGATGTCCATTGCTGTGAATTCATTTGTTAATCTCCTCTCTATCTCTTTTTCTTTGTTACAATTCGGTATTTATATTGTTCTATCAATACTCTTTTCTAATACGTTCACTTCCTCCCTAATAAAAAAACGTCCCTACGTAAATACGTAGGGACGACAAAAATATCGCGGTACCACCCTAGTTGTGAAGAACACTAAGAAACCACCTAAATAAAAACGCCCCTACGCAAAAACGTAGGGACGATAAAATATCGCGGTACCACCCTAGTTATGAAGACACACCAAAGTTAGGACCTAAATAAAAAACGTCCCTACGTAAATACGTAGGGACGATAAATATCGCGGTACCACCCTAGTTGTGAAAAAATCTTCACCACTTTATTTGATAACGGTATAAACTACCGTCTTTCATTTCCTCATAATGCGAGATTTATGAAAGATGCTCCAGGACGAACTTCATGAATAATCTATATACTGATTCACACCAACCATCAGCTCTCTGAAATAGGGAGATATTCACTACTATACCCTTTCATTGCCCAAATATTATTTTCCGAATTGATTACTATCATTTTTATCACACATTAAAAATAGTGTCAACTTATATTTTGAATTTTTATGTATTACAATCTATTTAAAAATTCGAAATATAAGTTTTAGTTTAGAAAACAAGTAGCTTAGTACATAACGAATTCTAACAGGCAATAGAAAAAGAATTACGTATTATTGATACTTATTCAATAATACAAATCATCTAGAAACATAACCTGTCTCTCTGTATTCATTTTTTAAGAGTTTGATGGATACCAAGAAAATTTCGCATCACTATCCAGTGGTCTATTTTTCGTTTCTTCTTTAATTACACGAAACCATTCATTTAGAATTTGAGTTTTGGGCAATTGAGCAGCAAGGCTATCTTCCCAAATTATATGTGAGAACCAGGCTTTCGTTTCCCATTCAAACTGCAATTGTGCGAACGAAATTATAGGGTGATCAGCTCCACGAAATTGCTCATTTACTGCATTTGAAACTTCTGGAGCTTGCGGTAACAACTCGTTCTGAATTCTATTTCTTATCGTCTCATTTTCTAGCTGATCCCAGAAATACAATTGCCCATTTATTTGATAAAAAATATCAAATGAAGCCTCACCTTTCTTCAAATTCAATAACACGAAGGCACGTTCCACATCATTGTCAGCCGCTTTTACAGCATTAACAATTATATTTTGTGCCATTGATACCCAGTAACTAGTCGCTTCCTCTACCGGTGATTCAACATACAATTCTTCACTTAATTCATGAAGAGTAGCTTCTTGCTCATTTACTTTTTCAACTTTTTTAAAAAACCTATTAAAAAAACCCATAACTTCCCCCTTATTACTATTTTCTATTTCACAAAATAAAAAATAGATTTTTCTTGCTCATCCACATTTACTCCTGGCGCGTATGTATGAACTTGTTGCAACACTTCTTCTATTAGCAACTCTAACTCCTGCACACTTTTTTCTGGATTCCCTATTAATGTGTCCGCCATACGTTCATATAATTTTTCAGGTTTAATAGTCATTCGTTCCACATTATTAGGCATCCATTTAAACGCTGGATGATGTACGTACATTTTATTCAAACCAAATAAAACACCGAATACGTTCCTTTGTACTTCGCAAATAATGTCATAAAGCATAAGCCAATCTTTCCGTTTTAAAAGCGCCTTTCGATTGTGCCAACGATTACTTAACCATAGATTTTCTGAAATCATCCGTTTTGCTAGTTCATCTGGATATGCCGCTACTTTTTCTTTTAATTCATTCACTTTCCCTTCTCCATACAAACTAACACCATCATGAATGGATGATACAACACATTGTTTTTCATAACTTATATCATATTGATCCACCACATCCGAAATCACTTTCTCTACTGTCTCTGTTAAAAAGTTACTAATCTCTAATTTAATTCCCTCTTTCGTTAAATACGTTTCCGACCATTCTTCTTCCTCATACGGATGATACGATAATATTTTCCCATCAATATGATAAATAGGGGCCCTACGATCCTCATCTTCCGGCGGTGTTGACCATAAAATATGTAATTCTATATCTGAATGTTCATCTTCAAGCTTTCTAGCTACTGAACCCGCTAAAATAATAGCTTCTACTTTCGGATTTTTCCTATAAATCTCTGACATCTCTATCGCTTTCTCTTTTAATCCCATTTCATTTCCCCCTAAAATTGCAGTAATCCCCTATATTTCATTTATCTATTTCGATATTACAGCTTGCATTACCTTTTCAAATTCCTACTTAATCATATTTCTATCCAATAGCGCTGAATAACTTCACCAGTACGAGAAGAAACTACTTCATTTTCTAACACACCTCCAACCTTTTGAATCGTTTTAGCAGAACCGATATTGGATTTATCGCAAGTTATTAATACTTTCTGCAATCCTAATTTTTGCGCTTCAGCTAATGCAAGTTGTAGTTGTTTCGTAGCGTAACCGTGGCGACGTTTATTCGGATGGACACTATATCCAATATGACCGCTTTCCCGTAATAATTCTGGATTTAATCTATGTCTAATATTCACAAAACCTATAAGTTTCCCTTTTTCAAAACTTAAAAACTGACTAGATGGCACTCGATTAGCTAGTAAATTTTCTCCTAGTTCTTGTTTACTCACTTTTTCAAACCATTCATCAAGAGAATCAAAGTTTTGTAAAGAACTACTTCCATGTGGTTGTTCCCCTGAGTGTAAAAACGCTTGTCTATACGCCGTAATATGCTCACTATATTCATGGATTGGTTTTAATAGTTTCATTGTTCTTCTCCCCCTCTTCATTCCATAAAACAAACACCTTAATAGCAGCTATTCACTATTAAGGTGTTTCTATCCTTTTTATTCAAATAACCCCATGCTCAAATAACGTTCACCTGTATCAGGCGCAATACATAAAACTTTTTTACCAACGCCTAGGCGTTTCGCTATCATGATTGCAGCGTAAACAGATGCTCCAGAAGATGGCCCAACTAATAATCCTTCTTGTCTAGCTAAGTTTCTCATTGTCGTTAAAGCCTCTTCATCTGCAATTTGAATAATTTCGTTATACACTTCTGTATTTAAGTTTTTCGGAATAAATCCTGGGCTTGTTCCTACTAGTTTATGAGGACCTGGTACACCACCGGATAAAACGGGAGATCCTTTCGGTTCCACTACTGCAATATATAAGTTTGGCAATTTCTCTTTTAACGTTTCACCAGTCCCTGTAATCGTTCCGCCTGTTCCTGCCGTTGCAACAAAAGCATCAAGCTCTCCATCCATTTGTTCGTAAATTTCAAGTGCAGTTGTATAACGGTGAATATTCGGATTAGCTGGATTTTCAAATTGTTGCGGGATAAAACTATTCAGTATTTGTTTTTGCAGTTCTAACGCCTTCGCAATTGCTCCTGGCATTCTTTGTTCTGCTGGTGTTAAAACTACTTCTGCTCCGTATGCTTTCAATAAATTAATACGCTCTTTTGACATATTATCTGGCATAATTAAAATCGCTTTATACCCTTTAGCTGCTGCATTCATCGCTAAACCAATCCCTGTATTCCCGCTTGTCGGTTCAATAATTGTATCTCCTGGTTTGATGAGACCATTTTCTTCTGCAACGTGAAGTAAATTATAAGCAGCACGGTCTTTCACACTGCGCGATGGATTAAACATTTCTAGTTTCACATACACATCTGCTGCGTCTTCCGGAATAAATTTAGATAATCGGACGACAGGTGTATCTCCTATTAATTCCGTAACGTTTTCACACAATTTCATAGCGCATCCCCTATTCTATCGTTTTCTTATCACTTGGCAGTAACCATGAAGTGAGTCCAATTAATGGTAGACAACTACATAATAGCATAATAAATTGCAGGCTATATATATCTGCTAATTTCCCAAGAACTACAGCACCTAATGCTCCAAGTCCAAACGCAAGACCTACGATTAATCCTGACACCATTCCCACTTTTCCAGGTACAAGCTCTTGTGCATATACAACAATTACACTAAAACTACTTGAACTAATAAAACCGATACATAAAAATAACGGTACGACCCACACAAGTGAGACATGTGGTAATAACAGTGCAAGTGGCGCTGAACCTAACATTGAAAATACGATGATATTTTTCTTACCAAATCGATCTGCTAACGGTCCTCCGAAGAAAGTTCCTAACACACCAGCAATCATAAATGCGAATACGAAATACTGGGCATTTTTTATAGATAAACCGTAATGCTCTATTAAGTAAAATTGATAGAAATTCCCGATACCAGCACCGTACCAAGAGCGTACAAAAGTAAGAAAAACAAGAAGTATAATAACGAATTTAATGTGTGTACTTACAATTGCATTTTCCGCCTCAAGTGCAGCCCTCTTCTTCCTTCTTACAGCACCGGTTGCTAATTCATTTTTGTACCAATTCGATACGAAAATTAATAATACAATTCCTACTGCTGCAAATGCTGTAAAACCTAATGAACCAATTTGACCGAGTGGAACGAAAATTAGTGCTGTAAAAATAGGAGCTAAAGAATTCCCCGTGTTTCCCCCAACTTGATAAATTGCTTGCGCTAACCCTCGTTTTGCACCTGCCGCCATATACGCAACACGAGCGCCTTCTGGATGAAAGACCGCGGAACCTAAACCAATAAATAAAACAGAAATAATAACAATAATAAAGTTTGGTGCAAACGCGAGTCCAATCATTCCAAGCATACTTGAAAACATGCCGAGTGGTAATAAAAATGGTGACGGCTTCTTATCTGAATACATACCAAACACCGGTTGCATAATCGATGACGTCATATTTAATGCAAACGCAATCCACCCTACTTGCATATAGGATAAATTCATCGTTTTTTCCAAAATAGGAAACAACGCCGGCACAACTGCTTGCATCGAATCATTTAAAAAATGCCCAAAGCTAATCGCAAATAAAATTCGATATATTGTCGGTGTTTCTACAGTTTTTTTGTGTGAAACTGCCTGCATATGTGAATCTCCCCTTTCTGTACAAAATATATATTTATTACAGTAGGTGTAATAAATTCTGACTTTTGAAACATTTCTATTCTATACTGCTTTCATTTCTTTTTCCAGAAATATAACTTAACTCCCGTCATTGGCTTGCATCCTTGTAACTTTCAGCGGTAAAACAGTACAAAAAAAGACAACCCAATCACATACTGGGTTGCCTCTTACATTAAATTGCAAAATGCTTATACTTCTCGTAATCACTCGTCTTACATTCTATTTGTAATTTGGTACCTTCGTTTTCGTAACTCGTAGATAAAACGTGTGCATGATTATTGAAATACGAAACTACCTGTCCTTGATCATATGGAATTAACATTTCACACTTCGTATATTCTTTATAGATGTGTGAGCGAATCATTTCTACAAGTTCTTCAATTCCAACATGTTTTTTCGCTGATAAATAAACGCGATCTTCTTGCACTTTCGGAATTTCAACATCTACCATATCTGATTTATTATAAGCATAAATCGTTGGAATATTTTCTACTCCAATTTTCTTTAACGTTTCATTTGTAATATCAATTAATTGTTCATAATTTGGATTTGCGTAATCTACAACGTGAATAAGTAGGTCTGCTTCCGCTACTTCTTCTAATGTTGAACGGAACGCCTTCACAAGATGATGTGGTAATTTACTTACAAATCCAACTGTATCTGTTAATAAAAATGATTTATTATCTGGCAAATCAATATTTCGTACAGATGTTTCTAACGTCGCGAATAACATATCTTTTTCAAATACTTGTTTTTCTTCTGTACCATTATAAATTTCAAGCATTGCATTCATCGTCGTTGACTTTCCTGCATTCGTATAACCTACTAATGCTACAACAGGTATTTCATTTTTCTTACGCTGCTTTCGCTGCGTTTGACGCTGGGCAACGAGCGCTTCTAAATCTTTATTCAAAACTGAAATTTGTTCTTCAATTTTACGACGGTCTAACTCTAACTTCTTTTCACCGACACCTTTATTTTTCGTACCAACGCCGCCGCTCTGTCTCCCTAACGATTCACGAAGACCGATTAAACGAGGCATCATATACTGAAGGTGTGCTACTTCTACTTGTAGCTGTGCTTCTTTCGTTTTCGCACGTTGCGCAAAAATATCTAAAATTAAAATGGTACGATCAATTACCTTACAATCTAAATCCTCTTCTAAATTTCGAATTTGTGAAGGAGATAACTCATCATTAAAGATAACCATATTCGCATCTATTTCTTGTACATACGCTGCAACTTCTTCAATCTTTCCTTTTCCGATATAATGCGATGGATTTACTCGTTGTAAATTTTGCGTTACTTGCCCAATTACCTCTACATCACAAGCTTCCGCAAGATTTGTTAACTCTTCCATCGAATATGCAAAATCATCTTCATTACCTACATTTACTCCAACTAAAACTGCTCTTTGTAATACTTCTTCCATATATTTATTCCTCCATTTCGATTACGTAAAATAAAAAACACAGGTCGCTGCCTGTGTTTTCGTAAACGGATAAGGGTTCACCAAAGAAATAGAAGAAAGCTATGCTTTCATCCTATTTTATAGTCAAAAAGTCCCAAGATTGTATACGTATCCACAGTAAGTGTTCACTTATACAATCCCATTCTATTTATAAAGGCAAAACAAAAAGAGGGCGTATTCGTCCCTCCCTCTTTTTCACATATAAGTTTAATAAAGGGTTCCTTTAAAATAGGCAGACCAATCCCGTTCACTCTGTACACAGACAGAGCCTTTGAGCGCTATTCAATTATTGGCACAAAGTATTGAGACGTAATCTGATTAAGATCAAAGGAAGCCCCTCCGTTCATTTTAAGTTACATAAAGTGTAGCATAAGTAATTCGCTTTCACAAGGTTTAACAACCTATATCACACTAAAGAAAATCTTTATATTTTTACTTTAATCGTCATTTTTTGCGAGTTTTTCTCACAATAAAAATAACAAAAACAATCATCAATAACAAACCAATGGAAATAATAGCAACTTGCCGCCAATTTAAACCGCTCACCATCTCACCTTTTAAATCCACTTTCTTCGTCGGAACAGACTCTTTTGCAATTTGACTTAAAGCCGCTTTGTCTGCCCCTGCCTCATCCAATCTCTTCGTTCCACTACAACTATTTGTGTGTAATTGTTTTTCTGATCCTCTTTGAGTAGAAAATACTAAGTACTCTCCTCCTTCTACAAAGCGAAACATACAATCACCACCCTTTGTATATACGATAATTTGCGAAGAAGTTGTCCCTTTCCAAATTTTCTTCACTTCAAATAACACTTCAGTTCCAACCTCTGCTTTCCTTCCAACCTCAATTACTTTTCCCTCAAACACTACATCGTTTTTTGAAATGCAGCTTCTGTTGATACTTTAATACAATCACAAGCATAAGATTTCTCAGGAAAAATAATAAGAATAAAGCTACAAATGATGACAACAGGAAACATGTGTAAAATCCTTTTCAAGGAGCTTAACTCCCTTCATTATCAATTTTAGAAACTTCTCGTATATTATTTTTACAGCACTCGCCAAATTCCTTCATAGTAAGTTAAGTATTATCGTTTTAATACAACAAAAATCTTTATTGACATTTTTATAACCTAATATTAGTATCAGGTTATAAAAATAAAAGTTAGGAGATGTTCCTATGCATTCTAAATCTCGTATTACTGCAATTGGTACTTATGTTCCAGATCAAATATTGTCTAATAACGATTTAGAAAAGATGGTCCATACGAATGATGAATGGATTGTACAAAGAACAGGAATGAAGGAAAGAAGAATCGCTAGCGACGAAGAATACTCCTCAAACTTAGCCATTAAAGCAATTGAAAATTTATGTACAACATATAAGAAAAACTTAGAAGATGTCGACTGTATCATTGTCGCTACTAATACTGCTGATTACGTTTTCCCTAGTGTTGCTTGCCAAATACAACAATACTTCAACATACCTCATACACTAGCTTTTGATTTAAATGCAACTTGTGCTGGTTTTACATATGGACTACACGTCGGTAATAGCTTAATCACTTCTGGATCACATGAAAAAGTACTTGTCGTAGCGACAGAGACATTATCTAAAGTTACTGATTATACCGATAGAACGACCTGTATTTTATTCGGTGATGGTGCTGGAGCTATTTTATTAGAAAGAGATGAAAACACCCAAAGCTTTATCGCTGCTCACATGGGAACAAACGGTGATGGCGGCATTCATCTATATAGAACAAACTTATCTACTACTATGAATGGCACACCACTGCAAACAAATGAAAAAATCGTTCAAAATGGAAGAGAAGTATATAAATGGGCAACACGCACAGTACCAAAAGGCATAAAAAATTTATTACATACCGTAAATATGCAAGTAGATGATATAGACTGGTTCATACCCCACAGCGCTAACTTACGAATGATCGAATCTATTTGCGAAAAATCTCAAATTCCAATACAAAAAACATTAACGAGCGTGGAATATATGGGGAATACCTCTTCAGTCACCATTCCACTCGCTTTAAATTTAGCTATAAAAGAAGGGAAATTAAATAACGGAGACACACTTTTACTATACGGATTTGGTGGCGGGCTTACGCATTTAGGGCTTATTGTAGAGTGGAATTTAATTTAAGTGTATAAAAAGAGGCTCTAGTCAGTAACTAGAACCTCTTTTTCATTTAATTTCTTGCCCCTTTTCGAGACCATATCACAACAGGAATAAGTAATAACGCTAACACGCCTCCAGCCAATGACAATGCCGCATAACTTGAATTCGCTACTACCATACCTGACATTGCTCCACCAGAAGCTCCAGCTAGCGCAATAAAAACATCTATTTTCCCTTGTGTTTTAGCACGTGTAGACGGTGTTGTGGAATCAACGATTTGTGCTGTACCACTTATCAATCCGAGGTTCCATCCTAGCCCAAGTAAAGACAGAGCAACGATTAATAATAATAAAGAATCACTTGGCGCTATCGCAGCTATGACACCCGCTGCAAGTAAAATCACTCCACCAGCTATGCTCATTGTAGTTCGGCCAATTTTATCAATTAACATTCCTGTAACGAGAGATGGAAGATACATTGCACCTACATGAAAACCTATCACAAGTCCTACTGCACTTAAACCGTGACCGTGGTGTCCCATATGAACTGGCGTCATCGTCATAATCGCAACCATCACTATTTGCGTAAGTATCATTACGATTGCTCCAACTGTAATACCTCGTTTATTTTCTTTCGCTTCTTCTGTTATTGGTTGTCCTTTATATGTATGTTCCTGTTTATATCTTTCTATTATGTTAGCAATAATCAAAGGATCTGGACGAAGCATAACAAAAAGAACTAGACCCGCCAGTATAAATGCTGCTGCCGATAGTATGAACGGACCTGCAAGTTTAGGAACTCCAATTGAATGAGCAAAACTTCCCATTACCCCTACTAAATTTGGTCCTGCAACTGCACCGAAAGTCGTCATTACCATCGTAATACTAACAGCCGTTGCTCTCTGCTTCTTATCTGCTAAATCTGTACCTGCATAACGAGCTTGTAGATTCGTGGCTGTACCGGCACCATATATGAGTAAAGAAATAAGTAAAAGAATAATGCTGTTCGTTAAAGCTGCCATTACAACACCAATTGCTCCAAATCCGCCTACTATAAACCCTGTTGCAAGACCTATCCGGCGTCCATATCGTTGCGAAAGCTTCCCTACTATGAAAGCTGCTAATGCCGATCCTAATGTAAACATAGCAGTTGGTAATCCTGCAAATGCATCTGTTCCAAGCATTTGCTGCGCAAGAAGTGCTCCCACTGTAATACCAGCAGCTAGTCCTGCACCGCCAAACATTTGTGAAATGCTGACGATTATTAACGTTCGTTTGTATAGTTTTTGTTGCTCTTCTTCTGTGTACACATGATTATCTATTAAAGCCCCTGCCTTATCTAGCAATTCCCCATCCTCCTTTTAAAATTAATCCCTCTTGTTAATGTACTATGTATAACGTTACATATTCAATGGCATTTTCCATTCATCCCTTTCATTCTAAAAAACTTTCTAATCATACTCGACTTATCCCATGCTATATTAAAAATACTACTATTCACAATATGCAAGGAGAAAACAATGAAAAAAACAGGCTGCTATAGCCTGTTTTTCTTTACGCTTCTTCTACTAATCTTCCCCTTCTCTTTTTACTCAAAGCTTTCCCTTCCCAAAACAACAAACTTACGAAAGCACAAATTAAAATAATTGGCACACTTGCTTTATATAAATCTGTAAAACTCATAGCCATCTGATTCTTGGCATAATGATTCACATCATTTGAAAATGTGAGTACCTCTTTCTTTATACTTTCCTCTTGTTTTTCAACTTCTTTTGTCACTTGCCTCATAACTTCTTCTCTTTTTACATCTCTATATTCTACTGGAACTTTTCTTAATATTTCATCCGTCTTGTCGCGAATCAATTCTTCCTTTTTCTCTTTACTTAATCCCATTGTCATTGCATTTTGTTTCTTATTTATATTCGACTCTAAACTTTGATTCTCTATTTTCTCTTTAGTCATTTGTAAAATTTCAGTTTGCTCAGTACTATTCACATGAATAGTACGCACCTTTTCTTCTGCATAACGATATACTTTTTCTTTATTTACAGTTAAATTGTGAGTTAAGTTAGAGACAAATATTGCGACTGCCAATACAATTCCGACTTGTCGTAACATTGATACAACACTTTGAGAAGCAGTTAACAATTCTCCTTCAAACGAAGACGCACTTAAAACTGTAATTGGCCCCACTACTAAACCATATCCAACACCTAATATCATACATGGAATAATAATTTCTATATTTGTTGAATGAACATCAATCATTTGCAACCAATAGTAGGAAAGCCCCATAATAAGAAATCCTGACAAAATAATAGTTACTTTTCCGAGTTTTTTAATTAAAGTTGCTGCAACTGGTGAGACAAAAAATATCATTGCTGAAATAGGTGTCACTAAAAAAGCCGCTTCAATTTCCGTTCGACCTTGTAGTTTCGTCAAGAACGTTGGAAGCAATACAGTAACTCCAATTAAAAATAAATTACTTAATATAACAACGATAGACGCTCCGACAAACATTCGATCTTGAAATAACTTTAAATTCACCATTGGATTATGAATCTTTCGTTCTACTAAAACAAATAGAATAAGAGAAATAGTGCTAATTGCATAACAAGACAAAGCAATATTACTTTGCCATCCCCATGTATTACCTTTTACTAATATGAGAGTAAATGAAAAAATTGCTGTGCTACTTAATAGTAGTCCTATCCAATCTATTTTTGAAATAATACGTTCTTCATTTTTTATTTGTAGCATGATGCAACATAACACGATTCCTATTATACAAACCGGAACATTAACGAAGAACACCCATCTCCATCCTAAATTTTGCGTAATAATTCCACCTATTACTGGTCCCATAGCAGCTGACAATCCTTGTGTTACTCCTAAAATCGCAAGCGCAACATGCCTCTTAGCTAATGGCATAGCTGATACACCAATTACCATACTTGTTGGAAATAAAATCGCTGCCCCAATACTTTGTATAAAACGAGAAAAAATAAGAAAATCACCTGTATTAGCAAAAGCGCAAAGTACCGATCCACCACCAAAAATCACCAGACCAAGAATATACATCTTTGCTTTTCCAAAGATATCAGCTATCCGCCCTAACGGAATGGCAAGTACTGCAATCGTCATTGTATAAACATTTAATACCCAAGACATCTTTTCTAACGAAGTATTTACACTCGATTGTATTGCCGGTAAAGCTATATTCATAATTGTCGTATCAATCATACAAAGAAAGATACCTAGACACATTAAAAAGACAATCTTAATACCCTTTGATTGCTCCATCTTTATATACCCCTTTATTTATTGTGAACGCGTTTTTCATTCTTCTGTTTTATTGTTTTCTTTCGCCTCTAACTCTTCTAATTTTTTCTTCAAAGTCTCCACTTGTGCACTATACGATGCAATACCTACATCTAGTGAAATTTCTTCGACGAAAGTAATACCTACTCTCCACTTTTCATATTTCAATCGAAGATCTGCAATGTACGCTTCTTTTCTTTCAATTTCATCTTTAATCCATTTTTTTATTGTTACATCATCACTATAGTTACCAAAATACATTCTCATTAAAAAATCCGAACGTAAAACATCCTTCTCTACAGGTGTCTGCATGTATTGATAAAATTCTTCACGCCCCTCATCTGTAATAAAGTACATTTTCTTATTCGGTTTTCCCTCTTGCATGACAACCTCTTTTTTTATTTTCCCTTCATTCTCCAATTGTCGTAACGTTGGATAAATCATTCCAAAACTTCCATCAAAAAAATGAGTAAATACGTCTTCAAACACAATTTTAATATCGTAACCAGACAATTCCTTTTCCATTAGTAAACCTAAAACAACATCTCTTCCCTTCAAAGTAAAACCCCCACATAGTATATAATCAATAATCATATTAACAATGTTAATATGATTATTGATTATATACCTTATTCTGTTAATTGTAAAATGTTTCTAAATAAAAAAGCCCCATAATTTGGTTTCACCAATTCACAGGACCATTTTCTTTTTTACTCTTTAACACCTACATCTTGCAAAACTTCAATATCCTCTTTCATTTCATAATAATAAGAAGGCAATTCTATACCATGTTCTAAGAAATAATCCTCAATGAATGAAATAATGATTTTTAACGTTTTCACACGGGCATACAATTTATCGTTACTTTCAATAATATGCCACTTCGCATTTGGCTTACTTGTTTTTTCAAACATGTCTTCCATTGCTTCAACATATTCATCCCATTTTTCACGATTACGCCAATCTTCGTCTGTAATTTTCCATCTTTTCAAAGGATTTTTCTCTCTATCTTTAAATCTCTTTAACTGTTCCTCTTTACTTATATGGTAGAAGAACTTCCCTATTATGTAATGGTCATCTGTTAGTAGTTTTTCAAAATCATTAATCTCATCATATGCTCTCATCCACTCTTCCTTTGTAGCAAATCCTTCAACACGCTCAACTAACACACGACCGTACCATGAGCGATCAAAAATGGTGATTTGCCCGTACTGTGGAATTTTGCGCCAGAAACGTTGCAAATAATGGTAACGTTTTTCATGAGGTGCAGGTGCTCCAATTGGATTTACTTGGAACCCACGTGGATCAAGATGTTCCGTCACCCGCTTAATTGCCCCACCTTTACCAGCCGCATCCCATCCTTCCATAACAAGCATAACCGCGATTTTTTCTTCTTTCAAAATTTGTTGTAATGCTAATAAGCGCCTTTGATATTTTTCGAGTTTCTTGTTGTACTTAGATTTTGATTCAATTTTTTTCGTTAAGTCTACTTTAGCAAGATGTCCATTTTCCATAAAACAAATCCCCCTTGTTGTATGACAATATTATTTTAACATATTTTGGAAATTTTTTCGTATCCTAAAAAGCTGTGTAGAAACATCTCTACACAGCTTCCTTCTCTAATTTCACATATATAAGCACATTTAACTACATTAAAATAAATAATTTATACGGAACTCTTAGGATATTCTTTTTATTAAAACGTAAAAATAGCCCTTTTAAAAAGGGCGGCAATCTAAGTATAGAAAAAATAAATTTATTCTTTCTTACTACATACGTAATTATGCCAGCTATAAGAGTAGTGAATAAGATATTAATTCACTACTCACAATAACCACTTTACATTATATGGTATATTCACTCGTAAAAAGAAGATAATAACAAGTAAATCCATTAAAGAATGGGAGCTCTCAAAAAATGAAACGAAAAATATTAACTCTCTTTACGCTTATATGTTTAGCACTACCAATGCAAGCTAGTGCTTACACATTTCAGTCACTACCGATTGCATCAAAGTCTAAACAATGGTATGTCGAAATTGATAAATCTCATAACTCAAACAAGCAAGCAATCCAGCCGAAACAAGGTGTATTTGATACGTATAGTTTACTCGTAAAAAACATCGGTCATGATGTATCAAACGTATCCGTGGAAATACTTGATAACAATCCTACCTCTAAGGCTACCTTTAAACCTACTACACCTAATGAAAATATTTCTAAAAGTCATACAAGCTTTGACTACATGGTATTCCCATTAGACTTTAATAGTCATAATTTTAAAGTTGTGATCACTTGGGAAGAAAAGAATTTCTCTTATAACGGCCATCCGGTAAATGAAGGTAAAAAAATGAAACAAACATTTGTATTTAATGAAGAATAAGTCCTAATTTCTTTAGGGCTTATTCTTTCTTATGGATACCAATCGATACAGCACTAAAGCTACCTATGCAAACTTGGTTTAAAGAAAGATTCCCATTATTTTTTGAAACAGGCACTTTTGAAATTCAACGTGTTTGGGATAATGAGCTAAATAAACAAATTTCTATGACAATTACCCATACATAAAAAAGCTTGGAAACCCATCCAAGCCTTTCTTACTTCTGTGCAATTTTTTCAATCTTATAATGAATATGTAAAAATTCAAGTCCAAATAGCCACATGCTATGATGAGCTGTTAACATTTTATCCTTACCCTCTGTAATGATGAAAGTCTCTGCTAACGGTAAACGGATTGTTAAGAACCGAGTATGTAAATAAATCCCCTCATCTCCCTGGCCATTTTCTCTTAACTTACTAGTAATGATTAAATCATGATTATCATTACATAGCCTCAAAATACCAGTCATATTCGAATAAGGTAAAGGCAAGGCGATATTCATATATGTCTCATCCTTATCTGTATGCTTTGAATAAAGAGCTACAAAAATAGATTCACCTGCTTCATTTTTCCTTAGCCAAGCCCTTACATTCTCTCTTCCATCTTCCTCATCCATTACACCAATGATAGAGCCATGCATCGTTTCCCACTTGTCGCCCATTCCTAAATGTATTTGTCCTACATGCTTGCTCATTTTCTCATAACAAAATGCAAATAGGCGGAACCAACGAGCCCATTTAATATTTGATTGCAACTCATACTCTGTTGTATTTTCATAAAAACGAATAATACTTAAAGGTACCTTCGTCACGTCAAATGACTCACTATGAAAATCAGTTATTTGATCAACTAAACCGTTGTATTCCTTACTGCCTACTAAATTGCCGCTATATAAAAAAGCCTCACCAATTGCCACATTTCCTCTTAATTTACTCATTGGTTTCCCATAGTATTTATAATTCGGAACACTCTTTTCGATCATCCAGCCGACAAATGCCGGTAACGCTACTCCAATTCCGTTGACAACACCGTGAATCCAAACCATTTGAGCAATTGTAATCGTCATTACATGCTTCAAATTCCCGTATGAGTATATAAGTGAGAACATAATTGTAACCATGAGTGTACTAGACGAAACGATTAAAAGAATCTTTGCACTGATAGCATTAAATTTTGCTCTCCAAACGTAAAATCCATATCCATAAATCGCACATAAATATAGGAGCACTGCAAAAAATTCAAATATTCTCGAGTATGTAATTCCTATTGCAACTGTCATAGGTGAAATCATGATGATAAACATAATAGCATCATATACTTTACTTCTCTTTTCTCTTTTTCTCCCTATTAAACCAGCTGATAATGGCAATAGAAACGCCGAATAATGAAAATGCGCTGCTGTGAGTAAAACAATGTCAGAGCTAAAATGCATAATTGAAAGTTTTGCTACTGAAGCAAAAAACCAAAAACCACCTAAAAACAAATAAATAAACGCACTATCTATGGCGATCTCTTCTAACGGCTTCCATCCTCTTTCTAGCAATCTACTTACACCAAATAACGCAACAATTCCTGTATATACAAACCAAACTAGCGCAAATACATTGTAATTTGTGACGAAAGCTAGCATTGCACAAATTGCTGCGATTGGATATAAAAACGATACGAATTTATAAAATAATAAATACGATCCATCTCTTTTTCTTTTATCACTAATACAAAGTGACATTGGTATAAATAATAAAACAGATAATAATATAATTGCTTCAACAGGATTTATATTCGACCACTCATATATTAGAAAAACAACATAACAAGCAAGCCCAAATATTATATTTTTCATATCGTTTATTTCCTTTCCACAAATGTTCCCTTATATGAAAAAAGCGAGCCAATTAACGGGTTTCGTACTTGTACATGAATTCGAAAACACTGTAGTGTTGCATCATAACTTTCAACAATTTTTGCTTCACCATACAAAAATTTTGGTAACGGCATTTTTCTTCCAAACATATAAAACCATTGTTTCTTTGAAGAAATATGCATTGCCCCTAACTCATCGATATGAAAATGCAGTGTAGAAACGAGTAAATGTGGTTCGCCAAAATAATCTACAATTTCATTTTCGTTTCCATCCAATTGCATAACTGCGTTAAAATATCTTTTCTTATTATGAAAATAAAAAGTACGGTTCCACCTTACTAATTCTTGTCCATATTCATCTCGCTCAGCTATGTTTTGTATCGTAAAGGGAATTTCCTCTCCTCGTTCCGAGAAAAACATTCGAAACTTCGATGCAATTTTTAATATAAATTTCACGAAAAAAGAGCCACCGTAAATTTCATCCATCTTTCCTTCACCTGTAAAACTATTCTCTTCTGTAATCGCATAACGCTTCTGCAATTCAGGATGAAGATTTTTATAGGTATCCCCTAATAATCGTTCATATATATTAGCCATACACTTATCCCTTTCTCGCCCTATTGCAATTTTTCGCTCTTGGTAAATCGAAACTATTTATATAACCGACAATTGATAACCCCATTAGAAGAACATTTAATGTAATCGGATTAAACGGCCCTGTAAAGCTTGCAATATTCGTAAATCCTGCCGCTAATGTTAAAACTAGTAATACAATAATATGCAGTATAAATAATTTTCGTTTTGTTATTGGCAACAGCCATACAACACCGAAAATTATTTCTAACACCCCAATTATTTTAAGTATATATACACTATTTTCATTTGAACCGATTAATATAGAAAGCATCTTTACTTCTTCTAAATGAGTAAAAAGTAGTTTTGGCACTATCCCTTGATATATCCATACAAAAGCAAATAAAAAACATACGAGCCAATACGTCATTGTTCTTCTAATTAGTAACCTAGGATGAAGCCCCTTTTCTAACCATAATTTTAAGGCATCAAAACTCCAAGCAGTCGCCCAACCTAATAACGGACGAAAAATATAGGAATCTATCACATTTCCTATACGACCAAATCTTGTATCATAATCATATTGTGTCTCAAAATGGATGTATTCTTTATTCGGCTTATACTTCCAATAACCACGTCCTATTTGAATAAGAGATAATGTATTATCCGTCCAAAATTTTAAAGAAGAAATTCTTTCACCAGTTTCTTTTCTTATTTCACCTATTGATTCCCCTTCTCCAGCTATTTCAAGCCCAAATCCAATCTTTGTTTTATACAAAAACTTCTGTGGTTCTCCTTCTTTTTTCTCTAAATACGAAATTTCAGTAAAGCGAGCATCCCACTCTGTATGTATATCTGGTTCTTGCGTATATTCCCATAATTTTCCCATCGTCGTGTTCATTTTTGTCGCAACATAAATAGGCTGTTTCCTTTTCATTCTCCCACCTCCTATGCACTATAAGTTTAATGTACATGCAATGAATTTATTTTGCTACATTTTTCACAAACTTCCTCAGAAAAAAGAAAGAATTTTTAAAATATATATAAAACACTTGATTCCCCGAAAAATTTAAATTATTATAAAACAAATGTTACCAACAACTTCATAAATCAAACACTCTCGCCTAAAACGTGAGATAGAGGTTGCGATACTTATGAGTATTCTAATGGAGACACAGAGATGTCTATGAACTTAGATGAAAGGAAGTATTGCCGAAATTGATAAGTTTCTCTGCATTTATCAATTGGGGCTGTTTTCGAATAGAAACAGAACTGTCATATGTACAGACGTGTACGTATGAAGAGCTATCTACAAAAAAGAGATATCATTTTTTATGATATTCCTTTTTTGGCGGTTTTTTTATTAGCTCCGTTTTCTGTTTCCCTTTTCCTGTAACAGCACCATCCTCACTTATTTGAGATGGTGTTTTTTGTTTGTCTTTCTGGTAACTACAGGAGTATTGGGATTTATATATTTCCTAATCTATTCTTAAAAATAGACGAAAGAAGGAATTTGTAATGGAAACAATTGTTCAAAAATTTGGTGGCACTTCTGTCGGAAGCGTCGAGCGCATTCAACATGTAGCAAATTTAATTATTGAAGAATATGAACGAGGTCATAGCGTTGTCTCTGTCGTTTCAGCAATGGGAAAAAGCACGGATGAACTTGTCGCACTCGCTAACGCAATTACAGAAAATCCAAGTAAACGCGAAATGGATATGCTTCTATCGACAGGAGAGCAAGTAACTATTTCATTATTAACGATGGCACTACAAGCAAAAGGGTATAACGCGATTTCATTAACAGGATGGCAAGCTGGTATTACGACAGAATCTGTACATAGTAGTGCACGGATTACTAAAATTAATACAGATCGAATTCAGTCTTATCTTACTAAAGGCACCATTGTTATTGTAGCTGGTTTCCAAGGAGTCAGTGAAGATTTTGAAATTACAACGCTTGGACGAGGCGGTTCTGATACAACTGCTGTCGCATTAGCTGCTGCACTAAACGCAAAAAAATGTGATATTTACACAGATGTGACCGGCGTATATACGACGGATCCACGAGTTGTAAAAGATGCTTATAAATTAGATGAAATTTCTTATGACGAAATGTTAGAACTTGCAAACCTCGGTGCTGGTGTATTACACCCGCGTGCTGTTGAGTTTGCTAAAAATCATAATGTCATTTTAGAAGTTCGCTCAAGTATGGAACAAGAAAACGGAACAATTGTAAAAGGAGAATGTAACATGGAACAACAATCAATCGTTAAAGGTATTGCATTTGAAGATAATATTACACGCATCACAGTGAAAGGATTAGAACAAGGTTCACTTTCAACTGTTTTCTCTACATTAGCAGCGGCACATATTAATGTAGATATCATCATTCAAAGTATTACAAATGAAGGAACTGTTCATCTCTCCTTCTCCATCCATTCTAATGATTTAAGAGAAACATTAGAAGTATTGGAACAAAATCAAGAGGCACTTCACTATGAAGCTGTAGAATATGAAAATCATTTAGCAAAAGTATCAATCGTAGGATCTGGCATGGTATCTAACCCTGGTGTCGCTGCAAATATGTTTACTACTTTAAAAGAAGAAGATATTCATATTAAAATGGTAAGTACATCAGAAATTAAAGTGTCTGTCGTTATTGACCGCCTTCATTTAGTAACAGGTGTTGAGGCACTGCATCAATCATTTATGGCGAAAATTGAGCCTTTAGTGCAAATGAGCTAATTTGATATGCTCAGTAACACTTATAAAAAAATCATATTACTCTACTTCCTTCCTATTAAATAAAAGCTGTTCGTTAACAAGATGCTATATGACATATAAAAAAACACCTTGTCCATTTTTCCTATGCTGTGACAAGGTGTTTTTGACTGAAAGGAATTTGTAACTACTTAGTAGTATAATTATGAGGATGATTAAATAATAAACTTTTATACATAAGGAGATAAGACTATGGCAAAAAACAAATTATTACGAATGGACAATGTCAGCATCGTTGTAGAATCCCTTGATAACGCAATCTCTTTCTTCGAGGAAATTGGCTTGAACCTTGAAGGGCGAGCCACTGTCGAGGGTGAATGGGCTGGTCGCGTAACTGGACTCGGCTCTCAGTGCGTAGAGATTGCTATGATGGTCACTCCAGATGGCCACAACCGAATTGAACTTTCGCGATTTCTCACCCCTCCTACTATAGCAGATCACCGAAATGCTCCTGTAAACGCCCTCGGTTATCTACGCGTCATGTTCACCGTTCAAGATATTGACGAAATGGTATCGAGACTCACTAAGCATGGTGCAGAGCTCGTTGGTGAAGTAGTTCAGTACGAGAACTCGTATCGTCTCTGCTACATTCGTGGAGTCGAAGGAATTTTAATCGGTTTAGCGGAAGAACTCGGTAATAAATAAGCAAGTGACGTTTTATAAAAAGGCACTATCATTGAATAAAACGTAGACTCTTAAGCGATTTTATTATTATATTTTGAACCCCGTCCTAGCTTTAGAACGGGGTTATGCTTGTTTGAGCTTTTAAAATTAAATAACTTTATTATCATTTTACATATAGATTTCAAGGATCTACCCAAATAGCTTTCATATTACCGATATCCCAAAATCATTATAATACAATGAAAATATTCGTTATACCCTTTCCTAGGAAATATAACTAACTCTTCTCACTTTTTATCACATATATCTTTTCGCTCTTTCTCTTGAAAAAACGATCTATATTCATTCAAAATAACTTTCTTCACATTCGAATAAAAAACCATCATGAATAGTGCAACTCCTAATACAAATACTTGTATTCCTTCATAATCAATGAATGCACTCATAATTAGCAATCCAAACCCAATATAAAAACCAAAATCATTCTCTTTCTCAAAATCCTCATCTTCTTCATCAATATGTATTTTTTCTTTAATATTCTGTTTCCCTTTTATTAACTCATCAAGCGTAACATTGTACATTTCGCTTAGTAAAATTAGATTATGAATATCAGGATAACTTTTATCATTTTCCCATTTGTACACTGCTTGCCTCGTCACACCAATCTTTTTAGCAACATCCTCTTGCGAAAACCCCTTTGATTCTCGTAGTTTTTTTAGCTGCTCTCCTATGCTCATAACGTCCCCTCCTTTAACAAATTATTACATAAAAAGAGATATAAATGAAAGAAACCATTAGTAAAACTCTCTGTAAACCATTCGTTTACACAATTAAAAAAAGAGGGAATAGCTCTATATTTAAGCTATTCCCTCACTTCTATTAAAACAGATGAATGTTTTCTTTTTTACAAGCTGCACGTAAATCGTCAGGCCATACAGAAGATTGAACTTCACCGATATGTGCTTTACGTAAGAAGTACATGCACATTCTTGATTGTCCAATGCCACCGCCGATTGTTAATGGTAGTACGTCTTCTAATATACCTTTATGGAAATCATACTCACGTTTGAAGTCTTCACCAGTTTTCGTTAACTGCTCATCAAGCGATTTACTATCAACACGAATTCCCATTGATGATAACTCAAATGAAGATTGTAGTACTGGGTGCCAGAATAAAATGTCACCGTTTAATTTCCAATCGTCATAATCAGCTGCGCGTCCGTCATGCTTTTCACCTGAACGAAGTGCATCACCAATTCCGATAATGAAGACTGCACCGTGTTCTTTTGCAATTGCATGTTCACGATCTTTCGGTGTTAATTCTGGATATTTATCTTCTAGTTCTTGGGAAGTAATGAAAACAATCTCTTCTGGTAAATACTTTCCAAGGAACGGATATTTTTCAAATAAATGATCTTCTAAATCTTTGAATATTCCATAAATTGTTTGTACTGTTTTTTGTAAGTAATCGACAGTACGCCATTCTTTTTGAACGATTTTTTCCCAATCCCATTGGTCAACGTAAATGGAATGCGTTGCATCAAGTTCTTCATCACGACGGATCGCGTTCATGTTTGTATATAAACCTTCACCAGCTTCGTATCCGTATTCATGTAATGCAAATCGTTTCCATTTCGCTAGTGAATGAACAATTTCTAATTCTTCTCCTGAATGTAACATATCAAATTCAATTGGGCGTTCTACACCGTTTAGGTGATCGTTTAATCCTGATTTTTTCGTTACGAATAATGGTGCAGATACGCGGAATAGTTCAAGGCGTTTTGCTAATTGATCCTCGAAGAATGTTTTAACTTCCTTAATTGCGATTTGAGTCTCTCTTACTGTCATTAATGATTGATACATGGTGGTTTCCTCCTAAAATGTTTGGATGTTGTGAAAAGAAGCCAACAAAAAAAGCCCTTCTTTCCCAAAAAACTGGGACGAAAGGCTTTGGTTCCGCGGTACCACCCAAATTAGCAACAGAGGTTGCTCACTTATACAATACGGAGATGAAATATCTCGATACTGTTCTTCTTGTAACGGCGAAGTTCCCGGCTAAGTCTACTTTCCTATAAAGGATTTCGGTTAGCAACTCCAGGAGGTTCTTCATAATAGGCTTCGTATCAGGCTCACACCACCCCTGACTCGCTTAAACTACGTCCTACTACTACTCGTCCTTTCATAGTCGTTTTGTTGTCACATCTCTGAAACATTTTATTAATGATTATTCTATACAAAAAATAAAGAAAGTCAACAAAAAGTTTTAAAATGTTTTTCAATTCTTTATTTTACGGCTTTATTGATTGTTGTTAATTTAACATCTTTACTTTTTCTGCCTCTTCAATCCAAAAAATGTTTCACTGACCGAAACTAACGTATACACAACAATTAATGTGATCGTTCGGAATATAGAATCTGCAGTATTTCTTATTATTTTCATTTTCTTTATAATTCCTTTCAGTTTACTTGCAAATTCATGTTATACTATAGCATTCAAGCAGTTTATTTTTACTTAAAGCAATCATAGTCATTTATAAAGAGTATTTTCTAAATCATTGACTATTATCAAATAAGATTTTTATATAACGGAGTGATCATATGAGTAAAACGAAAGCAAAACCGAAAAAAGGTGTAGGACAAGGTACAGGAAGTAAAGGATGGAACCGTTGGCAATCAAGTGCAAAGAAAAAGGCAGCTGCCAAACCATACAAAAGTAAAGGTACAAAGAAGTAATTTAAATAACATTTGATTTCTTTACTTTGTACAAAACAAAATATAATTATTACAACAAAAAAGCTATGCCCTCATACATTTGAAGACATAGCTTTTTTATATTAAATCATTAAAATATCTCGAATTTCTTCCTCTGTGATTGAGGACAATTTCTCTTCTCCCGGCTCAATCACTTCAGCGATTAAATTTTTCTTACTTTCTTGCAGTTCATGCATTTTCTCCTCAATTGTTCCCTGAGCTACTAGCTTTATAACTTGCACTGTATTTTTTTGTCCCATTCGATACGCCCTATCGGCCGCTTGTTGTTCAACAGCTGGATTCCACCATAAATCATATAATATTACTGTATCTGCACCAGTTAAATTAAGTCCGGTACCACCAGCTTTTAAAGAAATGAGAAATAGATCTCCTTCTCCTTCGTTAAACCGATCGCACAGCTCTACACGATCCTGCGCTGGTGTACTCCCGTCTAAATAAAAGTATGGAATTGCTTGTCGATTTAACTCACGACCAATAATGGAAAGCATCTTCGTAAATTGAGAAAAAATTAATATTCTCTTCCCTGTACTTCTACATTCCTCTAAAATCTCTAACAGTTGTTCAAATTTAGCTGAACTTCCTTTGTAATCATCAACAAATAAAGCGGGATGACAACAAATTTGTCGCAATCTCGTTAAACCAGCTAAAATTCTAATTTTATTTTTACGTAACGTGTCTTTGTCTAAATGCTTTAACGTTTCTTCCCTTAACTTCGCTAAATAAGCAGCATAGAGACTCTTTTGATCGGGTAATAACTCCGATGATTGTAAGTGCTCTATTTTCTCTGGCAACTCATTTAATACGTCTCCTTTTAATCGTCTTAATACGAATGGTTTCACTCGCTTCGCTATATCTTCACGCCTTAAATCACCGAACTCTTTTCTTCCTGGTAATAATTCCGGGAAGACGACATGGAAGATAGACCATAGCTCTTCTAATGAATTTTCTACAGGTGTACCAGTTAGTCCGAAACGGTATTCAGCTTGAATTGTTTTCACAGCTCTTGCCGTTTGCGTTGTAGGGTTTTTAAACGCCTGTGCTTCATCAAGAAATAGTGTATGAAATGGCCTTGCATATAATCTTATATCTCTTCTCAGTAATGGATATGACGTGATTACGACATCAAATTCCGTTATATCTTTCAAAATTTTCCGGCGCTCTGCTTGGTTTCCATCTGCAATAACTGCTCTAATATGCGGGGCGAATTTTTTCAATTCACTAAACCAATTATAAACAAGAGATGATGGTGAAACGACTAATATTGGCAGTTTCTTTTCTCGAATCTCAGTCAAAACAGAATCTATAAAAGCAATGCTTTGCAACGTTTTTCCAAGTCCCATATCATCTGCTAAAATACCGCCAAAACGGTAATGAGCAAGTGTTTTCATCCATTCGAACCCATATACTTGATACTTTCTCATTTCTGCATTTAAAGTATTTGGCACAGCAAACTTTAATTTTTTCGGATTTTGAATGTTTTCTACTAACTCTTGAACTGAATCATCCAAACTTAAAACATTGCCTTCGTGAAGTCCGTTCATCCATTTTACACTCCGAATAAGCGGAACATTTACCTCTTCTCCATGTAAAAATTCTTTCCGAATACCTGATTCTTTTATAAACTGATTAATTTCATTAAACTCTTTACTCTCTAGCGACAAAAACGAACCGTTCGTCAATCGATAATATTTACGTTTCTCTTCAAGGGCCACTAATACACCTTTAATTTCTGCTTCTGGTATTCCTTTTATATCAAAACGAAATGACAACCAATCAATTCTTTCTTTTCTTCTCACTCTAATAAGAGGAACTGCATCCCCTTTACTAATTCGCAATTTGATTGCTGTCGTCGCATAAATATCAACTAAACCTTTTAATGTTGGCACGACGTGATATAAAAAGTTATACTCAGCTTCTTCATTATGCATAAAGTAACCGCCTTCTGTTTTTGCAAAGGCACTTTCACTCATAATGTCTAAAATCTCTTTTTCTTTTTTCTCATCACGATTAAAAACAGACGGCTGTCCATCCTCTTCTAGCGGATTAATCATGACGTTCCCATAGTGAAATTCAAGACCTGCTAATAAGCGATTTTTCACGCGGTCTAAATACAATTTCGCTTTTAGCGAAGGTGTTTCAACACGATCCGATATTACTTCATCAATGTGTACAGTTCCGAGCTTCATTAATCCTGGTACAACTTTCGCGACGAAATGTTCCATCTTACTTTCTGGAATATAAAACTGATTACTATTTGAGCGACTCATCATCTTTTGTAATTCAATAAGTCGCATACAATCTTCAATGTGTAAGTGATATAATTTCCCACCATAAAGTGCATTGTTATACATATCCATAACTTGTACACGATTTAGACCATCTATATGAAGTGTAAATCCGCCATTATTTCCCTTCGTAAATTCAAAGTGTAACGGCAACAAACCTTTTGAAACTTGTAATCCCTGAAACAGTTGTTTATTTTGTTTCAGCTGTACATATTCAACTTTAGAAAGTGAAGAGAGCATATCTTTCCATGAAGCTGGTGGTATAAATATCATACTTTCATCTTGTTTCGCATGTACTTCTAGCGCATCCTCATACATTTTTTCGTTATGATACATTTTAATGAGCTGCTGAATAATTGCATCCGTTTCTTGTTTAAAACTATGTACATCTGGTGTATATGTAAATTCATTTGAACAATGAAAAGACTCTCTTTTCTCCACCTTAGAAAGAAATTCTCTAATATGATTTATGAAATACACCTTGGCAAGTTTCAATTGAATTCCAAGAAGAGCACCACCACTTCTCGTAGCTACTGGTGTACATATAAACTCAACATCTAATATTTCACGTGTATCAAAACGGTGTTGTTTACTTTTTGGCCTCAGTGGTTTGTCTGCAAACAGCTGAAACATACCACTTGTCAATTGATCATTTCTGTTACTAGTGGAGCTCATTCCACCTGTTTGTTGATTATAGTTTATTTGTATTAATACTGCTGCAACATGTTGACAGTACGTTTGAAAAGACGCTAATGAAGGACAACTACATTTTGCAACAACATCACCCTTTTTGGCTTTTGCTACTGTAACATGGAAATCCTCGTTCCCTTTTACTGTCGCCTCACAAATTTCTTTATTTTCATCGTAATGATCTATTATCACTTTATTTGATTTATAATAGGTTTCACCTCTTTTATATGAGGTCTCTCCGCACACTTCTTTAATAATCGATTTATTCAATGTGAAACTCATCGCTTTGACACTTCCTTAATATAAAACCATTTTCTCTTACTTAACATTTTACATGCTCCACGAGAAAATATAAAATGTTGATTTAACAAAAAAAGATGCTTATTTATAAGCATCTTCTTCACTCTATCTCCATCAACCTCTTCGCCTCAAAATACAACACTTGAATAAACTTCTTCGTATTAATTCGCGTATGACCAGAAGATGCGAGTTCATCTTTCGTCATTTCTGTCATCCGTTTTCTAACTATGGTGAAATCGAAAAATTTTGGAGCATAGCTTTCAAATTTTGGATTTGAAAAGTCTGTTAGTCCTAAAGAAGCCAAATGATTTAACGACTGATAAATAGCTCGACGTACTCTTTGTTCAGACGCTTTTTTCTCTTTATCAATATCCGCACCTAAAGCTAGATCCCCTAATTTCCTTATCGTAATATGATGAAAAATTTCTTTTAACGCAGGAAAGCCAAACTCAAATGTCTGTGCCTTTTCTTGACCATATAAATATTCCAGCATACTAAGTAAATCTTTACTTCCATTCTCTCCCGCAATACCGAGTTCTGATAGTAAAAAGCGTCCTAAATCCCCTATCTTTTTTCCTTCTTGCACTGGTTCAGTACGCAATTGCGGTTTTTCCCACTGAAACACGTTATTCAATGATTTTTGAATATCATGTATAGAACGCTCCAATCTAATACGCTCCATCACTTTGCGTACAACAGATACAACTTCGATTTTATTTAATGGTTTTGTAATATAATATTCTACACCAAGTGTATATGCCTCACCTATAAGCTGCTTCGATTCCACTTGAGAAATCATAATGATTTTCCCCGTGAAAGTTGACGCAATGTGACGAACTGTTTCAATTCCGTCCCTCATCGGCATCAACAAATCAATAAATAAAATATCTACTTTTTTAAAATTTAGTTGATCCGCTTCAATAAAAGCTCCGTCATCCGCCTCACCAATTACTTCTCCAAGATCTCCATCTTCAATAATTTGCGAAAGCATCGAACGGAAAACTTCATCATCGTCTACGATATAATAAAACAAATCTATTCCCCTTCCCGCTTTAAACTACCCTCTGGTAAACAAACGATAAACTTACATCCTCTTTTATTTTCTCGGCCTTCTAATCTCACTTCTCCGCCTAGCTCTGTTACCATTTCATTTATGTAAGAAAGCCCAATACCAGTTGACGGTGTTCCCGTTTGATCATACTTGGAAGTAAATCCTGGCTTAAATACTAATTTCTTATACTTTTGTGCAATACCAGGTCCATCGTCAATTACTTCAAAAAATATATGTTGATCTCTTTTATATAGCTTAATAATAACGACACCTTTATCTTCAATTGCTTCAACTGCATTTGCAGCGAGGTTATTAAAAATTGATAGAACTGTATACACGTGGTATGCAGCATGCTCACCTTCTATATGTTTAGAAAAACGTATATCCTTTTCTAGCATTTCAGCATACTTCTCGTTTATTCTAACAATCATTTCTGCTAACTCATGTCCTTCTACATATTCAGCCACATTTTTATCTAATAACAGTTTAGATAACCCTGCAAATATCCTTTGATTATCCTTTTTTATTTCATGCACTTCCCCCGCTATTTTCAATGCTGTTTTACTACTTGAATCAGCGCTTACTTGTAAATTTCGATATAGTTGATATGCTTCTTGTGTAATTAACTCCGCATTTTGTAACGTCTTTTTCAAATGAACAGATTCCACATATAAATTAGAAAGATGCATTAACATATTTTCATTTTCTTTTCGAACTTGCGATTCTTTTAATTTCGTTTCATATAAATTCATCATATTTAAAAAACCAAGTGCAAAGAAACTACGAAAAATAGCAATAATAATAAGTTTATTCACTTCAGAAATCGTTATTGTTGTACCTAGTACTAACATGTGATAAAACGCAAGTTCTGACATACTTGCAACAATTTCAATTGAAATTCCAAGGCATCCAATAATGATTGGTTTCTGATGGAACTTATTTACCCTACAAAGCGAAAAAAAACTGCCATAAATAAAATAATAGAAGAACACAGGATAACGCAAATAAAATGATTCTGTCATATGAAATGAACCTTGCATGATCCAGTCAAGACATACTCGGAATAAGACTACAGATATACCAACAAGAATACCTGCAACTCCTGCTGGTACTCTTCTTAAAAATAATAATAAAAAGAAGAATAGCGGTGTACCGAAGCTAACTCGAAACGTATCATTAAAGGGATGAAAGTTCAGCTCCCCAGCAATCGGAACAACGACCATTAATATAATTAAAAGGGACATATCTTTCTTCCATAATTGATTCCAATTCAAAGGTGACACTTCCTATACTTTTTTCAGTAGTAAAAGTGAAAGCCCGCTTATTGTTATAAACGGGCTTTCTTTCTATATTCTAACCTTTTCTACCGCTTTTATTTGGCGATACTCTGGCTTCCACATTGCTTCTTGCACTGCCATCTTGATATCGTTATCACTTAAGTTCACTCTTGCAACACCTTCTGCAACTGCAACTTTCGCTACTTCAATTGCAACCATTTCTGAGATATTACGTAATTCTTCGACCTCTGGTAAAATAGGTGCTCCTGGCTGACTTGTATCTACCATACTTGCAACTGCTTCAGCAGCCGCTGCGAACATTCCATCCGTCATGACGCTTGCTCGTACTACAATTGTTCCAAGACCAAGCCCTGGGAAAATAAGTGCATTATTTGATTGTCCAATCACATACGTTACACCGTTATATGTAACTGGTTCAAATGGACTTCCTGTTGCAACTAACGCTCTTCCTTCTGTCCACTCGATTAAATCTGCTGGTTTTGCTTCAGCAAGTGGCGTCGGATTCGACATTGGTAAAATGATTGGTCTTTCTACGTGAGAAGCCATTTCTTTAATAATCTCTTCTTTAAATGCACCTGCAACAGTAGATGTACCAATTAAAATTGTCGGTTTTACATGTTTCACAACTTCAGCAAGTCCGATCACATCATTTTCTTTCCACTCACTTACTTCTGCTTCTTTTCTTGCGTACGGAATTTGGAAATCAAGAAGATCTTCCATATTATCTGTAACTAACCCGTTACGATCAATACACCAGAAACGCTTATATGATTCTTCTTCAGATACACCTACGCGGACCATCGCATCTCTAACTTGATCTGCGATACCGATTCCAGCCGTACCAGCACCAAATACAACAACGCGGTGTTCACTTAGCGGTACACCAGAAGCTTTCACTGCCGATAATACTGCCGCAAGTGAAACTGCACCTGTACCTTGAATATCATCATTAAACGTACAAACGTCATGACGGTATTTATCTAAAATTTTTCGTGCGTTACGAGAGCTAAAGTCTTCCCAATGTAAAAGTGCTTTCGGGAATTGTTTATTTACCGCTTGTACAAACGTATCAATAAATTCATCGTAAGCTTCACCTGTTATACGAGGGTGACGATTTCCAATATAAAATGGATTGTTTAATAGTTCCTCACGGTTTGTACCTACATCTAAAATTACCGGTAATACGCGGCTAGGATCGATTCCAACTGCGGCAGTGTAAACAGCTAATTTTCCGATTGCGATATTAATACCGCCAACACCCCAATCACCAATTCCTAATATACCTTCTCCATCTGTTACAACGACTAAATCAATATTTTCAGCTGTTGCACCGATATTGGCAAACGCTTCTTCAATACCTGATGGGTCGTTAATTGATAAGTAAATACCACGTGGTTTACGATATTCATGGCTATACCTTTGAATTGCTACACCGACAGTTGGTGTATATACAATCGGTAACATTTCACGTAAATGATCTGTTAATATACGATAAAATAATACTTCATTTCGATCATGTAACGCAGTTAAGTATACATTCTTTAATAAATCATCCGGCTGCGAACTAAATTGTTCGTATGCTCGGCGTGCCTGTTCTTCTAACGTTAAAACCGCTGGCGGTAATAACCCTTTTAAACCTAACTCTTCTCTTTCATTTTGTGTGAAAGCTACCCCTTTATTTAAAAGTGGTGTTGATAATACTTCTGCTCCTCTTAATGTTGTTTCTAATGCACCATTAGAAGCTACTGTAAACTTGCTCATAACATCCCTACCTCTATTCATATATAGCATTTCTATATTGTAAACAAAAAAGAGGGGCTTGTCCCCCCTCTTCTTTTAATTTTTCTTTAAAAGAGTTGCTCCTGCAATCCCTGGATGTGTCATTTCGAATGGATCTAGAATTAACTCTAAGTCTTCTTGTGACAGTACACCATTTTTCACACAAAGTTCTCGAACGGATTGCCCTGTCGCAATTGCTTCTTTCGCAACACGAGCTGCAGCTTCATAACCGATATGAGGGTTCACGGCTGTAATAATTCCTACACTTTTCTCAACATACTCTTTTAAGCGATCTTCATTCGCTTCAATTCCTTTTAAGCAATTATCTGTAAAGGCACGGAAACCGTTATTCATAATGCTAATTGATTGCAGTAAGTTGAAAACAAGTACTGGTTCCATAACATTTAATTCTAATTGTCCTGCTTCTGAAGCAAGGCAAATCGTATGGTCATTACCAATTACTTGGAACGCAATTTGGTTAATAACTTCTGGCATAACAGGGTTTACTTTCCCTGGCATAATAGAAGAACCTGGTTGACGAGCTGGTAACATAATTTCAGCTAAACCAACACGTGGACCTGATGCCATTAGACGAAGGTCATTCGCAACTTTAGACATATTCATCATACATACTTTAAGTGCTGCAGATACTTCAGTATAAGCATCCGTATTTTGCGTCGCATCTACTAAATCTTCTGCACCAACAAGCGGTAATTCACTGATTGCAGCTAAATGTTTTACAACTGCTTCAATATATTCTGGATCTGCATTTAAGCCTGTACCAACTGCAGTCGCTCCCATATTTACTTCATATAAATGTTGACGTGATTGCTTAATACGTTTCATATCACGTTCAAGTACGCGAGAATACGCTTTAAATTCTTGTCCAAGGCGAATTGGCACAGCGTCTTGTAAATGTGTACGACCCATTTTAATAACATGGTCGAACTGTTCTGCTTTTAATTCAAATACATCATGCATATAACCCATCGTTTGTAATAAGCCTTCTAATGCATTTAATGTTGCGATATGAATCGCCGTTGGGAATGCATCGTTTGTTGATTGCGCCATATTTACATGACTATTTGGACTAATATAGTGATAGTCTCCCTTTTCCATTCCTAATAATTCAAGAGCACGATTGGCAATGACTTCATTTGCATTCATGTTCATTGAAGTACCTGCTCCGCCTTGAATTGGATCTACGATGAAATGATCATGCCATTTTCCATCAAGAATTTCTTGAGCAGCTTCTGCGATCACGCCACCCTTGTTCAATTCCAATCTTCCTACATCTGTATTCGCAAGTGCTGCTGCTTTTTTTACAATTGCGAATGCTCTAATTAAACCTTCATGGATTTTGTATCCTGTAATTGGGAAGTTTTCAACTGCACGCATTGTTTGTACGCCATAGTATGCATAGTTTGGTACTTCTTTTTCACCTAAAAAATCTTTTTCAATTCGAACACCATTTTTAACTTCAGTTAATGTTGCCATGATTATTCACTCCTTAACGATTTCTTATGCTGCTTTTGTTTCTTTGACTGTTTCTACATATTGTTTTGCTTTCTCATTATCGAATTCGCCTTCCCACTTCGACATAACAATGGCCGCTAATGCATTTCCTAATACATTGACAGATGAGCGAATCATATCTAAAATGCGGTCAATTCCCGCAATTAACGCGATACCTTCTAGTGGTAGCCCCATTGAACCTAACGTTGCTAATACAACAACGAACGATGCACCTGGAACTCCCGCCATACCTTTGGATGTTAACATGAGAACGAATAATAACGTTATTTGCTCCGTTAGTGACATGTGCACACCGTACATTTGGGCAACAAACAATGCCGCTAACGCTTGATAAATAGCCGATCCAGTCAAGTTAAATGTATAACCTGTCGGAATTACGAAAGAGGCAACTGCCTTTGGACAACCGAACTCTTCCATTTTTCTCATTATATTAGGTAAAACAGCTTCTGAACTTGCTGTCGTAAACGAAAGAATCAGTTCTTCTTTTAAAATTTTTATTAATGTAAAAATGTTTACTCCAACCATTCGTGCATTAATACCTAATACAATCACAACGAATAGTATAACAGTTACGTATACAGCTAGCACTAGTTTTCCTAGCGGAAGTAATGTTGCTACACCAAATTTTGCAACTGTAACGGCAATTAATGCGAATACACCAAATGGTGCAAATTTCATAACTTGATTTGTAACCCAAAACATTGCTTCGAGTACGCCTTCAAAGAAGTTAAAAACAGGCTTTCCTTTTTCCCCAATTGCCGCAACTCCTAAGCCGAATAATACTGAGAAGAATATAATCGGTAATAGGTCACCTTGTGCAATCGATTCAAATACGTTTTTTGGTACAATGTGAACAATTGTCTCAGCAAAACCTTTCTTCTCCGTTGCATCTGCTGTTTGTTTATAAGAAGAAATATCACTTTGCTGTAAATTACTCATATCAACACCAGTACCTGGTTGGAATATATTCGCTGCAAGTAATCCCATTAAAATAGCAATCGTCGTAATAATTTCGAAATAAAGAATTGTCTTACCGCCCAGTTTCCCAAGCTTTTTCATATCTCCTACACCAGCTACCGCAACAATTAATGCTGAAATAACAATTGGTACTACAATCATCTTAATTAAGTGAATAAATATATCCCCAATTGGTGTGATATAAGAAATCGCCATTTTATTGCCATAAAAGACTGCCCCTACTACAATCCCTAAAACAAGCGCGACAAAAATTTGTGTTGCCAATCCGAATTTTTTCATTTATGTTCATCCCCTTCATGCGAACGCTTTCAATTTGAATTTATAAAAGCTACTCACACATCTTATAAGCGAACCTACAAAATCATACAAAAACCTACAAGTTCGTCACAAAAAATTCAAATATTTTTCTTCTTTTTTTCATTGACACCATTTTGTTAAAAAACGATAAAATAAACTTGATAAGCAATCAGATTATTTCGTATAATCAAAAAGATATATACTTACAACAAATCAAAAGGAAAAGGAGTGGATGTTATGAAAAACTATACAAAGCAATTCGTCCTATCTTCTTCTTTTCTTTTTCATTTTCTTAAAAAGGAACAAAGGCATTCGCCTTTGTTCCTTTTTTATTGCGATCTATATAGGGGGAATTGTTATGAGACCATATAAACGTGTCTTAATTAAATTAAGCGGCGGTGCACTTGCCGATCAAACTGGAAATAGCTTTAACTCCAAACGATTAGAACATATCGCAAACGAAATTTTATCCATTGTTGATTTAGGTATCGAAGTATCCATCGTCATCGGTGGCGGTAACATTTTTAGGGGGCATCTAGCTGAAGAATGGGGAATCGATCGCGTAGAAGCTGATAATATCGGTACACTAGGTACAATCATTAACAGCTTAATGCTTCGCGGTGTTTTAACAAGTAAAACAAATAGAGAAGTACGCGTTATGACTTCCATTCCATTTAATGCAGTAGCTGAACCATACATTCGCTTGCGTGCAGTCCACCATT
This sequence comes from Bacillus sp. MYb78, assembly GCF_002975115.1. NCBI lineage: Bacteria > Bacillati > Bacillota > Bacilli > Caryophanales > Bacillaceae > Bacillus > Bacillus sp. MYb78. The sequence goes on from NZ_PCOB01000001.1 coordinate 127,044, forward strand.
TAGATAACGGTTATATCGTTATCTTTGGAGGCGGAAACGGCCAACCGTTCGTGACAACAGATTATCCAAGTGTACAAAGAGCCATCGAGATGAATAGTGATGCCATATTAGTCGCAAAACAAGGGGTCGATGGCGTCTTTACAAGTGATCCAAAGCATAATAAATCAGCAAAAATGTACAGCAAACTAAACTATAATGATGTCGTTAGACAAAATATACAAGTCATGGATCAAGCGGCATTACTGCTTGCCCGGGACTACAATTTACCAGCACACGTCTTTAACTTTGATGAGCCTGGTGTCATGAAGAAAATATGTTTAGGCGAACATGTGGGGACGTTGATCAATGATGATGTTACGATGCTGGTGCATGAAAAATAATAATTCCCCACCAAAAAGGGTGCCTTTTGTAGGCACCCTTTCCTAATTCATCATCACAAATAGAAGTCAACCAATCCCGCCACTTTCTCCTTACAACGCTCCCAAAAAGATAACTTTTCAAAAAACTCTTTCGTCATTTCTTTCGAATCATGAAAATCCTCTGTTAACGCCTTATTAACTTGTCCTACAATAGGACCACCATAAATATAAAAATTCATTTCATCATTTATATTGAAGCTACGCGAAGTAAAGTTTGTTGTACCAATAACGGTTAATTCATTATCAATAAGCATTAATTTACCATGGAACATTCCTTTTTTATAACCATATACAGTAATCCCATTATTAACAGCTTGACGTATGTATGGATACGCCGCTTCTTTTATAAGAGGTAGATCCGGTTTATATGACCAAAGTATTTTTACTGTAACACCACGCTTTTGCGCCGCGATTAAAGCATTCATAGATTCTTTATTTTTCGCTATAAAATACGGTGTTGCAATTACAATGGAGTGCTGAGCTTGTTTTATGAGCTCTATATATTTTTCAGCAACGTAATGCCCATTGTAACTAGTCATAGTATGTAATGTAGTCCCTTTACTAGCTTTATTCGTACTTCTCTTTATCTCTTCTTTCGTATCTCGTTTCCAATCTAAAGCGAATTGCTGTTCTAAATCTTTTGCTCCTTCTCCTTTAAGCCGCACATGATAATCACGCCAATATCCAAATCGCTTATCTTTCCCTAAGTACTCATCTCCTATATTAAATCCGCCTGTATAGCCAATTTCTCCATCAATCGTCGTAATACGGCGATGATTACGATGGTGAAGTGAATAAAATCCGAATGGTAATGTAGGTTTTCTACTATATGTAAAATGTACACCACTTTCCCGCAATTCATTTATCACCTTTCTTTCAAATGATAAATCATTAATGCGATCAACTGATAAATAGACGTTTAATCCTTCTTTTGCCTTCTCTTTTAATAAGTTTAAAAAAGTATGGCTACTTTTATCATCCGACAAAATGAAGAAATAAGTGTAGATGGAGCTTTTCGCTTCTCTTATATCAGTAAATAATTGTTTATAAAAAGGCTTCCCTTCTACATATAATTGAAAGTCACTATAATGAGGCGCATACTCTGTCGGCATGTTTTTCCCAGCTTCCATTTTCCTACCTAAGGTAACATCGATATGCATCCATATTAAAATAAAAACGAAAATAGCAATAACAATAGAAGTAACTCGCAATATTTTTTTAATCATTTTGATTTCCTTCCGATCATTTTCTTTCCACCTTTCTATTTTGTCATTCAAGTTTAGATTTCATGCTTCATACAAAAAAGGATGTGACTTAACGTCACATCCTTTTCACATTAAACAAAATTCCTCGCATCATTATTTCTTCCAAACTTATAAATCGCAATTAAGAAGAATGCAATCGCGAAAGCGAATAAAATTAAAATATTTAAATACAACTCAGAGAATGGAATTCCTTGCTGTAGTTTCGATACTGTGTCTAACAACCAGCGCTGCGGAAGAAAATTAGCTACTTTTTGTACTGCACTTGGCATAATGTCATATGGGAAATAACATCCAGCAAGTAAGCATGTTGGTACAATGACCATATTTTGCATCGCATTTGCCGATGCTGAGTTTTTCGAAAAAGCTACAAGGACTAATGATATTCCAATTGCGATTAATGCAAATAGCATTAGTACGCCCATCATCACTATAAAAGGCATATTGATATTCGTATGAAAAACATTCGTTAGGAATAGGATTGTAATCAAAATTTGTACTGTTAGTATTATCATATTTACTCCGACATTAGATAATATAAACTTCTTCCCATCTATCGGCGTTGATAATAGTCTAAAGTACGTTCTATTCTCTTTTTCTTTTAAAATATGACCTGATAGGTTCGCTGCTGAAAACAGCATAAACATAATAAGGTAACCCATCGTTTGATTTGTCATATCTTTATTTTTCGAAGTATCTTCTAGCGTCTCCGTTTTCATTTTAAATGAACTTTTTTGATACCCTGCGTACATATTGTCGAATGTACTTTGATCTGTTCCTGCTACTTTACTAATAGCTGCTATATTATCAATATAATTATATAAATATGATTTTATAAATCCTGTTACTTGATCACCTTTAATCGATGAAATTTCAATATGCTCTGGTTTCCCTTCTCGAACACTTTTTGAAAAACCAGAATCTAATGTAATAACTCCATCAAGTTTTTTGGAAGTGAGTTTATCTTCTACTTCAGACTCCTTAACCTTACTCACATTCACATGATTTAATCCTTCTAAAAACTTTATCGTATCATTTGCTATTGGCTCATTTTCTTTATTTACAATCCCGATATTTAACGTTCCTTGCCCTGCATTTCCGTATATCGAGAAGGAAATGAGCGTCCCTATTATCGGCAAGCTAATTATAATGAGTAAACTTTTTTTATTTTTCAAAAGCACAGATAACGTTTTTTGTATGAGCCATAAAATATCCTTCATACTATAGCCCCTCCCGTCTACGTAATGCAATAATTGCAATTAATAAAAAGAGTGCTGAAATTCCAATGTTTAAAGAAATGACTGGTAGTGCTGCACCTACATCATTTGCATAAATAATTTTCATAACAGCTGTATTTGCCCAAGTTAATGGTGATAAGTTCGTAACGAAATTTTCTTCTACTACGAAATATGCACCTCCAAAAATAGAAGCTAATTGCACAACAACCATAATAATTGCCCTAGACGCTTCAGCTGTTTTCGTAATATATCCGATTCCTAAACCGAAGCTAATTGCTAGAAAGACTTGTGTTAATAAAATAAGAAATATGATTCCAAGATGGTCGCCCCAATTCGCTTGAAAAACAAATTTACTAAATAACATGACGAGTAATATGCACAGGGCATTTGCTACTAGGCTACCAAGTACTTTTCCAATGAATATTTCAGCTTTACTTATAGGTGCAGCAATGAGACGATCTCCTGTTTTACGTATTCGTTCTCCTCGAATTAAAGAACTCGCTCCCATCGCAGCATATAGTGCAATCATCGTTGTCATTACAACCGCATAGTAATCCATAGAACCTGGTTTTTTCGCAGCTTGTAAAGATGTTTCTTTTATATAATCATTATGATTTCCGTTTGAAATAACCGTACTAACCTTAGTAGGATCTACTTTTGCAACTTCGACCGCTACATTGTACTTATCAACAAATGTTGTAAGCATTCCTTCCACAATACTTCCCTCAATACTACTTTTGTCACTTCCATAAAATTTTGCACCATCTTTATTTAACTCTACATAAGCGGCATATTTATTTTGCTTCACTTCTTCTTTCCCATCTATACTGCCGGAAGCTTTTTTAAAATGAATACCTGATTTATCCACTTCTTTCGTAAATGCTTCAAATGATTGAGAAAACGTGCTACTCGCTTCATCTTTATATAGCACTTGTATATCTTTAATCGAATGACTATCACTATTAAATGCGTTGGTTAACGCTGTTCCTAACACAAGCATAAGCACAATCGGAAATGCTAACATAAAAACTAAAGTTCTTACGTCTCTGAAATCTCTTTTAATATGCATAATTGCAATATTGAAGATGTTCAATTGATGAACCTCCCTTTACCTTTTCTTCATTTACTTTTTATTTATCTCGTAAGTTTCTTCCCGTCAATGTAAGGAATACTGTTTCTAAGTTGGGAGCCTGCTCCTCTAATGAACGAATTTCAATATCATGATTGATACAGTGTTGAATGATTTTATTTAAATTATTTAATCCCGCATCAGAATTCACTTTAATTACGTTTTCTTCAATTTGAACTGCTTTCACACCGTTGATCTCTTTTAACTTTTCTACATCTAAATTTTCTACTGACTTCACTTCAATCCAAATATCTTTCGTATCTGTAATAATCGCTTTTAACTGTTCTTTCGTACCTTCTGCAATCACTTTACCGTGGTCGACAATTGCGATTTTCGTACAAATCTCTTCTACTTCTTCCATGTAGTGGCTCGTGTAAATAATAGTGCTTCCCATTTCATTTAACTTCCGGACAGACTGAAGAATATAGTTTCTTGACTGCGGATCAATTCCAACTGTCGGTTCATCCATAATAATTAACTTCGGTCTATGTGCAATTGCACAAGCGATATTCAATCTTCGCTTCATCCCGCCAGAAAAGTTTTTCGGATAACTTTTCTGTTTATCACTAAGTCCTACAAATTGAAGTGCTTCCTCTACTCTCACTCTTAGTTCGGCCCCTCTTAATCCGTACAATCCAGCAAAGAACTTCACATTTTCATAAGCAGTTAACTCTTCATAAATCGCAATATCTTGCGGAACAATACCAATATTCATCTTTGCAAATCGATTATGTTTCTTTATATTTTTTCCTAGTATGCTAATTTCGCCTTCATTACTTCTTAACAAACCAGCAATCATATTAATTGTCGTACTCTTACCAGCACCATTCGATCCTAAAAAGCCAAATATTTCTCCTTCTTTAATAGATAAAGACATATTATCAACTGCGATGAAATCACCAAATTTTTTCGTTAAATTTTTAATTTCTAATGTATTCATCATTTCACCCCTATTTCGGTTTCTCTGCTGTTATTATAAACAAAAAGAATGAACCTGCTCAGTGCAGAAGTTCATTCTTTTCACATGAGAATATTCACTTTTTTCATATGAGATGATTCATCTTCGTCCCATTCTCTTATATCGGAAACAACATTGTCACTGAAAAACCACTTGTTCCATCTACAATAATTTTGCCGTTTACTGATGCTGTTCGCTCCTCCATCCCCATAATACCGAGACCTTTCTTAACAAGAGCTGCGCCTTTCCCGTTATCCTTCACTTGCACCTTAACCATCTTGTTAAGCACATGAATATCTATAGAAATAACTGTCGCATCAGCATATTTCATTGCATTTGTTAGTGCTTCTGTAACATTCTCACCGATAATTTTCCACTGAATGGGAGAAATCATATCTAAGTTCCCCTTGTATACAAAAGGAATATTCACATCATTCTTACCGGCAAATTCCTCTATGAATAATTTCATACGATGAATACCAATTTGCTCAGTTGGTGGCTTCATATTTTTTAATGTAATGCGAATACTTTCAATTCCATCTTTTGAAATGTGAATTGCATTTTGTAATAACTCCGCAGATTTTTCTTTATCTATTTCCATTAACCTTTTTGCTGCTTCCATTTGAATAAGTGCACCCGTCATCGAGTGACCAATTTTATCATGAATTTCTTGCGATAACCGATTTCTCTCTTCTAGCTTAAATGTGTATTCAGATTGTCTTATGTACTCTTTATTTTCATGTAAACTTTTCGTAAGTCGTTGCATATCTTTTCGCATTTTATCATTTTGCGATTCAAGCTTTACTACACGCGATATATATCGATCTGCCATAGTTAAAACGAGAAAAGTAAATGCAACAATTAATCCATAAGTCATTCGAATACTTTCATCTGCAATCGTAATTGGGAGCATCATAATGACAAAGCGTGGCCAATTCTTTTCTATGTAATGGAATGTAATTTCGTATAAGTTCAAAGGTAAAAACAAAATAAAAAATGGATGAACCCTCCATGTAAATAACATAACTACGCCAATGGACATACAGATTAATATTTTTTTATACGTATCTTTTTTAAATATAGAAATCATTACGTTTACAGAGAGGTAAATAAGTAAAGTAAATATAACCCATGGTAAATTTGCTACATTTGCGTAAATATAACTAAACACAATATATAAAAAGACAATTAATTTACTTACAGTTAACCAAAATTCCATATCATTAATCTACTTTCCCTGTTAAGTAATAAATCGCAATTTGTGTGCGATGTTCAAGTTCAGTTTTCCCTAAAACTGACGTAATATAATTTGCAATTGTTCCCTCAGATATAAAAAGCTGTTTCGAAATTTCTTTATTTGAGAAACCTTTTGCAATTAATGCGATAATACTAAGCTCCCTTTCTGTGAAAAGGCTCTTATCAATTTTACATTCTTCCTCTTTACTTTCCATTAAATTAGACTTAATTTTATCAAGAACAACATCTTGCATAACAGTTTGACCGTTATAAACCCCTTTTATCGCATCACGAATACGCTCCGGATCGTTATTTTTTAATAAATAACCTTTCGCTCCGTTTTTTACTGCATCCAAAATATATTCATCATCATCAAACGTCGTTAAAATAAGCGGTTTTGTTTTCGTCTCTTCACAAATGAACTTCGTCGCCTCTACCCCGTTCATATTTGGCATGCGAACATCTAATAGAGCGATATCAACATCGTTCTTTTTGCAATACTCCACTGCTTCTTTTCCATCATTTACTGTATCTACAACTTCAAACTCTTCATATGTATTTAAAATAATTTTCATGCCTTCTCTAATAAAAGAGTTATCATCCGCTATTAATATTTTAATTTTCATGTTTGTTAGTATGGCCCTTCCCCTACTAACATTCACATCCTTTCTTCCCGTAACATTTCCTACTTGCTCATTATATACTTCTCTTTACCATTTTTTCACACCTTTTTTCATCTAGCACTCCTGCAAAAAATATATTATTCTTTTTTTACAAAATGTGTAGGGTGACTTATCATTCTTTACGTCTATATAATAGAATGCGTCAAAAAGGAGGGAGAGACCGATTGAGGAAAAACAATTAATTGAAAAAGCACAGCAAGGAAGCGAGCATGCTTTTCGTATCCTTGTACAAACATATCGTCATTATATTTTTCAAGTTATCTTTTCTATTTTAAGACATGAAGAAGATGCTAAAGATGTTACACAAGAAGTATTCGTAAAAATTCATACCTCTCTCCCAAATTATCAATTTCGCGGATTAAAAACGTGGATGGCACGTATTGCCACCAATCACGCTATTGATTATAAGAGAAAGAAAGCTAGAGAACACGAAGAACTCTCCTTATGTAAAGAAACAGAGGAAAATATAAAATCCTCTCATAACATTGAAGCTTTACTATTGACGAAAGAGCAAAAATTACTTATTGCTCAAAAACTGAGAGAACTTCCGGAAAATTACCGTGACGTTGTTCTCGCGCATTACTTAGAGGAAAAAAGCTATCAAGAAATTGCTTTCCAAGAAAACATCGAAGTGAAAACAGTAGAAATGAAACTGTATCGGGCAAGAAAATGGATAAAAAAACATTGGAAGGAGGAAGAGTTTCTATGATGCATTATTCAAAAGAAGATTGGCGCAATTATACATTAGATTTTATAGAAAACAATGAACGTAAATCTATGGAAGAACACCTTTATGAATGTGATCATTGTTTAGCACTTTATATGGAAAGTATTGATGAACAACATGAAAACCTTCCAATGATAAATGATGATTCATTTACGAACGAAGTTATGACGCAAATTAATTTTGAAACGCTACAACCTAATGAAAATATAAAAACAAACTCACTAAAACGCACAATTATTCACTACATAATTGCGACTGCAGCTACAATTATTTTTATGGTAAGTGGTTTATTCCAATATATTTTTACAGCGACATCAAATTTCGAGAAATCTTCAAAACATAACGAGTCTTCTATCTCACAACAAATTGTAAACAAATCGGTAGATACATCAAAAAAGGACGGAGGTTTAAAGCATGAATAAAAACCCCTTTTTAGCACTTGTATTAGGGCTAATTCCTGGGCTTGGACATTTATACTTAAAAAAGCTAGGACGGTTTATTCTATATAGCGGAGGATCTTTATTTCTATTCTCCTTTGCAGTATTTTGTACCATAGTAGTAAGAGGACGTGATATTGCTTTTCTTTCTCTATTTTTACTAGCTGTTCTATGGGTAATTAACTTACTAGATTTAGTTATCACCATTATAAAACAAACGAAAAAACAAGAAGCTGGAGAATTGATAAATTCCTCTAAAGAGAGCGAACGATTTTATATCATTCTCCTATCCATCATCCCTGGACTTGGCCATTTCCAATTAGGACTTATGCAACGTGGACTTACATTTTTAGTAGCTTGCACAGGAATCGGAAGTATGATTATTTTCGTTGCACTTTTAACATCGCAAGAAAGTTTTCTTATCTTCCTTATTACATTACCTGTTTTATGGATTTACAATTTCTTCGATGTTGTTCAGCAACTCCAGAAAAAAGAACGTGGCGAGCAACTAGATGACCGTACTATTTTCGAAGATTTTGAAGAACATCGAGAGCAAGGAAAGAAAAGTAAAACATTTGCTTCTATTTTAGCGATGTTCCCTGGAGCAGGTCATATGTATTTAGGTTTACAACGCCGTGGTCTTCAGCTTATGGCAGCCTTTTTACTATCTATTTATTTACTCGACTTATTAAGACTTTCTGCGTTTTTATTTTTAGTACCAATCATTTGGTTCTATAGCTTTTTTGATGCGTTACAGCAAACAGCAAAATACGGAAAAGAACGAGTACAAGACGAACCCATTATCGATTATTTTATAAATCATCAAAGATGGATCGGTATCGGATTAATTACACTCGGTGGTTATTATTTATTAAATCAAACAGTCCTTCCTATTTTGAATGATTATTTTGTAACTATATTTAATATTCATCTTAGTGAACTATATTATCGCTATTTCCAGACATCTATCGTTGCGCTCCTTTTAATTGGCGGCGGCTTTAAATTGTTACTTGGAAATAAAGAAAACAAAGGTGGGACAAGCGAATGAGGACTTGGCGTGTTGGAACATTCTCAATGGGGCTTTCTATTATATCGTTAGGATGCTTTTTACTATTTTCAGTCGTAAAAGGAATTCAAGTATTAGATACACTAACTGCATGGTGGCCAGTTTTACTTATCATACTTGGAGCTGAAGTTTTACTATACCTTCTATTTTCTAAGAAGGAACAATCATTTATTAAATATGATATTTTTAGTATTTTCTTTATCGGTGTTTTAGGAAGCGTCGGAATTGCTTTTTACTGTTTATTATCAACTGGATTACTAGAAGAAGTTCGTCACTCTATTAACACAACGAGGCAAACGAGTAATATTCCAGACGGACAATTTGATATACCTGAATCTATCAAAAAAATCGTAGTAGATGCAGGTCATCAGCCTCTAACTATAGAGGGAAATAATACAAATCAAATTCACCTTTTGGGAACTTATGAAATGACGACGAAAGCAAATGAAAAACTCAATTTAAAACGAGATGATTTCCTTTCAGTTCAAACGGCTGGAGAAACGATGTATATCACTTTAAAATCATTACCTGTTCAGCATACGTTATTTAATTCAGCACCACAGGTGAAACCAACGCTTGTTCTTCCGCAAAATAAAAATGTGGAAATCCGTGCTTCAAATAACGAACTATCTCTTTATCCAGGTCAATTACAAACTAATTGGTTTGTACAGGAAAGCTCAAGAGTATCTGTCCATCTTGCAAAAGAGAGTGATGTATCTTTAACAGCAGTAACAAATCAAAAAGAAACACATGGAAGCACACCTTGGGAACAAGTAGAAGATTTAACGAAAAAAGAAAATACTTCTCCAGAAGAACATCCAGAATTAAACAACCAAGAACATTGGTATAAAAATTCGATTAAAACTGGAAATGGCACGTACAAGTTAAATATTGAGAAAGCTTATAATTTGAATATGAGTGTTCTCGAAAAATAAAAAACCTTCCGCAATTGCGGAAGGTTTTTCTCATATAATCGCTTTAATTCCTTCTAACACTAATCCAATCATAAATCCGCAAACCGCCCCGTTCACTCGGATCCACTGCAAATCTTTACCGACATTATTTTCAATCATTTCGATTAACGTTTTATCATCTAACTTATCAAGATTTTCTTGTACAAGCTTACCGATTTTCGAATGGTTTTTTTCCACAAGTGTAACAACTTGCTTTTGTAACCACTCCTCTATTTTTTGAACAGTTTGTTCATCTTCTTTTATTTTGTTCATTTGTTTTTGTAAAAATGGAATAACATATTTATCAGCAAATTCTTCATTATTTACAAAAGCAACTGCTCTTTGTTGTACTTGCTCTAGCATCTCTTTTATTTTGTCAGTAGCATTCCAATTCGCAATCCACTTTTCTTTCCAATTTTCTAATTCCTGTAATAAGGCTTCATTTTCTTTTACATTGATAATTTCTTGACGAATCTTCGCTAATATAAGTTGTCTTGTGCTATTATCAGCCTCTTGTAAGCTGTTAATATTACTAATGATAAACTTCTGCAAAATGCCGCCAATTTTATCTTCATCTACAATATTCATAAATGATTTCAAAGTAAACTGCAAGAATCCATCTACTTTTATATTTTCCATCGCCTTCATACCTAAGCTACCGAGCTGGTAACGAGCTTCATCTTGCGCTGTCCAATCTTTTACCTTCACTAATATGTAATCAAGTGTCTTTTCATCATATTCTTGCACAACTAATTGATCAACAAGCACTTGTAAAATGTTACTTGTATTAATTGTATGCAAATATGTTTTTAATTCTTTTTCAATAATAACAGCTAACTTTTCTGTATCTATTGTAACAATTGCTTTCTCTGCAATCGTTACAATCCCCTTTTTCACAGCATCAGACTGCATTTCTCTCTCAGCAATTTGCAGTACCATTTGTACTAACTGCATCTCTTTTACTTTATTCGTAATACTTTCTTTCGTCAGCCATTCATTTTCTAACGTATGAATGAGTCCTTTCGTTACCCGTTTACGGTTTTTAGGTAACAAAGCTGTATGCGGAATTGGTATTCCCATCGGATGACGGAATAAAGCTGTAACCGCGAACCAATCCGCAAGTCCACCAACCAATCCAGCTTCAAATCCACCTTGTATAATCTCTCCAGCTACCGTTCCTTGAAAAGGGATAGAAGCCGCAAAGCCGACACCCATAACCCCAAGCGAAATACCCGCTATATATTTAGTCTGTAATGACATCGTATACACATCCTCTTATTATGTAAAATAAAGCTTTTTTGTTGTATTTATTCAATATTAGTTATCCTTTATATATACTATAAAGAACTATTGTGAAAATAACAAAGATTTTTATGTACATGAAAAAATGAGGCTACAACTAGCCTCATTTTTCTTATACCGTTAAATCCAAACCTTTCCTATAATACTCATTCATTACATCTTTTGGAACCATACTTCCACCCGTTCCCCACACAATATGAGTACCTTTTTTCACCTTCTCTGTTACCTGTTGCTTTTGTAAATACTCACCTTCTTTGCATACTTTCACTGGCCCTATCATACCTGCTAGTGCAGAAGGCTCTAAATAAATATTTTCCGTATCAGCTAGTTCTTTTAACAATCTATATAACTCTTCATCGCTTACTGTGTAATTCCCACTCAAAAATGGTTCCATCGTTTTACCGACAAATCCAGATGGCCTTCCTACCGCAAGTCCATCCGCATCTGTTACATTATCAATTCCGATATCTTGAACGGAAATTTTGTCATGAAGGCCTGTCATTAAGCCGAGTAACATACAAGGAGAATGTGTTGGCTCTGCAAAGAAACAATGAACATTATCTTTATACAATAACTTTAAACCGAATGCTACTCCGCCAGGTCCTCCTCCTACTCCGCACGGAAGGTAAACAAATAAAGGATGATCTTCATCTACTACAACCTCTAACTCTTCTAATTGCTTTTGTAATCGTGATGCGGCTACTGCGTATCCTAAAAATAAATCATGTGAGTTTTCATCGTCTACAAAATAACAGCTAGGATCCGCATCCGCTTGTCTTCTTCCTTCTTCTACTGCTTTGCTATAATCATCTTCATATTCAATAACGTTTACACCTTTACTTCTTAATAAATCTTTCTTCCATTCTTTTGCGTCTGCTGACATATGAACAGTTACATTAAAACCTAGATTCGCACTCATAATCCCTATGCTAAGTCCTAAATTCCCTGTAGAACCTACTGCAATTGAATATTTCGAGAAAAACTCTCTACATGTATCACTATCTAAAACGGAATAATTATCTTCTTCTGTTACCATTCCGTGCTGCAATGCTAGTTGCTCAGCATGTTTCAACACTTCATAAATGCCGCCCCTAGCTTTAATTGATCCTGATATTGGAAGATGACTATCACATTTTAATAATAATTCTCCTAAAATAGGTTGCTCATATTTTCTCTCTAAAGCTTCTTTCATAGAAGGTATTTTCACTAAAGGTGATTCGATTATGCCGTTCGCCCCTTTCGTTTCAGGAAAAACTTTCGCAATATATGGTGCAAAACGCTTTAATCTCTCTTCCGCATCTTTTACATTCTCTTCATTAAGTGGTGAATCTTTTATTGCTGTTTCATACATTTGTATGTTTGGATTTATCCAAAATACTTCTTCTGTTGCAATAAGCTTATTCACTAATGGATATTCTGCTTGTAATGCCCCTATTTCTTTCATTTTGTTTCCTCCTTATATCCTTGTAGCTCACCATACAATAAATTATAATTAAATTAATTTTAATATAGTTTAACACAAATAATCCAATTTAGTTAATTTTAATTTAATTTATTTAAATATAATTTAATAATTATTAAGGAGATTTTCATTATGGAAAATATAGATATTGGTAAAAAAATTGAAAAACAAAGAAAAGAAAAAGGTTTAACTAGTAAAGAACTAGCAAAGATGGCCGATATTACACCATCAATGTTAAGTCAAATTGAGCGCGGGTCCGCTAACCCTTCTATCCAAACATTAAAAGTGCTTGCTAAAGCTCTTGATGTGCCAACATTTAGCTTTTTACTTGAAGATACAAATACAGACGATTTAATTGTACGTTCCCATAAACGAAAGAAAATGATTATTGATAATTTATCATATGAAATGCTTTCACCTGATTTCACTGGAAATTTAGCAACAGCAATTATGACCGTCCCGCCTAATACAGCTTCATCAGAAAATGTGCTAGAACATAAAGGAGAAGAATTAGCATTTGTCTTAGATGGGAAAATCACATTATATTTAAATGAGGAAGAATACGTATTAGAAACTGGCGACAGTGTAAAAATACCTGCTTATTTAAAGCATAAATGGGTGAATCATTTTGAAAAAAACGCGATAGTCTTATTTTCTGTTACTCCGCCGATTTTTTAATATATCAATAAAAACAGGATGATTCTTATAAAATGAGGATTATCCTGTTTTTATTAAATAAGAAAGTGAAATTTTTGTTAAAAACTTAACAGTTGGACCCAATCCGAACAATCCTCCTAAAAACATATTTACAAGTAAAACTATCCCTCCCATTGATGCTAACGTATCATGAGTCAGATTCATCCCACCACTACCAGAGGCACTTGTAATATTCACATAAAAATAAGAAATATGTAAAAATTAATTAATTTTTCAGAATTTTGTTGAAAAATATGGTAAAATCACTCTTATACTTCTTCTATTTTGCTATTATAGAAATAATTAAATTAGGATACTTTTATCGAATGGGGGAATATATAATGAGTGTGTTATTAAAAGGGCATGAACAGATTGTCAACGAATTAAACATTTTATATCAAGTAATGGTAGCGGAGCAATTAATTGAAGCGAAACAATTAAAAGAAAAAATAGAGAAACAGATTAATAAAATTGAAGCTGATCAAAATCTATCGCTTTACTACTCCCTACTAAACTTTAAATATAAGGTCCTAACCGATTGGACAAACATTAAATATGATACTTTTAGTCAAATTGTTCGTTTAGACAATCCAATAACTGAAGACTTTATTACTTATTATTATCACTTTTTTAAAGCTGAACATGCTACCATTATTGGAAATTATGATGAAGCAAAAAAAGAATACGAAAAAGCTGAATCCCTTTTAAAACATGTACCAGGCGAACTAGAAGAAGCTGAATATAAATATAAATTCGCTATATTTAATCACCATACAAACAAACCACTTACAGCAATCAATTATGCAAATCAAGCTAAAGAGATTTTCTCAAAATATCCACGTTATGAAATTAAAATAGCTCTATGCGAAAACATTTTAGGCTCATGTTCTGTTTATTTAAAACAATTCGAACAAGCCGAAGAGAACTATAATTCAGCAATCAATATTTTACAAAAGCTGAAAGACGATACACTAATCTTAAAAGTTCGAAATAACTTAGGTTGGCTCTACTCTTCTCAAAATCTATCAACCCTTGCTATTAGACATCTTACAATAGTTACAAACAAATTACCTAAACACCTAAAAGCCAATTTTCTACAAGCCAAAGAACATTTTAGTTTAAATGAAAAAGAAATTGCAAACGATTGGGTTCAAAAAGGCTTAGAAATTTGTAATGAATTAAATAATCAAGAATATAAACACCATTTCACTATCTTAAAAACACAACACACTGGTATTCTAGACGACTTAGAAAACGCAATCATTGCAGGCACTACATATTTTAACAGTAAAGAATTATACGATTATGTACAAGAATATTACGAATTATTAGCAGTAGAATTTCATAAAGTGAATAAAATAGAGAAATCTCAAAAATATTTTTTCAATACTTACGAAGCAAAACAAAAATTATTAACTAAGGAGGCACTAAGATAATGAAAAAGATTAGTTTAGCTATTTTAACCTTTACATGCATACTTGCTTTTGGATTTAATAATTTTACTGAAAGTCAACAAGCAAAACAACTTCCAAAATGGGATACAGATAAACAAGAAACACATGCAGACCTATAGAAACCTAAAAACCCCTAATAAAGGGGTTTTTAGATTTCTACAATATAATGATTTAGCATATGATGAAGAAATATGCTTATAAAAGATAGCCATATACTCTCTGTACATGGCTATCTTTTATTTTTTCGACACCAACAAAATCCCTAAACTAATAATACAAAAGCTCATTATTTGCTCTGCTGATAGACCAAACAGAACCGAATTTTGTTCACTAACAAGCGAAATAATAATATGAGCAAACCCCTCAATAATTAGAAAAACACTTATATTCTTTCCATTTCCGAGCCTTTCATTTTTCATCCATAACAAGCCCATTATACAAAGAGCAAGGCTGATCTCATATACGAAAATAGGGTGATATAAAAGTTTAGATTCATATATTTTCATTCCCCATGGTAGTGTCGTTTGTGCACCTACTTCATGATGTAATAGAAAATAAAAGATAATACTCACACACAGACCCAAAGGCAATGCATCAAGTAAAATACGAAGCGAAAATTGCTCCTTTTTACTTTTCCAAACAATGTATACACTCGCAATCACGCATCCTACTACAATATGTTGCATACTTCCAACAGCTAATATTGCTTGCACTGGCGCCCCAAAGGCCCATACAGGATTTAAAATTGATGGTGCAAACTTCCATACAAATACGATGATAAGAAAAGCATTTGTTACGGCATCCATCATTTTTTCATATGATACATTTTGATGCCTCATCTTTCGTTTCATCAACACAAATCCAAATAGACTTCCAATTATAAGAGATATGGGTTGTAACCTCACGATCCACTCCATCGTCACGAAATCTCCTTTTAATTCTCAATCAATTTCTTAAATTTCTTTTCTAATTGATCTGGTGGTAATACACCTCGTACATGATCTACTATAATTCCATCTTTATTAACAAAAAATGTCGTCGGTAAAGAGAATACTTTATAATCTAGTCCAGCTACTCCGTCCATATCTAATAGAACAGGAAACTCAAACCCATAGCGATTAGCAAATGCGCTTGCTTCTTGTACTGGGTCACTAACAGTTGCATTCACCGCAAAAATTTCAACATCCTTTTTATATTTATCATACATATGAACTAAATCAGGTGCCTCCATTTCACACGGCCCACACCATGATGCCCAAAAATTAATAATATATGGTTTTCCCTTAGCATCATTTAACGACTGCAACTTTCCGTCTAATCCTTTTAATGTGATGCTAGGTGCTTTAAAACCGACTTGTGGTAATACTTCTTTCTCCTGTAACTCTGCTTGCTTTGCTTTTCTTTCCTTTTCTTCTTTCTTTGAATTATAAAAGTTAACCCCCGCCCAAACGAGAGCACCTACTAGTATAATAGCAATTAGTTTCTTCACTTTTCTTCCTCCTCATTTTTAAAAACCTGTAAATCCACCGAATAGTCGAATAAAGAATGCTGTAATTTTCGTCATTTGATTTGTATACAATAAAATACCCGTTACAATCATCATTCCACCGCCAATTTTCATCATGACATTGGCATATGTAACAATCCATTTTACCTTCCCAATAAAGAATGCCATCACGAAAAATGGAACCGCAAACCCAAGAGTATACGCTGTAATATAAAGAAGTGCCCCTTCAGGATTCGTCGCGCCAAGCATGAGTACAGCTGAAAATATCGGTCCAACACATGGCGTCCAACCCGCTGCATATGTCATACCGACTAAAATCGAGCGAATAAATCCAGTCGATTTACTTCTATACTGCACCTTTTTCTCTGCCATAAGCCACTTAGGCTGAAACAAGCCCGTCATAAATAGCCCCATTAAAACAATAAAAATCCCACCAATTTGTTGAATCAATTTTTGGTTAGATGAAAATGTTATTCCAATCCAACTTACCGATAAACCTAACGCGTAAAATATAACCGAAAATCCGATCATAAAAAATACTGTATGTATAATCGCTGATTTTTGCATAATCCCACGATTTTCTTTTAAATCTTGAATAGACACACCTGTAATATAAGATAAATAAGATGGATATAGCGGTAAAGAGCACGGTGATATAAATGACAATACTCCCGCCCCAGCCACAAGCCAAATTGTTAAATCTGCTGCATTCATTTTATTCCCCCTGAAACACTACAATGAGTAGTGTTTATTCTAAAAAAAAGAGGCTATATGCACTCTCCGACAATAAGTACAACCGACATACAGAATAAACCTACTGTTACATATACCGAATTCGTATGTAACGGAATAGTAAGCTTAACAACCTTTTCATTTAACACTTGCTCGATTCGTAAATTTATTGCTGTTTTTGCAAATGAAGCTGTAACACATCGATTTTCCATTGTCTTTATTTTAATTAATTTTAATAACGCGCTACCTAACTCAAGTGAGGATTCCATTTTTTGCATCGCATATTTATCAGCAGCTAGTTCCTGATACGTATGATATCGCTGTAACAACCCTTTTAATATTGGTATGTACATCATTCCTTCTGCTAATAGCGTAAAACAAAATAATTTTAGCGGATCCCAATTCTTTTGATGATATTCTTCATGGAAAATAATTGCATCCATTTCTTCATCTGAAAATGTTTGAAGCATCCCTTCTGACATGACAACTTTCGGACGAAATAGCCCAATTGTAAATGCCGCAACTTCCGTAGTCGGCAATATATATATTTGTTTTCCTTTTCGGATGAAAGGGATAAGTACTTTTTGTAATTTTTTACTATAGAAAAATTGTCGCCAAATTCTTTTGCACACGATTAATACAGTAAGTAATAATAATTCAGCGATTATTATACGAATCAGCGATAATTCTTTCATATGTTTTTCTAACTGGAACAAGCAAAATTTTGAAAGAAGGAACATCTTATTTTGAAACAGAAATGGATATGTAACGTAATACAGTAACAAGCTGAAAAAGAGGGTACTAACAATTACTGCTAACAATACGATTTTACGCATTTGCCATTTCATTTCATTAATCCTCTTTTTTTAACTGACTCAATTTGTCTTCTAACTTTTTTATTAAAGTCGGATCAGCCTGCTCTAACTCATCTAACATATGATTTACAACTAAATCTCCAAATTCCCCCATCAATTCCTGTGTCATTTTCTTCGTTTGATTGGATAAGAATTCTTCTTTCGTTTGTACAGCACGATATATGCCACTTCTTTTCACAGTCTGTTTTTCTAAGTGTAATTTCTCTACTAACCTGTTCATAACTGTCATAACAGTGTTAAAATTCACAGGTGATTCTTCACTTAATTTCTGCTGCACTTCTTTAATCGTAATACCATCGCTAGACCAAACAATCTCCATAATTTTTGCTTCAAGCGGTCCAAAGAAATGATTTAACCCGTGCTCATTTAACTTATAGTTTTGAGTAAACATTGTACAACTCCTTTCACACTACGAATTGTAGTATAAATTAAATGAAAGGTCAAACGTAAATGATATATACGAAAATTAACTACCTATAAATACATAGGCTATTCCATTCATTTTAAACCTAATTTTTCTCCAAATGTATCAAAAAGGTACTGCTCTAATATTTGTACACTAAACTTCTCATTACGCCCAAGGGCAAATAATTCCCGATCTTTCGCTACGATAGTATCTAATGGAATAGCTACATTATCCACGATTTTTGTAATTTCAATTATATTACTTTTTACATTTACTTCTGTTTTAAATTCAACGTTTTCTAACACTATATGTGAACGTCTTCCTGATGCAAAAAAAGTAAAATTAGGATTTTTAACAACGCCAATTTCAGTCTCTAACGCATATAAATAGTGAAAAATTACATCTCTATGTCCATCTTTTATTATTTTTTCATCCTTCTCATCGTCTAAGTATTCTTTCAGCTTCGTTGTAAATTCAAATCGAAAATCCACTTTTTTCACGCTCCTTCTTTGTATTTCATATTAAATAAATATATTGAAATAATTTTACCATATTGTAATAAAACTTCCTATTAAAAGTAAAAACTGTTTTAGAAAATCGCTATTATTTCCGATACCCTTTTAAAATATAAGTATAAATTCAATATGAATGAATGCGTCATTATATCTATTTAAACATATTTTTTCCATATTTTGAAACATTAGTATGAAATATTATATATCAATGAATGGTTTCTAATGCATTGGTATATATAGTCAGTAGTTTCTTTACTATTCCGATATACTTAAGCTATATTTTCTAATTATTGATTACATTACGGAAGGAATGTAACTCTCTTCTATCGAATTTTTATATAACAAAAATGATTAGGTGGTGCTTTACTATGAAATTAGCTGTCATTGGTGGCGGTGATTTACAAGATTCAAATCACTTGCCTATTAATGAACGCCTTATAGAATTAACAAATAAACAGTACCCAAAAATATTGTTTATTCCAACGGCTAGTCATGATGATGAAAGCTATATAAAATTATTTTTAGACACGTTTGAAAAACAATTACATTGTGAAGTACAAATTTTACGTACTACAACAGATTTACCTTCTAAGTATGAAATAGACGAGATGATTCATTCAGCCGATTTAATTTATTTAGGTGGCGGGAACTATATTCACATGCTTACGCAATGGAAAGAACATAGACTCGATGAAAAATTATTATTGGCTCTGCAGCAAGGAACACTTATTGCTGGTTATAGCGCTGGTGCTATGTGTTGGTTCACGTCTAGTATCCGATCAGATTATGAAGGTTCTGGTTATATAGAGAGTAACGGATGGGGTATTGTTAATAAAAGATTTTGTCCACATTATAATCAATTAAACAGAATGAACGCCTTCCATTCCTTTTTACAAAATCATCAAGGGAATATAGAAGGAATTGCACTCGAGGATAATTGCGCTTTATATATTACAGAGGAATCCTTTGAGATTATCGGTGAACCGGAAAAAGCGTGGGAGTTTTATATGAGTGATAAAACACTCATTAGACAACATTTTGATATCACTTTAAAAAGCTATTTGTAAACCTGCACTTACGAAAAAATGTCTCTAAGTCTAATAACTTAGGGACATTTTTCTATTTAACTAACTAATCGTGTAATTCGTTTCTTTTGCCATGAAAGCTTATAATATGCATACTGTAATATTAAGCTGACAATAAATGCTGCTGGATACCCGATCCAAATGCCTTCTATTCCAAGACTTGTATGGTAAGAAAGATAATATGCTACGGGTACTTCTACAAGCCAAATTGAAACAACTCCAATAACAGTTGGCCAAAGTACTGTACCGCTCGCTCGCATTGTCGCACTAATAATTTGTGCATGACCGAAAATTAAATAACTCCATAACGTAATCATAACTAAGCTATGAGCAATTTCAATTGTAGTTTGACTCGTTAAAAATAGTGATAAGATGTCTCTTGAGAATAAGTAAATAAGAGATATTAACAAACCACCGATGACGTAGTTCATAATAATTCCAGCCTTCACAACTTTCTGCAATCGATCAAATTGATTCGCACCAATCGATTGTGCCGCAAAAATGGAAACTGTAATACCAAGGCTAACTGCTGGCATTTGTACATAACTTGCAACTTGATTCACAACGCCGTAAGCAGCTGTTGCATCCGAACCGTAACGATTTACAAATGCGATTACGGCAATCTCAGATAATGATACTAATATCATATTTATACTTGCTGGTATACCGAGCCTTAGCAATAGCTTTAATAACTCCCCATCCATTCGAAGGTATTTTCTAACCGTGCCATCTAGTTGTAATGGGTGATTTTTCTTCTTTAAATACACAAGCATGACAATAAACGTAATAACTGTAGATATAACAGATGCATAGGCCGCTCCATACACATCTAATTTCGGAGCTCCTAACCATCCAAAAATAAGAATCGGTAATAAGATCATATTTAGCGCTGTACTTACAATTAAAAAGTAAAATGGCGTTTTAGAATCTCCTGTACCTCTCATAAATGTTGTATATGCGAAATATAAAAATAATACTGGCATCGATATAAATAAAATCCGTGCATAATGTACACTTATTTCAATAATATTTTCTGGCGTTCCCATTAGACGCATAATATCCATCGCAAAAATACTGCCTATTATCGCCAACACAACTCCAATAATAAAGGTAAACGTCAACGTCGTACCAACGATAGCTTTTAAACGATCTTCGTTTTTAGCACCAAACGCCTGACCAATTAAAATAGAGCTTCCTGAACCGATACCAATTACAAATGAAACGAGCAAGAAAAATAATGGGAAGAATGCTGATATAGCCGCTAAATCATTAACTCCAAGCCATCTTCCTACTACTACCATACCAAATAATTGTCCAACTGATTGTAGTACATTACTTAATAATAACGGTACTAAAAACATCGACATCGATTTCCAAATCGGTTTACTCTCACTTTCCAACTTATGTGACTCCGCACCTTCTTTATTGTTATCTGCAGGTGGTTTCAAATTTCATTTCTCCTTTTATTAAACATCTATTTTCAATCTCTATCTCTTTGTATAGTTGTTATAATACTGTGCTTCTATTCATTTTCTTTTCGTATAATTATAACTTCACCCAATATTGACTTCCATCGGCTGTTCGATCTAAAAATCCATATTCGATTAAATATCTTCTTAATGTTACAAAATCAGGGTATACATTTTCTATCACTGTATTTACTTCTTTTTCAGTATACTTTTTATTACTATCAAACTTCTTCACTAAATGGCGCAATATAATTAATTTACGCTTTTGTTTCTTCGGAAATTTAGAGAGAGGTCCATCTAACCCTTCTGTAAAATGAGCTTTTAATACTTCATTATTTTCTTCTTCCGTAATATTGTATCGATCATCCACCATCGTTGCTGTTCTATGAATTGGCACAAATTTCGTTTGTACTTTTGATTTTTCTTCTGATAATTCCATTAGCGCTAAAAATACTTTTGCTTGCTTCATTTTCTCTCGCAGTGTAAATCGATGATTACGAATTGTTGATGTACTTCCGCCATCCATTTCTTTTACAATTTCTTTATCATTCAGTCCCATATGGAAAAACTGAACCATTTTCTTTTGTAAATCCGTTAAACCAGTAAATTTCTTATCCATATTTAACAAATAATCAAACATAGACGTATGCTCATTTTGAATATGCAATTGGACGAACTTCTCTGCTTCATACAAAATTTGATTATCTTGATAAATAACACCTTTAATAAATGTTTCACCACAAGCTAAGCAAATGTACTCCTCTTTTTCTTCATCAAACACATACCCTTTCTTTAATTCCTCTATTGACGCATCCCAAAACTTCTCTGAAATATCACTCATACTAAACACTCCTTTAAAATGTTTATTTAAAACTAAACAAATCAGCATAACGTTTATTATCACTTCATCATCTTATCACAACGCAAACAAACATTTCAATGTTTCGTTTACCCATTTTATAAACTTTTATAAAAACATCTAACAAAAGGGTTTAATACAACGAAAAGCGAATATGTTTATACAAATTCATTTTATAGGATGTGAAATAGAACATAAATATTCTTCAAGACCCTTAGTTTACCGTTAAACAAATTGCACAGAATACATATGCGATTAGTGAATATGGAACTGGTATTCACTCATTCCAAAACTTCAGTATTCAATTTTAACTACAAAAAAGATGTTTTCGTATAAGAAAACATCCTTTACTTTTTATATATTCTATTTACAGTCTCTACTAAAACCTTACTTACTTGTACAAATGTATGCTTTCGATTTCTATCTTCAACAAATTTATTAGCACAACTACTCATAATCATCATACAACTAATTATGACTAACGCTATCTTTCTATTCTTGTAAGTCACTTCATGCCACTCCACTATTACAAAACTTCTTTTGAATTTATCCCATCAAGAAATTTTACATGAATAATAAAACGTGTGAATATGCAATTATGCATATTCACACGTTTTATCACAATGTTATGATTTAATTTAGTTAAAGAACAAGTATACCGAGGTGACTAACTTGAAGTTTAAAGCGAAAAAAAATCCATTCCACGTCATTTTCATTACATTATTTATAATTATTTTTTTCGTTTCGTTATTCTTCCAAAATGAAAATTCTATTTTTTTCACTCTCATGATGCTATTAAATATCGTGAATCTTTCTTCATTCTATTTCTCTCACTACAACGTAACGGAATCATCTCTTGTTGTAAAACACGGTTTCATACTTCGTACTGAAATCCCATTTAAAGACATTCGCCATATTAAGTACTCTGGCAAAAAACTTCGTTCAAAAAAATGGACGAGGCAACAATTAGAAATTAATTATAATTTATTTGACTCAGTGACCACTTTCGTACCACAAGAAGAAGAAAAATTCATTTCACTCTTAAAAGAGAACTGCCCACAGATGAAAGTAATGAATACGCCCGCTAACAAATAATATATTTTGAAGCTTGCAGTATTGCAAGTAGATGAAACATAAAAATGAACATCAAAAAAGCCAAGATTCTATACTCAGAACCCTGGCTTTTTCTATTACTCTTTTGGAGCAATCATTTTCTTTGGATCTACAATTTCATCAAATTGCTCTTCTGTTAGTAGTCCAGATTGCAATGCTGCTTCTTTTAAAGTTAATCCTTCTTTATGAGCATGCTTCGCAATTTTCGCTGCATTTTCATATCCGATATGTGGGTTTAGCGCTGTTACAAGCATTAGTGAACGATTCACATTTTCATTAATTACTTCTTCATCTGCTTCAATACCAACTGCACAATTGTCATTAAACGAAACAATTGCATCCGCTAATAAGTGAGCTGATTGTAAGAAGTTATAAGCAATAACAGGTTTAAATACATTTAACTCAAAGTTACCTTGGCTCGCAGCAAATCCGATTGTTGCATCATTCCCCATTACTTGCGCTACAACCATCGTTAACGCTTCACTTTGCGTTGGATTTACTTTACCTGGCATAATAGAGCTTCCCGGTTCATTTGCTGGAATAATAATTTCTCCGAGACCACTACGTGGACCACTTGCAAGCCAACGTACATCGTTAGCGATCTTCATTAGATCTGCAGCTAATGCTTTTAATGCACCGTGAGTATATACAACTTCATCATGGCTCGTTAATGCATGGAACTTATTTGGTGCAGAAACAAATTGTTTACCTGTAAATTGACTAATTTCCTCTGATACCATCTCACCAAATTTAGGATGAGCATTGATACCTGTTCCAACCGCAGTTCCACCAATTGCTAACTCTTTCATATATGTATTGCTCTCTGCAATCATACGCTCTGTTTTTTCAAGCATACGGTGCCATCCGCTAATTTCTTGCCCTAAAGTTAACGGCGTTGCATCTTGTAAATGTGTACGACCAATTTTTATAATATGTTCAAATGCAGTTACTTTTTCTGCTAAAGTTTCTTTTAATTTCGTAATTGCTGGTAATACGTGATTTTCTACTGCGATTACACAAGCTACATGAAGAGCCGTTGGAAATGTATCATTTGAACTTTGTGACATGTTCACATCATCATTCGGATGAATGTGTACGTCAGATCCCTTCTCTTTCAAAATTTGATTCCCACGATTTGCAATTACTTCATTCACATTCATGTTTGACTGTGTACCACTACCTGTTTGCCATACGACAAGCGGAAAATGTTCATTCCATTTCCCTGCAATCACTTCATCCGCAGCTTCTACAATTGCTTCTGCTTTTTCTTCTGATAGCTTTCCTAATTTTTGATTGCTAAGCGCTGCACTCTTCTTTAAAATTGCAAATGCTTTTACAATTTCAAGCGGCATTTGCTCTGTTCCAATTGGAAAGTTTTCTTTACTACGTTGTGTTTGTGCTGCCCATAATTTATCAGCTGGAACTTTTATTTCTCCTAATGTATCTCTTTCAATTCTGTACTCCATGTTTTCATCCCCTTGAAAATATAATACCTACATCTCTTATAATAACAGACTTCCTCTTAAATGATAAGAATTCTCACTCTTATATATAGATATTCTATATTTATTTTTAAAAATTCCTCTTGACCTAAACTTAAGTTTAGGCTGTATCCTTTCCATTGTAACCTACTATAACACTACTGGAGGAATTCAATATGAAAAAATATGCTTTTATAACAGGTGCGAATAAAGGAATTGGATATGAACTTGTTCGTCAATTAGCAGAAAAAGATTATCACGTATTTTTAGGTGCTCGTAATGAACAACTTGGACAACAAGCCGTAGAATCTTTAAATGTTTCAAACGTTTCCTATATTCAAGTAGATATTTCAAATTCACAATCCATTCAAGAAGCAACAAAGAAAATTTACGAAACGACTGACCACTTACATTTATTAATTAATAACGCAGGCATAGCGCTAGACTTCAATACGCTACCTAGTGAATTAAATATTGAAACTTTACGCCAAGGATTTGAAGTTAACTTTTTTGGAACTTTCCAAATGATGCAAGCCTTTTTACCATTATTAAAGAAATCAAGCAACAGTAAAATCATAAATGTAACAACTGACATGGCCTCACTAACAATGTTTGCTAATGGTGAAACACATCCAATTAATACACTAGGATATAATTCTTCCAAAACAGCTATTAATGCTTTAACATTAGCTTTTAGTAAAGAATTTTCCACTAACGGTCCAGAAGTATTTGGAGTAACTCCTGGTTTTACAACTACGGATCTTAATGGAAATTCCCCCGGTGGCCATACAACCACTGAAAGTGCTAAAATTATTATTAAATATGCATTAAGTGAAACAAACTATAATGGTAAAATATTTAACAAAGATGGCATTATACCTTGGTAATAAAAGGATGAATGATATGTATTATACAATTGGGCAAGTCGCCAAAATGCAACATTTAACTATTTCTCAAATACGTTATTACGATAAACAAGGACTGTTTCCTTTTCTGCAAAGAAACGAAAAAGGAGATCGAGTTTTTGATGAAGAAGCACTGAAATATTTAGAGATGATTTTGTGTTTAAAAAACACTGGTATGCCAATTCAAAAAATAAAACAATTTATCGACTGGTCTATGGAAGGAGAATCTACCATCCTTCAAAGGTTAGAATTAATGAAACAACAGGAGACCAATGTCTTACAGCTCATTCAAGACACTGAAAAAAACTTAAAAAAGATACAACAAAAAATTGCTAAATATGAGATTGAAATAACTTCAGCAAATGCTATTAAAAAATAAAAAAATCACCTTCTACATGTTGTAGAAGGTGATTTTTATTTTATGATGCTTGCTTTCCTTTATCTGCATCATCTACATACCAGATGAATTTGCCTGTATATCCGTAAATAACTGCTAAAATTAACGATACGAAGCTTAACCACATAAACGGAACGTATGAGAACGTTGCTACACCTAAAATACCAGCCATAAAAATACCATTATCAGACCATGGAACCATACCTGAAGTTAACGTTCCACCTACTTCTGAGTTACGCGCTAATACACGACGGTCTATTTTTAATTTATCATAGCTATCTTCCATAATTTTTGGTGTTAAAATTAGTGATACATACATCGCACAACCAAATATATTAGCTAAGAATGCCACGATTAATGTAGACAATGTTACATTACCTGCAGAATTTAATTTCTTCTCGAATTTTGATACGATTACTTTTAAAACACCTAATTTTTCAAGTAATCCACCAAATCCTAAACCGAAAATAATAACGGCTACTGAGCCAAGCATGCCGTTAATTCCACCACGGTTTAATAACTTGTCAACAAACTCAACACCAGATTGAATTGAGAATCCGTTATAAGCTGTTCCAATCGCCTCTCCAAAGTTCATCCCTTGGAAAAGAGTTGCCCAAATTGCACCAATTAAAGCTCCCATTGCAATTGTTGGCATAGACGGTTTCTTCATCGCTAATAGAACGATAACAATGACCGCCGGAACAAGCATCCATATTTTAATATCAAATTGCTTTAATAAAGCTTCTTTTAAAAATTCTACTCGATTCAAATCTACATTATCGCCGCCATACATCCAACCAGCTACAGTAAACATAATACTAGTAATAATATAAGCCGGAACATCTAATACGAGCATAGCTCGAACGTGAGCGATAACATCTACTTTCGCCATAGAAGCTGCAAGAACTGTGCTATCAGAAAGTGGTGATAATTTGTCGCCGAAATAAGCTCCTGAAAGAACTGCACCAGCAACAAGCGGAAGTGGTAAACCAAGTCCTTCACCAATCGCCATCATAGCAATACCTGCTGTTCCCACTGTTCCCCAAGACGTTCCTGTTGCGATAGAAGTTATAGAACAAATAATTAATGTTGCTAATAGGAATATGCTAGGGTGAATAAATTCTAATCCATAATAGATTAATGTTGGTACTACCCCACCAGCAATCCATGTTCCAATTAAAGCACCTACTGCAACTAAAATCAGTATTGCTTCTAATCCGTTAGAAATCCCTTTCGTAATTGCATCTTGCAATTCTTGATAACGAAATCCTAATCTTAATCCAAGCGCAATTACTAAAAACCATGAAATAAATAGCGCTAATTGAATTGGGAGATCAAAAATCGTTTGGAAGGAAAAGACAACAGCAAGAAATAGTAATAAAAGAACTATGATTTCTAGCATCGATGGTAATCTTACACTTTTCATTTTTTTCTCTCCTTACAAGTCGATAACATGACGTATGTCGTCTTACATGTATGTAATATACAATTAGCGAAGACAAAACAAAATTTTCATATTATTTCGATTTATTTTTCCGGTATAATATATTCACAACCCTTTCTATTGTAAAAGTAGATTACGTTTTTCGCAATGAAAAATATAAAAAATGTTGTATTTTTATTTATCCCGATATTTTCAGCCAATAAGACCTCCGCCTTAAAATTCAGTAAGTGCAAAGCACTTAGGTAAGAAATTAACTACTGTAAAATTCCGAATTGATATGAACGTATTAAAGCTTTACTTTATTTACAAGGAACAATCCCATACTAACTTTTTTAATATTTGCTGCAACAAAACTTTTTACAACTATCTTCACTTTTTAATTCACACCATTATGTTCTACATAAAAAAATAGGGCACACATCATAAAAATGATGCATGCCCTATCTTTATTTATACATATTTTGTATTTCTTCTTTATTTTTAAGTATTTCCTCAAACTTATCACTACAACCCTTCGGAAATAACACTCCCAGTCCATATGAATGCGCAAATTGAAAATGAGGGTACTTCGCTTTTACCTCATCCCAAAACTTATACACGCCGAAATCACTACTTCTAACTTCAATATCATGAAATAATACAATACCGTTTTTCGCGACTTTCGGTAGCCATGTGTTATAATCGTGAGAAACAGCTTCATACGTATGATAGCCATCAATATGCAAAAGATTTATCGTTTCATCTTGAAACCGCTCTACAGCATCATCAAAAGTAGATCGAATTAAATTTCCTATATTAAGGTAGTTATCACTCACTACTTTTTCTACTATTTGAAAAACCCCTTCTCCATATGGACCTGTATGCCCATCTCCAGCCCAAGTATCTACTGCAAAGCATTTAGTCGATAACCCTCCATCTTTTACTCCCTGACAAAAACTGAAGAAAGAAGCACCTAGATGTGTACCTAACTCAACTAAAGTTTCTGGTTTTTCAAATCGTACTAAGTCATATGCAAAATCTAAATGTCCACTCCACGCAGATTGTGACCGAATAATAGGACTAAATGTTTCAAATTCAAATGATGGTTTATGAGTAACCCAGTTCATCGCATAACTCCTTCTGCACATATTTTTAACAAACCAAATTACTCTTATCTTTATTTTTTTATCGCCTTGATTATGATTCTATTTCATGAAAATATGAAGAATTTATTCTTTTCTATTGAGGTAAAGCATCATATACATATGGGTCAGTTGGCTTATTAATTTTCTCGATTTTGTTTACTTTTACAAGTGGAAAGACTGTTCCTTTATATGTCGTTTCATCTAATAATCCTGTTATTTTCACCCATGTTTCTTCTGGAGTTTTTTCAATATTTTTCCCGGTAACAATCATCCCCCAGACTGATGCATCCGCAATACAACAAGTTATACCATATCGAGCCACTACTGTTTTATTACCCGTCACATCTTTATCCTTATATATAAAACCTAAGAATGTAATTTCTTTCCCTTTAAACCAATTAACATTTTGACCAATTACATTCATTGTTTGAACATAGTCCTTATCCTTTACTTGTAGTTTACGCTGTCCTAACATACTTTTTACTACTTGCTCTTCCGTTTTATAAGTCGTTGATAAATTTGATGTTTCTTCTGGATCAACGGATACTTCTCGCCCATCAAAATTAACCTGTTCCCCCTCTTTTTCATTCCTTTCCAGACTTCTCGACTGTACACTTTGATTCATACCCCTTTTTCCTGCTAAACTTCCATCAATTGTTACACTTCCAAAGAGAAAAGCACTAACTATCGGAACGACAAATAAAACATATACAAAGAAACTTTTTATCCCTGATTTTGATGTTGTATGATGTTTACAACAATTACAATCATGCTGTTTCTCTCTTCCATCTCCCCAAACTTGTACAGTACCAAAAATTAAAATTACTACAAAAGCTATATACGTAAATTTGATCATTTTTGGAGCGATAAAATTATAAATATTACCTGTTACAAGTAGTTTAAATAAGAGCATTGCTAAACCAATTAAAATAATGCCACGAATATAGCGATGATATGCCTTCTGCTCCTCTTTCTCCATTCTTTCTCACCTCCTATAACATTATGATTTGCAGGATGGTATACACAGATGCAATGACAATTCCTATCAAAAAGAATACAAATCTCTTTTGAAAATATGCAAATAGCATTAACGTATTTTTCATATCAAGCATAGGCCCAAATACAAGAAATGCGAGAAGTGCCTTTACCGAGAAAACATGTCCAAAAGATGCCGCTATAAAAGCATCGGCTGCAGAGCAAATTGATAAAACATAACCAAATCCCATCATAATAAAGGGGGCAATTACTTCGTTATGTGCTATTGCATCCAGTACATTCCGATCAAAAAACGTTTGAAATACACTTGCTAAAAAAGCACCAATCAATAAATACTTACCAGTATCAAAAAACTCATCTACAATATGATTCATAACATCTTTCCAACTCTTTTTATTGCTTGTTTGAACTGAAACCTCTACGTCTTTTAAAACATTTCTTTCGCGATAGCAATAATACACAATTAGACCTATGAATAGAGCAACTAAAATTGTTATCCCAAAGCGTGCATATACAACGTAATCATTTTTTTGAAACGCATATACAGTAGATAAAAGAACAACTGGATTCATAATGGGTGCACTCAGTAAAATAACAATGCCTACATGAAGTGGTAACCCCTTTTGAATGAGCCTTCTTACAATTGGTATAATGACACATTCACACATTGGAAAAAGAACTCCCACAAATACTGCCGGAATCATTGCAACAATCGGAGATTTCGGCATTACTTTTTGAATCATATCTTCCGTCACAAACACTTGAATACATGAAGAAACAATTACCCCTAATAAAATAAAGGGTATTGCTTCAAAAATGATACTTAAAAATACTGTATTCACATTCAACCATTCCTGTGGCATATTTTTGTGCAAATTTACTAGACTTGTAAAATCTACAAAAAATAATAAAAAGAGAAACATAGCGATAAGAGCTATGCCTGCTAATTCTTTTGAAACTCTATTAAAGACCAAGCTTCTCGCCTCCATTTTATTTACATGTAAACATGTGCTTGTCCAAATGCTTCATACTACAGCACAAATTTTATAGTCTATTTCTATTCTTAAATCGTAATCATTATGATTTATTATTGATTTTTCTTTTCCTATCGTTTAATATAAAACGTAATCATTACGATTTAAAGGAGAGATCGTTTCATGAAAAAAGTACCTATCACTGTATTAAGTGGTTTTTTAGGATCTGGAAAAACTACCTTACTACATCACATTTTGACTAATAAGAATAACTTAAAAGTAGCTGTTATCGTTAATGATATGAGCGAAGTAAACATTGATGCATCTCTTATAAAAAAGGGTGGTTTTTCACGTACGGAGGAAAAACTAGTAGAAATTCAAAATGGCTGTATTTGTTGTACACTACGGGAAGATTTAATGATAGAAGTGAATCGTCTTGTTGAAAATGGTGATATTGACTATATTATTATTGAATCTTCTGGTATAAGTGAGCCTATTCCAGTTGCTCAAACGTTTACTTATACAGACGAAGTTCTTAACATTGATTTAACGAAAAATTGCCGCCTCGATACGATGGTTACAGTTGTAGATGCAAATAGATTTTGGGATGATTTTGCAGACGGGGAAAGTTTATTAGACCGAAAACAAGCAATCGATGAGAATGATACCCGGGAAGTTATTGATTTATTAATAGATCAAATTGAGTTTGCAAACGTAATTATTCTTAATAAGATAGATTTGCTAGAAAAAGAAGATGTGATAGAGCTTCATCATTTACTAAAAAAATTAAATCCTAAGGCAAAAGTTCTTGAATCTTCGTTTAGCAAAGTACCATTACAAGAAATTTTAAACACAAATCTATTCAATTATGAAGAAGCCAGTCAATCGGCCGGCTGGATACAAGAATTAAATAGTGATCATCATACACCTGAAACGGAAGAATACGGTATCAAGTCCTTTGTTTACCGCCGCAAATATCCTTTCCATCCCAAGCGCCTTATGAATTGGTTAGAAAAATGGCCTTTAGATGTTGTAAGAGCGAAAGGATTCTTCTGGCTGGCATCTCGTAATAATATGATAGGGCTTCTATCTCAAGCAGGTTCCTCTATTACAATTCAAGGAGCCGGTGAGTGGATAGCGGCATTACCTGAAACTGAAAGAAATCAAATGATTACAGAAGAACCAGAAGTATTGAAAAACTGGGATAAACAATATGGAGATCGAATAACCGAACTCGTATTTATCGGAATTGATATGAACTGTTCTTTAATTGAACAATCATTAGATAGTTGTCTATTAACAGAAAAAGAAATGAGACAAGATTGGAATACATTTATTGATCCTATACCGGCTTTTACTTATACTTCATAATAATTAATAAAAGGCTTCAGTAGAATGAAGCCTTTTTACTTTATAGCACTCTTACTTAATAGGTTTGCTTTAATTATAAATACAATTGTACCTAAAACAATTAATATAGCATATACGATACCAACTACATTACCTATTTTTTCTAAGCCAAGCGGTAATATTATAGTAGCAACTCCGACTATATAAGAAAATGCTCCTGAAAGCTTCGCTA
This sequence comes from Bacillus sp. MYb78, assembly GCF_002975115.1. Lineage (NCBI taxonomy): Bacteria > Bacillati > Bacillota > Bacilli > Caryophanales > Bacillaceae > Bacillus > Bacillus sp. MYb78. The sequence continues at coordinate 159,530 of NZ_PCOB01000001.1, forward strand.
ATTTATTTTTATCTCCAACAAACGTTTCTTCTTGATATCCTGCTAACAAAAACAACCTCTTTTTCACATGTATTTGATACACTAAAAAAATGATAAGTAACCCAACAAATAAACAAACTAAAAATCCAGCTAACATATACTCCCCCTCCTCTACAATATTTTACTATACACAAAAAACAAATTAGAAATTTCAGTTTATTAATGAGTCATTCTGTGATATATTGCATATTGTATTCAATTTATATTTTTAGAAAGGAGAATTTTAGATCATATGGATTCAAATCGATTAAAAGGAATTATAATGGTCATAATCGGCGCTTGTTTATGGGGCTTGTCTGGTACAGCTGCACAACAACTTTTTCAATATGACAATGTTTCAACCGAATGGTTAGTTACGATCCGTTTACTTATATCTGGAATTATTTTGCTCATTATTTCCTCATTCGGAACGAGAAAAAAAGAGATATTTGGCATTTGGAAACAAAAATCTGATGCTATTAAAATGATTTTGTTTGGTCTATTCGGTATGCTTGCTGTACAGTATACGTATTTCGCTTCAATTAAAGAAGGAAATGCTGCCGTGGCAACATTATTACAATATTTAGCTCCTATATTCATCACTGTATACTTACTTTTCAAATGGAACGTTCGTCCATCAAAAATTGATTTCATTTCAATTACCCTTTCATTAGTAGGCACTTTTCTCTTACTAACAAACGGGTCTGTTCATAACTTGGCTGTTTCTACACCAGCTATTATTTGGGGTATTTTATCTGGATTATCTCTCGCTTTTTATAGTTTATATTCAAAGGAATTGTTAGAAAAATGGTCTTCCTCCGTTATCGTTGGATGGGGCATGATTATTGGGGGTATTGGTGTAACGATTGTACACTTTATTTCTACAAACGAATTCATTTTATTATCAACTATGAAATATGTAAAACTAAGTACCCTACCGCTCATCACATTTGTCGTCATTTTCGGGACACTTATTGCCTTTTATTTATACTTAGACAGCATACGATACCTGACTCCGAAAGAAACAACATTATTTGGTTGCACAGAACCACTCGCAGCTATTATTTCTTCTGTACTTATATTGCACGTGCCATTTCAATCTTTTCAGTTATTAGGCGCTTTTTGTGTCATTGTAATGGTGCTCATCTTAAGCCAAAAACCGGATGAAGGGAAACAAAAATTAAAGCTTGTTCATGCAAAAAAGGAAAATATACAATGAAAGGATTGAATTCACTATGCCTGTCCCTCAAAATTATAAAAAACCAGGAAGAATTTCAGCAAAATCACTCGTTTTAAATCAACTACAAAATTGGATTATTGAAGGTGTACTGAAGCCCAATGAAAAAATTAATGATGGGGAATTGGCTGAGGCACTAGGAGTAAGCAGAACACCTGTAAGGGAAGCACTTCAAATATTAGAGCTTTCTGGATTAGTGGAAATGGTACCAGGGCAAAAAACGAAAATTGCTCCTATTAAGTTAGACGACGTATCTATCATTTATGAAACGATGGCTGGTCTTCACTCTATTATAGGAAAGCAAGCTCTTCAAAACATTACAGACGCTGATATTCAACTACTTTCTGAAATAAATGATCATTTTCAGCACTCTATAGAGAAAAAAAACACAAAACAAGCTTTAGAATTAGATATACAATTCCACAATACAATTTCTTCTATTGCTAAAAATCAATATATTGAACCCTTTCTAGAAAATATGCAACTTCACGTTTTACGTCTTGAATATTTGTTTTTCCAAAACTTTGTTCCAGCAAGTCAATCTATTGAAGAACATCACTCTATCATTCAAGCATTACAGAAGCAGGACGAAAAACAAATGGAACAAATAATGACCCAAAACTGGCTCCGTCCCATGAAAGAAATACAAAAAATAATTTCTACGAAGTAAAAAAAGAGCTGGTTACACAAAATCGTAACCAGCTCTCCTTTTACTAATCTATATAGCTACGCCTGAATATTCGCATAATCTTCCATATCTTCGTACTCTTTTTCCAATTCCTCTAAAGACAGCTCGTATAATTGTCGGTCGCGAATCTTAAACACACCTGCTCCAATTAACTCATCAATTAAATGCCTCTTACGATTTTCAACAGCAAAACGGAGTTGACTACTCATCTTTTAAAAAACTCCTTTCTACAATCATTGAAAATGATAATCTCTATCAATTACCACTTTTGATTATAAAAGATGACTCTTTATAAGTAAAGTAATTTCATGAAATATTTACCTTGCAAAGTATTTGTGGCCACATTATATATATGTATGCCGTGCGAAAAATGTTATGACACTTTTTCTTATCCTTTTTCTTTCATACTTTGCAAGTTGTCTCATCATGGTGAAATTCACCATCTATTTCTACTTGAATGGTGACATGTTCTACATGAAACTTCTCCTTTAATACATCCGTAGCCTCTTTTAAAACACTTTGCGTTTCATTACCTTTAATAATCAAGTGGCAAGTTAATACTTGAAAATCCGATGTGACAGACCATATGTGCAAATCATGAACTTCTTTGACAATCGGAATATTTAATAACGTACTTTTTACCTCTTCAACATTTATGTGCTGTGGTGCACCTTCCATTAATATATGAACCGTATCACGTGTTACACGCCATCCACTAATAATGACTAAAATAGACACAAGAATACTAGCAATCGCATCTGCAGCAGTCCATCCGAAAAATTTAATAAGTAACGCAGCAATGATCGCTCCGACGGAACCCAATAGATCGCCTAGTACGTGTAAGAAAGCACTTCTTAAATTCAAATTACCTTTCACATCTCCGCCTCTCATTAATATCCAAGCTGATAAAATATTAATAAGCAGACCAAGGACTGCAATAATGAGCATCCCATTACTAGCAATCTCAACTGGTTCTTTAAAACGACGGATTGCTTCAATAAAAATGTATACCGAAATGACAATAAGAACGACACCGTTACATAATGCTGCTAACATTTCGACTCGCTTATATCCATATGTTTTCACAGTTGTTGCTGTTTTTTCTCCGAGCTTAAACGCAAGTAAACTTAAAGCTAAAGATACTGCATCACTTAGCATATGCCCCGCGTCAGATAGTAGTGCTAAGCTATTTGTTACAAATCCACCAATAACTTCTGCAATCATAAAACTTGTTGTTAGTAGGAAGGCAATTAGTAACGCCTTTTTATTTTTTGAATGACCATGATCATGCGAATGTCCCATACTTATACTCCTTTAAGTACAATATCTGTATGTTAGTATGAAACAAACTCCCCATCTTTATCCCGAATCGACTGATTGTAAACGCCCGCTTCCTCTGTATACACACTTCGCTATTTTTTAGACAATCCCTTTTTCTCAAATAAAACAAGACTACTTCTTTTTTATTTTCATATTGTTTACTAATGAAAGAATTTTAAGGAGGTTACTTAAATGAAACGTTTATTTCTCTGTATGGAACGTGAACTTGTTGTAGTGAAAGAACAATATGATAACTATGAAACGACTTACCACTTACAAAATATGCAACCTACCTGTATCGCTGTTGATCCGTTCCACCCAAACCGTGTATATTGCGGAACATTTGGACGAGGTCTATGGTTAAGTGACGATAGCGGGGATTCATGGAGACCAATTGGAGATTCTTATCGTTACTTTGATTTCCCTAAAGAAGATGGTATTTTACACTCCTCTATCACTTCCATAACAATAAGCTCAAATGAACAAGTGAACGGATATGGGGTCGTTTATGTCGGCACAGAACCGAGCGCTTTATTTCGCTCTGAAAATGGTGGTGAAACGTGGACTGAACTTAAAAATATGAAATCATTATTATCTTCTTATACGTGGGCTTTCCCGCCTAGACCTTTTACCCATCACGTACGCTGGATTACAGTTGATCCAAACAACCCTAATACAATACACGTTTCAATCGAAGCTGGTGCTGTTATTCAAAGTAACGATAAAGGGCATACATGGATTGATAAAAAATTCGGTGCTCCTATCGATGCTCATCAATTACTTATGCACCCTGAAGCACCAAATCGCCTTTATGCATCATGTGGTGACGGATTTATGGGCGGACCTGATCGTGCTTATCTTGAAAGTTATAACAATGGAAACAGCTGGATCTCATGTAGTGAAGGACTTGAACATCATTATTTATACAGCATGGCAATTGATCCAGCTGATTGTAATACGATTCTAGTTTCTGCCGCGCCAAGTGCTGATCTGGCTCATCATCGTATCCCTTATGAGTCTTATATTTATCGAAAAACGAAAGATACTCCTTTCCAGCAAGTACAACAAGGACTACCATCTGCAATCGGTACAGTCATTTCGATGTTTGCGACAAACAAGGCTGAACCACATACGTTTTACACGTTAAATAACAATGGCGTCTTTCAATCCAATGATAGCGGCGAATCGTGGGAACAACTAAATATTCCGTGGAAAGATGAATATAAAACGCAGCATCCGCATGCATTGCTCGTTACTAGTTCTTAACGAAAAAAAGACTGCCTAAATGGTTTTAGGCAGTCTCTCTTTTATTTCTTTAAATCAATGACAATATCATCTAACACAATATCTTTACTCTTCGCTTCTTTTTTCGGCACTTCTATTTTCTTCTCTTTCCCATTCACATACTCTACTCCACCATGATTTTCAGGTGTATGTACTCGCAAGTGCACGCGAGGTGTAACGATAAGCTTTGTTGCATTTTCGTTTAGTTTTTGGAAGGTGGCACTCCAATGGATATTGTAAGGATCGTTGCCACTTCCCCCATTTCCTTCACCCGAATAAATATTCCCTAAATCATCCTTAACCGTCAATTCAACATCTACACTATCCCATTCTTTCCTCGCGCCCTTAGAAACCTCTTGATTGTAATAAAGAATAAATGAAACTGGCGATATTGCGACCTTTTCCATATTTGCTTTTATACCTTCTTTTTCCGAACTCCCACCAATTGTTCTCTCTTTACTATCCACTGATTTTACAGTTAAGGCGAAATTCCAATTACCTTGTATTGATTTTTTCCTATCTGGCATCTCTATTCTCTCTATATTCCATCTAAAGTTTACTTTGTCCTTTTTATTGCTATCATGATGCGTCGTTGTTACCATACCTACATACTTTTTTTCATTAACTTTAGTCATTTTACCACTGCCTGAACTACCATGAGCGTCCATTATATCCAATCCACCTAATATGATAGGATCCTCCCCTAAGTCCTGCTCACTTTCCAGTGAATACGTTATAGATAATGTTCTGCCATCAGAAATTACATCATTAATTGTAACCTTAACTCCATTACTCTCCCTCGTCATATTCAACTCGGTCGAAAACTCTTTATAATTTTCATATAACCCCGTTCTACCATTATCTAAAAATCGGAATATGTCACCTACAATTGGCAATCCCCCTGCATATGTAGGAAAACCGATACCAAGAGTTGCAACCGATAACCCTACTAAAATAGATGCAGCAGCGACACCTTTTTTCCAACTTTTCATCTTTTTCTTCGTACGTATCGATTGTTTTACATTTCGTTTTACTTTTTCCTTTTCAATTTCAGAAGCCTCAATTTCTTCTAGTTCTTTTTCGTCTATATCAATATCATTTAATAGTTCATAAATGTCTTTCATATCGCACTACCTCCAAAACTAATATTCGTAGCATTTTGTTGTAGTTTCTTTTTCCCCCGGTACACTCGATTATCAATTGCTGCCCGAGTTAATCCTAACTTGTCACCTATTTCCTCTGTCTTCATACCAAGTAAATATTTCATAATGAACACCTTTTGATCTAGCGGCTCTAATTGATTAATGAGCTTCAATAATTCTTCCCTATCTTCCATAACGATTAATTCGTCTTCTGCTGATTTTTCTGTACTGATATGAAACTCATCTGAAATGATTTCTACTGTTTTAGTCGATTTCCGGTAATAATCAATTGCTTTAAACTTCGCAATCGCTGCAATCCACTTTTTAAAATCGCTCGGCTCTCCATGAAATTTATTTGCGTTATTCCAAATGGAAAGAAATATATCGTTTATACATTCCTCTATGAGTCCATCATTTTGAATTGGAAGTAGAACTTTATGCGTGATCCCCTTTATGAGTGGTAAGTATGTATCGACAACAAATTCTAACGCGTCTTCTTTTTGCCGCTGTAATCTTTTTATAAAATTTTTCTCATTTGATTTCATGTAGCGATTCCCCTTATTGTTTTGTAAAAGCTTTTACACCCTATATAACGTCTGAGAAAATTTTTTCTCTCATCTTTTTTATTTTTTGTATGTAATGGAATACTTTTCCTTAGCCATTGTCTCACATAACTATGCGTTCAAAGAAAATTTTCTCAAGTCTACAATTTGGTTCATGTAGTACACTATTTATATAGTCATTCTTTAACTTAGTGTACATTTTATTTCGTTAATCTACTATTTTAAATTAGGAGATGAGATATGTATGTGTGGAATTACAGGTTGGGTAGATTGGAAAGAAGACCTTTCAAATCAACATGTTATTTTAAAAAAGATGGCAAATAGTATTCAGCATCGTGGTCCGGATGCTGAAGGATTTTGGTTTTCACCTCGCGCAGCTTTTGCACACCGCCGATTAATCGTAATAGATCCTAAAGGAGGAACGCAGCCAAAAACATTTCGTGCTGGTGATTATACTTATGCTCTTACTTATAATGGAGAAATTTATAATTTCCGTGAACTTAGAGAGCAGCTTCAAAAATGTGGGCATGCATTTGAAACCCATTCAGATACAGAAGTATTACTACATGCTTATTTAGAATGGAAAGAAGACTGCGTACGACATTTAAACGGAATTTTCGCTTTTGCCTTATGGGATGATCAGAAGCAACAATTGTTTTTAGCACGAGATCATTTAGGTGTAAAACCACTCTTTTTTACAGAAAGAAATGGCAGTATTATTTTCGGCTCTGAAATTAAAGCATTATTAGCGCATCCATCTGTCCCTGCTGAAATTGATGCGGATGGAATTAATGAAATATTTGGATTAGGCTTATTTCGCACTCCAGGATGTGGCGTCTTTAAAAATATTCAAGAAGTACGTGCTGGACATTCTATAACATTTACACGTCATAAAAAAGTAGTTACGAAGTATTGGAATTTAGAAAGTAAGTTCCATACAGACTCTATAGAAGATACATCTTCGCATATTTTATCTATTTTACAAGATACAGTAAAAAGACAATTAATTGCCGATGTTCCTCTCGTTTGTATGTTATCAGGCGGATTAGACTCTAGCGGTATTACTGCACTTGCGGGTAAAGAATTTGCTGCTGAAAATAAAACACTTCATACGTATTCTGTTGACTTTGTAAATAGCGCAAAAGACTTCGAACTGACATTTGCTCGCACTGGTTTAGATGCACCTTGGGTAAAACGCGTTTCTGAACATGTCGGGACAGCGCATCATGATATTATTGTGAATGCTGAAGAATTAGCAAATCAATTATTCGTTCCCCTTCATGCAAAAGATTTACCGAGTGCTGGTGAAATGGAAACTTCACTATATTTACTATTTTGCGAAATGAAAAAAGATGCGACCGTAGCTTTATCCGGCGAATCGGCTGATGAAGTATTCGGTGGATATCCTTGGTTTCATCAAGAAGAACTACTATATGTAGATAAGTTTCCTTGGCTAACAAATTGGAAAAATACATCTCCTCTTCTACTAAATGAAGTAAGTAACCAATGTAATCTAGAAGACTATATTGATACACGATTCCAAGAGGCGATACTTGAAGTACCTACTCTTGAAGGCGAAAGTAAAAAATCCGCGAAACAACGTCAAATGTTTTATTTATTTTTAACACGATTCCTTCCTTTCTTACTTGACCGTAAAGATCGCATGAGTATGGCTGTTGGATTTGAAGTTCGTGTACCGTTTTGTGATTATAGATTAGTTGAATATTTATGGAATGTTCCTTTCAACATAAAAAGTATTGATAATATTGAAAAAGGCATTTTACGTAGAGCACTACAACCAGCTTTACCTGACGATGTACGCAATAGAAGAAAAAGCGCTTATCCAACTTCACAAGATCCACTCTACTTACAAACAATCCGTAATTTAACACTTGATATGTGTAACAATAAAAACAATCCTATTTTCTCACTTATTAACCATTCCGTCTTACTTTCAATTGCTGATCAAAGTAATAAAGAGATTAACAATTTTGAGGCAAGAAGTGCCATGGAGTATATGCTACAAGTAAATGAATGGTTGAAAACATATCACATCCATATTGCTTAACAAAAAGGAGTTCAAGGATAAAAACCTTGAACTCCTTTTATATTAATTAGCACATTGTTTATTATCAGTATCAATAGACCATCCAATAATCGTGGCACAGTCTCTACCTTTCCACTGCAGTACATTTGTTAATACGGGCTCAATCTGCAAGCTATTTCCGTCGTGCAATATTTCTACTAAAGATTGATCATCATCAAACCTTCGTTTGTCACACTCTAAAATACCGTCCGTTGCCATTACAATGTGATTCATTCCTTTTTCTAATCCTCTTACACCTGACGTAAAGCAAGGTGTATTTGCTGCAAAAATATTTTTCCTGCCAATATATTCGTAATTCTTCCGTTTATTTAATCGTCCTTTTCCATTTTTCGTTTTCTCAGAATGGAATAAATACGCGAAACAATCACCAACTGATAACCAATATAAAAATTCCCCTTTTCGTAAACAAATTAAGCAAGCGAGTTCCTCATCATCTTGATCACACTTTTTAATAAATAACTCATCTGTAAATAACGCTAATAAGTACATATGTGTATGATGGAAAGCTAAATGTATTGGATATGAGAATAACTCTTTTAGTTTTTCTTTTCTTTCCGAAATCGCTTCTATTATATAATCTATATTTTTTGTTTTGTGATGTGTATCAAAAATCATAACAAATTCAAATTGTAATTCAGGATCCCACCAAGCCAGCACCGCATCTCCTCGTTCATATGCATCACTCTCTTGATTTCCCCCATATACGCCGACTGAAAGAGGACCACATTTTTCAACATGTATTTCATCTACATACATCTGTTCATGACTAATCCATTTGAATGTATTCACAGCTATCATCCTCTCTCTTGCTAAATGTATACCTTTACACATAGATTACCTTATATTTCAATAAAAATAAACTTTTTCAACATTTTTTATCCAAATAAAAGGATTTTATTTCTAAAACAACGAATATATCTTACTATACGATATAAAAAAGGAGATTTATTATTATGAACAACATTAATCAACATTGGGAGAGCATTTATTATCACTTACGATACGAATACGAGGACAACCTTTCCCACCAAGCAATTCGTATTTTACAAATCGTTTCTCGTGAGAAAGATATAACAATTGGAAAAGTCGCTACTGAACTTAGTCTTTCTCATAACACAGCGTCTGAACATATAAAACGCCTTATTCAAAAGGGTTTCATCGTTAAAGAGAGAAATAAAAAAGATGAAAGAGTGGTAAACCTTACATTAACAATTGAAGGAATTGAAGTATTAGAAAAACATACTTTACTAGATAAAGAAAAGATAAAAATATTAGAATTACAGTTATCAAAAGAAGAACAACAATTAATTGAAAAAGCATTTTCGTTATTAGCGAAGGAGGCAAAATATGCATTTCCTCGTTAAAGTAATCGTTTCGGCACTTATTATCGGCGTTATCACTGAAGTCGCTAAACATTACAGTACGATAGGTGGCTTTATTGCTGCCCTTCCTCTCGTGAGTTTACTTAGTTTATTTTGGATTTCATTCGAAGGCGGAAATAAACAAGAATTGAGTCAATTTGCTTTAGGGGTATTATATGGATTCCCCGCATCAGCACTACTATTATTTATTGTCTATATTGGTTTAAAAAATTCATTTACACTTAGTACATCTGTCCTACTTGGTATAGGTGTTTGGTGTATCGTTTTTGCTTGTCAAAAATTATTTCAAGCTTAGGAGGAATTAACATTCATAAATTTGTAGAAATAATGGGGCAAAATATAGAAGTACATATAAAAGGAGATGGTAAACAAACTGTAGTCATTCAAACTGGAATGACTTGCTCATTTTATGATTGGTTTCCTATTATAGAAAAGCTTTCAGAGCACTTTACAGTTGTTTCATACCATCGCCCAGGTTACGGAAAAAGTGATTTAGGCAATCAGCCGCGTACAATAAGGCAAGTTACAAAAGAGCTACATATGTTACTAAACAAACTAGCTATTCAAGAACCATTTATTCTAATCGGTCATTCCTATGGAGGATTATGTGCACAACATTTTGCGATGTTACATGAAGATAAGCTGCAAGCACTTATTTTAGTTGATTCTACTTCGATGAACTTACACCGTTTAGATGAACTTCATTTACCAATTTCTGATCAAACTGATTCTGATGATGTTTGGTTTCAAAAATATAATATATATTCCAAAATGGATGTAGACACACTTTATAATGAACTAAAACCTATGCTCACCGATCAATCAAAACAGCAAATTGAATTCTCTACCTCGTCTTCATTATATAAAGCGACAGCTTCTGAACTATCGGAGTGGAAAAACTGTGCTCTCTCACTAAAAGAGCTATGTAAAACATTAGAAATACCATTAATCGTTATCGGTAGAGATCCTCAATATTCTATTACTCAATTGACTAATGGCGGCATGCCAAAAGAGGAAGCAATACAACTTGAAGCAATGTGGCAAGAACTAATTCACGAACAATTACACCTCTCAACTAACAACCAATATATTCTTGCCGAACATGCTAGTCACGGTATAGAAAATGATCGACCAGATATTATTATTGAGGCGATTCATTTCTTACAAATAAAAAAAGGAAGCAACTAAAGCTGCTTCCTTACTTATCTATTCATAATCTTCTTCATCATCGATTTCTTCGTAATATGAACTTCCATTACTTACATATATAGGGCCATTCGCAACATCAATACGTAGTACCCACGCCCATGGCACAGCTAAACGTTTATGTATCGCTCGCCAAAAGCTCATTGATTTTCTTTCGTACTCCTGGAACTCCTGAAGTAACTCTTTGTAGGAGGAACCGTCTAACTGAATATTTGCTTCTAACAAACGAGAATGGGCATAGTACTGTAACTCTAGTTCAGCAGCAATTTCCATTTCTTCTTCCGTTGCCATACCAATAATTGTTCCATCTTCTGGTGCAATTTCATATACGTTTTGAACTTCAATAAGCCCTTCTTTCTCTTTCTCAAACATGTAAACAGCCTCCTTTAACATATATTTTTTATGTTACAAAGTCATACTTCTACAATAACTTCTCTCTTTCCTCTTTTTTTGATAAACTTTTACAAAATATTTAACCGATGACCTGTTTTCTCTATTCTTTCAGCAGAAATGAAACGATTTTTATCAAAATTTAATTGATACACATCAGGCATATGAAGTGTTTTCCAAAACTCTAAATCATATTTCGAATTAAAATAATTCATGAGTAATACCATAATATTTCCATGCGTACCTATTACAATATTCTTACCTTCATATTGTTTTAATATATTTTGCATACATATTACAGCGCGCCTTTGTGCGACATCATTCGATTCTCCGCCTTCGTATGCAAAACTCCAATCTTCCCACACATTCTGCATAGCATCATTAAAATTTGATACCGGCTCTGTACTCAATAATCTTTCACGCAAATCTTCTTCTGTTAGTATTGATAATTTATATGTATGCGCAATTCCTTGTACAGTTTGGATTGCTCTTTTATACGGGCTAGAAATCACAACATCAATATGTTTATCTTTTAATAAGCGTGTTACATTCTCTGCATCTAAGTACCCTTTTTCAGATAAAGATCGCTCCCGTTCTTCTTTTGTATAGGTAGAATGGGCATGGCGAACGAAATAGATTGTTGTCATTTATTCATCTCCTTTTTTCCGTTTCTACCCAAATTCAATACATTACCATCAAATCCCTTTACCTTTATAATAAGTGCTTTCAAATTTAAATGTTGATTTTCATATTAATAAAAGGGAAACACCCCATATGGTGTTTCCCTCATTTAAAATAGACTACATTCAATTAAATACTTTATCAATTTTATTTCTATCGTATTCTAATATCCAATCATTATATGTATTATAAATATCCCTAATTGTATCAGGAGAGGTAGCTAATACATCACAACCTCTATCATCATAAACGTGAAATATAGTATTCTTGTTAACATTTATAAAATACACCCTATGAAAAATACTCGGTTTTATTCCCATATCTTGATTACAAATTGCTTTTAGCATAGGAATGTATGTAAAGTCAGAGATTTTACATTTCAAAGTATATCTATGTGTTTTATATGCTTCATCTTCTTCTAGAAAAACATAAGGGATTGTATTTTTCTGTAACTTAAACAAATCGGACTTCTCTTTGACATACTTAGAAAAGATATTCAATTTCTGTTTGAAAATTTCACCATTTGCATAGTCATTTACATCCACTACAATATAAATATCATCTTTTGTTGAATGTAAAGACTGAAATAAAGTAATCGTCCTTTTATAAACGCCTTCTAAATATAGACAATTTTCATAAATGTTATTACAATCATAGTCCACACCTAATCTAAAACGAATACCAATATCCCAATTATAAAATAGAGGTGGTCTAAGTTCTAAATTCGGAAACGTTTCAAGCATATACTCATTCAACCTCATCTCAATACCTACCTTTAATAGCATGTTGTTTACATAATAAAATTATTTTATTATAATTTATTTCTAAACTCTTCATCTGTTATAGCATCTTGAATAAAATAATTTATATTATTTCTCAGCTTTTGATATACAACTTGATCTTCTATATCGTTAAACATAATTACAACTTCTACTTTATTCCCTTTCTTATCTGTAGTATACAAGCTTTTTGTCAATACGAATGCGGTAGAACCACCTTTTTGCCCCGCAAATTCTAACTTACTATTATTAACTGTTCCTTTGAAAATATTCTCGATTTCTTCTTGCATTAATTTAGGAAAATAATTTCTACTATTTATTTTTCCCATTATACTCATATAATCTTTAGCGTTTGCACCCACTAATCGATCTGACCAAATTCGCTGAAATTCCATATCTACCTTTAATGGAATTTCACGTTTTTTCCATTCTTCTTCATCTTTCATCCATTCATGAATTTGTAACACATGTTTATTATACTCATCCTTTGACATGTTACGTATCATTTCTAATGATTGATTTTCTGGCTTATGAAGCTCTTTTTCTACATACCCTCTCATATATAGTGAAGCTGTATACGAAGAGAACTTATCATGACTAGTAAGCTCTAACTCTTTTATACTTTCATTTACTCTTTCTATTCCAAGCTTATCTAACAAATATGTTGTATTTGCGTTAGAACTATAATGAATCATTCCTTTAGCGACTTCTTCTAAAGCGATTTGTCCATTTTTCACTAATTCTCTCGCTTTGGCATCTTCTAACCAGTTAGGATGTGCTCCACCCTCAGTATCTTTAACGTAATATTTTTCTAGCTCGTGCAATGAAATTTGTTCATCACGACTTATTTTTCCTTCTGACACTTGCTTAGCAAATTCAACTGCTATTACGATTTTTGCCGTACTCGCTAATGGCAATTTTTTATTTTCATTTATAGATGTTAATATCTCACCATTTTTTCTAATCAGTAATGAACATGTCTCATCGTCTTTATGTTCTTTTATATAGGTTAATACGTAATCAGAATCTTTTTTTGACAAATAATACTTCATTATGACAAAGAAAGCTATAATTGCTACTATAATCACTCCTGCAACAATTCCTATAATCTTTAATATGTTCACAATATACCTCCTCTAACAAATTTCCTTCTATATCATAATTATACCGAACTAAATTACAAAATTATACAAAACAGAATAACTCTTCCTACACATAAAGAATTATTATTTTATTTCACACTGTATTGCACGAAAAAATCTCATGAATATGTCTAACATTCACATAACAAAAAAACATGCTTTCATGATGAGAGCATGTTTTGTGATATTCTTCACATTGTTTCGTTAAAAAATTATCTTTTTATTTACCATGATGTAACATTAAATCACTAAGTTCTTCTTCAATGTGATTTAATTTCGCAACGCCTTCTTTCCATTTATGAATATAACGTGAAACCCCAACGAAAAACAAAACAATAATTGTGGAAAGAATAATACCATATACGATTGCTACAGTACTCATAGTTACACTTCCTTATAATTAGTAATGTGGTTATTAGTTATATTTTTATTATAAACCTTTTTCTTTTAAAATACTTCGATTTCAACTTTTTGTAACAAAATTGATTTTTCTAATATTTTGTTCGTAAAAATGGCATATTTTTCACAAATTATACAAAACTTCACCATATGTACTATTACCATATGAGTTATATTATTAAATAGAATAAAGGGGATGATATACTATGACGACTTGGTTTATTGTGATGTTAGTTGTATTTGGAGCATTTAAAATTATCGTTTCTAGCCTTCCTAACACTGTTATTGAATCCATTATTAGCAAGTACGAAACACATCCACAACTTAACGAAGAGAATGTGACTATTACAATTCACGGAAATAACGTAGAAGGCGAAAAGAAATCAAAAATTATTCATGATTTTAACGAAGGTTTATTTTTAGATCGCTATTATGCACCACCCCATAATGAAGGCACTCCTTTAATTATCAATGCAAAACGTGGTAAAAAAGATTTCACATTTTATATTTACAGTCATGAAGAGCATGTTGATGTTGTAAAACAATATAAAAAGAAGGTAGTTGCTTATAGTTTACGCTCTAAAAATCTTCAAAATAGTGATATGTTCGTGTCAGCTGATTTGTATAGTGATAATAAAGTTATTGAATTTTGACTAAAAAAGATAAGAGGCTTACTACATTCTATATGCAGCAAGCCTCTTTAAAGTTGTTTCAAATTATATCCATCTGCTTATGTAATGCTTAAAAAATGAATAATAAAGTTGTTTACTTCTTATTGAACTAACGCCCCCGTTAGTTTAAGTGTAACTCTTCACAATTATTTCATATTATATAGGTAAATAGAAAGATAAATTAGAATTTAGTTTATAGTTATAAAAATAAGTTATTTATATCCTTATAATTCTTCAAAAAGGAGAGTGTATGAAAAAGACTATTGTTTTTGTATTAACGATATTTATATTATTCCCAGGATTCGCAACACAAAGTTATGCGTTGTCAGATTCGAAATCTGAGGCAATACAAGCATTGCTAGATGATGCCTGTCGTACATCAGGTGTGCCTGGAATGTCAATCTCAATACTTGCTGATGGTGAAGTGTTCTACTTTTCTTCTGGGTATGCAGATCTTGAAAAGGGATTGTCTGCAAGTGAAAATACACTCTATGAGTTGGCCTCGGTGAGTAAAGCTTTTACTGGTATGGGGATTTTGCTATTGGAAGAGCAAGGGCTGCTATCAATGACTGACCCTATCCAAAAATATTTACCTTGGTTTACGTTAAAGTATCAAGGTAAACCTGTTGATATGCAAAACCTTACACTAAATAACTTTCTTCACCATACCAGCGGCCTAACAAATATTAGACATATCCAAAATATTCCACAAGGTAATACGCCTGATATGTTGCAAAAGACCGTGGAAAAGCTGGTAGATGCAGAATTGGCGTTCTCTCCCGGTGAACAATATAACTATGGAACCGTTAATTATGACGTATTGGGTTTGGTTATTGAGATTGTATCACGACAAAGCTATGAAGACTTTATGAAGGAACAGGTATTTATACCCTTAGGTCTTCACCAGACGTATGTTTATAAAGAAGATGCTCAAGCCACTGGACAGTTAGCACAGGGCTACCGTTCTTCCTTTTTTATAACAACTCCATTTAACGCTC
Organism: Bacillus sp. MYb78; assembly: GCF_002975115.1. Taxonomy (NCBI): domain Bacteria; kingdom Bacillati; phylum Bacillota; class Bacilli; order Caryophanales; family Bacillaceae; genus Bacillus; species Bacillus sp. MYb78. Next base: position 175,537 of record NZ_PCOB01000001.1, read on the forward strand.
CGGATTATGCTGGGAATAAACCTGCCGGCTATATCATTTCTAATACAAAAGATATGGCGCGTTGGATGGGCATACAGATGGGTATTGTGCAGGACATACCCGAAATATTTCACAGGGCTATCGAAAAATCACATAGGGGTGATATGTCTGTTTCGGCTGTCAATGATATGTATTATGCGGCAGGTTGGTCGGTAAACGCCGAACAAACGTTTATAGAACACACTGGGGGTAATCCAAATTTTAGTACCGAAGTAGCCATACTGCCAAATGAAAGAACAGCCATCTGCTTACTGAGCAACGGCGCAAATACCAATATAAACCTGGTACTAAAAGTTAAAAATATATTAAGCGGCAATCTAACTCAGTCATACGAGATAAGCGGCACACAGCTTTTGGACATCATTTTGTCGTCTACCACAATTATTCTTTGCCTATTAGCCGTTCTGTTATTTTTCTTAGGATTAAGAAAAAGGAAAACGAATGAGCAGCAGCCAATGACAAAAAAGAGAACAATCGTAACAATTATTTTCCTAATCGCTACGATTGCCCAGTGTATAATGTTTTTTGCCTTCGATTGGTCAACGATACTTATTTGGCAAACATATAGTGTTCTTACAGCTTTAATTTCGTCAACATTATTAACAGCAAGCATTACTTGGTTTGTATATACTCACCGATTAGATGCCTCGGTCCGAAAATAAGTATAATGTTAAGTAAATAAATCCTAATTTATCGATATTTTTAATTTAAAAAACAGAAGACACTTCTCCTAGTTAAACCCACTTGCTATTTCTTCCACTAACCTGCCTCGTTAGTAGAAGAAGGATTTTTAAACAACTATATTATTTTTTAAATGACTTTATTGTAAATTAAACAACTTTATTATCTCTGTACATGATTTAGCTTAATGCTCATATATAAAAAGGAATCCATGGCATATGGATTCCTTTTTACTATTTACTGAAAAATAAGCTCTGTCTTCAAACTATCTTTCGGTAACAACCAGCCTTTTTTCTCTAAACTCGCCATTAATAATTCCCTTTGTTTTGTCGCAATACTTTCTTCATTTGTTTTAAATGACACTTCTATTACGAAGTCATCTTCTAATTTCCCAGTATTACTTAATGGCCAAATTTCAATATTTGCTTTTATGTTTTCAAACTCTCCTGTATATCGCTTCATTAATACAGGACCGTAAATACGGGAATTCTTTAACATCTCTTCTCCCCAATTTGTATACAACCATTTGTTCATTTTCCCTGGTAATTTTTCTATTAACATGTTTTGAGCAGCTTGTTTATTTGGTAAATCAAGTATCCCATATCCTTTAGCACTGTAACTTTTCTTATTTGAAATGCTTAATGTTTTCTTCTCAAATCCCCAATCTATTTCCGCCTCATAACTATCCGTATTACTATCGAATCCTTCTTTTTTAGCTACTTCTAGTGCATCTTGAATTACACCATTTTGAATAGGATATCTTTTTTTATATGTTAGTTCAAAATCTTTACTAAATTCTTTCTTTCGAATTCTAGCAAACCAACCTTCATCACTTAAACTTTTATTTGCAGTATCTAAAAATTGCACTTGTATTCTTTCATATTTTGTACCAGCCTGGAAATGTTCTAGCACCTCTTGCTTCATCTCTTTGTTATAACCTAATACTTGTTCTGGCTTTAATAATAACTTCACTTCAAAACTAGGTTTCATTGGACTAGCAGTAAACCCTTCCTTAACGTTATAAAGGAAACAACAAAAGAAAATGCTTACGAATACAAATACTTTTTTCATATACCTATCCCCTTTGTATTTTAAATGACTTCTATACGTTCCATTGCAAGTGAATATACATTTTCATATCCTGCTGTACTTAGCTTTTGTTGTAATCGATCTGTATCCTCTTTCAAAGCGTGTACTAGCACCGTATGTTCTGGTAATAATGTATTTAACATCTCTTTAACGTCTCTTATACTTTGGTGAACTTTATACGGAACTCGCTTCACCCTACATGTACTCCTTACAGGTTCTTTCATAACTCTTTCTGCAAAACTCCCTTTCGCAATGTGCCCAGTAAAAATAACGGCATTCCGCTTTTCATTCCGAAGCTGTTCATAGTATAACTGTGCTCGTTTCGTTTGCATATTCGCATCACTCATTACAACTATTCCGTAACTATTTTGCATACTAATGTCATTATCCATCACTATTATGTTTCTTTTTAAACTCTTCATAACCCATTTAAGTTCTTTATTATTTTTTATCCAATCTTTATATGCGAACATCTCTTCAAATCCAGCCAAAATTTCTTTATCTACTATAAGAGGAAATTCTTTATATCGTTCATATAAATACAATACTATATCTTGCGCCCTACCAAGTTGTGGCAGCGGTAATAATGCTATTCCTTTATTTTGCATAACTCGTTCAATTTCTGCACATAGTTCGTTTACACGTTCATTTTGCGAAACATCATCTGTGTGATAAGCGGCATCCACAATTGCGACTTTTATATTGTGGCCCAATTTCTCAGGTAAATTAGCTCGTAGTATATTAGACTCTGCTGAATAGTCGCCTGAATAAAATACGTATGTATTATACATATCAACTAAAAACCAAACAGCTCCCAATACATGCCCACTATATCCCCATTGAAACCGCAATGTAGGAGTAATTTGTACCCATTCATTTGGATTGCTAATCTCATCAATACATACATAATTTAAATCTTTTATGTGTTGGTCGTTATAAGGTAAATCCCACCCTTGCATCACATTATAGTTTCTCCATTTTTCATAATATAACGGCAGTTGCTCCTTCGTATAACGAGTCGTCCAAATTTTTTTCTTATAGCCATACTTCGCTAATAAAGGTAAACCCATCGTATGATCTTCATGAATATGTGATAAAAATACTGCATCTAAAAATGGAACAGCTTCTCTCTCTATTTTTGGATAACTATCCTCATAAGATCGATTAATACCACAATCAAATACTATTTTCGTCTCTTTATTTTTTACAAAATAGCAGGAGCGACCGTACTCTCCAGCTCCTCCCCATACTTCTACTCTCATCATGCTACCCCTTTTCGTTTTTGCTCCATATGTTGCAGCAGTAATAAGCATATTGTTGTAAGTCCAACAGAAACAACGGCCATCGCCATGCCTATAGATACTTCCCCCTGTTCAAATTGAGCAAAAATAAACGTTGCTGACGTTTCTACTGATGGAGGTAATACGAGAAGCGATGTTACTAACTCTCTTATCGAAATTGTAAATGTCATCGCCCATCCAGCAAGAATGCCTGGGATAATAAGAGGCAATATTATTTTTCTAAAAATATAAATATAATTTCCAGAAAAAACACTTCCTGCCTGCATGAGAGAATCATCAATTTGTCCGAGTGATGATTTTACATATTGCACCGTGTAAGGTAAAAACAGAACAACATACGTTACGATAACCATGATTGGTGTATTGTAAATTGACATAGGCATATATGGTGAATTCCAAAATAGAATAAGACCTACAACCATAACGATTCCTGGTACCATATTCGGTAACATACCGCACATATCAAGCCATTTTTCAGAGGTTTTTTTCCCCTTTCGAATCATAAGTGCCAAAAAGACTCCAATCATTACCGCGATAATCGCTGTTACGAGTGAAAAAAGAAAACTATTCCATAAAGCCTCTAATCCCGGAGATCCTATTGTAAACAATGCCTCATAATGGCTTGTTGTAAAGTTATTTACATGTAAACCGCCGCCTCTTAATTTTGACAAAGAAGCAATAAGTATAGAAAAGTATGGAATTCCAATTGATACTATTAATAAACCAATTACATACATCCATGCTACAACGCGCGTAAATATAGACAAAGTATATCTTTTAGATTTCACACCTTTTCCACTAACCATTGCATATGAATACTTTCGATTCAATACATTTTGCATATACCAAATAAGCATACAAGCACTAAGTAATAAAGAAGATAATGCTGTTGCACTACTAAAATCAATTGGCCAACTCGAAATAAATTTATGGATTTCTGATGTTAACACGTGGAATCCTATTCTACGTCCGAATGTAGCCGGTGTTCCAAATTCAGCAATCGTCTTTACGAAAATGAGTAAAGCACCCATTACATAACTTGATACTAATAACGGCAATATTATTTTTCTTAAACGATAGAAAAAACTTCCGCCATGAACTGCTGCAGCTTCTTCTTTACTACTCCCAATCTGAAGTAACGTATTTTTCAGCATGAAATAAAGGAATGGGAATAAATGCAGGCTCATAATTAAGACCATACCTCCTAAACTAAAAAACGATGATGAAATCGTCTTTAGCATCGGAAAAAATTGTTCAAAATAGCCGTTAGGTTGCATGAACAAAATCCAGCCCATCGATCCAATATACGGCGGTGTCATAAATGGAATCATAAAAACAATATCTAACTTACTATACTTTCCTACATCTGTTTTGCTCATAATAAATGCCAATGGAAATGCAAATATTGTAGCTCCTATTACAACGAGTACACCTAGAAGCATCGAATTTAGAAAAATCCCAGCTAATCCACCACTCTGCATCACTTCAAAAGGCTTTAAAAAGTTCCAACTGCTATTTTCATATATACTAGAAAATAAAATAAGAAAAAGGGGAATGACGATTAACATCGCCACAAGCAATAACGCTACCGTCATTCCAACTTGTCTTACTGATACGAATCGATTTACCATGGAATCACCATCTTATTGAAATACTTTCTTAAATTGTTTTCCTATTTCATCTTGCTCTTTCTCAACTGTTTTCCAATCAATATTTAATACTGGAATCTCTTCTACATTTGGTCTATTTTCAGCTTTTATATCTGTTCTACCAGGCAATAAATACGCTTTAGAAACTTGTTTTTGTACATCATCGGATAATAAATAATCAATAAACTCTTTTGCGCCTTCTACATTTTTACTATCCTTCATAATTCCCGCTGCGCGTGGACTAATAACTGTTCCGCTTTTTGGATATACGATATCAACAGGTTCACCCTTTGCTTTTGCGCTGTACGTCATATAATCAACACCCGCAATTACCATATCTTTCGCACCTGTTACAACTGGGTCTAACGCTTCCTGATTTGCTCCTGCTACTGTAACTTCATTTTTCTTAAGTTGTTCAAATAAATTCCATCCATCTTTTCCATTCTTTTTCACATATCCAGTTACAAAGTCTAAAGCTGAACCTGAAAGTGCTGGATCTGGAAGATTCACTTTTCCTTTCCATTCCCCTTTCGTTATATCGCTCCAATCTTCAGGCGCTGTCTTCACATTTTTTGTATTGTACACAATCCCTAATGCTGAAGCACTATACCCGAAATAATGTCCTTTATCATCTGACCATTCAGAACGCAGCTTATCAGCTTGTTTCGCTTCTTTATAAGCTAACGTTTGACCCTCTTTCTTTAATCCTTCCATCGCTGGTAATGATGCAAGTACGACTACATCAACGACTGGATTTTTCTTTTCAGCTTCCATTCTCGCTAAAATTTTACCAGTTGTCCCTTGAAACATTTCCACCTTTATACCAGTTTTCTTTTCAAAGTCTTTTTGAATTTTTTCTGCTAACCCTTTTGGCCCTGCACTATATACAACAATTTTCTTTTCAGTCGTATTTTTACTTTTTGCATCTGCATTGCCTGTCTTTGAACTACACCCTGTTACTACAGCCGAAAATAATAAAGTACATACAAATAAAGACTTAAGCGAACTGAATTTCTTCATATGATTCTCCCCCTATATGATGAATACATTTTTTTGGCACATATAACGATACTGGTTTACCGATGCTTAATTTACTATTGTGATAAGCTGTCCATATTCCGAGTGCCCCCATGTTTACTTTTATTTCATACCGTTCTCCTACATATGTAACGTGCTTAATTTCACCTGTATACATTTCGCACACTTCATTTTTCGTCCAGCTCACATGCTCTGGACGAACCATTTTTTTACCCTCTACAAGCCAATTCGCCTTACCAACAAATTTGGCAACAAATTTATGAGACGGTTTCACATAAATATCTTCCGGTGTTCCTTTTTGTAATACTTCTCCTTGTTTCATGACAATAATTTGGTCTGACATTGACATTGCTTCTGTTTGGTCATGAGTGACATACAGTGCAGTTAAACCAATGGAATGAACGATATCCATAAGCTCTATTCTCATTTCTTCTCGCAAAATTGCATCGAGTGCACTTAGCGGTTCATCAAACAAAATAAAATGAGGTTTTGTTACAATTGCTCTAGCGAATGCGACACGTTGTTGCTGTCCACCAGAAAGTTCGTGTGGATACCTTTTCTCCTTACCTTGCAGGCGAACTCGCTTTATCGCATCTTCTACTTTTTCTCGCAATTGATTCGTTTGCTTTGTAGCTCTTAAACCAAATGCAACATTTTCAAAAACAGTCATGTGCGGCCATAAAGCAAAATCTTGAAATACCATACCGATATTCCGTTCATGAGGAGATGTCTTTATCTTTTTTGCAGCAGAATACATGCACTGGTCTCCAAAATATATTTCTCCCTTATCTGGTTCTTCAAGCCCTGCTATCATTCTAAGTAAAGTCGTTTTTCCACACCCCGAAGGTCCTAAAAGTGTAGTGAATTCCCCTTGTTTCATTACAATCTGCAACGTCTTTAACGCCTGTATTTTTCCAAATGCCTTTTCTAATCCACTAATTGTAATATCCATTGCTTCACCTCTCTCCCCTCATTCTTAACCTGCTTTCATTCTATATGGAAGATTTATACTGAATGTTAATGTACTGTAAAGATTAAATTAAAAAACTTCTAATAAACTATTTATTTCTATAGATTTTTTCTATAGTTAAAATAAAAAAGGCGGCAATTCATAATGAATCTCTTAAAATTAGAAATTGTAGTACTTATTAAGAAATACAAAAAGCTTACAATCGTTGCAGAAAAACTTGGCGTTAAACAACCAACTATTACATTTCATATAAAAAGCTTAGAAGAAGAACTCGGTGTATCTCTATTCGAATTACGTTCTGGAAGGTATTTCTTAACAGAGGCTGGTGAGGCTTTGCACCATTATGCTTGTAAAATAGATGCACTTATGAAAGAAGCCAGACGTGTCACGCAAGAGTTTAAAGATTTTCATAAAGGTGCTATAACAATCGGCGCTAGTTATGTACCAGCGACTTATCTTTTGCCAGAAGTCGTTCATCAATTTCAATGTGAATTTCCCAATATAAAAATAACGCTACTAGTGAAAACAGCCCCTGAAATTCGAATGATGCTACAAAATCACGAAATCGATCTTGGGATAATTTCCGCTGCTCCATTTGATGAACCACTTTTAAAACAAACGAATATAATGCCCGATACACTTGTTCTTGCCTTTTCCAAAGAACATCATTTTTCAAAGAAAGACAATGTATCGTTACAAAATATCGAAAAGGAACGCATACTATTGCATCGTAATCCATCTACAACGAGAGATTTACTTACACAATGGACGTTGGCGCACAACATTACATTCCAATCTGAAATTGAATTAGACTCATTAGAAACGATGAAACAAATTTTAAAATATGGTAATGGAATTGCCTTTATTTCTAAACTTGCTATCGAACAAGAAATACAACGAAATGAGCTATGCTATATACCAATCCCTGAATTTGAATTTCAGCGTAACATTTATACGATTCATCATGAGGACAGATGGAATTCTAAAATCATTTCTTTTTTACTACATAGCATCACTTCATTTGCAACAAAAAATTAAAAGGCTGTCGTTATGCACGACAGCCTTTCAAACTATAAATCTATTTATTTTTCTTTGCCTCAATTTTTGCTTGCGCCTCTTCAGCCTTATCTAATGCTTCTGATACTTTCTTCTCTTTTTCTTTCACTTCATCTATACTATCGACAGCTTTAATAATTTTATCGATTCCTTCTTCTTCTACCTTTCTACGCTTTGCCACTCTTTCATTTACTTTCTCTTCCACATCTTTTGCTTTTTGAAGCATATTCTCTGCATTTGATGTTACAGCTTTTTCAAGTTCAGCATCTTTTTTCTTTTGTAACACTTCATTTGCAATGTCTTTCGCTTCTAAATACTTACCATCTTTTAATGCTGTTGCTCCGTGATCCATTTTCTCAGCAACTTCTTTATATGATTTCGCTTCATTTCCTGATTTCTCTTTTTCTGCTTTTTCGAACCACATTGTTGCATCACTATACTTTTCATCTTTCAATGATTGCATACCTGTTTCAATATATGTGTCATAATTGCTACATCCAGCCATTACGACTAATAGAAAAAGCATAACAAAACTTAATTTTTTCATGCTGTTGTCTCCTTTTCTTTGCAAGCTCACTTTACTTTAACATACATGAAAAAGAGTTTCAAAAACTAAAATACTAATTTAGTCATTTTTATAATGATAAGTCAAATTTTTATTATTTTCTTATTTTTAAGCGGACACATCTACTTGTTTTTTCGCCATATGTTGCTTTACTCCAACTAATACAACTAACAATAACCCTCCGCCTATTGTCATCATAACAATGCTAGTTGGCAACATATCTAATAGTAGTCCATATACAATCATACCAAGTGGTGCGATTGCAGTCGCAATTGTTTCAAGTAGGCCAAACACACGCCCTAGGTAGCTCGGATCTGTCGTTTTTTGCATATGTACTTGCATTGGAATGTTTACAATCATAATTGCTATACCAGTTAACATCATAAAAGCAATATAGTAAATAAAACTTGCTACTTTTGGAATGATAACTAACAACGGAAAGACTGTACATAAACTTAAACCTGCAAACAAAAACAGTCCAGTATAAATAGAACGAAACGGATTATTCACTTCTTTACGCACTGATAAAGCAATCGCTCCCATTAGCATCCCGACTGCTAACATTCCCTCTACAGTACCGAGTTGCTTTGAAGATAAATGCAATGTATGGACGATAATGTACGGAAGTGCAACTGTTAGACCACACGCAAAAAAGTTTACCCACAATGCTATTTTCATTAAACCATATATTTCACGTTGTCTTTTTACATATAAAAAACCTTCTTTTATACTCATCAAGAAATGCTCTGTACTTTCAGCCACTTCTTTTTTATATAAATCAAATACGATAAATAATTGCAAAATAACCGCTAAAAAGAACGTAATGCTATTTAATAGGAAAAACGATTTAATTGAAAAGAAACCATATACAACTCCGCCAATAATCGGTCCTAAAATATTTGATAAAGAAGCTGCCGTTTGATTTAAAGCACTCGCTTTTTGAATACGTCCTTCATCTACTAAACTCGGAATAGACGAAGTTAATGCAACAGAATAAAAACTTGCACAAATTGATAATAATGCTGCTGAAATATAAATAAAAAGAAGTGATGGCCCAAATATAGTAGCAAGAATAAACATACTAAGCATCGTTAAACTACTTAATAAATCAGTACCAATGACAAGCCATTTTCGATTCACACGGTCTGCTACAGCACCAGCAATTGGGCCACAGATCATCCTTGGAAGTGATCCGCAAACGAGCGTAATTGCAAACCCCATCCCTGAACCAGTAGTCTTTAATACATATAACCCCATTGCGAACGTATAAATACCTGCGCCTAATAAAGACGTCATTTTTCCAATCATCATTAAAATGATATTTCTAGTTGCAATCTTCATTCTTGAATCATGTTGTCCTATACTTATATCTCCCATTTTTGACTCTCTCCCCTTAAAAGTTAAATTGTGTTAAACTTATTATATGATCAACTTTCCAATTTTCACAATAAAAAGTTAAATACAATTAAACTTTTTGAATATAAAGGAGCAATAATATGGCAACTCTCGGTGAAAAAATTAAAGCATTACGAAAAGAAAAAAAGCTTACGCAAACAGCACTGGCAGGTTCGGAACTGACAAAAAGTATGCTTAGTCAAATTGAAAATGGAAAAGCTACACCTTCTATGAAAACATTACAATATATTGCGGAAAAACTTGAATGTGAAACTAGCTTTTTATTAGAAGAAGATGAAGAAGAAATTGTGGAACTCATTCAAAAAATGGAGCCATTAATAAAATCAAATAAATGCGATGAAGTATACAAGACTTTACTACCTATCGTTCAAAAAGAACTACCCCTTACTTTAAACACAGCACGTTTATATAAACAGTTCATAACTGGAGCGGCCATTATGAACGATTATAATATTGAATATTACGTTGAAACAGCTGTTTCTATATTTGAAAAATATACTTTGTATCGTGAAAGTACTGAAACGAAACTACTGTTTTACTATATACTCTACAAACGGAAAAAATATAAAGAATGTTTACAGTTGATTACCAAAATTCGCGATGAATATAAAACGAAGAATTTAGAAATGGATCTTATTACACATATACAATTATATTTAAAAGAAGCAATTATTTTACTCGCATATGGTAATTATGAAAAATGTGAAAAAATCATTTTAGATGCACTTGCATTTTCAAAAAAACATCAAGTGTATTATAAAACAGATGAATTTTACCGTATTTTATCTTATCAAAAAATCATTACAACCGATAAAGAACGATATTTATATTACATAAAAAAATCGGAGCAATTTGCCATTTTTACAGAAGATACTTTATCCGCTGCAAATATAGATATATTAAAAGCTTATTACTACAATACCGTTACAAACGAATATACAATTGCATTAGAACATTTAGAACAATTCCGAGAAAAACTAAAAGATGTACCGATTTTTCAAGAAGATGGATTGTATTATCTTGAAAAAGGAAAATCTCTGTATGGTTTAAAACGTTACGAGGAAGCTTTGGAAACATTAAAACGTGCTAATATTCCAGATTATATGAGTCATCCACTTGATCAGTCATGGTTATTAACAGCTGGCTCATATCGTGCCCTGTGTCATATAGAACTTCAAGATAAACCAGCTGCTCTGAAAGAAGCAAAAGAAGCAGTTCAAACGATAGATGGTTATCCTGATTCCATCTTTTCTTCATTTATTAAAGAAACATTACAAATAATACAAAAACTTTAAGAATGTCTCTAAATGGTATATTATTCCTCTTTTTTAGCAAAGATAATAATGATGGGAGGAATATAAATGAATATACAACGTGCAATAGAGCTTTCTGTGTCAGCGGAACAAGCCAATGTCAGTTTTCAAGGCATGCCTGTTATGATTCAACACGTCGATGAAAGCAATGAAACCGCCCGCATATATGAAGTAAAAAACCCAGAACGCGAATTAACTGTTCCAGTTAATAGCTTAGAGGAAATATAAGAAATGCCACTTCTCTTTTGAAGTGGCATTTTTCTTATGAATCAAAAATACAACTATTATTTCTTCTAATTTTTTAAGCTTATAATAAGAAAATGTAAAATTTATACTCTAAACCTATATTTTGTGATAATGTTTGACTTGGAAATAACTAAATCTTTATAGATGAATAATATAAAGTTTTTTCCTATTTCCCACTCTATTCATAAAGGAGGAATTGTATGAGCCTTTCTATATACGAAGGTTTAGGTATTATTTTTTTCGTAATCATTATGACTTACGCCCTTGCACACAAATATTTATGGTCAAAAAAATTACTTATTATTCTATTTCTCATTTGTAATGCTATTTATCTTATTTGGCGAACTTTTTATTCGTTACCAACTATTAATCTCATAAGTATTATCGCTGGTATTATATTGTTAATTACAGAATGGGCTGGTTACTTACAATCTATCGTTTTCAGCATTGTTTCATGGAAGCCATATAAACGGAAAGAAGTACCATTATCCACTTTCGAAAAACTACCTACTGTCGACATATTTATTGCAACTTACAATGAACCGATCGATTTGTTAAAACGTACTATAGCTGGTTGTACGTTGATTACTTATCCGAAAGAGTTACTAAACATTTATATTTGTGACGACGGGCGCCGTGAAAGTGTAAAGCAACTTGCGGCAGAGTTTTCTGTTCATCACATAACTCGCACCGAAAATAAGCATGCAAAAGCTGGAAATTTAAATCATGCGATGCTTCATTCAAAAGGTGATATTATCGTAACAATGGATGCTGATATGATACCACGAGCTAACTTTTTAGAGCGAACGATTGGTTATTTTTCTAAAAATAATATTGTATTCGTTCAAGCACCACAAGTTTTTTACAATGCTGATCCTTTCCAATATAATTTGTTTTTTGAAGATAACATCGCCAATGAACAAGATTTCTTTATGCGCCAGTTAGAAGAAGGAAAAGATCGCTTTAATGCTACGATGTATGTTGGTAGTAACGCTCTATTTCGCCGCACCGCTCTTGAAGAAATTGGAGGATTTGCGACTGGAGTTATTACTGAGGATATGGCAACTGGTATGCTACTACAAGCTAACAAATGGGAAACTATATTTGTCAATGAAACACTTGCTGTTGGATTATCCCCAGAAACATTTAGTGATTTATTAAAACAACGGGACCGCTGGTGTAGAGGGAATATTCAAGTCGTAAAAAAGTGGAATCCTTTCACTATAAAAGGATTATCTTTTATGCAGCGTCTTTTATATGCAGATGGAATTCATTATTGGTTTTTCGGTGTTTATAAAATGATATTTTTACTAGCACCGCTATTGTTTTTAATATTTGATATTTATAGTTTAGAAATTAATTTTATGCACTTATTTATGTTCTGGGCACCTGCTTTTTTAACATCACAGCTTATTTTCAAAGCTGTTTCTAATAAAAAACGAACAACTACGTGGAGTCATGTGTACGAAGTTGCTATGGCTCCTTATATGGGATTTGCTATTTTATCAGAAACTTTCTTACGTAAAAAATTTCAATTTCATGTGACAAGAAAGGGAGTTCAAAATAATACAAGGCATTTTTTATGGATTGCAAGCGTCCCTCACCTCGTATTACTCATTTTAACAATTATTGCACTGATTCGGGCAACACTTATGCTCTTATATCCTGAGCAATATCATATTGAAAGAGAGAGCTTATATATTAATATTTTCTGGGTACTATACAACGGGATAGCTATTGTCACTTCACTATTTGTAGCATTTGAAAGACCGCGTTTTCGAAATTCAGAACGTTTCGTAGTAAATTTACCAGGTACTTTATATGCCGAAGATATGATCATTTCTTGCCATGTCCTTGATATTAGTGAAACGGGGGCACGTTTTGAATTAGATCCCTCCATTCCATTTGAAACTTTATCAAGTCTATCTTCCTATACGCTATCTTTTGGCGAGGTAGAAAAGATTCATAGTACAAAAAAATGGATTCGGAGACAAGAAAATTCTGTACAAGTTGGTGTATCATTTGATGATGTATCCCATGAGCAATATTGTAAACTCATTCTTCATCTATTTAGTAAACCGGTTAATGACCGGGTGGAAAAGGTGTACGATAAAGCATTTCTTACACTAGCAATTGCATCTTTCATAAAAAATACCAAAAAAGCACCAAGACAATTTCGCAGGCAACATATACGTGAGCAACTGATGTCTTCTGGAACATTGCATATGAATGGGATGCCGATTGAAGCGACCATTGTCGACTATAGTACAGGTGGGTGCCAAGTACAAACGAACATCCCTCTTGTGATTGACCAAATTATACAAGTAACAATGGAAGAACGTAATATTCAAAAGAGAAATGCACAAGTATGTTGGATTCAAAAAAAGGGTCGTAAAATATATGCTGGATTAAAATTCACAGCGTAAAAAAAGAAAAGAAGCGTACTGCTTCTTTTCTTTTTTACATGCTAAAATACTTATTAAAGGGGGAATTTATATGGAAAATGCTTCACAAAAGGCGAATCATTATTATGCGGTGATATTCACTTCTAATTTATCAAATGATACAACAGACTATAATACCGTTGCCGGAAAAATGGAGGAACTTGCAAAGCAACAACCTGGATTTTTAAGTGTAGAAAGTGCACGAGGTAATTCTGGACTCGGAATAACAATTTCTTATTGGGAATCACTTGATGCGATTGAAAATTGGAAAAAGAACGCCTTACATAAAGAAGCGAAAAAAAGAGGTCGTGAGCAATGGTATGAAAACTTCCACCTGCGTATCTGCCTTGTTGAGAAAGAATTTAAGTTTCAAAGAGGCACAATATAACTATGAAGAAAAAAGTAGCTCTCGTTATTGTTCATGAAATATATGGTGTGAACGACCATATGCATCACGTTACCAACCACTTTACTTCATCTCATATAGACGTATTCTGTCCTAACCTTCTACAATCGCAACATGCATTTCATTATAGTGATGAAGAAAAAGCATATGAACATTTTGTAAATCATATTGGATTTGATTATGGAAAAAAGCAAATTGAAGAATTCATTTCTCATCTTTCTAGTAGTTATACACATATTGGACTTATCGGCTTTAGTGTTGGAGCTACCATCTCATGGCTATGTAGTAACAATCCGGAAATAGATTTTATTATCGGATGTTACGGTTCTCGTATACGCGACTATGTTCACATAAAGCCTACATGCGCTACACTACTTATATTTCCTGAAAAAGAAGCTAGTTTTTCAGTATCCTCTTTAATTCAAACATTGCAGCAACAAAATAATCCTTTATTAGAAATAAAACAACTACACGGTGAACATGGATTTCTAAATCCGTACACTAAAAAATATAACGGGCACTCTACAAAGCAAGCATACCATTTAATAGATTCATTTCTTGTAAAGTGAAACTTCAATCAGTTGGGGGTGTTCATCCCCCACCTAATCTCTTTTCTTACGTTGAGTTTTAAGATGTGGGTCTTACTGCCCATGCGTGATAAAAACAATCTTATAAAGGAGACTCAAAATGACGCTGACATTACTCTTACTTGTTTTCATACTCATTGCCTTTATCTCAGCGCTAACTATCATTTTTAAAACCGTAAAAAAAGGATATTTTTCAACCGCCCCTACTTACAATCTATTATCATTTGCATTTTATTTTTTACAAATTGGATTTTATATGTAACAACTTTTTATTCGTTACTCCCCGAGAAAGTTAGCGAGTTCATATTCCTGCCCATTTGGTTTTTCCTTTGTATTTTAGGATTTATCGCTTTTTGGCACGAATGGAGAAATAATCGTGTGTTCTCGATATGTATTGGTTTTCTTTCCTTTATTAGTTTTATATTTGGGCTGTTGTTGTTAGTTCTTTCGGGGATGTAATAGAAGAAGGAAGAAAAGCCAACTTTCAACTTTTCTTCCTTCTATGTTTACCTTTAGCTTTCACTGTCACTGATTCACAAGGTGTATAATATATTTGAGGCGTCGCCTTATCAACAAACATCATAAATGTAATAAAACCGAGAATAAAGAAAATAAACAACGTTAACAAAATTGCTCCTATCGTTAAAAGTATCATAACACCACCCCTATATTTTTCATGTTATTACACTTTTCGCTATTATATGAGCGTAATCCTTTTTAGAAAAAGAAACGTAACAAAATAATCACAACCACTCCCGTTAATACTGTACCTAATAAACTACGAGTATATATTGCTACAAGAAATGTTGGAATTGCTGCAATAAGATAATCCCACTGCATCGTCTCATGCATAAATAAAACTTGTGCTAAAAGCGCTGCTAATATCGCAATTGGTATGTAATTTAACCATTTTAAACCCCAGTCAGGAATTTGTAGTTTGCTAAATACGAGTAGAGGTAAAATACGTGGCACGAGTGTAACAGCTCCTGCTGCTAGTAAAAGTAATAATACATCTAATCTCATTTCCATTTTTCAATCACCACTCCAATCGTCGCAGCTAGTAATGTTGCAATAATAACCGCTATACTATCTGGCATAAATAGGTGTGAAACGTATGCGATAATAATCGATACAATTGCAACACTTAAATGAATTACTAGTGTTGGTTTACTACTTATGAGCTGAAGAACAAATAATCCGATAAACATCGCTGGTAATGCATAATCCATCCCGTATGTATGTGGATCTGGTATCCACTCACCAAACAGCCCACCAATAATAGTAGCAAGAATCCAATTTAAATACGCTGTTACGTTAAGCCCAATCATCCACCTTTCACCTAAATATCCTTTTTGCGCTGCATGCTGCACTGCAACGCCGAAAGTTTCATCTGTAATTTGAGAACCGATGATTACGTTTTTAAATAGAGGAATTTTCGTAAAGTACGGTGCAAGCGCTGCGCTCATTAATAAATGGCGTAAATTAACAAAAAATACAGTGAAAATAATTGCGGAAGCAGGAGCACCGGCTGCATACATACCAGCTAATATAAATTGGGCAGAACCTGCATAAATTAAAGTGGACATAAATGCAATTTCAATGATAGAAAAACCTGCTGTTTTTGCAATTACACCAGCTGCTATACCGATGCTCAAATAACCAAATACAGTTGGTAAACAATCTTTTACTCCTTGCTGAAATGTATCATCGCTCTGCAAAGCTACATGTGCCTCAGCTTTACTCATCCTTATCATCCTCCATTCCTTCTAAAGTTCGTTTTCCTGTTACGACATGAACTAAATCTATATTTTCACGCCATAACGTATCTAACTTATCAGCTCCAAATTCCTTTGTGATTTCTTCAACCATAATATCGTGCCGCACATACTCTGTCGCAACGAGAACTAGCGCTGGGTCATACGTTGTAACGGCCCATGAAGTGCTATCATTTGAGAAGTTCGCAATTAATACTTCCTCTCCATCACGAGCAATAACAGTTAAATGACCACCCATTCTCTTTTCAACAACGTGGGGCGTCATATAATTATGATGAAACGTCGCTCCTATTTTTGTTTCTGGAGCTCCAAATAAGATTGAAAATATATGTACGCCTTCCTCTTTCTTTTGATGAATGTATGGCTCAATTTCATGCACTTGATCTTCCCATACAGAAATCCATAATTCTTCCTTTGCCCTATTAATTATATTGCATATTTCTTTTAAAACACGATCATTTGAGCGAATATGCGAAATTACATCTATTTGTCGCTCTTGTTCTAAACAATTTAGTTTCTCATCTAAAAATTCAAAGGATTTTTCAAAGTCTTTTCGCATTCGATTCATTAATTCGGTAGCTGGTACTGGTACATATTTAACTGGTTCAGAAGGTACAATATGCACCGCTCCTTTATCCATTAACTTACCGAGTACCTCGTAAATCATAGAACGAGGTACTCCTGTTTGTTTACTCACTTCATAGCCTGTTACTGGGGAGTGTTTTAACAATCCAATATACGCTTTACATTCATACTGGGAAAATCCTAACTTTTGTAATTCCTTTATAATTTCATCCATCGGTAACCCCTCACAATCTAAATCGCCCTTACTTCAAAACGACGATTTTGCTTCCCTTTACTTTTTACTTTATCAATAACAAGTGTTCCTATTTCACTCGTATTTTTCACATGTGTGCCTCCACAAGCTTGTTCGTCTAAATTTTCAATTGTAACAATGCGGATTTCTCGGATAGTAGTTGGCAGGAGATTTATTGCTGTTTTAATCATTCCTACAGCATTTTCTGCTTCTTCGCGGCTCATATAGCGAGTGGAAATTTCTTTATTTTGCTCAATAAGTTTATTCACTTCCTCAACAATTTCTTCTACTTCCACGCTCGATAACTCTTGTAACTCATTAAAATCGATACGGGCTTTATCAGGATAAATTTGGTTTCCGGTGCATAGTGCTCCATACTTTTCATAAACAACAGCTCCGATAAGATGCAGTAAAGAGTGATGACGCATTAAATTATGACGTCTTTCCCAATTCATCTCTAATTTAACTGGACCTAATTTTACTTGAGCTTCATCTTTTATATAGTGAACTATTTCTCCCTGCTCCCTCTTTACTTTTTCAACTTCAAATACAGACCCATCTTGTACAATGACACCCGTATCACATTCCTGCCCTCCACCAGTTGGATAAAAAACTGTTTCTTTTACAAATACTTTATTCCCTTCTACTTTTATCACTTCTGTTTCGCAACTCGTTTTGTATGCATCTTCTAAATATAATGCCGTTGTCATACTCTCACCTCTTTAGTAGTTATAGTTATACCTACTAATATAAAAAATAACATTCATACAGTCAACTTATATTTCAGAATTTTTAATTTTAAATAAAAAAAGCCTTTTATAATAAGGCTTTTTTCTACATACTATTATTTATTTTAACTGTAAAGTATTTAATATGTTCCCCGCCAAATGCTCCCGTAAAGTACAACCTGTATACTCTTCCCTAAATACACCCGCCTTCACAAATAAAGGAATGACTTCACTAAAGAATAGATCTAGTGACTTTGGAGGTCCTCCTGGAATGGCAATAAATCCATCTAACGCCCCTGCCTCAAACCTATCCATAATTTGCTTCGCAACGTCTTTTGGTGTACCAACCGCAACCCAATGAGCCGATCCAACAACTTCTGGTCGTTCTAGTATTTGTTCAACTGTTGGTTCATTTTTAATAATGAAGTTCCGTAATAACTCGGCATGAGTTTTACTACGTACAGTTTGATCCCGACTTGGCAGCATCTCTTCCGTAATTTTACTTTCTAGCGGAATCCCTCTCGCATCTAATCCGAGAACCATTTCAAGTAACGTATATCTCTTCTCTTTTGTGAGATGTTGATGAGCTTGCCTATGCATTTCTAACGCTTCTTCATATGTATCACCTATAAAGAAATATAATCCAGGTAATACACGTATAGCATCTTGCTTGCGGCCATGCTGTTCTGCTCTTCTTCTTAAATCTTGACGAAGTTCAATTCCTGACTCTATATCAGGCGTTGCGGCAAAAATTGCATCAGCAACAGAAGCAGCAAAATTCCGACCAGACTCTGAAGCACCGGCTTGAAATAATGGCATTTCTCCTGATATATGCTGTGGGATATTCAGTGGACCTTTTACCTTAAAGTACTCACCATTATGCTCAATAGGCTTTACCATCTCTCTAATAACATCAGGATTATCTACTTTCAATACTTCATTAGGGTGACTCCTCCAAAGTTTTCTTACTAACTCTGTACATTCTGCCGCTTTCGCGTATCGTTCCTCAGATGATGGCATCCCTTCCTCACCAAAGTTTTCAGCACCGTCAATGGATGTAACAATATTCCACCCTACTCGGCCGTTACTAATCCAGTGTAACGATTGTAATTGCCTTGCTAATATATATGGTGGATAAAACGAAGTTGAAGCAGTTGTAACGACTCCAATTTTTTCTGTCGCATAAGCAATAGCAGTAAACAGTAACGGCGGGTCTAAAATGACACTCCCTTTATTACGAGCAATTAAATCTGGGTGCGCCACTAAATAATCGGCTTTAAAAACAAAATCTAACTTAGCCTTTTCTGCCTGTAGTGCCAACTCTACTTGTTCATCAATTCCGGAATTAAACTCATTCCCATCTTCTTTCTTTCTAGAAATTAAACATAATCCAATGCAAAGTTGATTCTTTGTAGACATATATACACCATCCCCTTGTTTTTAATTCACTTAGTTAAACAAATGTTGCTGTCATTATGAAATTCTATTCTTATGAAAATGGATAAATGATATTGATAATCATTATCATTTTATGATGTAACTGTAATAAAAGCAATAACAAAAAAGACTCCCACTTTTGGAAGTCCTTTATCTCAATATTTCATTCGCTTCTTTTTCATAAATTTTATCAAATGAAGTCATAACGCGCTGTGATGCTTGAATCATCTTTTGATCCGTCATAAGATCGGCCATCTCTTTCGTCATATCTACATTTGAATTTTCTAGCATATGATTTTTTACTATTCCTGTTCCGTTCGGTAAATTAGCAATGTTTCCTTCTGCTAGTGTAAAGCTTTTATTTTCACGTTGCACGAGACGTGCATTCGTTTCTGCATCTACTGTTTTTGTTTGCAAACGAGCAATATTATTTTGTGTTATTTCATCATATAATGTACCGTCTGCTTGTACAGCAACCTTTGCTCCTTCCGGAATACGAATACGCTCATTATTCTCTCCCATTACGAAAGCACCTGAAGATGTTTGTAAATAACGATCACTATTTAATGTGAAACTACCATCTCTCGTTAAAAACGTTTCATCATTTTTAGAAGTAACGAAAAATGATGTTGTGCCGGCTGCGCCGTCATCTAAAAAGAAATCTGTAGCGCTATTTGTCATTTGTATATTTCCTTGTACTAAATTCACATGTGTTGCAGCTGGTACTACAGCATAATCGACCGAACCGATATTTGTTACCACCCCATCTCCGCGGCGATATGTGTCTTGTACATCAAATACTTTAGACGTCATATTTTCTGCTTTAAATCCTGTCGTTTGAGCATTTGCAACGTTATTCGAATGAACATTAATTCGCTGCATGTAGTTCATCATACCCATAGAACCTATATAAAGACCGTTCATATTCGTTTGAATAAGGCAAGCGCCTTATTCTTCACCTCTTTTCTACGATGTTTGTAACATTTGTTTCGCTAAATGTTCAGCTGTAGCGATATGTATATTTTTCCTTATGTCTTGGCCGTCTGTCATTAATACAATAGGAGCTGATGATACTGCTGGAATTTTCAACAATTCACCACTACTTGCTGTTTCATCAAATTTTGTAAACACAATACCATCTATATGAATATCTTTAAAGTTTGTGATGATTTCAATCATATCTTTACTTTTCATCGAAGCTGATAACGTTAAACAAATATAATCTGGTTCTACTTGTCCCATCGTTTCAATCATTTCTTCTACTGTTTCTGACGTACGATAATTTTTTCCGGCTGTATCAATTAAAATATAATCGACGCGCGCTTCTTCTTTAAAATACGTAAGCGCTCTTGTCATTGCAGCTTCATCACGCACAGCAATTACTTCCGATCCAATTGTCTTTACGTTATCTTGCAATTGCTGCACTGTCCCTATGCGCGAATGATCTGTCGTTATAAAACCAACTGTTTTGTTCTTACCGTGAAATTGCCATGCCATTTTCGCAAGCGTCGTCGTTTTACCAACACCAGTTGGACCGATTAATGCAATTGTTTGTACTTCTTTTTCAAAGACGTTTTCCGTATTGAAATGAGATTTCATATCTTCCAATATGTACCTAATAACTTCTTCTTCCGTAATCATCGTTGCATTTTCAAACTTTATTTTTAACTTTTCAGCATATGCATAAATGAAATATTGTTCTACATCGTTTTGTTCTAGCATCCGAATTACTTTTTGAATAATAAACGGTACAGATTCTTGATTTTCTTTCTTTGGAACTACTTCTTCTTTCTTTACCGGAACGACTTGTTTCACAACTTTTTTCTTTTTCGGTACTTCCGTTTCTTTCGTCTGTTTCACCACGACAATCCCTTTTTCAAACAGCTTTAATAGTTTTTCTTTTTTTCTTGCCCATTCTTCACTATTTCCTGTTTGCATTGCCGCGTATGACATAGAAGTCGTTACGTTTTCTAAATTGTGCAGTACTGATTGAATTCCATTCGCCTTCACAATTTGTTCTGAAGGATCATTCACGACATCCATTAACTGTTCATGAAATTGTGCTGTACCTTCATTCACTTCTTCCTGTTTTTCTTCTGGAAAAGCAACTAACATTTCATAATCCTTTTTCCAGAAAAACGGTATATTTCGTTTTACACTTTCATCGACAACGTAATAATAATCTGTACCATATTGGTCAAATAACTTTCGATACAATTCATTTTTCGAAGCTGCTTTTATTCGCATTAACGCTTCTTTCTTTTCTGTACTTTCCATTACTTCACCCCCTACTATTCAATATAGGCAATTTGATCCACAACAATTTCTGGTGCTAATTCGCTAATACAAAGTACTTGTGCTTCCACTTGATAACGTTCTAGCAGTCTTACAATCGCAAATCTAAAATCTTTTCTACGTGTTAATAACACTGGTTCTCTTCCCATTAAACGTGCTTGCTTAAAGACGCGTTGCACTTGCTCAACGACACGTGTTTCTAAATCTAAATCCCAGTTTAATAAGTAACCTTGATATGAATTATTCACAACATCCGCATCTAACTCAATTGAATCAGAGAAGAGCGCTGCATATATTTTTCCGTCCGGATTTTTCGCATTTTCACAAATAACTTTTGAAATACATTCACGAACAAATGATGTCACACCGTCAACGTGGTTTTGATACACTTCTTTTCCGTCAATAATACCTTCAATAATTGTTGGTAAATCACGAATAGAAATACCTTCTTTTAGAAGTTGTTTAATAACATTTTGAACGAGTGATAAATCAATTTCTTTCTTCTTAATCTCTTCTAATAGAACGCCATTATCATTTTCAAGCGAGTTAATTAAGTCTTTTACATGTTGACGCTGAATTAATTCATGAAGATTACGTCTAACGATAACATCTAAATGTGTAATTAATATGCTAAGTGGCTCTAACACTTGATAGCCTTTCATTTGTGCATCTTGCACCATATGCTCTAAAATCCAATATCCATCTTCACCGAAAATTGGATCTTTCGCTGGCTCTGCATCTAAATCAGCCATTACGTTCGGTGTTTTCAATGCTAATAAATAACCTGATTTTAAAACACCTTCAGCCGCCTTCGCACCTTTAATACGAATAATGTAACGACCACGTGGTCTAAAACTCGTATTATCTTTAAAGTTAATTCCAGGAACGTTAATACCAAGGTCAGTAATAATCGACTTCCGCATAAGAACAACTTTATCACGAGCTGTTTCCCCGTTAATTTTCTGCTTTACAAGTGCTGCTAAATCTAAACCAAGCTCTACTATAATTGGATATTTATCCGTAAATACTCCGAATGAATCTTCCACTTGTTGTAATTGCTCATCTTCGCCTTGAATCATTTCTAATTCTTTTTGGAGCTCGTCTTCTTTTTCTTTCTTTATTCGATTTTTATTACGAATGCCTAAGAAGATAATCGTTCCACCAACGAGTGCGAATGGTAGAAACGGTAGCGGAGTAAAAATACCCATTGCGATAAATAAACCACCTAGTGCATATACAACGACTTCATGCGCTAATAACTCTTTAAAGATACCTTCTGTTACTGTATCCGGTGAGCCGTCAAATACACGCGTTACGATAATACCTGTTGAAATTGCAAGCATTAATGAACCGATTTGGTTTACGATTCCGTCACCGACAGTTAACTGTGTATAATGAAGAGCTGCATCTGCAAAGCTCATTCCTTGCTGCATCATTCCGACAATTAAACCGAAAATAATGTTTACGAATAAAATGACAATCCCGAAAATAACGTCCCCTTTAATGAACTTCCCGGCACCATCCATCGCTCCGTAAAACTCTGTTTCCATATTTAATTTTTTACGTTTTGCCTGTGCATCTTTTTCTGAAATAATACGCTGGTTTAAATCAGCATCGATAGACATTTGTTTCCCCGGTAAAGAATCAAGTGTAAAACGAGCTGCTACTTCAGCTGTACGAGATGCACCGTTTGCAACGATAAACTGGAATATGATTAATACTGTAAAAATAACGATACCAATTAATAAGTTTCCGCCAATTACGAACTGGCCGAACTCTTCAATAACATGACCGGCATTTCCGTCTGTCAAAATCGCTCGCGTCGTCGAAACGTTAATCGATACGCGGAAAATCCCGATTAATAACAACATCGTCGGAAATGACTTTAATTCATCCCACTCGTTAATACTTGTCGCTCGCATATAAATAAGTACTGACATACTTAGTAGAAAAACGATAATGATATCAAGTATAAATGGTGGAAGTGGAATTAAGAGCGCCACTACGAATGACGCTGCTAAAAAGATAGAAAAATAGGTTCTTGCAGAATCTATCTTAAACAAAGAGATCTCCTCCAAACGCGCTATTATACTTCAAGTTCATTCGTCTGAATTAAATAGCGCATAACTTCAATTACAGCTACGTATAAATCTTCTGGAATCGTCTCATCTTCCTCGACTTGATAATATAAAGAACGAGCAAGCGGACGGTTTTCCACCATTGGTATTTCTTGTTCACGGGCAAGCGTTCGTATATATAATGCGAGCTCATCTTCCCCTTTTGCAACGACAATTGGTGCTGCATCAACGTGTTTATTGTAACGAAGTACGACCGAAATATGAGTCGGGTTGTTTACAATAAACGTTGCGCCATCCATCTTCTTCGCGATTGTCCCTTGCAAGATTGCATGCATAAAGTTTTTTCGTTTCCCTTTTACTTGCGGGTCCCCTTCATTATCTTTATGCTCCCTTTTTACTTCTTCTTTTTTCATCTTAATATCTTGTTCGTACTCCCATTTTTGATAAATGAAATCAATAATAGAAAGAATGATTAAAATAATTAAAATGGCTAAAAAGATAAATTTAATTTGGCTAATAATTTCAGTAAGTGACGCTGTCCAGTTAAATCCAATCATACTAACAATCTTCTCTAAATTCTTTTTAAAGAGAACGTACGAAACGTAACCGATTAATCCCATATAAAACAGTGATTTCAAAATATCTACTAAACTTTTACGACTAAACAATCTCGTAAAATAGTTTTTCGGATTAATACGTGACGCTTTCGGTTTAATGACTTTAGAAGAAAATAGGAAGCCGACTTGAATCATATAATTGAATAAATGAAAAGCATATACGAGTATTAATATCGGAGCCGATACTTTCAGTAATAAAATCCCCATTAAATAAAAATACTCGGTTGAATCTGTATTTTTTCCAATTTGATCAAACAGCACCGCTACGGAATTTGCAATCTCATAACCTAGCCAATCTCCGAAGAAATAAACGACAACTGCTAATACGAGAATGGAAAATAAATTATTTAAATCTTTACTCCGGGCAATATTCCCTTCTTCACGCGATTTTTTACGCTTCTGCGGGGTGGCCTTTTCTGTTTTATTATCCTTTGCCATGCGCGTCCCCCTACTTCGTTAAGAAAAAGTTAAATAGTTTCGTATACTCTTCAAGTAATACATCCGTCATATTTTTAAACACATAACCGAGCATCGGTACACTCATCGCAATAAACAAAATACCGCACGTAATTTTAATTACGTATGCATTCATAAAAACGTTTAATTGCGGAGCATTTTTTGCAATTAAAATTAGAACAAAATTAATGATGAATAAACTTCCCATAAGCGGCAGAGCAATTTCAACCGCTGATGTGATCGCAAATAATAACGTTGCGAGTAGACTATCTAAAAAACTAGTCGTCAACAATTTTGAAATCGCCTCTGTATATTGAAACGACTTTAAAATAGTGGCAACGAAATAGTTAATGCCGCCCAGTGAAATAAAAATAATAAGAAAAAATATATCAAAAATTGTTGATAGCAAAGTGGACTGTGACCCTGCATTTACATCAAACAAACTTGCTTGTGATAAACCAATATCAAAGTCTAAAATATGCCCTGCCATTTTCGGAATGTTCCACAGCATCTCTACAATTTTTGAAAGTGATAAACCAATTACAATTTGCGTTGCTGCATAAGCTGCAACGTCCCAAACTGTCTTGATGTGAGAGACATCCACTTGATCGGCCACTGTAATTGAAAGAGCAAGTCCAACTGTAACCTTCGCCATTGCTGGAATGGATCGGCCTGAGAAAAACGGTAGAAAATATAAAAATGAAGTAATGCGACAAAACGCAAAAAACGTCGCCGCCCATAATTCCATATTCATTTCAGTTCACCTATCTTAGTACGAACGCAATAGCGATGGGATTTTATCAAATAAATCTAAAATAAGCATCGTTAACTCTTGGAACATCCACGGACCTAAAATGATAATAACGAGGACAATACTCGCCATTTTCGGTAAAAACGTCAGCGTTTGCTCTTGAATTTGCATCATTGCCATAATAACCGCGATAATAATAACGACAATCAGACTTACAACGGCAATCGGCATTAAAATCATAACCCCTTTATAAAAAAAGGTTTGGAAAATATCTATAATTGGTGACGTATTCATTTATATGACTCCTATCACATAGCATCAAGCGCTTCAGGCGACCGTCTTAAACATAATATCGACAATTTTTGTATATCCACCTAAATATACGAAAACGAGTATTTTAAACGGTAAACTTAAAATCATCGGCGGTACCATCATCATCCCGAGGTACATTAAAAGTGTACTAATAATCAAATCTATAAATACAAACGCTAAATAAATGAACATCCCTGTTAGTAAACCTTTTTGAATTTGCGTTAACGTAAAGGATGGTACAAGTGTAAATAAGGAAAGATCTTTCAAATCTTTCGGCAACTCTTCTCCGCGTACTTTCAGCATCATTTTCAAATCATGCTTATACGTATGCTTTGACATATATTCTTTCATAATAGGAGCTGTCGTTTCCGCAGCTTGACTTACTGTTATTTTCTCTTTCGTCATCGGATCCCACACATCGCTCTTCAGTTGCCCGAGTACAGGCTGCATCGTAAAGAGTGATAAAAATAATGCAAGTCCAACAAGCACTTGGTTTGGTGGTAAATTCATTACCCCAAGTCCTTGACGTGTAATCCCAAGAACGATCATAAAATAAGTAAAATGTGTAAATAATAGAACGATAGAAGAAGATAATGATAAAAGGGTAACGAGCGCAAATAGTTGTACACTTGAATTACTCGTAAACTCTTTTCCATTTTCGAAATTAATAAAACCGTTCGGGGCCGCATACGCTGGATTTACAAAAATAATTGAAAAAACGATAGAAAATACGAAAATAACGGCTAATAATGATAACTGTTTCTTTATTCTCATGATGGATCCTCTACTTTTTTCGTTTCAGTCTTCACCGCGTCTTCTAGTGCTTGTTGAAACTGATTTCCTGTTCCGGTTAATTGCACAGACTGTACACCGTTATTACTAATAACAGTGAACACTTGCTTTCCGTCCACTTCAAATAAAAAGGCACTCGTTTGATGATTTAAATACACGCCGTCTTTTACTTGAATATGGCCATTTTCACCCTGCTTAAAAAACTGCTGTTTGCGCGTCTTTTTTGTCATATAATATGCACCGTAACCGAGCGCACCAAACAGTAAAACGACTTGAAATAAGGTCGTCATATACGACATATGACTCCTCCTCTACTCTTTATCTTGCATTTGACTTTGCGCTTTCATAAGCGCCGCTTGTTTCTTGTCAGCTTCAATTTCAGAAATGATAATACCGAATTTCTCGTCCATTACGATTGCTTCACCGATGCCGACTTTCATATTACTTAAATACACATCTACTTTATGTCCTAAGTTTTTCTCTACTTCAAGAACATCGCCAACTTTTAACTGCTTTACATCACCAAGCGTAATAGATGACTTTCCAAGCTTTACACCAAGTTCAATCGAAATATCTGAAACAGTATCAATATGTGCTTTACCTGCTTC
This sequence comes from Bacillus sp. MYb78, assembly GCF_002975115.1. Classification (NCBI taxonomy): domain Bacteria; kingdom Bacillati; phylum Bacillota; class Bacilli; order Caryophanales; family Bacillaceae; genus Bacillus; species Bacillus sp. MYb78. The sequence goes on from NZ_PCOB01000001.1 coordinate 203,003, forward strand.
ATTTCGCTTTCCTGCAAAATCTTCTAATCCCATTAATGACACGGGAGATACTTCATGCTTCATATGGATCCTCCTACTCTACAAAACTTTTAAATAGGAGCGCCTTACGCGTTCCATCTTTTCCAATAAAACAATTAAATTTATGCTTTCCATCTACATAACCAAGTAATTCATCCGAAACTTTCGTATGAAGCGGAATAATATCGCCTTCTTCAATTTGTTCAATCTCACTCATTGTCATTTTCTGCTCACCAATCGCAACGTGAACAGGTTTGTACACTTGATTTACTTTCACTTCCACTTCAGACGTATACTTCCTACGTTTGTCCGAAGAATGTTCGACAATATTTTCAGACGTTAACTTATCCATAATTTCTTCAACAGATAAGAACGGAATTCCGATACGCACCGTCGTATTCCAAAAATCTGTTTTCATATTTACATTAAGTAATGAAATAATATCGCTCGCTGTCGTAATCTTTAATGCATTCGGATCTGTTTCCGTCGTTACAAATTTTGGTTCAATCGCAACAACACTTTCGAATGATTGCTCTAAATTTTTACAAAGAAGCAAGAATATATTATCAAGCGTTAAAAACTCAAATGCTGTTAACGGTCTGCGCATCGTAAAGTTACGCTTACTATCTCCGCCAAGCCAACATTCATGAATATAAATAACGAATGCTAAATCAATCTCAATAACAATTTCTCCAAGCTCTGGTAAACCGAGATCAATTACGCAATATAAATAATAATCTTTCGGCATTTTCTCCACATACTCACTCGTAAATGGAACTTGCTCAACCGTTGAAGGCTCTAGTTCAATTGGAATACGCATACGCGCTGATAACGTCTGTGACGTCTGTTTCCCAAACGTAGAAGCAATCGCTTGCAAACTACGTAAATGCTCAACACCGAACTTCTCTGGTCTATTAAAATCATACTCTTGAAATTTCTCTTGCTTTCCTGCTTCTTGTGCGAAAGCTGGCATTTCCTCGCCTTCATTTACCGCCTTCAGCAGGGCATCAATTTGCTCTTGGCTTAATTTTTCGCCACTCATGACAATCCCCTTCCCTACCTTTTCAATTCAACGATTTCAACGTACATCTTCCCATTCTTCGTCAAAATCTTTCCGGTTCCAATCTCTTCATTCTCAAGCATAAGACGCACCGTATTTTTCGTTGAATTTTCAAGACGATACAATGTACCTTTCGTAATATGAAGCAGATCTTCAATTTTCTTTTTCGTATTTCCGATTTCAAAATAAATTGTTAACGGAATATCATCTTGTAATTTCAAATCTAGCCAACTCCCATATCATGTTCACGAAAATTTCATGTTCTCTCTATATATGAAACTTCTTATTTTGAAACGTCGATATTTAATATTTTTTTAATATATCCTTGCGTTTCTTTAAATGGCGGTACGCCTCCGTACTTTCTCACATTACCAGGACCAGCATTATAAGAAGCAAGCGCCAATACTAAGTCGCCGTTATTTTTCTTTAAATAACCGCTTAACTCTTTCACGCCACCTTCAATACTTTCAGCTGGTGAAAATGGATTCTTCACACCCATCTCCTTCACATTCGCTGGCATAAGCTGCATAAGACCCATCGCACCTGCATGTGATACCGTTTTCGGATTAAAATTAGACTCTACTTCAATCATTTTTTGAATTAACGTTTTTGGAATTCCATATGTACGACTTACTCGATCAATAATATCCTCATACTTCCCTTCATTGGAAGAACGTATTTTTTGAATATTATACTTCTTCGTTAATTCCCACGTATCAGCGGCCTCATTTTTCGTTTCTGGGAAACGTCGTTCAAACTCTTTTTGCGCAACTTGCACTTCATCTGCTTTCTTCGTTTCAGCCTTTTCTTCAGGCTTATTCGCTTCCTCTACATTAATAGTTTCTACGGGTTTATTAACAACCGCTTCTATTTTCGTAGATTGTACCGGCTGACTCATATCTTCTATGTTTGCCGGCTGCGTAGTTTCTTTCGTCTCCTTCGCAGGCTCACTCTGCAACTTCTCTTGAAAACGACTACTAACGAATGCTTGTGGACTACTTAGCTTTTGCTGAATTTGTCCTTTCTTATATGCAAGCACTTCTTTTACTATATTTCCAACTATCATAATATCACCTTTTCGGTAAACAAAGATAATCTAATATTAGAGTTTTTTTTTAAAGTTTGCAATAATCCTTTTAATAATTATGTAATAAAAAAATGAATATATTGTTAAACTGTTATTTTTTTATATTTATTAATTCGAATTTTTAGTTGACACCCGTTGTGGCAAGGATTACAATAAATCTCGAAATTGATTTTTTCGCATATTACCGTTTTTCAATTTGCAGAAAAGTCAATATAAAAAAATGGGGGTTTCTTAACATGAGAATTAATACAAACATTAACAGCATGCGTACTCAAGAGTACATGCGCCAAAACCAAGCTAAAATGAGCAACGCTATGGACCGTTTATCAAGCGGTAAACGTATCAACAACGCTTCTGACGATGCAGCAGGTCTTGCAATCGCAACTCGTATGCGTGCACGTGAAAGCGGATTAGGAGTTGCAGCTAACAACACACAAGACGGTATGTCTTTAATCCGTACAGCTGACTCAGCAATGAACTCAGTATCTAACATCTTACTTCGTATGCGTGACATCTCTAACCAATCTGCGAATGGTACGAACACAGATAAAAACCAATCAGCATTAGATAAAGAATTTGCTGCATTAAAAGATCAAATTGATTACATTTCTAAAAACACTGAATTTAACGATCAAAAATTATTAGATGGTTCTAAAAAATCTATCGCAATTCAAACACTTGACAATGCTGATACAAACAAACAAATTGATATTCAATTATCCAATGTTTCTACGAAAGAACTAAAACTTGATACGTTAAGTATTGAAGGAAGTTCTTCTAAAACATTCACTATCACAGCTGATGATATGCTAGCAGTTGGTACTGCAAATGCTACAGCAAAGGCTAAAGCCGGAACACTAAAAGGGTTAAATGTTACTACAGGTGATTTAACTGCTGCTAAAACAGACGTTCAAGACTTTAGAGCGGCCTTTGATAAAGTAAAAGGTTTTATGGGTTCTACAGAAGTAACAAATATTGAAAAAGCATTAACAAAATTTGATGGTGATCAAAGTCTTGCTAACGCAAAAGCAATCGGTGATGCCCTTACATCTGATTTAGCTACTACAATTGCTAAAGATCAAACTTATTCAAAAAATGTATCAAATGCTTCTAGTGCAATTGCATCAATTGATGCTGCATTAGAAAGTATCGCATCTAACCGTGCAACACTAGGTGCTACATTAAACCGTCTTGACTTTAACGTAAACAACCTTAAGAGCCAATCTTCTTCTATGGCTTCAGCTGCTTCTCAAATCGAAGACGCTGACATGGCGAAAGAAATGTCTGAAATGACTAAGTTCAAAATCTTGAACGAAGCTGGTATCAGCATGCTTTCTCAAGCAAACCAAACTCCACAAATGGTTTCTAAATTATTACAATAAGCCATTTGAGTTAGTTTCATGAATAAACCTCTCTGCTTGCGGAGAGGTTTATTTTTTCTATATAGATAGATTAAATGCTTTCCTTAGCTGGAAGAGAAGATTTATCCATATTTAGAAGCGGTCAGAGCTGATTGTAGCCTAGTCCTGTATATGAAAACAAAAAGATAAAGTAAGTACAAACCCTTTGATCCTTCCATATCCGTTTATTAGCTTTAGAACACTAACTATATCAATTTATAAGGAGTGTCTATTATGCGTATTGGTACGAATGTTTTAAGTATGAATGCTAGGCAGTCGTTGTATGAGAATGAGAAGCGTATGAATGTTGCGATGGAGCATTTGGCGACTGGTAAGAAGTTGAACCACGCTTCGGATAATCCCGCTAATATTGTAATTGTGACTCGTATGTATGCGAGAGCAAGTGGTATGCGTGTGGCGATTCGTAATAATGAGGATGCGATATCAATGCTTCGTACAGCGGAAGCTGCACTTCAAACTGTTACGAATATTTTGCAGCACATGCGTGATTTTGCCATTCAATCTGCGAACGGTACAAATTCAAATACAAACCGTGATTCACTTAATAAAGAGTTTCAGTCTTTAACAGAACCAATTGGCTATATTGGCGAGACGACTGAGTTTAATGATTTATCCGTATTTGACGGTCAAAACCGCCCTATTACATTAGACGATATCGGTCATACAATAAATATGACGAAACATATTCCCCCTTCCCCTACACAACATGACATCAAGATTTCAACAGAACAAGAAGCAAGAGCGGCAATCCGTAAAATTGAAGAAGCTTTACAAAATGTATCACTTCATCGTGCCGACCTTGGCTCTATGATAAATCGTTTACAGTTCAATATTGAAAATTTAAATAGCCAAAGTATGGCGTTAATAGATACTGCATCTCAAGTTGAAGATGCAGACATGGCGCAGGAGATAAGTGATTTTTTAAAGTTCAAATTATTAACTGCAGTTGCCCTTAGTGTGGTTTCACAAGCGAATCAAATTCCGCAAATAGTTTCTAAACTACTACAATCGTAAAATTCATCTTCCTTCTTCGGAACGATTCCATACAAAATAAAAGGGAAATACATATAAACTATGTATCTCCCTTTTATTTTGTACCCAATTTTTATTACTGTGTTACGGTCATAACTTGTCCGCTACGATCAACCATAATTTTCATTTTACCGTCTTGTGCATTATATAGCCCTAGTTTATGTAATTCCATTTTACAATCTTGTACGAAAGTTGGTAATTTACGAATTTGATCGATATCAGAACTTGTAATGAAATGAATTAAAAGCTGCGTCATACCTTTAATATCTTGTACAAGCTCTTCTTTCTCTCGTTTTAGCCTTTCATTTTCTAGTTGTAACGACTGCAATTCACCTTCTAAGCTACGTGTATTCTTTGCTTCTCTAGAACGCCCTGCTGCCATGCTAGAAAGCTTATAAATACCTTCCATAAACTGATGTAGTTCGTCTTCTTTCCTTTCACTACATTGATTAATTGTTTCAAAGTTATCAACAATACCAGATATAACTGTTACAAGATTTTTTTCATCCTCTTTATGCTGGATTTCTTCTTTTAATTCGTACTCGTTTTCTTGTTTTCTTGTAACGATTGTCTCTTTTACTGGTATATATTTTCGCTTTCGTCCTGGTTTCTGTTTTTCAATATTTTCAAACGGTATTTCACGTTTTTTCAATTTATAATACGTATTTTGCAATTGACTTTCTGTTTTTGGAAAAAGATTTAGTTCATTTTTACTTACGTATTTTGAAATATTTAAAATGTTTAAACCGTGACGTTGACAAAATTGATACACTTCATACAGTAGCTCTAGTTCAGACTTCAGCCATGTAATTGCTGATTTTTCATATGCTCGCATCCCGCCATTTTTTTCTATATCTATTTGAAATAATACCATTCTATTATGTAAATCAACTAATTCTTCATACTTCACTTGGAATTCTTTTTCTATTTTTTTTAATTCCACCTCTAGTTGCATATCGTTCATTTTATTATTTGACATGTTTTGCAAAAGACCTAATACATTAATTGCTGTGTGGTGATACATAATCTGTGCCACTCCCCCTCATCCTTTCACAATTCTCATCTGACTCCCATGTCTTTTAAGAAAATAGCAATTTTTACATATCCATATTATAACAGTTCGAAATTATCTGTCAAATAATAAACATACAAAAATGTATAGAAAGTATAAAAATTTGGAAAATGTTTTTTTATTAATATGCAAAATTACATATTAATTACATTTAATTATATTATATGGTATTTTGAATATTTTTTCACCGAAAAAATTTGCGTTACCACGAAATATTACTAAAATAACCATCGAAAATACGTTTGCTTATATTTTCAAATCAAAAATCTTTATTTGAAGATTTTTTCATACATACAGCGCCAAACATCTCAGAAACCTTTCATTTTTCTGCCCGGTTAGAGTATAGAATACTAAAAAGGAATTAGCCAATGATACATATGGCTAATTCCTTCCTCTCTCTAACAGAATAGAGTTATAAACCCAATCTTCAAATCCTCAATCGAAGTCTCTCTTCTTCTTACCTAAAACTACTTCATACCTCTGAACTCACATCGCATGAGACTCTATTAAGCACTGAAAACTTCCTTACATAAGTAATTCCTCTATTCCTACTAAATAGAAAAATGTTATACACCAGCTCTTCTACTTACCTATAACCACTCCATATATCTGGTCTCAACATCTCATAGGGCTCTATTAAGCACTGACCGCTCAACACTTGGCTAGAGCTTCTATTCCGGCTAAATAGAAACTTTTAAAGTACTAACTTATCAACTAAACCAATTAGCTCTTGAATATCTGGCTTACTTACTTGAGCATTTGCTCCTACAGCTTCACCTTTATGGAATAATTCATTTGTAATTAATGAAGAGAAAATAATGACTGGTAAACGATTCATTACTTCACTATCCTTAACCACTTTCGTTAAATGATGTCCATCCATTTTTGGCATTTCAATATCCGTAATTAGCAGGTGAATATGTTCAAACATTTTTTCGCCTTGCTCTTTCGCTAATTTTTCAATTTGCGCTAACGCTTCTGCACCATTGCTGAAGAAGTTCATTTTCGTATATCCAGCTGATGATAATGTTTCTTCTAATATTTGACGAAGCATCGCTGAATCTTCTGCAATATAAATTACTTTTTCAGCTCGATCTGTTTTTTGTTCTAACCCTGCAATTGATTTATTGTCATAACCAGTGCCGCTAATTTCACATACAATTTTTTCATAATCTAATAGTAAAATGATTTTGCCATCTAGTTTTACAATACCAGATGTCGTTTCTTCTAGTCCCATAGATAATGAAGCTGGTTCATCAATTTGTTCCCATGAAATACGTTGAATACGATGCACTTCATCAACGCGGAAAATAACTTTCATTTGGTTTAATTCTGAGATGATAAACTTCGTTTGATCAAGTGGCTTTGTTGACTTTAAATTAAGAGCCATTGCCAAGTTAATAACAGGTAAAATTTCACCACGTACTTGAACAACACCTTCAACTGCATGATGAGATTCTGGCACAGTTGTAACAGGGAATGGATTAATGATTTCACGTACTTTCATTACATTAATACTAAATAGGTTTTCACCAACAGTGTACGTAACAATCTCTAATTCATTTGTTCCGCTTTCTAATAAAATACTTTGTGCTTGTGACATAAAGATGTCGCTCCCCTTCCATTAATTCCGTATATCTAATTATTAAGCTTTATAAAAGCGAAAAAGTCAACTACCTATATAAAAAATATAGATAGTCGAACGATTCATTTTATAAAAAAAACAATTATTCTTGTATAAACGAAGCAAGTGCCTCTAATAACACTTCTTGTGCTCCTACAACTTCCGTCGGCATTGCTTCCCATTTTTTCGAAAGCTCGGTCTCTACTCTTATTCTCAGCTCAGAATTCATTTCTGCTAACACATATTCTTTCGTTGCTATATCAACATCAAGTAGCGCAAGTGCATATAATTCCGGGTCATTTATTTCTTCGAATAATCGTTTTAATACTACCGGTGCTATATGTTTTAATTTTTCAATATGAATTTCCTTATCCGAAAATAGTAACTCATATTGAATAAACGTAACATTTTCTTTAATCACTTTAAAATAACAATTATTTTTTTTATCATTCACAAAATAACCGTTTGGATCTGCGATAATACTTTCTACTTTACGAATTAAATCTGGCAAACTATTCGCCGCCATTACAGTTCGCTGCTCAACCTCACTCGGCGAAATGAATGTAACGCGATACTTATTTTGCGCCATCCTCCTCACCTCTCCTTTTATAAAAATCTATTGTTACATACTATCCAGAAGGCACTTGCCTACTATGAAATGATTATCTCATCCCCAACTATCTCATTACGCCTCCATAGCTCTATTCTTACAACTAGGAGCTCTTCTGGACCATAACTGTTTATGCACACTAAACTTTGCTTACCTCTTTTTATACTACCTTAGTAACTCTCCATACCTTTGTCCTTACACACCAGTCGAGGCCCTATTAGGCACTAACCGCTCAAAAACAACGCTGGGTCCTCTCGTCAACCCTAAAAAGAGCTTTTTAGATCTTTTTAAGAACTTTTCAATAACTCTATGTTATTAAACCAAAACGCTATTTGCTGATCCGTAATATTTGGCAACATAACAAAAAACTCACGACACTTCATCTCATCCTTAAACAGTTGATACTTCCAAACGCTATCACTACCAACACTTATGAAATAAAACTCATGGATACGGCCAATGATCGCTTGTTTTTCACCAAATGAATACGGAGGCACTTGCTTAATTTCAAATTGATCTGGTAAATATACATGCTCTTCTCGTTCTATTTTTAATACTTGCTCGGCAAGTTCACGTTTATTTTCGAAAAAAGGCAATTGTAAAATTCGCTCTTGTCTTGTCATACGAATAAAAAACCCTTTCTACTCCATTACATTTTTTCCTTACGATATATTATCGAATTAAGTTTACAACTTCATTTAATACTTCATCTGAAACTTTAATTACTTTCGCATTTCCTTGGAATCCGCGTTGGTATAACATTAAGTCAACAAATTCTACAGATAAATCTACGTTTGCACCTTCTTGTGCACCACCGCGTACTTTACCCGCACCGTTTTGACCAGATGCACCAAGAGCTAAAATACCTGTTGTATTCGTCGCTGTATAGTTACCATTACCTGTTTTCATTAGTCCGCCTTCGTTCGGGAACATCGCAACAGCTAATTGACCAGCTGATTTCATACTTCCATCAGAATATTTTACCATCACATATCCACCGTCAGCAATGAAACAATCTTTAACCGTCGCTGCTGCTCTACCATCTACGTCTGTTACTGATAATGTTTTATCTGTTGGATGGTTTGTTAAATGACTTAAGTCTAATTTTATAGAGCCGCCATCAAATGGAATATTGGCCCCTTGCTCTTTCGGATTTGGATTTCCAACAGCATCAAATGTCATATTACCACCTGCACCTGGAACATCCTTAAACTCTGTTTCTTTTTTCGAGTCATTACGCATTTGTACTTTATATGTATAATTATGTTCGCTCGTTTGTTTAAACTCGACACGCATTGTCCATGTATTCCCCGCATTATCATATACAGGTAAATCTTGTGTAATTTGTTTTTCACCAGTTGGAATATTACCTTTAATTGTCCCTTTCGATGTTCGAATACCACCAATTGCTGTTCCCATTGGAATTTGCAACGGTCCTGGAATTCCAGATAAATCAACTTCACCAGTTGCCTCATTCGCAGGGTATGCAAATACATATTGACCTTCAGTATTCGTAATATAGTAATCTGAAGATATCCCAAACGTACCTTTACGAGTAAATTCCATATTTCCGCCTTTTGAATCACCTACAACGAAGAAACCATTACCTTCCATTGCGGCTTGTGTTTTGCCACCTGTTAACGTAATTGTACCATCACTATAATCCGTAACTGTACCACTCATTTTCACACCATTACCAATACTTTTCGGATTTGTTCCTGCGTATTTACCGTCACCTTTTGCACCAATCGAATTGTTATATAGTAAATCATCAAACATTGCTTTTTGTTTTTTATAACCTACTGTTTGTGCATTGGCAATATTATTTGAAGTTACACTTAATGCATTTTGTGTTGCATTCATCCCTGTAATACTTGTATATAACGCTTTAATCATAACGTATGGACACTCCTTATGAATTTGTAGTTTTTACTTCTTCAGTTACTTTTTGATCGTCTTTCTTTGCGTCTTCTGGGTTCGTTTCCCCAATCGGTTTATCAGACACTCTCTCAACGAAACGAAGAGATACAACCTTATTATTAATAACGAGCTGTACATCGTTATTTTCCGCAAGGCGAACCGTTTCTACTTGACCGGTTACTTTGTTTCCGTCACCGTCAACACCTCTTACGTATTTACCTAAAAACTTCATTCCACCATCAAGTGCTGTTGAATACATCGTTGATTGCAGCTTATCTACTGCTTTCGTCATATTCTGTACTTGTTCCATAAGAGATAACTGCGCTGTCTGATTCATCATTTGATTCATATCCATCGCATTAAATGGATCTTGATGTTGGAAACTTGATAAAAACAATTTTAGGAAATCATCTTTCCCCATTACCCCAGGAGTCTTTTGCGCTCCTGCCGAAACTCCATTACTTTGTTGCACTGGCGATTGTACACCATTAACAGGTACATTACTTTTTTGCGCTCCTGCTTGTAACGGAATATGATTTGTACTCGTTGTATTTAATCCAACTGTTGGCACGCTTTATTCCTCCAATAATCCCGCAAATTCTGTTGATTGTTGTTTTTCATGATTTGTATTTGCTAATTTCTGTTTTTGCCTTTGCTCTTGTTCTCGCTGTTCTTTTCGATTTTCATCTTTATCTGAATAGCTAATTTGAATATTGATTTCTTTTTCTTTTAACTTTAATTTCAATTCATCAAAAATGATTTCAACACGTTTTTTCGCATCGTGTTTTTCCATTTCTACGTGAACGTCAATTTGATCTCCGTGTTTTTTCATAAACACTGTTAATGTACCAAGTTTTTCTGGATTTAACTGGAATAAAACACGTTCTTGTTTCACTACAAATTTTTGCAGCGCTTCTACTTGCGCTTCCATTTTCTTTCCTAAGTCAGGTAATGAAACTTTCTCAGCACCACTATTTGATTTCCCTATTTGTTCGGTACTCGTCGTTTTATTTAATAACTCTGCACCTGCAGAGCTCGAATCATTTAATGCATCAACCTCTGGCAACTCTACCTTTGCATCATCGCTCTCAAGTTTCGGAAGATCTACCTCTTTAGACTCTTCTTGTTCCTTTGCAATATTACAAGTTTCTGTTTCTACAACTTTCAATGCTTGCATCGTTTGCTCTGGCATCTTCATTTTGTCTAATACCATTTGCATTGTATCTTCTAAACATATAGCATTTTTGATATTCATATTTGAAAGAAGTTCTTGTAATTGTTGTAATTCAGCTGCAGGTAATTCATTAAGTTTAATATTGCCATATTCTTTATATAGCTCTTGTATTTTTTGTATGTATTGATATAACAATTCCGGCTGCACATGTAATTGCTCAATTGCAACCATTTGCTCAGATACAGCTAATAACAACTGTTCTGTCTCTTTTTTTTCTTCTTTCTTTACATTTGGTTCTTCTTTCGTTACCGATTTTTTAGAAAGAATATAATCTTTTTTCTCTTCTGTTGGTGCTTCTTCTCGTTTCGTTTTCTCCGTTTGCGGCTGTTTTTTATTTTCCATTCTCATCGTACGATCGAATGAAGAATCTTCATTTTTTGATTGTACTTCTAGCCCTTTTTCTTTTTGCGGAGGTAAACTTTGTTGCACCGGTAATACAGACTGTATCACTACATTCACCTCATCCATTCATACACATTTTCAAATCCAGAAGCATTTTTTCTTCCAGCTTTTCTTGTGCTTTCGCAAGCTTTTTGCAATTTTCTTGATACATCTCATCAATGACACGTTCTTTTTCTTTTACTTGCTCTAAAAGGCTTTCATTTTTTTGAATAAAACCTTCCGTTTTTTTAATTTTTCGATTCCATTCTTCTATTCTTTCAGGTGAAAACGTATGTGAAGAAAGCATGCCCGCCATAATACGTTGCCCAGTTTGTACGACTTTACTACGCGATTTCACAACATATAAATCATATTCTTTTTTTTGTTCTATTTTTCTTTTTTCAGCTGTTAATTCATACACTTCTTTTAAAATATGTTCTTTTTCTTGATTTATTTGCAATTTTATTGTGTCGTACTGCTGTTTATCCACCTGTTTTCATAGCCCCTTCCTATTATAACGTTCTCTTTTTCTATTATATAGTTTTTTTCCAAAAAAATCTGTGAAATATTAAAAAACAAAAAAATAAGACCTCTTCGGCAGAGGCCTTATACTATATGGTGTATCGCTTCAACGATATCATCAAATTGGAAACTATCCGATCGACCTTGCTTTAAAAATGTATTTATACCTTCTACTTTATTTTTACATTCAAAAATATAAGCATTTTCTTCATTTTCTTGAATCGTTCCTAACTTAAAATACAATTCATTTTCTTTATAAATTGATAAAATTTTTCTCATTTCATTTGCAAGTTGCCAATGATGTGGCGAAACAATTTCTTCCATAATCCTACTTACTGAATCTAATACTGAAATTGCAGGATAATGACTAAGCGTTGCAAGCTCACGCTTTAATACAATATGTCCATCTAAAATACCACGTGCTAAATCTGGTACGGGACCATTTAAATCGTCCCCATCAACAAGCACCGTATAAATACCTGTTATAGATCCCTTTTGTGTTTTCCCAGACCGCTCTAACAGCTTCTTCATATAACTTTCCATTAGCAGTGTTTTACCACCAATCGGTAACTCTTTAACAGCAATATCAACACTTCTTCGTGCATCGGCGAAACGAGTAACAGAGTCCATCATAAGTAATACGTTATTGCCTTGATCACGGAAGTATTCAGCAATAGACGTTGCGAGTTTCGCGGCACGAAGTTGCATAAGGTGACTTTCATCTGACGTCGCTACAACAACGACGCTTTTTCGCATCCCTTCCTCGCCTAACTCTTTTCGAATAAAGTCTTTTACTTCCCGACCACGTTCTCCTACTAAACTAATAACGTTTATATCAGCTTTTGCATTTTTTGCTATCATTCCAAGTAAAGTAGATTTACCAACACCTGACCCAGCAAAAATACCAATCTTTTGACCGATACCAATTGTTAGCATAGAATCAATTGATTTTATTCCTGTTTCAAATACATCGGTAATCTCTTCACGTTCAAATGCATGTATAGGCGGTGCATCTAGTTTAATTTTCTGTAATGGAATGTTTTCAGCTTCCTCATTTAACACTTCACCATTTGCACTTAACACCTTTCCGAGCAAGTGATTACCACGTGGTACAACAACATCTTCTGAAACTAATGTCACTGAATCTCCATAACATACTTTTTCTGTCTGTTCAAATGGAAGTAGCATATTATTTTCTTTTTCAATGGCAATCACCTCACATAAGACGTTATGTTCTCCAACGAAGCAAACATCTCCGATCTTCGCTTTCGGCCCTTTTGCTACGAAAAACTGTTCTTGTACACTATGAACTTTGCCTACTTTCGTATACAGCGGTGTTTCAATGAACTTATTCCATTTTTCGTTCTCATTCATTAACAGGCGGCTCATACATTTTGCTCCTCAAATAACTTCTCTTCTTCCCATTTCTGACGAAGTTTCGCAAATATAGGTGCAAATTTAAATTCAAAGAACTCTTTCTCTTCTTCCAGAACAAATTCACCAAACTGCAGGGAGAAATCATATTTCCATTCTACTAATTGTAGTAACCAATATTCTTTCGTATTCTCCTTCTCTTCTTGAATACGTTCAAACGTTTCTGGATGTACTGTAATGATTAATTTTTCAAACGAAGTTGGCAATGTTTGCACGATGCCAGTTAAAATAGGTAACACATCAAGCGATCGTGAATCTACCGCTTGATTCACGATTTTTTCTGCTAGATGAAAAGATTGATCCCATAATAACTCTGTCCATTCATATGCTGTTTCTTGTTGTTCTTTTTGAAACTGCACACGCGCTGCTTCCATCTGTTCCATTTGTTCATGAATATGCATTTGAAATTGTTCTTTATCTTGTAATAACTGCTGCCGCTCTCGTTCTAGCATTTGCTTCTCTTGCCTTAGCTGATTCATTTCCATATGTAATGACTCTTGCTGGGCGCGAAGCTCTGCATGATCAGTTTGTAATTCTTCCTCTTCTATTTGGACTGAAGCTGGTTTTGGAAATTGTAATTCATACGTTTCTTCAGAAAAAGAAACAGAATTCTTCGGAATTCTGTTTTTAAATAAGGACATCCTCTTCACCTCTTTGAACGATAATTCTTCCTTCTTTCTCTAGCTTTTTCACTGTACCAGTAATCGTTTGCTGCGCTTTTTCAGCATCCGTCATCTTAAGCGGTCCTAAGCCATCTAATTCTTCTAGAATCATCTCTTTACGGTTTGAAGACATACATGTAAATAATTTCTCTTTAATTTCTTCTTTTGCAATTTTAAGTGCTTTCGCAAGAACACCGTTATCTGTAATTTCTTCTAATACACGGCGAAGCGCAAGATCTTCAAGACCAAGTAAGTCTTCAAAGACAAACATATTTTCTTTAATTTTCTCAGATAACTCATAATCGACTTCATCCAGCTTTTGGAAGACTGTTTTTTCAACACCACGTGAAACATTATTTAAAATGTTTACGATTGTTTTCAAGCCATCAGTTTTATTAATTGCACTGAATGCCATATTATTTAATTTCGATTTTAACAACTCACCAATTTGATTAATTAATTCACCATCAACTTGTTCTAACTTCGCAATACCCATTACCGTCTCTACTCGTTTATGATCTGGCAATCTCTCAATTAATTGAGACGCAAGTTGCGGTTTAATATAAGAAGCGATAATTGCAATTGTTTGTGGTGACTCATCATTAAGCACTGTAAGAAGTGGTTCTAAATCTGTAAGTGAATTTAAGAATTCAAATGGATTATCTTTGTTATACCAAAGATCTTCCAATAATTTTTCCAGTTCGTCTTCTGGCATGTTTTTAAATATGCGACGAATGTATTCTTTATCTGGAGTGACTAAGTTCAATTCTTTTACATTTAGTTCATATAAGAACTCTCCTAGTACATTTTCTAACGTTTCTGGTTTGTATACACGAAACTTTGCGATTTCACGAAGTAATACTTCTTTTTCCTCAGCTGTCATATATTCAATGACTTTTGCTGCCACCCCTTCTTCTAATGTACGAATAAGGATGGCAGCTTTTTCTTTGGAGGAGATTTCATCTAACATCGTTGTTCCTCCCTTACTGTCCGTTTAACCATTTTTTAATTACTTTTGCAGTTCCTTCTACATGTTCTTTCGTAGCATCCTGCACTTGTTCATCTAACGTTGGTTCTTTCGGTTCTTCTGGTTCAGGTTTTGGCTCTGGCACTATTTTTTCTTCAGGAATTTCCAAGATACTTTCATTACTTGCAGCAATTTCGTCTTCTGCTAAGTATTCTTCATATTCCTCTTCTTCTTTCTTTCTCTTACGTCTTGCTAATAAGAACCATACTAGACCACCGATTGCTAATAAGCCAGCTGTAATTCCACCGAATAACCACCAGTTCATACCACTTTTTTCTGGCTCTTTCTCTTTTTCGGCTTTCGGCTGATCGAACTGAACAGTTACAACGTTAACTTGACCATTTATAAAGTTACCGTTCGGATCAGCTTGAAGTCCTGCCGCTGTTCCGATTGCTTCTTTAAAAGTTGTCATATCCATTCTACGTTTTACTAACGTATCATTATCTACCCATACAACAACATTTGTTTTCGTTAATTCTGGGTGTTTCTTAATTGTTTCAACTGTTTTATCTATTTCATAGTTTTCGATTTTGTTACCATTTTTATTATCATAGACAACTTTACCATTTTGATTATTGTTCGTACCGTAGTTTGGCACTTCACCGTTCGCTGTAATACCAGCACCTTGCTTCGTATCTGCCCCTTCTTGCGCAGTAGAGCTTTCCTCTTGCTCTTGTTTACTACGAAGTACACCTTTATCACCATACTTTTCTGACTGACGTGTAACTTCATCGTAGTTTACAGATACTTTCGTATTCACTTTATATTCATTCGGTTTAAACATCGTCATTAACGTTGCATCAATATCTTGCTTTAATTTACCTTCAAGTTGATGCTGCATCTCTACTTCTTTCTCATAAGAAGAAGAACTACTAGAATGTGCTTCATCTGTCCCTTTTGAGATAACACCTTTTTTACTATCAATAACGCTTACTTCTTCTGCCTTCACGCCAGGAACTGCTGCACTAATCATTTGCTGTATACCTGCAACTTGATCAGCTGTTAACAATTGGCCACGCTTCACTCCAACCGTAATCGCCGCTGTTCCTTTTGCTTTTTCTTCATCAAAAATTGTCTCTTTTTCAGGCAATGTAATTTGAACATTTGCCGTTTCAACTGTCGCAAAGTTTCTTACAATATCTTGCTCCAATTGCTTCTTCGTACCGACAATTTGCTTCATTTTTTTATCTTGCTCACTTGAACCGAGCGAGCTTTCTAATAAAATTTCCTCACCGCTTTTAGAATTAAACGGTAAGCCCATCCCATTCATTTCTTTTCGAACCCATGGAGCATCATTCTTTTGCACACGAATCGAACCATCGGCCGCTAATTGATAATCGACACCTAACTTCGATAATTCTGCTGTAATCTCTTGTTTATCTGTATCATTTAAATTTTGATATACAACAACATATTTATCTGGCAAGGTGAAGTATAAAAGTGCTCCTGTTACAATCGCTAAAAGCGCAGCACCAATTACTAACTTATGCCACGTTTTTAACGATTGGATAACATTTTTCATCTTTTCCATTTAAACACACCCGTCCACTTTCCTAAATTTGCATATTAATTAGTGACTTATAATTTTCAATAAGATTATCACGTACGAGAGCAGCCGTTTTCATTTGAGACTCAGCTTTCTTTTGCTGAATTAAAACGTCATGTGTTTCTCCTACCCCTTTAGTTAGTAAATCATATACTGCTGTTTGCGCATTGTTTTGCGTTTGATTCATATCTTCCAATAAATCAATAAACTTTTTCCCCTCAACTACAGATGTTTGAGAAGTTTTCGATGCACCAATTGACTGAATTGCTCCAAATGGTTGTGTATGTAACATTGGTTGGATTTTCATATTACTATCTTCCCCCTTATCCTCGGCCGATTTCTAAATCTTTATCAAGCATTTTTTTATTTGCATTTAATACACTCGTATTTGCTTCATACATTTTTTGAGTAACCATAACATTCGTCATTTCAGCAGTTACATCAATATTTGGATAACGTACATATCCTTCTTCATTTGCGTGCGGATGCGTCGGATCATACACTAAATTTTCCGTTTTGTCTGCTTCAATACTTTTTATCTTCACTCCGTTAGTAGGAGCCCCATCTAGCATACTTGCAAAACTATTGTTTGATTCTAGCACCACACTACGACGCTCATATAAATCTGCCCCCGGAGCCGCCGTCGTATTTGCATTTACAATATTGTTAGAAGTAACTTCCATCCACTTTCTCGCTGTCGTTAGCCCTGAGCCACTTGCATTAATTGCCTGAAACATCCGTTGTCTCTCCTTCTACTTTTAACGTCCGCGTGCCGCTTGGTTAATTGCATATTGTGTATTAATTGCGTTAACTGAAATACCGTATAACTGATTTGTTTTCATTAAATCTAGCATTTCTGTCGTTACATCCACACTATTTCCGTCTTTATTCGTTTGCATTGATTTTGTTTGAATCTTTGCATATGTATTTTTCGTATTTACTGTCGGCAAGTGCATTTCATTCGTTTGATATAAATCTGGATTGCTCTTTAAATCAGCCGCATTGTTTTTATATAATGCACTACTTTTATTCATCTGCTCAGCAAATGTTACATCTTGTGCTTTATAGCCAGGTGTATTCGCATTTGCAATATTACTAGAAACAGTATTTCGTTTCGTCACTAAATAATTCATATAATGGCTTACATCACTCACTAAATCTGGCATATTCCACACCCTTCCTTTTCTAACGTAATGATCCACTGATAGAAGTTTCACTTCATTATTTATTTTCTTATATGCGTTTATTAAAATATTTACTATTATGTACCCTTACATATTTTATTCCATTTTTTCATTATTGTCTTTAGAAAAATACAAAAATATAAAAAAGAATGCAAAAAAACTGTATACACTTAGTAATCTATAGAACATTTCAATATATAAACTACAAACTAAAGTCCATTTTTCTATTATTTAGATTACTATTATTTTTTCATCACAGTCATAAAATGAAACCTCAATCAGCGGATTTCTTTATGTAAACGAAGGAATAGATCCCCTTTTAAAAGGGGGATCTGCTTCCAGACGTTATTATTAATATTTACCGTAAAATGAATTAGCCTTCATTCGCCCATCATTTGTCATAATCATTTCTTCCAAAATCTTTTGCTTATCTCGAATATGCTGAGCTGCCTTAATAATGAATGGGCTTACTTCTGCTGCAACTTGCGCACGCGTTTCTTCATCCAATGTCATCATCCAGCGATTTAACATCTCACTCTTCTCAGCAAACTCTCTGTCTGACACTTGCAATTCACCGATTTCATTAAAACAGCTGACAAACGTCCGATAAATATCATTGTTCATTTTCAAGTGCTCCGCGGTAACCGTCTATTAAATCTTGTAACACTTTCACAATTGCATCAATATCTTTCGCTTCACGCGTTACTTTCATCGTTTGAATTTGAATGCTAATCCAGTCATATAAACCATATAGACTATCATATAAATCTTTCGTAATCTCAGGATTTAATTGAAGCTTTAGTTCTTCAAAAATACGTTCTAATTTTTCAAGAAGTGCGTCCCCTTCTTGTAGTTTAAAAGTATGTAAAAGTTCTTCTAAATTACGAAACTCTACAATACATCTTTCATAAATAAAAATTGTATTTTTAATCGGATTACTCGTCATAATATCATTTTGCATATAACGTTGCCATGCTTGCATACGATCACTTCCTCAACTTTCATTAATCATCACTTTTTTGTTTTGTCATTGCTTTAATTGTTTTTAGTTGGCTATCAAGCGCCGCCAATGTACTTTCTAACTTTTGATACTTCTTCACAATTTCATCTTGCTTTTGCAAGTTTTGCGTTTCAATATCTTTAATCTTTTTATCTAAATCACTTACACGTGAATCAATGTTTTTTACTCTCTCGCCGACTACACCTTTATCACCGAATAGTTTATCAAGCGGTTCTTCCATCATTTTTCCTAAACCGTTAGAACTAAAGAAAAATTGCTTCGCTGCATCAGGTTTTTCTTTTAATGCTTGTGTTAATTTTTCATCATTAACTTCCATCGTTCCATCTTGCTTTAATTGAATACCGAATGTGAATAAATAATTACCATCTTGAGAAAATGTTGCAACATTGTTCATCGCTTGACGTACGCTTTGCATAATTACCTGCCCTTGGAAAACTCCATCTTTCCCAGCAAAAAGGTCAACTGTAGAAACTGCTTTATTATACTCTGCTACCATCTTTTTAATAATATTGGCTGTGTCTGTTACATTAGAATCACTTACCGTAAATTTTAATTCTACACCTTTTGTTTTTGGATCTGTTGTTGTACCGGCATCTGGTGTCCCTTCTACTTTCGGCTCAGTTACTTTTAACAATTCAATTTTCACACCCGGAAGAGCCTCAATTGTATTAGTAAAACTTTCAGCTTCAATACCATTAATACTATATTTGGCATTTTGTGCTTCATTGATTGTATTAAGCGCTGTACCATCCGCATTAGCTAAACCAATATCTTGAAATAGTGTAGATGTGTTCCCCTCAAACTTAATTACTCCATCTGTTCCTTCTTTTTTCGAGGTCATGAAAATTTTATTTCCAAGTGTATAAGCTGATACGCCATAATCTCCATCATTAATCTTATTAATTAAATCTTTATATGTCATATCAGTTGTTACTTTTAGTTCTTTACCACCTAGTTTTAATGTTTCATCTTTAGGAAGCTTCGCATTTATATCTTTAATGTCATTTGAAGCTATTTGATGACGCTGCGCAAGCTGTGTAATAGTCATATTAAAAGTTCCTGCAATCGCCCCACCATCAGCTTTCACATTAATGTAGCCGTCTTGTGTTGTCGTTACTTTTTTCTCATTCCCTTTAAAAGCTGCTAAATCTTTAAACACTTGAGTAAAAGGAGTAAATTGTGTCTTTAAACTTGCATATACTTGTTTATCTTGCGTAAGTTTTTGCTTCTCAGTAGTATACGGTGTTTTTCTCATATCTAACGCTTGCATCTCTAATTCTACTAGGTTAGAAGTATCGATCATATTATTTCCGAGGTTCCAAATTTGTTGTCTACCACCAATACCTGTCATCGTTGTTCCTGCCATTTTTCTCACTCCTTATAGATTACATGTAGTCTAAAATACTTGTTTTACTCATCGTACTAACCGCTTTAAGCGTCGCTTCATACGTTGCATTTATATATGCCAAGTCAGAAATCGCGACCGCTAAATCGACATCCTCAATTTCTTTACGGTTTTCTTGAAGCGCTAAGTTTTGCTCGCTTAAAATTGTTTTAAACGTCTCCATCGTGTTCATTGTTGAACCAACTTCAGTTGTACGGTTAATGATGCCATCTAAGTTTTTCTTATTTTCCCCTAATAACGGTTGTAACGCTTTTTGGTCACCTTTTTGCATCGCTTCGCTCATCTGTTTTAGCGTTTTTATAACCGGGGATAATAATGCTTCTCCGTTACGGAACGCCTTGAATTCATAACCGTCATTTAGTTGCCAGTTCACATCATTTTTTCCGCCCTGGTATGTACCATCTTCTGTAAATGGTGGATTCTCTGCACTATCACCACCGAAAATATAACGGCCTTGCTCTTTCGTATTCGCTAAATATACAACTTGTTTTAAAATTTGATCAATCTCTGCACCGATTGCTTTCAATTCTTTTTCACCATTTTGCTCACTTAATGCTTGTACTGTTAATTGATCTGCTCTCGTTAAAGATTTCAAAACACCTTGTAAAGTATTTTCAGTTTGTGTTAGTACATTTTTCGAATCCGCTATATCTTTTTGCATTTGCTCCATATTTGCCAATGAATGTTGAATCGCAAATGATTTACTTGCTGCAAGTGGGTCTTCACTCATAAGAAGATTTTTCTTCCCTGAAGTTACTTGGTTTCTATGGTATTGTTGTTGCACATTCAAATCCATTAACTGATTCTTTGCCCAGTTTGCATTTTGAAATGTAGATACTCTCATTTCTATCTCCTCCTTATATATTTCCAATCAATTATTATCACTTATCGAATAATCGAAAATAGACTATCAAACACTTCATTCATCGTAGTAATAGCTTTAGAGTTTGCGACGAAGTATTTTTGGAAGGCCATTAAATTTACCATTTCCTCTTCCATATTCACACCTTCGACGCTCATTTTTTCTTGCTGAATTCCTTCTAGTAAGTCCCCATGAATTTTTTGATAACCATTCACTGCACTTTTATCAGATGCAACACGAACTATAAATTGGTCTAATGCTGCTTTATAAGAAAGACCTTCTTTATAATCTCCATCTGTAATTGCTGCTAGTTTATTTGCTGTTTCAGCAGATATTTTCATTTTCGAAATATCTTTTTGGAATTCTGGATTTAACTTCATATCTTTCGCATGATCTCCAACGAAGAAATCTTTTCCCATCACTGTATTCACTTGATTTTTCATCGAACTCATTAAGTCTTCAAGATTTTTTTTATAATCAACTATCTTCGCTTTCGTGTCAATCGCTGATTTTATCGCTCCGCTAGTTACATTGATTTCTGAACCGTAAATCTCAACTGACATTGGGTCTTTCTCTTTATTTAATTGAAGTGGATATGTATCTTGTCCATTTACTGTTAAAATACCATTCATTCTAACACTCGCGATATTAGGATTCATAGATTCATAAGATACTTCGATGTTTGCATACTTAGACATCTCTGTAACGATGCGATCTCGTTCGTCTAAAAGTTGATTCGGCACTTGTGTACCCGCTTGTCCAATTTTATGATTCGCTTCTGCTAAACTAGCAGCAAGACGATTAAATTCATTAACATGCGCTTCAATATCTTCTGCTGTCTGTGCTTCCACTGTATCTAAGTTTTTCGCAAGACGATTCACTTGACTTGTGAACTTCCCAGTTTCAGAAATTAATGTATCGTAGTAGTTTGGTTGCTCTGGATTTTTTGCTACTTCACGAAAGGCATTAAAGAAACCGTCCATTAAACTAGATAATGAATTCTTTCCTGTCGTTCCAACCATAGACTCTACACGTGATAAAGTCGAATTCATGTAGTTATAGTAAGAGAGCTGAGATAATTGATCATTAAACTGCTTCGTTTTTACCTCATCAGTAATACGGTCAACACCTAGCGTTTGTACACCGTAACCAATTCTCTGTTCTGGCGTATGACCATTACTTGCTCCAACAGATCCGTAATTCACCATTTGACGCACATAACCCGGTGTATGAATGTTAGACAAGTTTTGTTTCGTTGTTTGTAACCCCATTTGAGCCGCTAACATACCCGATAGCGGTGTATTATAATCAGATAATCTCATAAAGCTTCACTTCTCCTTTACAATAGTTCGTTCATAAAGATTTGCGAATTATTGTTTCGCTCTAAGTTATATTCAGAAACAGAATCCACAATACTTTCTGTAGTTTTTAATAGTACGTTTAAGTAATATTGATTTTTCAAAAGAATCATTTTTACATTCTCTTCTAATTCAGTTACGTTTTTTTGTAATTCTTCCATTTTTTCAATTTCTTCTTGAGAAAAATACGAAAATAACGCACTTACACGAAACGATTCAACTCCTTGTTCTTTACAGAACTGAACAACCATTTCTTCAAATGAGCTTGATAACCCTTTTAAACCATCAATGTACTGCAATTGCTCTACTTGCAACTTTTGAACTGCATTTACATTTTTATTTTTTAAATTCTCATATATTTGCTCTCCAAGCGCTTGAATATTTTCATACGCTTTTTGAATAATAACGAGTTTTTCATATAATTGTATGTACATATAGCTTCCTTCCTTTTACAAGACTAAATTCACAATTAAACCATGGATTTCTCCAATTTGATTTAACATTTCTAAATGTCCTGTTTTCGTATTAATTAAATTCATCACATCTTCTAATTCATTCAATCCCATTTCTGCCTGTTTCACAATCGTCATTTTCTGTGAATATCCGTAACGTGGGTGACGAGACATGACATCTTTATACTGCAATACATTATCAACGTAAAAATTCAAAAATGATTTTACTGTATTTTTGTATTCCATTACATTATCAAGCGTTAATTCCATTTCAATTTTCTCTTTAATTTCTCCAATATTATCGACAAACGCTTCCATTTGTTCTATTAATTTATCTTTTTTCGGATCTGCATGCAAATTATCCGAAAATGCAAGTCCTGTCCTGACATTTGCTTCTTTCGGCATTTGAGTAGCAGGCGGTATATGCGATAAAATTGGATTATGCGAGATAGAACGTAGCATATATATCACCTATTTATTTTTTTATTTCTTCCTAAACTTAATCGTAAAATCCAGTTATTTATAATTATACTCTGAACAGTAATATTTTGCAGTTATTTTTTATAAAAGATATGTTACAATTTAGCATGAGGTGGCACAATTCTATGAATATTTTCCTTTGTGGTTCAAATCAATTAACAGCATTAGATCAAGAAGAAATTAAAAAATTTTTAACTGACTATGCTCACAAACATAAAATTTACATATTATGTTATAAATCTATTGAAAATGAGGTTCTTCGTTTTTTCGTTGAGAATGAAAGACTCGCTCAAAATTTATGCCTTTACACGCTGCAACCATTGCAAGCAATAACAGATGAATTTCAAGAAGTCGTTGATTACTTAAAAAAACACGGAGCCGAATATGTTGCTTTTGATCATCCTTCTGACTCCATTTACCGATCAGATTATATGTTTTTTGTTAAACAAATTATTGAAGACACTGATTTAGTTCTCTGTTTTTATAATGGGGACAAACATACATCTGTCATCCCTGTCGATGTTGCAAAAGAAGCAGGTATTGATGCTGTCATTTATGATTTACCAGGATTACATGAAAAGCAAATGAAAAAAAGCTTTGAACAAAAAATTCGTATGATGTAAAGGGGGAGGCACAATATCATTATTGTGCCCATTGTAAATATGATAATTGAACAAGATTATGATCATTTTATCGCGAGTTTTAAACAACAATTCAATATGGATATCGCTTCTTATAAACAAGATAGAATGCGCCGTAGAATCGATGCTTTCATTTCGAGAAAAGGCTTCGAAAACTACACTAATTTTTTAAACAAATTACGCGCTGATCAAAATTTATTTTTAAATTTTATTGACTATATTACAATTAACGTTTCAGAGTTTTTTAGAAATAAAGAGCGCTGGCAAACTTTAGAGTCGAAAGCACTACCAAAATTACTCGAACAAAATAGCGGAAAATTAAAGGTATGGAGTGCCGCTTGCGCTGCTGGTGAAGAACCGTACACACTCTCTTTAATTTTATCAAAGCATCTAGCTCCATTTCGTTTTGAAATTCAAGCAACAGATCTTGATTTTCATATTTTAGAAACCGCAAAACGCGGTCAATATACAGAACGTTCTCTGAAGGAATTACCTAATGATTTGAAAGAACGTCATTTCACAAAAGAGAATGATATATATTCATTGCATCAAAACATTAAACAAAACGTTACGTTCAAACAGCACGACCTTTTAATGCAGTCGTTCGATACAAATTATGATTTGATTATTTGTCGTAACGTAATGATTTATTTTACAGAAGAAGCAAGAGTAAAACTTTATGAAAAATTTAGTCGTTCTTTACGAAAAGGCGGTGTACTATTTGTTGGTAGTACGGAACAAATTTTAACACCCGAACGTTATAATCTTCAGCGATTTGATACATTCTTCTACGAAAAAATATAAAAGAGGTCGTCACAATGGAGTGACGACCTTTTTACATAACTCGAATTAAAATAATACCGACAATCCATATAAAGAGAAAAAGAAACGTCATAGACCATTTATGTTCTTGCACCGTATGTTTCAACGCCTGTGACAATTGTGTCATGTTCATTTCCGCAAGCGCTCTCCATACACTTACATCCCGATCTTTAGCAATACGGTCTGTAACGCTAATTAAAATTGTTTCGTTAGACAGTTTCGTTATATAAGCAGTAATAACCGTTACCATCAAATTTATATTCCCTTCTGAAGAATCACTTTCCACTCTAGAGATAAGTGCACTCACATCTAGTAACGGAATATGTACTTTTCTACCAAATGATAGTTGTACTTCAGCGAAATCATACGTTCCATCTAACAAAGGAAGTTCTTTTATATGCGCCTGCTTAACAAGCCCTTGTAGGCTTCTAATTACTTGTTCAAATATTCTTTCTGTTTGCTTACCTTCTCCAGATAACGTATGTAGCTTTTTAAAAAGTTGTAACACTGTATCCATCTCTTTAGAAAGCATTTCCTTCATAATCTTTCCATCACTTAAACTTGCAAGTAAAATACCTATTTCATTATTTTTCGAAATAATTTTAGACTGTCCAGTAAACACTAAATTGCTACGCTTTCGTTCTTTCTGGATTTCATGCTCCGAAATAGCTGCAGGCTGTTTTAATGGTTGTAACGCCTTATCTTCAATTGTCGTACGTTTAATCTCCATTTAAGCGCCTCCACTACTATGAAATAATTAGCCCCATTCTTTATTACTCTTTAAAACTAAAAACAGTACGAATAAACCTGACATGATAGTAAACACATCAGAAGCTTGCACTCCCTGTTCACCTTTTTCTTCTTTCTTGTCTTTCGGTTCTTCTTTTTGTTCTTTCTTTTTAGAGGCAACTTGTTTGTTATTTTTCTCTTTTTGGTCCTTCCCCTTATGTACTTCCTTGTTGTCTTCGAACGGCTCTTTTATAACGTAAGTAAATTCCTCTTTCTCTTTCAACGGTTCTTTTATAAACTTATTTACTATCTCATCTTGCTTCGGAATTTGAACAACTGGCAAATTTTCTTCTGGAAGCGGGTTTTTGACTTTCGAATCTTCTTGTTTCTCATTTTCTTTCTTATCTTCTAATTCATTTTCTAGTTTATTATCTAATTTTTCTTCTTTTTCTTTCTCTTCTATCTTTTTATCATCTTCGTTTTTTGGCACCAAAACAGAAATGGTATATTCACTTTCCTCAACAAGTTTATTACCTGCTGCATCTATTATCTCTACAAGTAATTCGTATGGCCCAGCCGGCAATGCTTCTGTTATTTCAAATACTTTTTGCCAATCCATATCATGCTTGTTGTAGTCTAATAAAAAGGAAAGCTCTTTATTTTCTTTCCCTTTTAATGTAACGCGCACTTCTTTTACAACCGATTCTATATCTGACGCTTTTACTCGTATATGTATAGAATCTCCCTGTTTTCGTTCAACTAAGTTCTCTTTTACTTCATCAATAGTAACTTTCTGTAACTTTGGCAATTCTTTATCTATAGTTGGCGTTTCATTTTTAATACGAATGAGCGGGACTTTCACTTCATTTTTTATGAGCTCTTCTTTCTCATTCTCTTTGTAACTTTGAACGAGCTGAAGATTCCAATCACCTTGCAAATCAAAATCCCCTGCTTTATAGTTAGCAACCCAGCTCTTCGTTCCTTCATCATACTCAAAAGATAACATTCTTTCTTGCGCATATTGCTCGCCATTTTTTTGTAACTGCAATATACCTTTCATACTTTGAATGTTTTTCCCATTTGGTTCTACAGCAATTCGCACCTCTTCGCCAACTTTAAGCTCCAGCTTATTTACTGTAATAATTCCCTGTTCTGTTTCTATCTTTCTTTCACTCAATTGTTTATTTGCTACTTCTTGTTGTTCTGCTTCTTTTTGTTTCTCTTCATCTTGTTTCGTTTCCACTTGCTCTGGCGGTTCTTGAGATTCCTTATTTTCTTCTTGTACATTCACTTCACTTATTTTTTGATCTGGCTCAATTTGTTCCTCAGCCTGACTTTGCAAGGGGAAGAACAAGCACACATGTATGCATAGCCAACTCATTAGAAAAAACTTTACGTTTTTCATCTACTAGTTCAAACTCCTATTTCAATGCCTTATAGTGATTTCGTCACTTTTACTCCGAAAAATCCATCTACATTTACAAGTTCACCATACGCCACTAATACATCATTTACATAAATACGAATTGGTTCATCAATATCCTCATCTAGTACAACTGCTTCATTTTCTTGTAAACTTAATATATCTTGAATCGTTTTCACTGTACTTCCAAATACAAATTTCACGTTCATTTCTACATTTTGTAGAATGGACGTGTCCATATATACTGGTTCCATTTGTTTTACTTCTTTAAATTCAATAGGTTGCACAACTGGTTCTACAATTTTTTCTTCTTCAATTTCTTCTGTGGCAATCTCTTCTTCTTCCACCATTGGATACAGAAGTCGCCTTACCATTTCTTTCGCTTCAGAAATTGGCAAAATTTGATACATTTTCGATTGAAGCAGATCACCAATTTCAAGATTGAACGTAATTTGAACGAGTTCGTCCACTTCCATTGACTCTCCCAAATACTCCATTTCTTCTTTTAACGTTACAAATTTAACATTTGGCGGCGTCATGTCCATTTTTTCTTGGAACATTTCTGACATCGCCGTAGCAGCGTGACCCATCATTTGGTTCATAATTTCTTTAATACCGCTCAGTTCTAATTCAGTAAGCTCTTTTTCCGGATCAACTTCCCCTGTTCCCATCATCATTAAATCTACCATTGTTAAGGCGACATCTTTCGTAAATACGAATACATTCTCATTCTTTAGCCCTTCAACAAAGTCAACATTTAAAATAACAAATGGCACTGGTACTCCATCATAATGACGAACATTGATTGCTTCCACATTTGGTGTACTAATTGTAACTGGCTGATTTAAAAGCGTTGACAATACTGTTGAAGCGGAACCAATTGAAATATTTGCAATTTCACCAAGCACATCTTTCTCTTCTTGTGTTAAATGCTCTTTTTCAACTTCTTCTACAATCTCAGTTTCCACTACTTCTGCTGGCTCGTCTTTTTCTTCTACTCCACCAGATAATTGCATTAATTTATTTACCATTTGTTTCGCATGCTCAACTGAAACAATTTGTACAAGTTTAGAGTTTACAAGATTATCTATCTTTAAATCAAACGACACTTTAACAATCGTATGATTCCCATCGATTTCAGAGATTTTCTCCATTTCTTCTGATAACTTTACAACATTAATCGTCGGCGGAGACATATCTACTGTATCTTGGAAGAATTCAGACATAGATGTAGCTGCGAATCCCATCATTTGATTCATCGCTTCTTGTACAGCACTTAGTTCTAATTCACCAAGTTCTTTTCCATCCTCCACTTCACCTGTTCCCATCATCATTAAATCAGCAATGGACAATGCAACATCTTGTTTAAGAACAAGAAGATTTTCCATATCTAATCCTTTTGTAAAATGAATGTTTAATACAACATGTGGAACTTCGACATCTCTTGAATCATATAAATCTACCAACTCTATGCGAGGAGCAGTAATGCTTACTTGCCTATTTAAAATCGTTGATAATACAGTCGAAGCTGAACCAAATGATATATTTGCAATTTCGCCAAGAATATCACATTCTTGAGGCGTTAAATGCTCATTTTCTTTTTCTAGCACAATCGTGCTCGTATCCCCTTTTGTGTGTTGCTCAGGCATTTTCCCTGCCTCCTCATTTCTGTTTTTCTATCAAATAATATAAACTCTCATTTGATTTTAGCAAACTTATTATATAAAACGTTAATATGTATGTATTCCCATTATTAGATTAGTAACGATTAGCCAAAAAGCTCCCCAATTGTATACAAGTGGGGAGCTTTCCTTCATTCCTATTATAAACCTTCTGGGTTTAAAATGAGGACCACTCGTCCATCACCGAGAATCGTCGCACCAGAGAAATAGTTAGAACTCTCTGCAAAGAAGTCACCTAATGACTTTAAGACTATTTCTCTTTGACCGATAATTGTGTTTACAATAAGTCCATAGCTGCGATGTGTATTACGAACAATTAACACAGGAACCATTTGACCATCATATGACGCAAACGCCTCATCTACTGTTTTTTCACCAAATACAGTACTTAAATGTTTCACTTCAATAATTTGATTACGATAATTTAACACATCTTTTCCTTGTAAGGATTGGATGTCTTCTCTCTTAATTCGAATTGCTTCAACGATATTTCCAAGAGGTAAAGCATAACGCTTATCATTCGTTTGAACAAGCATAGATTGAATAATAGATAACGTTAATGGAAGTTCAATTCTAAATGTACTTCCCTTTCCTTCCTCAGAATCAATAATTAAATGTCCACCTAAACTATGAATCGTATGTTTTACAACATCTAATCCGACACCGCGTCCAGAAAGATCTGATACAACTTCAGCTGTACTAAATCCCGGTTGGAAAATAAGATCAAACACTTCACGATCTGTTAATCTATTCGCATCCGCTTCAGTTACAACGCCATTTTTAATCGCTTTTTCTAATACTTTCCCTTTATTAATACCGTTTCCATCATCCGTAATTTGAATAACGACATGATTTCCACTATGAAAGGCTTCTAATTTAATCGTACCTGTCTCATTTTTACCTGCATCACGTCGTTTTTCAACAGTTTCAACACCGTGATCGATTGCATTTCGAATTAAATGAACGAGCGGATCGCCGATTTCATCAATAACAATTTTATCTACTTCAGTATCTTCACCTGTAATTTGTAAATCGATTTTTTTCCCTAAATCTTTCGCTAACATACGTACCATACGCGGGAAACGATTGAACACAGTTTCAATCGGCACCATACGCATATTTAATAGTACATTTTGAATATCTTTTGAAATATCGCCTAATCGATTTAAATGTTCAATTAGCTCCTTGTTTTGAATTATTTGAGCCAATTCATCAATGCGCCCACGTTCAATTACACTTTCTTCAAACATATTCATTAATCTTTCGATTTTCTCTAATTGAACACGAATTGAACGATTCTCCACTTTAGCATTTTTCGTTTTTGTAGTACTTTTAGCTGGCATAGTACTTGAAGGTTGATTCGTTGCCTCTATCGGTGATTTTACTTGCGTAACCACAGCAGGTTGTAGCTTTTCTTCTACTTGCACAACTTCTTGTGTCACGACTTTTTTAGAAGCTACTTCCTTCGATATAGGTTCTCCTTGCTTTACTTCCACTTTCTCAATTTCAGAAACATGAAGTACTACTTGTTTCAACTCTTCTATACTACAATCCGTATCCATAAATACTGTAAATTCAAATCCGAAAGCATCTGCTTCAATTTCTTCAATACTCGGAGCTGTTTTTTGTATATTCCCTACATTTTGCAATGCTTCAATACACATAATGGCACGTACTGCTTTTAAAATCGCTTGCTGTTCAACTGTTATATGCACTTCATGCGAAACTCCATCATCGGTGTCTATATGATTTTGCTCTATATGTTCCGTAGGAGTTTCTACATTACCGTTCAATAATGCTTCTAATTTCTGTTTAGTTGAGGCTACATCAATATTGCCCATTCCACCTTGTTGCACATCTGCAACCATCTTCTCCAAATTATCAATGCACTCAAAAATCACATCAATAATATCCGCATTTACAACTATATTTCCATGACGAATTTCATCTAACACATTTTCCATCTTATGCGTTAAATCAGCCATTTCCGTAAATTCCATGCTCGCAGACATACCTTTGAATGTATGAGCGGATCGGAATATTTCTCCTACAACATCCATATCAGCAGGATTTTGTTCTAACACTAGCACATTTTCATTTAGCGACTGTAAATGTTCTTCTGACTCTTCGAAAAATATATTTAATAGATCTGTTTGCATTTTTATCCCCTACCTGTCTAACAAACATTTCATTTATGTATAACAATTTAGTGTTTTACAATGAGAAAAAAGGGGGCCACACGTCGATCCGCTATCACTGTTTTGATTCCTTGTGGCACCCCTTCTATATTAACTATTTGCTACTTTTGTTAAAGCTTCAATTACACGATCCGCTTGGAATGGCTTTACAATAAAGTCTTTTGCCCCGCCCTTAATTGCATCTAATACCATACCTTGTTGTCCCATTGCAGAACAAATAACAACCTTTGCACTTGAATCAATTTTAATAATTTCTTTTAATGCTTCAAGCCCGTCCATTTCTGGCATAGTAATATCTAATGTTACAATATCAGGTTGAAGTTCTTTATACTTTTGAATTGCTTCTACCCCATTCTCTGCTTCGCCGATAACTTCAAATTCAGCATTACTTTTTAATAAGTTTTTAATCATCGTTCGCATAAACATCGCATCGTCTACTACTAAAATTTTATGTGCCATTCTTTTTAATTCTCTCCTTCTATGTATAAATATATCTTAATATTTCACCTTATCATTCTCACTCATTATACAAAATAAAATGATAAAATTTAATATTTTTTTAAAAGAATTTTCGTATTTTTATTATTTTATTATTAAAATAATAATATACTACTCTTTTATATAAATAACAACGCGACGGTTTTTTTCCCAGTTTTGCGGTGAATCATTTGGTACAATTGGCTTTGTGTCTGCATATCCTACTGCAGCTAGCCTTTTATCATCCACATTATACACTTCAATTAAATGGTGAATCATATTTGCCGCTCGTGCTGAAGATAACTCCCAATTAGAAGGGAATTTCTCGTTATGAATAGGTCTACTATCTGTATGTCCCTCTACAACAATTGGGTTAGGTACGGATTGAAAAAATCCAACTAATTGACTTATTATCCCTTTCGCTTCGGGCTTAACGTTCGCATCGCCTGTATCAAATATTAAATTATCTACTATAACGACGCTTACCCCTGTATCCTCTCGATATACATTCACTTGACTAATACCGTTATTATCTACATACGCTTTCAACTTCTTATATAATTCATCCATTCTCTTTTTTGAAATCATTTTTTCATCATTTTTTTCATGTGAAATATCTGGTATTGTATTTTCCATTACTTTTGCATCTACTTGCCCCGTATCACTAAACTTTTCAAGCATCTTTGACAATTTTACTGCATCTTGCTTTGATGTAGCAACTAGTAATACGAAGAAAGTTAATAATAACATCGTTAAATCTGTAAAAGTCGTCATCCAACGAGGCGATCCCTTTTGCGGTCCTTTACTCATCATACCACTCCTTGAAATATTAGGCTGCTCCTTTTACCTTTTTTACCTTTGTTTCGTATACGTATGTATCCAGTTTCAACTTTAATTTAGAAGGGATTTGTCCGCGATACAATTCTGAAATTGCTTCTATTACAAACTTCTTCTCTGTATATAAATCTTCAATACCACGGTATACTTTTTCCGACAGAGGGATTGCAATCATATTCGCAAGTACAGACCCATATAATGTCGTTAACATCGCAACTGCCATCCCTGTACCAATTTGCGATGTATCTTGTAAGTTTTGGAGCATAATGATAAGACCGATTAACGTACCAATCATTCCCCAAGCTGGAGCAAAATCACCAATTTTATCTAATAATGCCGCTCCTTTTCTTAACTCATACACTTCCGTTTCAATATCTTTCAATAACACTTCTTTTAATTCATCTTCATCGTAACCGCTTAACATTAATCGAATTCCTTTTTGAATAAAAGGATTGTCTACTTGCTCTCCATCAACCTCTAAAGAAAGCAAGCCGTTCTTTTTAGACTTTTTCGAAAAATCAACAAACAAATTCGTTAACTGTTCTAAATCTTCTTCTCTTCTATGTAAAACAGTGAAAATACTTTTCGTATATTTTTTTATTTCTCCAAATCGATATGCCACAACAATTGTCGCTGTTGTTCCCCCTATGACAATTAAAATAGATGAAATATCTAAAAAGTTTTTGAAAGCTTTTATTCCACCGCCGCCAAGCATAATCGCCGCTATCACTATGATGAAACCTACTATAATGCCCACTGGGCTAGAAATATCAAACTTCCTTTTTCTTCTTTGTGGTCTAGCTAATACTTGATTTTTTTCTCCCATATTTCTGCCCTTTCCTTTCCATTTTCATATAACATTTTTTTATTTTAATAATACGTTTTCACATATAACATGTATTATACGCTTATCATCTGTTTATCGCAATATACTCATGAAATTGACACATTTCATTTCT
The DNA here is from genome assembly GCF_002975115.1 of Bacillus sp. MYb78. Taxonomy (NCBI): domain Bacteria; kingdom Bacillati; phylum Bacillota; class Bacilli; order Caryophanales; family Bacillaceae; genus Bacillus; species Bacillus sp. MYb78. The sequence goes on from NZ_PCOB01000001.1 coordinate 236,183, forward strand.
ATATTAGAATTATGGTATAAAAACATGAGGAGGCTCACGATGGAACACAACATTTTACAAGTCATTGCATTAGCAGAAAAACTAAAATATGAAATGCGACATAGCTGGCTTTCCAACGGGCGTCAAGAAAGTGTTGCCGAACATACATGGCGTATGTCTCTAATGGCCATTTTAGTTGAACCTTATTTGGATCAAAAAGTAAATATTGAGAAATTACTTAAAATGGTTATTATTCACGACCTAGTCGAAGCCGAAGCTGGTGATATCCCTGCATTTGATACGATGAATAGTCACGAATTACAGCTACAAAAACAAAAAAATGAACTAGAAGCTATTTTAAATATTAAACAAACGTTAACAGGTTCTCTCGGTGAGGAATTATATGACTTATGGATGGAGTTTGAAGCAAAAGAAACGTACGAAGCAAAAGTTGCTAATGCACTCGATAAACTTGAGGTGAAAATCCAGCATAACGAAGCTGATATTGATACGTGGCTACCAATTGAACATAAAATGACATTCCAAGTAGCAAAGCATACAAACTTTGATTCTTTCCTATCTAAATTACAAAAAATTATTGAACAAGATGGAGAAAAGAAGTTAATTGCTGCCGGCATTGATGTTGGGGCATGCAAGCAATAATGAAATAAGACACTCAACAAGAGTGTCTTATTTCATTATTGTTGATATAGCCTGCTTATAAATAAGCTGTTGTTTTCCATCCACTAAAATTAAAACTGTAAATTTATCTACTCCAACAACTTCTCCTACTATTCTAACGCCACTCTTTAAGAAAATTGTAACTGTACCTTTTTCTTCTTTTATTTGTTTATACAATTCTTCCTGTAAATGTTCCAATTACTGTCCTCTCCTTTCTGTGAAACATCTTAATATAAAAAACTATAAATTTTTTATTTATGCACTTTGTCTTTTATATTCATAAACTTATTAATTAGTATATCTAAATCACGACTAAATAACAAAACTTTATCATGATCCAATCCGTGTCTCGCAACAAGTTGAATTAATTCTTTCTTTTTGTTTTCTATTTTATTTTGTAATTGTCCCATCTCCATCTCTATACTAAAACTCCCTTTTCCCATAATATTACTTGTAAAATTATAGTACATATTCTCTCATAAAAAAATAAAAAAATGGTTTTTTTTACAATTTTTTATTTTTCTATGCCTAAATTACGAATCATGTAAAGGTTTATTTACAAATCACTAACATACAATCCTAATGAATCTACAGGCATTTGTCTAATTATAAATGAGACTGGCTCGTTTTCTATACAAAAAACATACTGTATATAGTAGTCCATGAACCATATAGATTAACTTACTAAAAAGGAGGAAAACATATGAGTTATGGTGGAAGTTGCGCTGGTTTCGGCGGTGGATTTGCTTTGCTTATCGTACTATTCATCCTTCTAATCATCATCGGATGTAGCTGTTGGGGTGGCGGCGGATACGGATATTAATATATCCTATCCTTGACAAATGAACTAAAAACTATAGAAAAACAGCTCATATTTGAGCTGTTTTTTTCATACTTTCGTATGAATTTATATCCCTCTTATTTGCGATTTCAACTAGCAACATATTGTTTACTATGGAATAAGAAACATTTTTACTAAGGGGGATTACAATGATTAGAGGTCTTTACGAAGCACATTTACCTGTCCGCAACTTAAAAGTATCAATACCTTTCTATGAATCACTAGGGCTAAAATTATATAAAAGAGGAGATAATATTGCTTTCTTTTGGATTAAAGAAAATGAGAGTTGGCTCGGCCTTTGGGAAGGCACAGAATACAAAGTGAATTATCACCCCTCTTTACGACATATCACCTTTCAAGTAAGTTTACATGATTTAGAAAATGCGATTCATTGGCTAAATCAAAAAGGAATTTCAGCACGAAAAGACTTTGGAATGGAACCAATTGAACCGATTGTTTTTCCGGAATTAGCACATGCAGCCGTATACTTTAACGACCCTGATGGAAATAGTTTAGAATTGATTGCACAATTACCTGTTGGACTTCCTACAGCGGAAAAAGTGTATTTGAGTGAGTGGAAAGAACAAATTCAAACATCGTCATTACATAAGGAATAATCTATTTATGTCCGTTTCTTATTCCACACTTCTTAAAACAAATAAAAACTTCAATAAACTATTTTATGGGCAAACATTAAGTGTACTTGGGGATTGGTTCCATACGGTAGCTTTATTAACATTTGTCTACAGCATAACGGAATCGCCGTTTATAATCGCACTTACTTTTATAAGTAAAGGTTTACCACAGCTTCTTCTTAGTCCATTCATAGGCGGAATTGTAGATCGTTTCTCTAAAAAGAATATTATGATTTTTACCGATATTACACGGGGAATTCTAGTCCTTACATACTTACTCGCAGGCTATAAAATTGAGATTATTTTCATTGCTAATATATGTTTATCTGTACTTGCTTGTTTATTTGAACCGGCTAAACAAGCAACCCTAAAAAATATCGTACACCAAAATCATTTCGTAACTGCTAACTCTCTTTCTAGTACAATTAATGGTTTTATGTCTATTATGGGGGCCTCTTTGGGCGGAGTAATTGCACAATCTTTACATATTGAGTTCGCTTTTTTAGTAAATAGCCTATCATACTTTCTTTCAGCCTATTTTATTTATAATATGAGTATTCCTGCTCATGATACTTGTAACAAGAACAATGCATTTTTCACTGATATAAAAGGTGGTTATACATACATATTACAAACAAAAATCATTTTAACATTAATTCTTGTCGGCATTTCATGGGGGATTATTGGAGGCGCTTATCAACTACTTCTAACGATCTATGCCGGAAAAATTTTCCATACGAACATTGGGATTTTATATACGGTTCAAGGGGCTGGACTTATGATAGGAAGCCTTCTCGTTAATCTTTATATATCCCATAATAAAGAAAAAATGAAAAAAGTATTCGGTTGGGCCTACTTATTACAAGGAATTTTCTTTCTCGGATTCATTCTATCCGATCAACTTATTATCGGTATCATTACTTTATTCTGTATGCGTATAGCAGGAGGAATCATCGTTCCACTTGATACGACATTACTTCAAACTTACACACACGAAAATATGATAGGTAAAGTTTTTTCATTCCATTATTCTATTTACGGATCTCTTATTCAGTTATCGATGTTTTTTACAGGAGGGCTGTTAGAAATTCTTTCTCCTCAAATGATTGGCAGTTTATTAGCTATATGTTGTATTTTTGTAAGTTTTATATGGCTGTTTTTATTTTATCGCGGGGAATTTAATGAAGAATCTCCTTCTACTTAATAGCATGTTTATAAACATGCTATTTTTATTTATGTCGAAATACAGAGGAAAAAGACGATTTATTTTCCTTACGTTCTAATTTTTTAGAATGTACAATAAATTTAGATTATAAGAAAAGGGGTGCCATAATGTTTGACGATAGACTTACTATTTCAGCTGAGCAGCAGAAGCTCATTTCCAATGCAACTCGCATTCAAATTCTTCACCTTTTAAAAGATGAAGCACTTACTGCAAAACAAGTTGCTACTAAACTAAATAAATCTGCTGGAAGCGTACATTATCACGTTCAAATTTTATATGATGGAGGGTTGCTTGAATTAGTAGAAACGAAGGAAAAACGAGGGATTATTGAAAAATATTATAAAGCAAAAGCTGCTCATTTCTATATTGAAGAAAGCGGCACAGAAGGAACGAATACAGGTAGTCATATTGTATCTCATTTATTTTTAACTCCAGAGGAATTACAACAGCTTACTTGGGAGATTACACAAGTTTTATTACGCTGGGAAAACAAAACCGCTCGTCAATCAAACTCTGAAGAGGAATACGCTATTTCCTGCAGGATTAAAAAACAATGAAAGAAAGGACCATTTATTCATGAAAAATAAATTATTATTATTGTCGGGAACAGGAATTTCTCGTTTAGGTGATTTTATGTATCTCATCGCTCTAAACTTAATGGTGTTAAATAGCACAAACTCACCTGCTGCTGTAGCAGGATTATGGATTGTTGGTCCAATCGCCACTGTTGTTACAAAAATATGGTCTGGTAGTATAGTAGATCGATTAAACAAACGGTCCATTATGCTCATCACAGATATAATTCGAGCAGCTCTCATTGGCTGTATTCCATTATTTGATTCTATTTGGGCCATTTATATGTTCATCTTTTTAACTCGCATCGCTACATCATTTTTCGATCCAGCTTCATTTACTTATAAAACAATGCTCATACGAGCTGAAGAGCGCGCTCAATTTAATGCATGGAATAGCCTATGTACAAACGGGGCTTTTATTATCGGTCCAGCTCTTGCTGGAATACTTCTCACCACGTACTCAGCAGCCTTTGTTATTTACTGCAACTCACTTTCATTTCTACTTTCTACCATTCTCATTTACTTCTTGCCAAACATTACATTACAAACAAAGCAAAACGAAGAAGTTGCAAATACTTTTGTACAAACATTACGAAGTGATTGGAAACAAGTTTTTTCGTTCGCTCGAACAGAAACGTACATTATTCTCATATTCGTTTTATTTCAAGCGACTATGCTTGTTTCTATGGCACTCGATTCACAAGAAGTTGTTTTTACGAGGCAAGTACTGTTTTTAACCGATATAGAATACAGTATGCTTGTTAGTATAACTGGCGCTGCTTACGTTTCCGGTTCATTTCTCGTCTCTCTCTTTGCCAAACGATTACCAATTCAACATTGTATCGGATTAGGTATGATTTTCACAGCAATAGGCTATGTAATTTTCGCCTTTTCAAATTCATTTATAGTCGCAGCAGGTGGTTTCATTTTACTTGGTATTTCTTCATCATTTGCTGGTACTGGCTTTATAACATTTTATCAAAATAACATCCCTATATATATGATAGGACGTATCGATAGCGTGTTTGATTCCATAAAAAATTTCATCCAAATCTTTTTCGTTTTAGCAATTGGGGCATCCGCACAATTTCTTTCCGTTCAATTTACTGTAATAAGTAGCTCGTTACTCATTCTTTTCCTTTCCTGTTTATTAGCAATCCGGGTAATGACTCCTTCACGAGAAAAATACTTTAAAACTACAGGATCATCATTAGAATATTAAATGCAACATAAAAAGCGGCTATTTGCCGTGCAGTAAGCCTCCCACTGATTAAAGTTTCACTTTATGTTAAAATATTTATTAAATTTGATTATGTAGGGGGGCTATTTTGGAAATTATATTCATTTTCATATGTATTATATTAGTAGCTTCTATTTTACAAACAAGTACAGGTTTTGGCTTTTCTATTATGGCAACACCTTTCTTACTCATGTTATTTCTACCACAAGAAGCTATACAAATAAATATCATTTTATCATTAATTATTTCCATATCACTCATTTGGAAAATAAGAATAGATATTGATTTTATACTACTGAAAAGATTAATTTTCGGAAGTATAGTTGGTGTTCCTTTTGGCATTTTCATTTTCACTTCCATTAACATCAACACTTTTAAATTAGCAATTAGCATCCTGCTTTTACTATTAACGTTGATGCTAATATGCAACTTTAAGATTAAATCAACAAAATCTAGAGATTTCTTAGTGGGCGGATTATCCGGTCTTTTAACGACAAGTATCGGTATGCCAGGACCACCCCTGTTACTTTACTTTACAGGAACTGATACGAAAAAAGAGAAATTGAGAGCAACTACTTTAGCTTTTTATCTATTTATATATTTCATTAGCCTACTAACTCAAATACTCTTTACTGGCACAAACAAAACAATTTGGGAATCAAGTTTTTACGCTATTCCAATCGTATTTCTAGGTTTGTATATAGGGCAAATTATTTTCAAATGGCTTAATCAACGAATTTTCAAAATATTTACGTACATCCTTTTAAGTTGCACGGGTATGTATCTTCTTATTGAAAGTTTGCATTTATTATAAGTAAGTTTTTCAAAATACAAAATCATAAATAAAATACTAACCAAACGATAAAAAGCGGCTATTATGCCGCTTTTTATTTTCACATTAAATATTTTAAAACTAGAAGCCCAGCTATCGCTATTACAAACACATTGAAAAAAATCATCCAACTTTTTTCGAAATCTTTATATCTCTCTTCTTTCACTCCACATTGTTTTAGCTTTCCAATTAAAACTGTTAATTCTTGATTATACTCTTTACTTCCTAATTGTATATAATTGTTATTTATTTTAATTCCATATACATTTTTCATTTTTTTATGTTGCGAAACTGCTTGAATTGAGTTTACTAATACACTGTATTCATTTAACTTTTTAAAATAACAATCTAACGCTATAATTTGTAACCTTGTATTAGTTAAAACAATGTAATAATAAAATGTAGCACCTGTGGTTAATATATTAGGTATAACTTTAGAATTTACAAGACTTCCTTCTTCCACTAATATTTCACATTGTATTTCCTCTCCTTCTTGCAACTCTTTCCGAACTGATTCTTCCAACATTTGCACCGTTAATTTCTTCAATAACTCCCCGTTTTTCACATAATACTTATCTATATTTATAGATTCATTCGCTTCTTTCTCTAAACGTGTAATTTCTTCCTCTGAATATTGGAGCTCATTTAACATCGATAATAATCTTTTATCCATATTACACACTCCCTTTCCACAGTTTTTGAAGTTTTTTCTTCCCACGAGAAATTCGATTGTATATATAATCTGCCGTTACTTTTAATTCTTTTGCAATATCGTCAATGGAATATCCATCAATATACCTCTTTAAAAAGATATATCGATCTTTCTTATTTAAATCTTGAACAATTTCCATAATCTCTTCTTCTTGTTCTATTTCATACCTATCATGGACACTTGTATCTATTTCTACGTCCTTATCGATTTTATTCTCTTTATATACTTTCTTTTTATATTCCAATGCCTTCAATTTAGTAATACCAATCATCCAAGATTTTAAGTTTCCCTTTTCTGTATCAAATTGGTCGATATTAAACCAAATAACAGTAAATACATCGTTATAACAATCATCCACATATTGTTTTTCAGTAGGGGTACTTAATGATTTATGAATAATGTATAAAATTAATTTTCCATATTGATCAATCACTTCTTTCAAAGCATCTTGATCATGTTTTTTCATAGCTATAATTAAATCCTCTTCAGAATCGAAAATCATATGCATCTTCCTTCCTCAGTTCCCCTTTAGCAGCTGCCTTTACTTACTATTGGTATTTCATTCTCATTTTCTATCACTTTTGTAAAAATTTATTAACTTTTATTTCTATATATATGATAACAAACGAAATACCTAAGATCAGAAAGAATAGACAACTTTCTGATCTTAGGTATTTCTCCTTTCAAAAAAGGCAAACCCGCATTCAGGTTTACCCTTTTACTCACTTCTTATTTAATCCTTTTTCACTTAAAAACTCTTTCATATGCATTCTTTTTTCTTTAGACATAAACGAACTCATTGATTCCGTCCATGTTACGCTTTTCTTGTTTGATGATCTTTCTTTGTAATACGAGTTCATCGTTTCATCATATTCATTTAATAATTCATCATATTTCTTTTCATCATATCCATTTTCATGAAGAACCGCTGCTACCGGTAAGCGTGGTTTAACTCCATGTTCTTCATCTGGTACACCGACTGTCATTCCGAATACAGGATATACTTTATCTGGTAAATGAAGCAATTCGCTCACTTCTCTCGGATTATTACGAATACCACCAATATAACAAATACCGTATCCTAATGACTCTGCTGCTAACGCTAAGTTTTGCGCAAAAAGTGAAGCATCTACCGTCGCAACGATAAAGTCTTCCACCCCTTCATGCTTTATCTCTGTACCATGTTTTTCACATGCAATTTCAAGTCGTTTTAAATCTGCACAACAAACAAAGAATGCTGCGCAGTCTTTCACATGGCGATTTCCGGATAACTCTGCTAATTTAGCCTTTAATTCCTGATTTGTTACATATATGACAGAATACGCCTGTACAAAATGTGATGAAGCCGCATGCTGTGCAGCGTGCACCATTTTTTCTACTACATCTTTCGGAATTGATTCTTCTTTATATTTACGAACTGAAACGTGTTGCTCTATCTTATGTATTATCTCATTCATGAAAATCACTCCTTTTTCTCTTCATAATGAAAAATTAACACATCTTTTTCAATATTCACAACTTATAAGCACAAAAAGAGCAATTCTTTTTGAAGTGCTCTTTTTTTAAAACGTCTATGAATACGGTAAATGAAATTATATTAACGGTAATTTAAATGAAATTTTTTCTTGTCTTATTACGCCGTTTTCAAGACTTTAATACCTTTTACGATATTCCAAATGAAGTAGTACATTCCTACAAGAATGAACACTGTATATGTGATAATCATTCCAATTCCAGCACCGTCAGATTGATTGAAACCTAAACCGTACATTCCTGATACTGCTAGTCCTCCAAATAAGATTGCGTATGGGAAAACATGTGACCAAAATGCTTTTTTCGCGTGATACTTCACTTCATCTTCTGCAACAAAGTACACGATAATTGGTAGTAAAAATGGTGCAAAAAAGATACTAAAGTAACATAACGAAGATAAAATATTATTTCCTTTCATCCGATTCACCTCTAAATAGTTTTTGTTACTTTCATTATGTCAGGAAATCATTCTAGAAACTATCGCTTTACCTTTCACTAACGTGACATATTTGTAAGATTTTCCTCAAATTAAATCCCGTCTGAAGTTTCAGACGGGATCACTTTCACTATATTCGATTCATAAACCAATACTGTGTAATGGCTAAATATTCTCGTACATTCGATGGAATGATGATTGGTCTCGGTGTTTTTGCCGGAAGACCTTCTAATTGTAAACCTTGTTTGGCAGCTATTTTTTTCGCTCTAAACATATGAAAATCGTTTGTTACGATCATACCTTTTTTCATATCGGCTGGAATTAACGGTTTTGAGAATGTAATATTCTCATCTGTACTCGTAGATTTGTCCTCCATTATAATACGGTCTTCTGCGATGTTTTGTTTTATTAGTCCTTGTTTCATTGCTAATGCTTCTGAAATGTCTTCACCTTTTCCTTGTCCTCCAGATACGATAGCGATTGTTTTCTCATGTGATTTTAAATATTCAGCTGCTTTATCAATACGATATTGCAATGAATAAGATGGTTTCGTTCCATTTACTTTCGATCCTAGTACAATTATGTACTCAGCATCTTCACTTGCATTCATATGTCCATGCTTATAAATGTGATATTGTAAAAACCCCGCATATACGGCGCAAATCATTATAACAACTAAAATACACTTTATTATTTTCTTCTTTCTCATACTCATATACTCCTATTTTCTTTTACTTCCTTCATGATAATATCCATTTATTTGTTTGTATACAGACAAATTCCAATAAACCCTAAATTATCCTCTGAAAGGTAATATTTATATTACTTTCGGGAATAGTAAGTACAACTTTACACCAAGGAGTGTCTCTATTGCTTCTCTTTTTATGTAACGTGTCGTTCTTTTTCATCTTATTTTTACTATCGCTTAAGTTACTCGGTAAATCCGCGTTAGCACAACTAACTCCTCATGATTTTGGGGCTATAATCTTTTTATCTTATTTAGCTTTCCAGGCCATACCCGTCTCTGGTGCTTTACAAGCATTTCTCGGTATGGTTGTTATTACATGTTTACATTTACTCCTTACAAAATTAAGCCTATTCAACAAACTAAATCGTTTTATCCTCGGACACCCTATCATTTTAATTAAACATGGTGATATTATTTTTGAGAACTTACAAAAAAGTAGATATCCCATTGCCGAACTACTTTCTAATCTTCGCGTTGCAGGATATCCGAGTGTTCATGAAATTGAATACGCCATTTTAGAAGCGAACGGAGCTATTAGTATTTTACCAAAAAGAGAACTTGTACCATTAACTCCAAAAGATTTAAACATAGATGTTAAGTATGCTGGATTACCAATTGCACTTATCGTCGATTCACAAATTCAATACGATAACTTAAAGTTAATCCATAAAGATGAAAAATGGTTATATAAAGAATTAAAAGAAAAAGGAATTACAAATATTAAAAACGTTGCTTTCGCTTCTGTTCAAGAAACGGATGGATCTTTTGCGATTAGTTTAAAGGAATAAAAAAATCCCCTTAATTGCTTAAGGGGATTTTCTTCATCATATCGCTTCTTTCTCTCCTGCCATATTTAATGGAACAGGATGTTTCATACGATTCATCGTAAATACGATAATTGCTGTCATTACTTCAGCAACTGGCATAACGAGCCAAATTCCGTTTATCCCAAATAATTTCGGCATAATCCATAACAATGGAATGATAAATAGTAACCCTCGGCTCATTATAATCAGTACTGATTTCTTCGTTTGTCGCACTGATTGGAAGTACTCTCCATACACAATGTTATAGCCTAAAAATACGTATTGAATAAAGAATAAGCTAATACCCGTTAATGTTAACTCCAATAATTCTGGAGATTGGACATCAAATAGACCAATGATATATTTCCCGAAGAATAATCCGACAATTATCGCAATGCCCCCAAGTACAACAGCAATTTTCACAGCAAACTGCAATCCTTCACGCAATCTTTCTGATAAGTTTGCCCCGTAATGGAAACTAGCAATCGGTTGCAATGCAGCACCTACACCGAAGAATAATAGTAATGCCATTGCATGAATACTATTCACCATCGCATAGGAAGCTACTCCTACTTCTCCTGCATATTGGACGAATGCGATATTAAAACCAATCGTTACGATTGCAACCGTACTTTCTGCTGTAAAACTTGGGAAACCAATCACCATAATTTGTTTGACAGTATCCCATTCAAAATGGAATTTCGTCCATTTTAAAATACTACTTTTTCTAAAGAAATGAGTTAATAATACAAGAAAACCAATCGCTGCCGAAAGAATAGTCGCTGAAGCAGCACCTGTTACCCCCCATCCAAAGATAAAAATAAAGATATAGTCAAATACTATATTTAATACAGCCGTTACAACAAGACCTGCCATTGCTAAATTAGGATTTCCATCATTTCGTATAAATGTACTTAAAATATTTTCTAAAACGTATATCATTCCAAATGTTAATAATACGTGTAAATAGTCTAACGCATATGGTAAAATCACTTCATTTGCACCAAATAAGTACGCTAAATCTTCTATTCTCCATAAACAAATAGCCGCTAAAACACCTACGATAACAACTGCTACCGTCATGGATTGAGTAAAAATAGACCTTGCTCTTTCTCGTTTATTTTCACCTAATGCAATGGAATATAACGTTGCCCCGCCCATTCCGATCCATAATGAAATAGAGAAAAAAATCGAAAACGCTGGAATAGCCACGTTTACTCCTGCTAAACCATTCGCCCCAACTCCTCTACTAATCATGACCGCATCAATTACAATATTAACTGACATTAATACCATTCCTAGAACAGCTGGTATTAAATAAGAAATAAATAAACTTTTTATCGGTTTTTCTCTTAATTTTTCTGTTGCTTCCATACTCTAATATGCTCCTTTTTTCAACTCTCTTTCCTCAGTTTAAACCTTCAAGTAACTTGAAGGTCAATAGAGAATTAAAAAATAGGTAACTTAATTATCGCGTTTGATGCTCATTTGTAATTATACGAGTCCTATAACTTATTGCTTTGTTTTTTCATTATAGGAATTTGAATTTCTGTTACTTGCTCCTCTGGATTTTCTGTTACAGACCAATCAATTAATGCAATCTCAATCGAATCTCCGTCTATTTCATATCCTTCTTGATCAATATATTTTATTAATTTCTTATATGTTTCATCAGTTTCTTCATATGGCCCGTGGTGATATACACAGGCAAATATACCTGCTTTAATTTCATCTGAACTATTCACTTGAAAGGGCATGTAATCCAAAAGAATGAAAACACTACTATATGCTTGAAACTCATTTTGCATTAATCCTTTTTTCGCAACAGTTACACCAATATCTCCAGAAAATAAACTATCATCCATTTGCCTCATATTTTTTTGCAACGAATGGATGTAGTACTCAAACATATCATCCGTCGTATTTGGAGCAACCGCAATTGCTGTAATTTTCCGCTGCGGGATCTCTTTAATTACCATTTGTTCAGCTTTTGCTTTTGTTGCTTCCTTAATTAAATGAATTCTATGTTCCATTTTTGCTAAGGCATATTCAATTTCTCTTTGTTTCTTCAGCATCATTTCTTGTTGTTTTTCCAGTAAATTGAGTGCGTATGTTGGATTTCTTTCATCAATATATTTCTTAATTTCCTTTAACGGAATATTTAACTGGCGTAAAAATTTAATCGTATCTAACAGTGAAAATTGATCGATTGTATAATAACGATAATTCGTTTGAGGATCAACAATGGACGGATGAAAAATTCCTTTTTCATCATAATACCTCAATGTAGATTCTGCGATATTATGCATTTTTGCCATTTCTCCAATTGTAAAGCGTTTATTTAATAACATGTTTCCTTCTCCAATTCATTAAAAATATTGCCTTATTTCTTCTTATTATATAGCCATTCCCTTCATACCTAAATCAAATTCCATCATGAAAATCTGCTATTTTTTCATTGATTTTTAATAAATTTTATTATATATTAATTACAGGTTCAAATTACGAGTTCAAAAGAACTTGTAATCAGACCCTTTTGTTTAATGGGTTTTACATATTTTCATTAGGCAAATTCCGAGAAATCGTATGATAAAATTAAAAATGACGAGGAGAGGATCAGATGGAATTCGAATTTTTCTTTCAGATTGCACTTATTTTATTAAGTACAAAGCTTGCTGGTGATCTTAGTGTTAGATTAGGTCAACCTTCTGTACTAGGTAAATTAATTGTCGGTATCGTTATCGGTCCAGCTGTATTAGGTTGGATTGAAAATTCAGAGCTTCTAACTCAATTAAGTAATGTCGGAGTTATTCTTTTAATGTTTATGGCTGGACTTGAAACAGACTTAGAAGAATTAAACGCAAATCGTAATTCTTCTTTAGCAGTTGCACTCGGAGGTATCATTCTTCCATTCGTAGGTGGTTACGTTTCCGGTCTTGTGATGGGAATGGAACAAGGAAACGCTGTATTCTTAGGATTACTTCTATGTGCGACAAGTGTTAGTATTTCCGTACAAACACTTCGTGATTTAGGTAAAATGAAAACACGTGAAAGTACGACGATGCTTGGAGCCGCTGTATTTGATGATATTCTTGTTGTTATTTTATTAGCATTTGCAATGAGCTTCTTAGGTACTGATGATGTTAACTTAACAATGGTTATCTTGAAGAAAGTAGTATTCTTCGCTTCTATTATTTTAATCGGATGGAAAGGTGTTCCTGCGATTATGCGCTGGTTATCACCACTGCGCGTATCTGAGTCTATCGTGAGCGCGGCTCTTATCATCTGTTTCTCATTCGCATATTTCGGCGAATTATTAGGAATTGCTGGTATTATCGGTGCTTTCGCTGCTGGTATTGCAATTTCTCAAACAAACTACAAACATGAAGTAGAAAAGAAAGTAGAACCAATTGCTTACGCTATGTTCGTTCCCGTATTCTTCGTTAGTATCGGTATGAATATTACATTTGACGGTATCGGCAATCAAATTTGGTTCATCTTAGCATTAACTGTTATCGCTGTATTAACGAAATTAATCGGCTGTGGATTCGGTGCACGAATGACTGGATTTGACGCTAAGTCTTCTGCAATTATCGGTGCTGGAATGGTTTCTCGTGGTGAAGTTGCACTTATCATCGCAGGAACAGGACTTTCTTCAGGTCTATTGGCACAAGATTACTTTACAGCAATCGTTATTGTCGTTATTTTAACTACAATGATTACACCACCAATGTTAAAATACACTTTTGGTGCAAAAGATAAAGCAATGAAAGCAAGTAAATAAATTTACTATAATAAAAGGAGATTGCTATTTTATAAGATAGCAATCTCCTTTTTGTTTTATCTTTAAACAATCCCGTTCTTTTTTAACCATTTTTCAAAAATAATTCGTGCTTCATCATCATCAATATCATTCCCAAATGAATACACCATAATGCCATAATCATCTATATATTTACCTAGCTTCATTCCCTCCACTTTCTTATAAAAATCGTCTGCCTCATAGTGCGGAATATAAGCATCCCAAACTGGTTCATTTATTCTTTTGTACGCCGTCACTTCTAAATCATATCCGTCTTCATAATATCCGATGTGATAATGTTTGTTAGGATCATATTTCTCCATTAAAAGTCCCCTCCTACTAAACAAGAGCGAGCCTTATATTACAGCTCGCTCCTCTCTCTATTTATTAAATACGCTCCATCGCTGTCTTCAACGTTCCAACAACGAAAGCAATCTCTTCACTTGAAATAACAAGAGGCGGAGCTAATGTTAAAACGTTATTATATCCTGCTGTTGTCATACCGTTTCGTCCTATAATTAAGCCCTTTTCTTTACAAGCATTTACAACACTTGCTATTTTATCATTATCAATTGGCTCTTTCGTCTCTTTATCATTTACTAATTCAATCCCAACTAATAGACCTTTTCCTCTAATATTCCCAACAAGTGGATGTTCCCCAATTTCATCTTTTAGTTGCTCTAATAAAAGGGAACCCATTTGTGCAGATCGCTCAATTAAATTTTCATTTTCCATAATCTCTAAATTTTTAAGTGCTAATGCACAAGCTGCTGGATTTCCACCAAATGTATTAATATGGCGGAAAAATTCATATTCTCCTTTACCTTTAAAAGCCTCATATATTTCTTTTTTCACAGCTGTTGCAGATAATGGTAAATATGCGCTCGTAATACCTTTTGCCATTGTAATAATATCTGGCTTCACATCATAATTCATAAATCCGAATGCTTTTCCTGTACGTCCAAAACCGCAAATCACTTCATCACTAATAAGCAAGGCACCGTGTTTTTGACACGTCTCATGAACAGCTTTCATATAGTCTTGTGGTGGCATTAATATGCCCCCGCCTGTAATAATAGGTTCCATAATAAACGCAGCAATTGTTTCACTTAATTCCCACGTCATAACACGATCGACTTCTTTCACACATTCTACATCATAAATATGCTGTCCTTCAATTTCAGGCATACGGTAACAATCCGGTGGTGTTACATGTAAAAAACCTGAAGCAAACGGCTCATATTGATATCTACGCTGCGCTTGTCCCGTCGCTGCCATTGTCGCCATTGTATTCCCGTGATACCCACGGTAACGTGACATAAATTTATAACGATGTGGTTCACCTTTTTGAGCATAGTATTGTCTTGCTATTTTAAAAGCTGTTTCGTTCGCTTCTGAACCACTATTTGAGAAGAAAATAACATACTCTCCCCCAAGCCACTCATTTAACTTTTCAGCAAGCTTTATAGCTGGCTCATGGGATTGTGACATTGGAAAGTATGATAATGTTTGTAATTGCTTATAAGCCGCTTCTGCGAGCTCTTTTCTTCCATATCCACTATTCACACACCAAAGGCCACTCATACCATCTAAATATCTTTTTCCTTGTATATCTTCAACCCAGCACCCTTCAGCTTTTGCCCCTACCATTGTACTATTTGGACTAAAAGGACGCATTCCGTGCCAAACATATTGCTCATCTTTTGCTAATAATTCATCAGTTTGCTTCGTTTTCATCATTACTTCCACCTTCCATAACAACTTATTTTTCACAAAAGCTGCGCTGGTGCCATGATGACTTAAATTTCTCCCTGCTATTTTCATTCCACAAAATTAAGACAAATCCTACTTACAAATCAGTAATATTTACAAGAAAATGACAAAAGAAAAAAGAGCTTTTCTTATCTATCGAAAAGCTCCTCTTTTATTTAATGTGAAGACGCATCGCTAATGCCATGACCAGTATTAGATTTCACTAGAATTTCATCAAATTTCGCTTCATCTTCTTTCTTACTAGATAAAACCGTTCCTAAATATGCTGCAAGAAATCCGAGTGGAATTGAAATAATTCCTGGTGTCGTATATGGGAATAACGCTTCCCCAACAAAAATAGCTTTTCCAGCTACAGGGTTCCAAACATTCGGACTCAACGCTACGAGAACAATTGCTGATACGAGACCTACAATCATACCCGAAATAGCACCCGTTGTATTAAAACGCTTCCAATATATTGTAAATAAAGTTACTGGTAGATTTGCACTCGCTGCAACTGCAAATGCTAATGATACTAAAAATGCTACGTTTAATGTTTGGGCAAATAATGCAAGTATGATAGATAGTATCGCTACTCCAATAGATGCATAACGAGCCATGGATACTTGCTCTTTTTCCGTTGATTTTCCTTTACGAATGATTTCATTATAAAAATCATGAGCGAATGCTGATGCTGCTGTTAATACAAGACCTGCCACTACAGCCAAAATCGTTGCAAAAGCAATTGCTGATACGAAAGCAAATAAGAAGTCTCCACCTAACGCTTTGGCTAATAAAGGTGCCGCCATATTACCAGCTGGGTTCGCTTTAATAATCGCTTCATTTCCTACAAACGCTGCCGCACCAAATCCTAAGAAAATCGTCATAATATAAAATGCACCAATTAACCACGTCGCATATACGACAGATTGACGCGCAGTTTTTGCATCACGTACTGTAAAAAAGCGGACAAGTATATGTGGTAATCCAGCTGTACCAAGTACTAGCCCTAAATTTAAAGAAAGTGTATCAAGACCATCCTTATACTTTACACCTGGATTTAAAAATGAATCTTTTAAAGGTGTAGCTGTTTTCATTTGAGCGAACATTTCAGTCACGCTGAAGTTGAATTTTGCGAAAACGATAACAGAAATAATAAACGTACCAGCCATAAGTAATACAGCCTTTACGATTTGTACCCAGCTCGTTGCTGTCATACCTCCAAAAATAACATACACCGTCATAAGTGTTCCAACGATTAATACAGATGTCGTATATTCAATCCCTAATAATAATTTAATAAGTGCACCCGCGCCAACTAATTGTGCAATCATATAAAAGATAGAAATCGTCATCGTATTAAGAGCTGCAACTCCGCGAACTTTTTTCGCATCAAAGCGTGCTGCAATCATATCCGCCAAAGTGTACTTTCCTAAATTTCTAAGCGGTTCTGCCACAAGATACAGTACAACTAAATAAGCAACTAAAAAACCGATACTATAAAAGAATCCATCAAACCCAGTTAATGCGATTGCTCCGGCTATACCAAGAAATGAAGCAGCAGACATGTAATCTCCAGCGATGGCCAAACCATTTTGCCAACCAGTTAATCCCCCTCCGGCCGTATAAAATTCACTCGCATTTTTCGTTTTTTTCGATGCAAAATATGTTATGACGAGCGTACCAAGAACAATAATTAAAAATAGTGCAAATGCAGTAGTATTCAAGTTCAGCCCCTCCTTTTTTGCATATCTTGCAGAATTTTTTGGGAGATTTCATCAAATGACTCTGCTTTTTTGCTATAAATCATACATAGTGCCCATGTCATAAGAAATTGGGAAAAAGCAAATACCCACGCCCATGTAACGTCACCAAATGCAGGTGTATTAAGCACCTTTGAATACGACGTTAAAATAGGTAATGCGATAAAAAAACTAAAAAAGAAAATACTCATTGGAATGATAAACTTCTTTTTCGTATTTAATAACAATTGAAATTCTTCCGACTGAACAACCTCTGTATAATTCACCTCATTTTGCAACTTACGTGCTGACGTATCATCTCGTTTCATTAACCGATCCCCTCTCTTACTTGAAATACACTTCCCCCTTGCATACCTAAAGACTAAATTTTATAAATATTCAGAAACTTATACTTATTTTAGACAATCCATACATTCATGCAAAGATTTTTCGATAGACATTTTTCGGCAATTCCCCCCAAATTTTTAATATACTTTTTCAAAATAAAGTGACACCTTACTTTTTTTCTTCATTAAGACAAAAGCAGCGCTTAACGCACTACTTTTGTCTTTTTTTCCTTTTCCAAATTACGAGCTGTTTCGCTTAACTCAACATCTTTTCCGTCTTTAAGTGTTCCAAATATAAAATCGAATACTGGATTTGAAACACCGAACCAAAACTTTTCGTTTTTATAATGGTGTAATATATGTTGTTTTTTTAGCCATCTTCCAAACTTAGTGACGGGACGAATCGGTCTATGGGCAATATAATGTTTCCATTCGTAAACGAGCAGCATGATAATCATTCCGATTCCAAATGAAAGTGTAATAGTAACACTTTTTGTAATACCATATGCTATAAGCAAATAAATAGTAAAACTAGGTATACTAAACCATACAGGTAAAAACAAAAGTTTTAAATCCTCTGGATATACGTGGTGATCATAATGTAATCTTCTTAACATTTTTAATAGAAATGTGTTTTTAGGTGGCTTTATATGGAATAAAAAACGATGTGTCATATATTCATTAAGTGTATAGAAAACAATCCCAAACATACATGCTAACATGCCAACCCAAGAGAAAAATTGCATTTTTAAAATAATAATGAAAATAAATAGAATGCTATACATAATAACGATATCATGTTGTAAAAAGAACTCTTTCCCCACTTTCTTCATCTTGTTTCCCCCTTTTCCCAAAAAACAGCCGCAACATATCGTTACGACTATTTCTTTTCTATTCTTATTCTATTCACTTTACAAATTTGCCTGCTGTTCTATTGTCGAGAAAAAATTATTTGGTCCAAATATATTTTGCTTCGGAATAATATGTTCCACTGCAAACACTGTTACTTCTCCTCTTTGCACTTCTCCAATAATGAGACCAAATATTTCATGATTTACTGCAAACGTCGGTTGCTTTGTTTGTAGCAATCTTGCAGCATTATGAAATACCGCTTCATATAGTGGATTTCTATCAGTAATTTCTTTTCGGATTTTTGGCGCTAACGTAATGATAATTTCTTTTCCGTCAATAGTGGTTCGATACATAAAAATCTCCCCTTCAATCTTATGTGAACAACTGTAAAGCTTTGTATGCAAAATGTATAGAGTAACCTACTAAAATAATACCTGCTCCAGCTGTTATGTAGCCAAGTGCTTTTGGTTTTAATAAAGTTCTTCCAAAATGTACAGAAAAAGCAATATTTAAATTCCATAAAATAATGCCAGCAATAATGCAAAGACTGTACAAAAAAGCTTCTTGTTTCGTTACCTTCGTAAGTAATGAGCTAAGTGTACTTCCGTATATACCAAACCAAAAAACAAGATTTAATGGATTGGATATCGCAATTAAAAATCCTGCCATAAACGATTGCTTAAGGCCACCTACCTCTTCTTTTTTATATTCCATATTCGAGTGGAAAATTCCTTGTTTTACACTTTGAAATCCTAAATAAAATAACAAGAAAAAACCCGTGCAATACATGAAGGCTTGTACATATGTATACATAAACACAGAAGATAAACCGAAATAAATGAGTAACATAAATAAAACATCTGCAGTCATTCCACCAATTCCAACAACCCAAGCATGCCAAAACCCACGTTCAATTCCTCGTTTTAACATTTCAATATTAATCGGCCCTACTGGTGCAGCTAATGAAATACCTAATACGATTTGCTGTATAATTGCTCCAAACATCGCTCTATCCTTTCTACTCTCTTTATTACTAGTTAATGATATAATTTGAAGAAATAGACTAGCTTTCGTAATAAAATACCCTTTTTTATCCAAAATATACAAAAGAGCCATCTAGGTGATGGCTCTTACTTTTTTATCTTATGAAGAAAAGGGCATTTCCCTTTTATTGGTTCTACATCGTCTCCTATGAAATATTGTTTCCATTCACGATGCTCTGGGTCACCATAATGACTAATGTTAGGATGTTTCGGCAATTGATCCCACTTTTCAACTCGCTCACGGACCATTTGTCTTGAATATGCTCCTTTAGGACGATCTCCCTCTAATCCATCAAAAATAGTGCGTGGCTGAAACCCAATAACGAGAGCATTCCCTAAATGTCTAGTTTTTCGTTGTTTATAAGCTGGCGCATTTCCAAATGAGAATATTGGCTCACCACCAAATGAAAATTCCCATAAATAATGGTCTGGCTCTTCAGGAATTTGCTTTGGCCATGCTTGATCATCGTTCTCATGCAAATACTGTAGCACTTTCCAAAAATAATCGCGGTAATATTCGAGTGATTGTTCTTCACATTCCGGTTCTATAAAAAGGAAAAAGCCCCTTCTTACAATCGGCCTCTCTTTCATTAACTCTAAAAAAGATAACATTGTATGCGGCAAATGACTCCAATCATTATGAGAAAGAAATGAATAACGAAGTTCATTCTTTTTCAAAGCTGTTAAACCGAAATAACATGGAAAAGTTGGTTCTAACACGACACTTGAAAAAATCTCAAATTCTTTTGCAACCCAATCCGGTATGTCGGTTCTCGTTCTTATTCCTTCATTATCTAATAAATAAGACTTATTCATTCTTTCACCTCATTATGTATAGCATTCAATTAAGAATATTACATACTCGGCCTGTCCTATACCTATTTAAAAATTTGACTGAAAAATTATTTAAAAATACAAAAAATAAAATCGCTTACTTGACTAAATTCTCCCAATTCGTGTATATTTAAATTAATCATTTAGCAGAATATTCAAGAATATAGCATTTTTAGTTTATATTATTTTTTAAATGAATTTCACTAAATGAAAATAGTAAACGCTTTTAGGAGGAATTATAACATGCAAGGAAAAGTAAAATGGTTTAACAACGAAAAAGGTTTTGGATTTATCGAAATGGAAGGCGCTGACGATGTATTCGTACATTTCTCTGCTATTCAAGGAGACGGCTACAAAGCTTTAGAAGAAGGTCAAGAAGTATCTTTCGACATTACTGAAGGTAACCGCGGACCTCAAGCTGCTAACGTAGTAAAACTTTAATCCAACATATAACAGGAGGTTACCTTACTTGGTAACCTCCTTTATTATTCCTTTGTATATTTCCGTTTTACAGAGCAAAAACTATGTGAAATGCGCAATATACAAAGGAGGCAGTAACAATGGGATCAGAAGTAAATGATTTTGAAGAAGTAAAATTCCGTGTAGAAACAGCACAAAAAATGGTAGGATCAGCAACAATTTCAATGGATCCAGATACATTAGAGCATGCTACTACTGCAGTAGCAGCAGCTCGCTCACAGCTTGAAATTATGAAATCTGTTGCAGTAGATTTAGATGAACCATTTTTAATGAACGAGGAAAAGAAACTAAGCAAATGCGAGCAGCAATTAAACGAAGCAAAGCACTAAAAAAACATCCAGAGAATTTTCTCTGGATGTTTTTTTATGACAACTGTTCTCCATACTTTTTCAATGTTTCTCCAACTGTACATTGTCTTATACAAAATGAATGAGCATAATATTTACTATTTGTCTTTCGATTATGTTCTCGCAAGAAACATCCTTCACAATATGTTTCTAATAAGTCATTTACCTCTGTAATGAGTTGCTTTTTATCCACCTTTGCACCTCTCTATTCGGTTATTTCTTTATGACTATCAATGACTGTCCCTTCTAATGCTTGCGTTGCTAATTGATGTGCTTCTTTATTTTGTTTTCTAGATATCGGTTCACATACAAGTTTTAATTTCATTTGCTTCGCCTTTTGTTCAATTTGATCTAAATAATGGTTTAAATGCTCATCATAACAAGGCCATTCTCCGGCTAATTGCTGCAGTACCACTTGTGAGTCTCCGTGAAGTGTAACTGCTTCATACTTAATCCCTAGTTCCTCGAGTATATTCATACCGTATAATAATGATGCATATTCCGCTTCATTATTATCATATATACCTTCTATATATGCATTGCGGCGAATGCGGTAGTTTGTATTTCCTTTTTTATAATACACACATATACCAACGCCAGCTTCTTTCGTTTGCACATCATACCCCCCATCAAAATAAACTAGTATTTCTTGGGGCTCTTCCTCTACTTGCTTACTTAACTTTTTCATCTCTTTTAATGACCATTCTGCGTCCATTTCATCGTAAAATAAAAGTTCCTTAGCTCTTCCTGTTTTCTCAAAATCCTCTGCAAATTGAAGTACTTCTTCTATGTTCATATACTCTGTTGTTAATTCCGTCTGCAATCCACGCTTCGTTTTATACAACCAATGAATTTTATATTTCATACTACATTCCCCTTATGTAAGACTTCTTATATATATCCGGCTAATTGAAGCCTCACTTTATTTTATTATATTTTATCTAGAGTCACAGCATTATATTCAATATGATTACATACAAAAAGAGCTATCCCTATAGGAATAGCTCTTTCATCTATTACATAAATCTTTCAAATTGTACTCGCTTATTAATCCAGTACATTACAGGCATACCAATCGCCATGACAACAAATTCACCAATTGCACAAGTTAACCAAGACAACATAAATGGTAAACCCAATGCAAGATGAAGTTCAATTGCAATCATAAACATTGTAATTGTAAAGATAACTGTATTAAAAATCATACGAGCCCAAACACCTTTAATAAATCGCATAGAAATAATCGTTGCAACTAACGCAAGAATAGATTGCCCTACTCCAAATACTAAATCGTAAGCGATCATAGGTGAGAAAAAGAGATTCGTTAAAAATACACCTAATACAATTCCGTAAATTGCTTTCTTGTTAAATACAACGAGATGATTAAACATCTCTGAAATACGAAATTGTACATTCGTAAAGCCAAATGGCTGAATAAGCATAGAAACAGCAATATATAATGCCGCTAAAATACCATTACCGACTAAAGTTCTAATATTCATGACAAAATCTCCTTAGTTTTTTTACGTGGGATGGTTTCGAACCACGTTATTCGTTTTTTAAGCAACAAGATTATATTTTACGTGGTAGCCCCTCTTTCGTCAATAGATTCCTATCATAAACTACCTTTTTCCTTTTAGACAACGTATAATGAAACATATGAAAGATTTAGGAGGTTTCACTTCATGACAGCAACAATTCAAAATGAAAAAGTGATCGTTTCCATTTCTGACAAAGGTGCAGAATTACAGAGCGTTCGCTTAAAAGAAGACAACACAGAATATTTATGGCAAGGTGATTCTACTTATTGGGGACGCCGTGCACCAATTTTGTTCCCAATTGTCGGCCGATTAGTAGATAATACATACTACGTAGACGATAAACCATATTCATTAACACAACACGGTTTCGCTCGTGATCTTACTTTCTCTGTGAAAGAACAAAGCGAAACAAAAATCACTTATATCGTTACTAGTAATGAAGAAACATTAAAAAAATACCCATACGAATTCGAATTACTCGTTTCTTATGAGCTAGATGGACAAAGCGTTCATGTAACATATGAAGTAAACAATCCTACTTCTAAAGAGATGTTCTTCTCAATCGGAGCACATCCTGGATTCAACTTCCCCTTATTGGACAGTGAATCATTTACAGATTATCATTTATCATTTAATGGTTCGGAACGCTTAGAAACAAGCGTATTAGAAGGACCTTATCTTTCAAACAAAAAGCAATTAATCGCTGAAAATACAACTGAATTGCCACTTACATATGATTTATTCAAAAATGATGCGCTTATTTTTGAAAATATGAATACGAATGAAATTTCGATCCGTTCTCATAAACATAATAAATTTGTAAAAGTAGAATTTGATGGCTTCCCATTTGTTGGCGTATGGACACCAGGGGATAACGCACCTTTCTTATGTATTGAACCTTGGTATGGAATCGCTGATGAAATAAATCCAGCAAAAGATTTCAAGGACAAAAAGGGAATTCAATCTTTACAAGCGAATGAAACATTTACATGTCGTTATAGCATCACAATCGGATAACTACTCTATCCCCTACTTCAAAAAATATTTAAGTAGGGGATAATCTTATAATTTGGAGGTTTCTCATTTTGATTGAAGTATATATTGATGGTGCATCAAAAGGAAATCCTGGTCCTTCTGGTGCAGGAGTGTTTATTAAAGGCGTTCAGCCGCCTGTACAATTATCATTACCACTTGGAACAATGTCCAATCATGAAGCAGAATACCGCGCTTTACTTCTAGCATTAAAATATTGCATCGAGCATAATTATAGCACTGTCTCTTTTCGTACAGATTCCCAGCTTGTCGAACGGGCTGTTGAAAAGGAATACGCAAAAAATAAAATATTTGCACCTCTTTTAGATGAAGCGCTGCAGTACATAAAAAACTTCGATCTCTTTTTTATTAAGTGGATTCCAAGTAGTCAAAATAAAGTAGCTGATGAATTAGCTAGAAAAGCTATCTTACAAAATTAACGGGGGTATGAGTGTGAAAAAAGAGTGGATTGCTCCTCTTGCTTTATTATTTGTCTCTTTTATTTGGGGAGCTACGTTTGTTGTCGTTCAAAACGCTATGTCTTTCGTTGGTCCATTTACGTTTAATGGTATTCGCTTTTTATTCGCTGGAATTATTTTATTATTCGTTCAAATTATTTTCTCACAAAAAACTTCAAAACAAGATATAAAACATAGTAGCACGGCAGGGATAATCGTTGGTTTTTTCTTATTTGTCGGTTATTTATTGCAAACATTTGGCTTACTCTATACAACATCTTCAAAAGCAGGTTTCTTAACTGGGCTAAGCATTGTTATGGTCCCAATCTTATCATTTATCTTTTTAAAACAAAAAGCTACCATTTTCATCGTACTTGGTATTGCTGTAGCTACAACAGGTTTGTACTTATTAACAGCTGCTGATTCTTTCCAATTAAATATAGGAGATATACTTGTTCTCGGTTGTGCAGTCGCTTTCGCTGCCCATATTCTTATTAACGGCTTCTTTTCTAAGAAAATATCACCTTTATTATTAAGCACATCTCAAGTATTAGCTGTTGGTATATTTTCTTCTATTTGCGCTTTCTTGTTTGAAGATTGGGAAAAGTTATTTTCAGTATCACTATGGACGAATCAATCCTTTTTATTCGCACTCTTTCTAACTGCCCTGTTTGCAACATCTATTGCTTTTTTCATTCAAACATCGGCACAAAAACACACTTCTCCAACGAGAGTAGCAATTATTTTCGCAATGGAGCCCGTTTTTGCTGCCTTAACAGGCGTTCTCGTTGCAAATGAACAACTTTCTATTTCTGCTATTATCGGATGTCTATGTATTTTCCTAGGCATGATTTTTGTTGAATTACCTTCCAAAACAAAAAAAGAAGCGCAGGCTGCGTGAAGTTACGCTTGTAACTTCCGCATAAAAGCCTTAGCGCTTTTTTTATCTGTAATTTCTTCTTCTTTCAATCGTTCTAATAACGCAACGAAATAACTACCATCAAACTGCAATTGATGTTTAATTGTCGCTTCTATTGCTGCGTTCACAATCCCATCAGACGCACCAGTATATCCTTGTCCGAACATAATAAACCCTTGCGCTTCCTCTGATAATTTAAATCCTTTCGTATGTAAGAATGAAAGATAATCTTCTACTGTTTGCATGTTATTCCCACCTACTCAAAAATTCTCCATCTCCTATCATACATGTTTTTACACACTATGAGAATGAAATTTCTTTGACAACTTTGTAAATCAATCTTCTACTTCGCTTACAATGGAGGATTTTCTAACAATCTGAAGGAATATGTAAAGTGGAACTTATTTCATATTAAAGGGGAGACACGATGAAACAAGCACTATTAATTATCGACGCTCAACAAGAATTAATTGATGGAAATGAGCAAGAAAATGCAGTTTTTCGTAAAACCGAGCTATTATCTACACTAAATATAGCACTGCAGAAAGCAATAGATTCAAATGCTCTTATTGTTTTCGTAAGAGATATCGATGTTGCTTCTGGTAGTGGCGAAGGATTTGAAGTACATAATCAAATTCAAGTACCCCAGTCTGCAATCCTTATTAATAAAGCAGCAACCAATTCATTCTACGGCACTTCTTTACTTGAACTTTTAAAAGAAGAAAACATTAATCATATTGTTATAGGCGGATGTAAAACCGAACATTGCATTGACACTGCGGTTAGGACAGCAACTGTACAAGGATTTGACGTTACATTAATTAAAAACGGGCATTCAACAACTGATTCTAACGTATTGTCTGCAGAACAAATTATTGGTCATCACAATAAAACTTTACACGGTCATTATAACGTTGATAATTTTTCTATGGTGAGAGATATCGAGGAAGACCTCTTTCAGCCAACTCATGACCAATATCGTGATTAAATTGGATAAAGTGAAACTTTAATCAGTGGTGGTTTGTTGATCCCCCACCTAACTTCTTTGCTTCCGCTGATTTTTTTGGGTGGGAGTCTTACTGCCCGGCAAATAGCGGGATAAAAAAAGAATCCTTCATTTAAAAGGATTCTTTTTTTATCCAAAAATTTGTGCTGCAATACTATATAGTTCACCATTTCTTTTTAATAACCGATTACTATTTTTCATCATAATTGGTGGTGTATTCACCTTTTTAAAACCAGCAATCTCTAATTCTTTCATAAAATCGTTCTTTCCTTCTGGTACATCCATTCTTAATTTTCCATTATGCCCTCTTGCTAAATCATGTACTATTCTCATTGCCATCGCATTATTTTTAGCAACGACTGGTCCTATTATTTTATTTTCTGGCGTTTGTATACTCAAACCATATCCTAGTACATTTTGCTCCTTATCTTTCACAACATTGCATTGTTCACTTTGCATAATCCTTTTCTTTAAAAACACCTTTCGATTTGTTCCAAACGCATTTTCATCTATTTTTATTATTTTTTCTAAATCACACTCTTCATAATTCATCATATAATCTTCATTTTTTATACAATGATTATTCGCATTGTACGAGTTACATATATATTTAGAAACATAGCTTACTTCCCTGAATCCTAACTTTTCGTATAAAGGCTTTCCCTCATCCGTAGCAATCAACATAATGGGAGTATGAGCTAGTACACTCTTAATACATGAATCTGTTATCATCTTTCCAATTCCTCTTCCCTTATAATCTGAATGTACAATTACCATTCCGATAGATGCTAACGCCTCCCCATATAATATTATTGCTGCGCTAGCAATAAGTTCTTTTCTCTCATTCCATACACCGTATACAATACCTGAGTTGAAAATTGTTTCAACTTCTTCTCTGTTATAATCCCATCCAATATAAGAAGATAATGCTACAATATCGCCTATTTGTTCTTTCCTAAGACACTCCACCCTAATTTCTAATTCAACCATACTCCATCCCCTTATCTAGACATTTAAATCATTATTACGAAATCAACTTGTACATGTTTCCCTTTATTTGTCACACACATATGTTATTTTGACCAAGACTATATTGTAAATGAGGTGACAACATGCCCATTACGAATCGATTTTCTACCACCACTAACGGCGCACTCGCTATTACAGGCAATACTTTAGGCTTAAGTAAAATTAGTAATCAAAACCGTGCTGGTACAATCGGGGCAATTGGTGCATTCGTAACTACGAATACTGCTTTACAAGTAACTACTTTTCCTGCTGGTACAACGTTAAACTATACACAAAATAGTTCTACCGCTATTTTAAATATCCCTGCTGGTAGTACTATTCTTTACGCAGAACTCGTTTGGGGTGGAAACTATTTATCTCGTGATCAAAACATTACGAGTGTATTAGGAAACCCAGTTTCTTTTACAACACCTGTTTCAACATACTCGATTACTCCTTCAGCTGTTACAGCTTCAAATCAAACATTCGTTTCAAACTCTATTACATTTGGCTTTTACACTCGTTCAGCAGACGTAACAACTCTTATTCAAGCGGGCGGTTCTGGCTCCTATACTACAGGAGCGGTTCCTGGACTTGTAGATCCTATAGATGCTTCTAATGGAACAATTAATTCGGCTGGATGGACGCTTATCGTCGCTTATCAAAACGGGACATTGCCAGCAAGAAACTTAACCATTTATGTAGCTGGTAACCGTGTTTCTGCAGAAACTGGTAGTGCTGATGTATCTGTTTCTGGATTTTTAACACCTTCAGGTGGACCAGTAAGCGGGAGATTATTTTTAAGTTCTACCGAAGGAGATGCAGATTTAACCGGGGATCAAGCTTTATTTGGACCAAATTTCAGTTCGTTAAATGCTTTATCTGGACCAAACAATGCCATAAATAATTTCTTCGGTTCTCAAGTTAATAATGCTGCAGGAAACTTAGATACAACAGGGACATTTGGAACGCGAAATCAAAGTGCTTCTACAAGTACAAACATTTCCGCAGGAAGACAGGGCTGGGACATTACTTCCATTGATATTTCCTCTTATTTAACAAACTCACAAGTATCCGCCGCAATCCGTTTAACTACTAACGGAGATGCATACATGTTAAATACAGTCGGCTTACAAATTAATATAAACTCACCAAATATTCAAGCAACGAAAAGCGTGAATAAAAGCGTTGCTGCAATTGGAGACATTCTCACTTATACAGTTACTATCCCTAACACCGGGCTTCTTCCTGCCAATAACGCTATTTTTATAGATAGTCTCCCTAACGGTACTTCTTTTATACCCGGCACTGTAACAGTAGATAACGTACCACAAACAAATGCAAATCCTACCGCTGGTATATCTCTTGGAACAATTAATAATGGTGCTTCTCGTATAGTAACTTTCCAAGCTACTGTCGTTTCTCTTCCAAGTCAAAATCCTATCTCTAACACTGCTAATATTACATTTCAATATACACCAATCGCCGGAGGAACAACTTTTAATGGTCTTGCAACAAGTAACTCTGCTGGAACACAAATTAACCTTGCAGATATTAATGGAACAAAATCAGTTAACAAACTTTTTACCGATATTGGTGAAACATTAACTTACAGTATTGCCTTAGCTAATATAGGAAATATCGCTGCAACGAATGTGATATATACGGATCCGATTCCTAGCGGGACTACTTTCATTCCAGGGAGTGTAACTGTGAACGGAGTTACTCAAGCTGGCGCAAATCCCGCTAATGGTATACCAATTGGTTCAATTGCCGCAAATTCCACTACTACTATTTCATTCCAAGTGCTCGTTCCTTCTATCCCTCAAACAAACCCAATATTAAATAGTGGAACAACAACATATCAATACATTCCTGTACCTAATCAACCAGCAGTAAGTGGGACTGATACGACAAATATTGTCTCCACTCAAGTGAATAATGCTACTGTAACAATGACGAAAGCAGTAGATAAAAATTTTGCAGATATTGGTGATACACTAACGTACACTGTTTCCTTTACAGGTACAGGTAATACAAATGCGAACAATGTTATTTTTACAGATGTCATCCCTACTGGAACAACTTTCGTTCTAAACAGTTTAACAATAGATGGCACGACACAAGTGGGCGCAAATCCCGCTACCGGCGTGAACATTGGATCCATAACAAGCGGCACAACAAAAAATGTTGCATTTCAAGTAGTAGTAAACACAATACCCACGTCAAATGTCGTATCTAATGGATCAAGCGCTTCTTATCAATATACTGTCAATCCTAGCCAATCACCTGTTACAAAAAATATTTCTTCGAATCTCGTTTCCACTCAAATTAACAATGCGAATGTAACATTAACAAAATCAACTAACAAACAATTTGCCACAATTGGCGAAACGATAAGTTATACAATCCTTATTACAAACAGTGGAAATGCAGCCGCTAATAACGTGCAACTAACTGATCCACTTCCAAACGGAACGATATTGACTCCTGGTACTGTAACACTAAACGGAGTTTTACAAAATGTAGATTCTCTCGTTGCTTTACCTATCGGCACAATTCCTGGTGGAGCTACTTTTACCTTATCCTTTCAAGTAACAGTCATTAACATTACTGCCCAAAACCCTATTATTAATAACGCTTTCGCCTCTTATATTTACACTGTAAATCCAAGTTTGCCACCGACTTCAAAAACAGCAAATTCTAATTCTGTTACATCAACAATTAGACTAGCAAATCTCCATGTTAATAAATCTGTAGATAAAACGTTTGCGGAAGTTGGCGATGTATTAACTTACACCTTTGCTCTTACTAACGATGGAAATGTTGCAGCGAACAATGTATTACTATCTGATTCAATTGTGAATGGAACCGCCTTTGTCCCAAACAGCGTTATAGTTAACAGTGTTACTCAGCCAGGCGTTACACCAGCTAGCATCAATATTGGTAGCATCAATGCTAATACTACAATTACAGCTTCATTCCAAGTAGTAATAACTAGCATTCCAAATCCAAACCCTATTTCAAATAGCGCTTCCATCTCCTATAACTTTATCGTTGATCCAAACACTTCACCTGTAAGTAAGAACACTACTTCAACCACTACATTTACTCAAGTAAACGATGCAAATGTCATTTCAGCCAAAACAGTGGATCGAGAGTTCGCTACCGTAGGGGATATATTAACTTATACTGTTACTTTGACGAATGCAGGAAGTGTTTCTGCTGATAGTCCTACTTTCGTAGATACGAATCCAGACGGTACTACCTTTATTCCAAATACTTTTCTTATTAATGGTGTACTTCAAAATAACGCAGATCCAAATATAGGTGTTCCGCTACCTTCCATTGCTGCTAATGGCTCACTTACTGTCTCTTATCAAGTAACCGTCAACTCTTTACCAACACAAAACCCAACATTAAATTCATCTAGTACACAGTATAGCTTTATTCTAAATCCGGGCGATCCACCAACTATAGAAACATCTGTAAGTAACACTGTAAGTACACAAATTAATTTAGCAAATGTAGTGATTGTCAAAGAAGTAGATTTAACTATCGCCGATGTCGGGCAACCAATCACATATACAATTTCTTTAGCTAATCTTGGCAATACTACAGCAAATAATGTTATTGTTACCGATATAATCCCTAATGGCTCCACTATCGTACCAAATAGTATTTTTATAGGTGGTACTTTACAACAAGGTGCAGACCCTAGTACCGGTCTTCAAGTCGGCTCCATTCCTTCAGGTGGTTTTACAACGATTGTTTTTCAAATAAGTACAAATGGGCTACCTTCACCAAACCCAATTCAAAACAGCGCTGCACTTCAATATAGCTTTATCGCTGATCCAAACTTACCTGCTCTTGTTAGAAACACTGCTAGCAATATAGTAACTACACAAATTAATACTGCTAATATCGTTGCTACAAAACTAACGAGTACAAACTTCGCTGATATTGGTGATGTCATACTATATGCGACTATTTTAACGAATAACGGGAATACCCCTGCTGCTAATGTAACATTTACAGATATCATTCCAGCGGGTACCCTCTTCATTCCTAATACTGTAACGATTAATAATGTCCCTATAGCTAATGCAAATCCTGCTAACGGCATTTCAATTGGTACGATAGGAGCGAGTTCATCAAGCACCGTTGCATTCCAAGTTTTTGTACCAACTATCCCTGCTGTAAACCCAATTACAAATCAATCAAGCACAACATTCCAATATACGTATGATCCATCCAAACCTGCTGTGATGCAGATGGTTGCTTCTAACACTGTACAGACAACTATTAATAACGCCTCAATTGCCGCTACTAAATCTGCAGATAAACAGTTTGCTAACGTAAATGATATTATTACGTACACGACTACTTTAACGAATAACGGGAACACACTTGCATCAAATGTAATATTTACAGATGTAATTCCAAACGGAACATCGTTTATTCCTAATAGTGTTACTGTAAATGGGAATACACTGCCTAATGTCAATCCAGCAAGCGGAATTGCAATCGACCCAATAAATCCGAATGCAAATACAATCATCTCATTCCAAGTACAAGTAAATTCTATCCCAAATCCAAATCCAATCCCGAACCAAAGTAATACAACGTACCAGTATGTCGTAGATCCTAACTTACCTCCAGCATCCGCCAATACGTTAAGTAACGTAATAACAACTCAAATTAATAACGCTACTATTGTCGCTACTAAGTCTGTGAATACACCGACAGCTGCAATTGGTGATATTGTTACTTATACGATTGCAGTAACAAATACAGGTAATATCCCTGCTAGTGCAACTGTTTTAACAGATGGGCTTGGCGCAGGAGCTTCATTTATCCAGAACTCCGTAACTATCAATAATGTTCCACAACCAGGATTAGATCCATCACTTGGTGTTCACTTGGCAGATATTTCGCCAGGAGATACTGTATTCATTACTTTTCAAGCACAAATTTTAGCGATACCACCTAGTGGCACATTAACAAATAATGCTCTTGTAAATTATGAATATACCGTAAATCCAAACCAATCTCCTGCTGTTGGTAGCACCGTAACAAATACAACAGTTACACCAATTATTGACGCTACTTTAGTAATAAATAAAAGCGCTAGTACAACTTTCGCTACAATTGGTGATACAATTACATTCTCTTCAGCTGTTACAAACAACGGAAATACTACTGCGAACAACATTATTTTTACTGATACAATTCCAAACGGTACTACCTTTATCCCAAATAGCTTTAAGATAAATGGTGTAACCGTTCCGAATGCAAATCCACAAAACGGTATCAATATTGGTAACTTGAATTCAAATGCATCTGCTACACTCAGTTTTCAAGTTAACATTACAACACTTCCAAACCCTAATCCAATCCCGAATAAATCATCGCTTCAATATAGCTTTATTGTAGATATAAATGAACCGCCAGTTTCACGAACAGTTCAATCTAATAAAACCTTTACACAAGTAAATACTGCTTCTGTTATCGCAACAAAAACTGCAAGCAGTGCTTTTGCTGCTGTTGGAGATACAATTACGTATACAACTACCCTCACCAATAGCGGAAATACTACCGCAAACACACCTGTTTTTATCGATATATTACCACCTGAACTTTCATTCGTTCCTGATAGCGTACAAATTAATACCATCCCACAACTTGGATTTAGACCAGATAGCGGGATTTCTTTAGACTCAATTCCAGTTGGAGGAACGACAACAATTAGCTTTCAAGCTATCGTTGGCTCAATACCAGTTATAAATCCAACTTTGAACCAGTCTAGCACGACATACTCGATCATTGTTGATCCTACCCAGCCGCCGGTGACAGAAACAGCTACAAGTAATCCAACTTTAGTTCAAATTAACGAAGCGATTATTCAAGCAACGAAAAGTGTGGATCGGCTATTTTCTGACATAGCACCTGGAAATTCATTTTTAACGTATACAGTTTTATTAGAAAATGTAGGAAACACAACTGCTACGAATATCATTTTTACAGATCCGATTCCAAATAACGCAGTATTTATAGACGATAGCGTTCGAGTAGGCGGAGTTTTATTACCTGGAGTAAATCCAGCGAACGGGATACCAATTGGGGATATTATTGCAGGAGATTTTATAAATGTTACCTTCCGTGTGCAAGTAGTTAGCATTCCAAATCCAATTTTCACAATTGGACCAGGCGGACCAAACTCACCGGTTGTAAACGGCGCTTCTATTGATTATAAATTTATGACAGGACCTAATTTACCACTTGTTTCACGAAATACGACATCTAATTCTGTTTCGACACAAATAAATTCTGGGGAAATTGTGGCAATCAAATCTGTAGATAAAACTTTCGCAACGATTGGTGATACAATTTCTTATACAATTACATTAAGTAACCCTGGAAATGTCACTTCACAAAATATAATTTTCACGGATACTTTACCTGATGGGACGACATTCATATCTGGCACTCTTACAAACGATTCTGGTACACAGCAAATCGGAAATCCATCTAACGGGATTCAGATTGGAAATATAAACCCAAATGGAACGGCCGTAATTACTCTCAACGTACTTGTTACAAACATTCCAAGTATAAATCCAATTTCTAATTTTAGTTCTGTACAATTTGCACATGTAGTTGATCCTAGCCAACCTGCCGTAACACAAACGAACGTATCTAATGCTGTTTCGACAACAATTAATAGTGCAATATTAACGACCAAAAAAAGCGTTGATAAATCTATCATTTCTGTTGGAGATACGATTACGTATACAACAACTATTACAAATACAGGAAATACGACTGCAACGAATATAACGTTCACGAGCGCAATTCCAGCTAACACTACCTTTATACCAAACTCAGTCAAAATAAATGGGGTTCAGCAATCTGGTGCGCAACCAGCACTTGGAGTAACTATACCAAATATCGCTCCTGGTAAAACAGTAACCGTTACTTTCCAAGCAAATGTTCTTTCTGTTCCCCCTTCAAGTTCAATTATGGGTAATGACACAATTTTATATTCTTATACTGTCGATCCAAACGGAACTCCTATTACAACTTCTACTTCCACGAATATCGTTACAAACCCGGTACTAGATGCTATGATAACGATGGTAAAATCGGTCGATCAAACAATTGTTACACTAGGTGATACTATTACCTATACAACCATTTTAACGAATAATGGCAATACAAATGCAACTAATATTACTTTCACTGATCTTATTCCAGACGGCACAACTTTCATTCCGAATAGTGTCACAATCAATGGCAGTACACACATCGGACTCGATCCTAATACAGGTATAACAATCGGATCAATTGCTCCTAACAACTCAATATCTATCGCATTCCAAGTTACTGCTACTTCTACACCAAACCAAAATCCTGTAGCCAATTCCGCTACTGCTTCTTACACATTTATCGCTGATCCAAATGCACCGATTGTTTCAAGAAACGTTACTTCAAACACAGTGTTTACTACGATTAATACAGCTAACATTCTTTCATTAAAACAAGTCGATAAATCCTTTAGTCGTATTGGAGACACACTCACTTATACTGTCGTTTTAACAAACAATGGAAACTCATCTGCACAAAATGTTATATTTACAGATACAGTGCCAAGCGTCACTACATTTATTGCAAACACATTTTCTATTAATGGAGTTCCTCAAAGTGGGGCGGATCCATCGAACGGTGTGAATATTGGGACAATAACAGCCGGGACTACAGTAACAGTTTCGTTCCAAGTTACTGTAACATCATTACCAAACCAAAACCCAATTGTAAATTTCTCATCAACATCGT
Organism: Bacillus sp. MYb78; assembly: GCF_002975115.1. Lineage (NCBI taxonomy): Bacteria > Bacillati > Bacillota > Bacilli > Caryophanales > Bacillaceae > Bacillus > Bacillus sp. MYb78. The sequence continues at coordinate 271,425 of NZ_PCOB01000001.1, forward strand.
ATCAATTAGTCTCACCACCTGATGCAGAAACTTCAATTAGTAATCCTGTTTCAACCCAAATTAACGAAGCAATATTGTCTATGACGAAAAATGAAAGTGTATCCTTTGCAGATATCGGGCAAACTGCTTTTTATACTACTTCTATTACCAATGTAGGCAATACCGATGCAACTAATATTGTATTCACAGATACATTACCAAGTGGACTCACATTTGTTCCTAACACATTAACTGTCGATGGCGTTTTACAACCTAACGCGGATCCAAATACAGGTGTATTACTTGCAACACTTCCACCAAATGAAATATATAGTATCGTCTTTCCAGTTACAGTAAACAATATTCCCCCTAATAACCCAGCACCAGATACAGCATCAACGACGTATGAATTTACTGTTGATCCTGTTAATCCTCCCGTTTCAAGTGCAACTACTTCCAACACTACACTCCTTCAAATAAACAACGCAACTATTATTAGTACCAAAACAGCAAACCTTACTTTTGCGGATGTTGGTAATACAATAACATTTACACTTAACCTTCCTAATACCGGAAATGTGACCGCAACTGATGTAACTATTATCGATATTCTTGATAGCAATTTAAGTTTCGTTCCAAATAGTTTCACAGCTAATGGGCAAACCATTCCAAACGCCGATTTATCAACTGGTGTAAATATTGGTTCCATTAATGGTGGTAATACAGCAATCGTTACATTCCAAGCAACTGTTATTACACTTCCAACACTGAATCCCATTTCTAACTCTGCTTCAACCACATATCATTATGTCGTTGATCCTAGCCAGCCACTTATTACAACTTCCAATCAATCTAATACAACGACAACACAAATTAATAGCGCTATCCTTACTGCACAAAAAAATTCAAATGTATCTACGGTAGATATCGGGCAGGATATTACCTACACCGTTACAATTACAAATAGCGGAAATGTGAGTGCAACGAATGTTATTTTTACCGACCTTATTCCAGACGGAACTTCCTTTGAACCGAATAGCTTTACACTGAACGGAACTAGCATCCCAAATGCAGATATCATTACAGGCGTTCCAATCGGTGATATCGCGCCAAACGAATCTGTCATCGTAGCATTTAACATTATCGCCAATGAAATTCCGCCTATAAATCCAATTACTAATCAAGCTAGCGTTAGCTTTCAACATATCGTTAATCCAGCTAATCCTCCAGTTTCAAAAAATATTATTTCTAACAACGTTACAACAAAAATTGAAAGTGCTATTTTAAATACTATTAAAATAGGAGATAAAACTTTTGCAACGATTGGTGATACGATTACGTATGCAACGACTATTACGAACACAGGCAATATTCCTGCTAACAACGCTATATTCTCAGACCCTTTACCATCGTGGACACAATTTGTTGCAGGATCAGTTATTGTTGATGGCACTCCATTACCATCCGCTTCGGTTATTAACGGTGTTGGCATAAATACAATCAATCCAAATCAAACTGTTACAATCATATTCCAAGTACAAATCGTAAGTAATCCAACAACGTTCACACCTGAACTCCAAAACTTAGGATTTGTTAACTTCCAATATAACGTAGGCAATGCATTACTGGCTCAGCCTGGCAATGTGGAAACGAATGTCTTCGTTACTTCTATTAATACAGCAATACTTTCAGCTGTAAAAACTGCTAATACAGCCTTTGCAAATATTGGAGATACGATCACTTATACAGTTTTGATTCAAAATAGCGGCAATACAAACGCTACGAATGTAAATTTCTCAGACCCAGTTCCAGCAGGAACAACCTTTGTTGAAAATAGTTTTGCTGTAAATGGGAGTACAATTCCAGGTGCAAATCCAAATAACGGAGTGAATATCGGAACAATTAGCTCGGATAGTTCCTTAACCGTTACTTTCCAAGTCATAGTTACATCAACTCCACCTTCAAATCCGATTACAAACGTAGCATCTATTCAATACACATTCATCGTTGATCTGGCCTCTCCTCCTGTTACAGGCACGATAAATTCTAATAGCGCTTCAACACAAATTAATAACGCGACTGTTACAACTGTTTTACAAGCAAATCGTTCAATTGTGTCTATCGGGGATGTAATTACGTATACAGCAACATTAACAAATACTGGAAACTTCCCTGCAAACTCTGTATTACTCATTAACGGAGTTCCTGAAGGAGCATTATTTGTTCCAAATAGTGTTACGCTCAACGGGATTTCACTTCCAGATGCAAGTCCAACTCTCGGTATTCCCGTTGGTATTATCGCACCAGGTGATTCCGCTACTATTACGTTCCAATTTCTTGCAAGTTCTATTCCACCACAAGGAGCAATTATAAATCAAGCACTTACAAGTTACACGTATATTGTCGATCCAAGTCAACCTCCTGTTACAGCAACATCCTCGTCTAATACGATTAATACAGCTGTTGTTGATGCATCGTTATCCGTAATTAAAAGTACAGATTCTCTCGTACAATCTACTGACGGTACAATCACTTACACAGTAGTCGTTCAAAATAACGGAAATACTACTGCAAATACAGTTACTTTAACAGATTTGGTCCCCGAAGGAACTGCCTTTATTCCGAATAGCGTAACTATTAATAGCGTTTCCGTTCCAGATGCTGATCCTAACGTAGGAATACCATTAAACTCCATCACACCGTCAGAAATCGTCACTGTAACATTCCAGGTTATCGTTCAATCTATTCCAAGCGTAAACCCAATTTCTAATACAGCCCGTATTGACTATACTTTTATCGCTGATCCAACTGCTCCTATCATCTCTCGAACAATTACGTCTAATCCTGCTTTCACACAAATTTCGGATGCGACTATCCTTTCTTTAAAAGCAGTCAATGCACAGCAAGCAACAACAGGTGATATTTTGACTTACACAATAACACTAGAAAATACCGGAAATATTCCAGCTACTAATCTCATATTTTCAGATACGATCCCCCAAGATACTACATTCGTAGAAAATAGTTTTACACTTAACGGAACAACTATACTTGATGCCAATCCAAATGTAGGTGTTACTTTACCTACTTTAGCAGCAAACGCTACTCACCTTATTTCGTTCCAAATTCTTATTAACGATTCATTCTCCCAAAAATCGATTACAAATCAATCCAATACAACATATACAATCCAACCAGACCCAGGGCAACCGCCTATTACTGAAACATCTACTAGTAATATCGTCATTACAAATTTCGTGCAAGCACAATTGACAATTACAAAAACATCCAATCCAACAACTGTAGATATCGGTGGAACTATACTTTATATTTCTGAAGTGAAAAATATCGGTAATGTTGACGCAATAAATATTAATTTCACAGATTCTATCCCAGCTGGGACTACATTCGTTCCCGATAGTGTCACAATTAACGGTGTCCTTCAGCCAGATGTAAATCCTGAAAACGGTATACCGATTGGAACAATTCCAGCAAACAGTTCCAAAACGATACTATTTCAAGTGCAAACAAATAATCCACCGAATGAAACTGAAATTGTAAATCAATCTTTAGCAACTTACCAATATGTAAGTATTCCTACAGCCCCACCAGTAAATCGCTCTGCAAATTCTAACATTGTTACAACATCACTTCAAAATGCAAATATTATTTCTGTTAAAAGTGCGGATGTAAATTTCGTATCAATCGGGCAAATGATTACCTACACAAATACACTACAAAATATAGGAACCGTTCCGGCTAACAATATCGTGTTCATTGATAACATTCCAGAGGGTACTATATTCATTGAAGATAGCTTAGCAATAAATAATGTAATTCAGCCTGGCGTGAATCCTGAAAACGGAGTAACTCTCGGCACGATACAACCAAATGAAACAGTCACTATTTCATTCCAAGTACAACTTACAAATATACCAGAGGGCAATACAGTCATTAATATTTCAGACACTTCGTACGAATACCAAATTGAACCTAGTTCTCCAATTATTCAGCGTAGATCGTTATCAAATGCCGTAAATACTGAAGTGCGAACGGCAAATGTTAGTGCAATTAAATCCGCTAACAGATCCATTACACGTATCGGTCAAATCATCACATATACAGTCGCAGTTACAAACGCCGGTACAATACCTATTACAAATACTCTCCTACTTGACGCAATTGCTTCTGGCACCACATTCGTTCCAAATAGCATTCTTGTAGATGGCGTACCAAGACCTAACGAAAATCCAATTACCGGTATCAATCTTGATATAATTCTTCCAAATAATACGATTATTGTTACGTTCCAAGTAAGCGTAGTTTCTATACCGCCACAAAATAACATTAATAATATCGCCGTCATTCACTATGAGTATCGACCAGACCCAAGCACACCACCAATTTCAGAAACGACCTCTTCCAATGCTACAAACATACAATTTATTGATGCTATTCTTATTGCTACAAAATCTGCTAATACTGTATTAGCTACTATTGATGAAACCATTGAATATACAGTATTCATTCAAAATAATGGATCGGCTACAACTAACTCCATCTTTTTTACAGATACTATAGCAGATGGAACAGTATTTATTCCAGGAAGTGTAATAGTTAATAATACTGTACTTCCTGCAGCAGATCCGAATATCGGCTTTTCCATTCCTAATGTCGCAGCAGGTCAAATGACTACAATAACATTCCAAGTTTCCGTTACGAATTTACCTACTGTAAATCCAACACCTAATACTGCAAACATCGTCTACGACTTTATTTTCAATCCTGACTTTGCACCAATTCAAAAATCTACTACTTCCAATACTACTTTCGTTCAAATTAATGATGCTGATATCGTTTCACTTAAAACTGTTGATTTAACCTCTGTAACGATTGGTGACATTTTAACTTATACAACAACTTTAACGAATACAGGGAATACGGATGCCACTGCTGTTGTATTTACAGACAATATACCTGATGGAACAACCTTTATTGACGGTAGCGTTTTAGTAAATAACATTCCTCAGCTTAACGCCAATCCAAGTGTAGGTATACTTGTAGGAACGATTGCTCCTAACATTTCTATCCCAGTCACATTTTCTGTTACCGTCGTAGCTCTTCCTGCTAGCGGTCATGTTCAAAATCAATCAACTTCTCGTTATACAATAAACGTGGAAGAACAAATATCGACTAGCAATATTACCTTCACTGAAGTTATTTCCGCTAATGTAATTGCGACAAAAACAACACCTATCCAATATGCTGACTTACAAACTATCATCCCTTATACAATTTCCATCATAAATAACGGAAATATACAAGTCGAAAACATTATTGTTACAGATATTATCCCGGCAAATACGAGCTTTATAGAGAATAGTGTTATTGTGAACGGCAACGCTCGGCCAAATGACAACCCTCTTAACGGTATACAAATTGATACTATTCCACCTAATACGACAGCAACCATTCTATTCCAAGTACGGGTTACTTCGATTCCACAAACAAATCCAATCTCTAACACGAGTACAATTGAATATGAATACACGGTACCAGATCGACCACCTATTACCGAAACTATTATTTCATCAGCTGCCGCAACAGAAATTAATCACGCAAATTTGAATAGTAATAAAGCTGTTGACCTTGCATTTGCAACGGTTGGTGATACGTTAACGTATACGATTACACTAAATCAAACCGGTAATGTTGCAGTAAATGATGTAATCATTCAAGATATTATTCCTCAAGGTACTACGTTTATAGAAAATAGCGTCATTGTAAACGGAGAAACTCTTCCAGGAGTGACTCCAGTAAGCGGCATACCAATTGGTACTATAACTATTGGTGAAGATGCTATCGTTTCATTCCAAGTAACTGTGACTTCTATTCCAACACCAAATGAACTAAACAACAACGCAATTACTACTTTTAACTATATAGTCAACCCAAATAACGTACCTGTTACAAATACGACTACAACAAACACCGTCACAACTACTGTCCAAAATGATAATGTCATTGCGATAAAAGCTGTTGATTTCACAAGTGCCTTACCCGGTCAAACTTTAACGTATACCATCACGATTACTAATAATGGTAATATCATTATCGAAGACCTTCTTTTAGTAGACACAGCACCAGCAGATACGACATTTGTTATTGGTAGTGTTACGATTAACGGAATCAATCAACCTAATGCGAATCCGGAAAATGGTATTACGTTAGGAAATCTTGCTCCAAATGAATCTGTTATTATTACATTCCAAGTGACAATTTCTTCTTCTACTCTTCAATCTACAATCAATAACGATGCTACTATTTCCTATACGCCTATTGTCGGTCCAATCCAATCACCTATCACGATTACAAAGCAAACAAATACCGTTACAACGACAGTCGTTGAGCCGATGGTTGACATTGAAAAAACAGCTGACAAATCTATTGTCGTTATAGGAGATATCATTACATTCACATTAGCGGTATTTAATCACTCCCCAATTCCGACAATCAGTACTTCTGTTATAGACACAATTCCAGCTTGTACAACATTTATAGAAAACAGCGTAACAATTAACGGTACTCCCGTTCCAAATGTTCGTCCAGACACTGGTATTAATATCGGCTCTTTACCTGCAGATTCAGTAGCAACTATAACATTTCAAGTTCTCGTAACTTCTATTCCTTCAAACAGTACAATTATAAATTCTGCAACAGTTACCGCTGCCTTTCAATTGACACCACAGGATCCAATTATTACTTTCATTGTTAATTCAAATATCGTTCGTATACCAATTCAATTTATAACTGTAACAGTCACGAAAAATGCTTCCGTCAGCTCAGCTTATTTAAATCAATATTTTGATTACACGGTACGCATTACAAATACTTCCAAAATTTCACTCTCAAATATTTCTTTACAAGATACCATTCCAGCAGGTTTACAATTTATAAACGGCACTGTCTTTATTAACGGTGAACGCTCTCCACTAGCGAATCCGAATATCGGTTTCCTAGTTGCCACTAATTTGGAACCAAACGAAACAATTATCGTATTATTCACAGTACAAGTAATAAGTCCACCTGTTAATAATGAATTTAAAAATACGGCCAATATTTCGTTACAACTTCAAGTCTCGCCTACCGACCCACCAATTACAGTAACCGTTACAAGTAACGAAAACATCGTCACTTTTGTTCCAGAAAATCCAGATGAAACACTTCCAAATTTAAATTGCTTCTTTGACGGTGAACGCTTCATTCGCATTACTCCTCGAAATGTACGAAATTACCTTTGGACTTGGATTTGGTGGAAGTAATTGAAACAAAAAAGAGATTGTAGTTTGGTTGAAACCAAATTACAATCTCTTTTTCATTACCTATATCCCACTACGTTGTAACTCGTCCAAGGATATACAATTAAACAACATCTCAAGTTATCTTAGTCGTAATAAGTTGGCCAGCTTCATTAATAGTAACTTTCCATTTCACTCCACTAGCAGTCTTCATGATTATACCTTTACTTGCCTCTATTTCAATATCTCCAAACATTCTTCCACCAGTTGTCGCTAACCAAGCGTTCCCGTTTTCCATAGAAGACCTTGCAAAAATACGATTAATTCGAAAACGCTTATGATCTTGAGAATAACCACTTAATGTAATTCTAACTTTATATATCTGACTCGCCTTCATATTCGATATAATTGTATCGCCAACATTTAACGGAACATCCAACGCGATAACCCAACTTCCAGTTGCGCTTAATGCATATTCAATTTTAATTTTCTTTGGGCTCTCTCCCCACCCAAAATACATTCCAAAACAATTTAACATTTGTATTGGTTTTTTCGTAAAATCCAGTTCAATTACAACTGGATTACTATCTGGAACGTCAATATAGTTTACACTTTGTTCATCTATTAAATTAAAGCAATTTGCGAGATTCCCCCCGTAAGGCACTTTCCCACTTACTTGCTTAATCGTATACTTCTGCTGAGCATTTACTAAAATATCATCTTGATTCCCTATTAAATGTGGTTTATTTAACGTAATCGGTAACTGAATTCGAAGAGATTCTTCATAGGTAGACTTACAAACATTGTATTGTCCTTTATCTACAATAGTTGTAGAAAGTAAATTTGAAAAAAGGTAGTTACGATGCGAATTAGAAGAAAATTCAATGACAATCTGTTCACTACTCATCCGGTACGTATCCCAAATCATACAATCAAATGTATTATACGCACCTGAGCAACGAATTGCTTTTTTCGTTTGTTGTCTACATTGCACTTGAATATCATGAAACGTATTTCCTGAACTTTCATTTGGCAAATCACTATTTCCATCTACTTCAATCCCATACACACATCCATCAATAAATATAGATTGAAATACATTGGCGTTAATCCAGCAAGGTGTATTGATATCATCTATATACTCTGTTTTCAAATATATTGCAGTTTGAAAGTTTTTAATTTGAATAAATTTAACTTGAAAGAAACTAATATAATCCCATGCCTTTTGACAATAAAAATGTATAGCTTTTCCTTTATACGATGGAGTTGTATTTATTATATTTATATTTGATATAACAGATTGATTAGGTACTTCGATTTGTTGTGAACCAGAAACATAAATAACAGCAGATTGAAACAATGAATTTATAACTTGAATAGTACCACCAACTATCGAAGCGTTACTTTGTAGCTCAAATGCATTAAAATCCCCATCAATTTGCAGCGTTACGGTAGGATCTAACTCTAATCTTACGTTTGATTTAATAACAATCGGCTTTACAATTTTGTACGTATTTACCCCTGTAATTCTAACCGTCGAAATTCGATTCGCTACACAATAATCAATAGCTTGCTGAATTGCTAATGAGCTATCATTTCCCGAGTTTGGAACTGCGCCAAAACAATCAATGTGAACGCTACTTTCTGGCGCACAATCTTCTTGGGAAGAAATATATTCTGACAAAATAAATTCACTCCTCATATTACCTTTTTTCATATAATATGTGAGTTCTCTCTTAAAAGTTTCTATAATAAAAAAAACAAACGACCTACCCGGTCATTTGTTTAACTCATATATATTTTTCGTTTCTTCTATCATTTTAGTTAACGAGAAATACCTCACTGCTTTCTCTCGTGCTTTCAATCTAATATCATTTACCCTTTCTTCATTCCCTTGTAGTTCTTCAAGTGCACTTGCGAATTCAGATTCGCAATATTCAGATATCAAAATGCCTGATTCTCCATCTATTACCGCTTCATGTATTCCGCCAACATCAATTGAAACAATTGGTGTCCCTGTAGCCATCGCTTCAATTACTACCATTGGAAACACTTCACGAAAAGATAATAAAAGTAAGGCATCCATATTCCCTATAAACTCATGCGGCTCTGAAATATTCCCTAGCATCTTCACCCTTTGCTGCAATCCATATTTTTCTATTTCTTTCATAATCGATTCTTTCTCTGGTCCATCACCAGCAATATAAAACATAAAATCATTTCTCTTTTTCAACACATTTGCAATTTTGACAAATAGTTGATGGTTTTTCTCTTTGGATAATCTAGCTAATATCCCTATTTTATATGTAGATTCTTTCTTCTTCTGCTGGAATAAAAACTTTTCAATATCGACACCGTTATAAATTGTATTTATTTTTTCTTCTGCTACATGAATTGAAATTAAATTATTCTTTTCAAACTCACTTACTGTAATAATATTGTTTACATATTTATTCATGAAATAACGAAAAAGCGTTGGCATTTTCTTTTCTAATATCGTTACATTATGTTTCGTATAAACAATTTTCATCTTTTTTTTAATAAACTTTTGAATTAGAAAAGCATATAATACCATTCGCAAACTATTTGCATGAATAAGTTCTATCTTTCGTTTACAAATTTCGTTTCGTAAATAATAAATATTTCTCAAATGATTCCATCGACTAAGTAATATAAAATTTTCTTTTCTAGTAAGAGATTCATATAGTTCTCCATCACCTGCAGCTGTATAAATCTTAAAATCATCATAACGCAAATTACTTTCCAATTTACAGAAATAGCTCTCGGCTCCGCCAGTTATCAATTTATCTGTCATCAACAGTATATTCATAATTGCGTCTTCCCAACTACATTGATTTTATTTTTTTTATAAGCATGATAAGCATACTTACTAAAATAGTAAAAAATTTGCATCGAATTCAGTCGTTCTTGTTCCCTTAACAATTTCCAATACCGGAAAGCTGCTCTAATTTTATTTCTAGAAACAGAATTTGTAACAATTCTATATTTTGCTAACACTTGCTGTATCCCTTTTGCTTCATACCCTTCATGTAATAAGTTCAGCCATAACGCTGTATCTTCCGGCTGTATACTAGGCATTTCGACATATGGAATTTTTTCACGATCAATCATCACTGTTAAACAACCGATAATTGTATTTCCTACTAAATAATGATAGTCAACAGATTTTGGTACACTCACTTCGCAATTTAGTTCATTACCATTTTCATCAATTAAACTATACGACGCATATGAAAAAGCTATATTCATTTCTTCCATAAATAACAATTGTGTCTTCAATTTATGCGGCAACCATATATCATCACTATCTAAAAAGGCAATATACCTTCCTCTTGCCTCTTGGATCGCTAAATTCCGAGCTTTAGCAGCACCAACATTTTCTTTTAATGATAATAACCTAATTCGTGAGTCTCCTTCTATTATCTCTTTAATTTTTGCGGCAGATTGGTCGGTTGAACCGTCATCAACGATAATCATTTCCCAGTTTTCATACGATTGATTCTGTACAGATGAAATTGTCTCACCTATAAATCGTATACTATTATAAGAAGGTGTTATTACAGAAACATAAGGCGGCTCGTTATGTGCTGATAGACATTTTACCATCTATCTTTCCCCTTCCTTCATATATTGAAATATACTTCACAACAACTGCTAAAAATAAAAAGAACGCTTCGTTAATAATGAGTGACAATGACATCATCTGAAATAAAAATGCAATCATAGTCAATAGAAGATATGGTTTTTCACGAAACAAAGTATGCTGCGCTAGCTTGAACATTAATATGAATAAAAACGCACTATATAGAAGAAAACCAATTGTACCCGATTCAGACAAAATTTCTAAAAATGTATTGTGTACATATAATTTTTCATTAAATTGATACTCATAATAATTCGAAAAGTTAAAAGCACCGATTCCGATATATGGATTGGATAAATAATATTTAAAAGCAGCTTCCCATAATGTAAATCTACCACTTCCATTATCATGGGAAAAATCAGAAATTCGTTTATTTAATATGTCATCTAATTGGCCCCCCATTACACTATTCGATAAACTAAAAATAACTACACTAAACAATACTAAACTCATAATTATTTTTATTTTTTTGGCGAAACTAGATATACATATATATACAAATACGACAAGTACAAGCGCTAATATACCGCCCCTTGAAAAGGTTAATAAACTCGTCGTAACACATAAAATTAACCCTAGGATGTTAGTAATATTTTGTAAATTCGTCATATAGTACATAAAAAATATTGTATTATAGAAAATAAAAATGTTAGGATCATCTAGCAATCCAATTAACCGTGGATATCCTCTATCAACTAATAACCCGGCAAAAATTTCTCTCTCTTCTCCACCGTATAAACTAAAGTATTGTAAACCGATTATATAGAGTATTAGACTTACTACATTAAATACTACTCCTACATAAGCAATAGATGATTCAAGTACCACTATTTCAGTATTTCCCAATAAATTCCTCATTATAAAATAGCATCCTAAAACAAGTAGCACGCCAAAAATCATACGAATACTAGCATTTAAATACATAGAAAGAATTCCACTCAAACAATAAATGAAATAAAACAGTAAAAATATAACTTCATGAAAATATAACTTTTGAATATGAAAGTCTTTAATTGTTAAACAAAAATATATGACTAAAAAAATCATATATATTTTCAATGAAAATCCAATATATAAATTGTATTTACTTAACATAACAAATAATATTAGAAGAATAATCCATCCCATCGATACTTTCATATTATTTTCCATAGGCTATATCCCCTGTTTCGTAATATAATCCTTTTTGCGTATTTTTCTTATAAAAGAAAGAAGAAGTTTTTTTAGCTCATAATCATATAGGAATATGGCAGCTACTACAATTAGTATATTAAGAACAAGCGCAATTAAATGATATGTATGTAATATATATTGCACTCCAATAAAGGTTACACCAAAATAAATTGTATACGGTATTACAATTTGGAATACAATTTTTTTCTTCACTACACTTACCGCTATATATCCCACTAAAGCGACTATTTCAAATAAAACCATAGCGTATGCCGCTCCTATCACTCCACCAAGACTACTAAAGCTATAAAGCATAACTCCACCGATCACCAATGCTACACACTGCACAACAGTTCTCTTATTTTGACATCCACTCGTCGTTAAACCGTCAGCAATAGCAATATTTAAACTTTGTAGCACAATAAGAAATGATAATATTTGGAGTGGCTCTACTGCATTGCTCCATTCTTCATGAAAAAATATAGAAATAAAGTATGGTGCTAAATGATATAAACCGATCGTCATACATATTCCTACAATCGCCATTGATTTAATTTGAAGCAAATTTAATTTCGTATGCTCTTCTATATTATTCTGGTTATAATGCTTAAAGAGCACTGGAAAAAATGCACCTGCAATTACCCCTGGTACTTGATATAAAGCTGCCGGCATCCGGTACGCCACTGCAAAAACACCTACCATACTTAATGGCAATGTATAGTTAAGCAAGATAGGTGCTAATTGTGGCGTACTCATTATTAAAAAACCGCTAATAATAAAGGGAGTTAATTGCCAAAATAAAGCTTTATGAATTACGACTTTCATATTCATTTTCGTCTTTCTTCTCATGATATATATACTGAATAAACCACCGATCATATACCCAAAAGCATATAAGCGAGCCGTTACATACACCGGTAACTCTCCGAAAATACAAAAACATGTAATTATAATGACAACCGATGCTGATACAACTTTAATGAGCGCTATATACTTCATACGTTCCGTCAGTTGAAAATAGGCAATTCCTATGTTTTGCCAAGTTAATCCTATTAACATGAAAAACATTACGTTTATCATCATATAAATTAAATTTTTATCCGCATACATATAATGAATAACAATATAACCGATTATAGAAATAAGAATAAGTAGAATCATCCTTATTTTTATATACGATGATAAAATCTTCTCTAAATCTGCTCCATCCTTTGCCCCTTCTCGAAGAAACGTATTACTAAGTCCTAAGTCTGTAAAAAATAACATAACAAACGTCACTGCTATGGCAACACTAAACATCCCATAATGTTGTGCGTTAAAAAAGTTTGCTAAAACAATTAAACTGACGGCCTGAAGAAGGTTAGCTAAAATCGTACTATAAAATAGATGGATAATATTGTTTAGAATAGATCTACCCATACAAGTTCTCCTTTGCAAGTAACCTACTTACATATGTTGTTTGTTTACATATATATTTATCTTGCACCATTACCGTTCAATACAATTAAAACGGTTTTACATAAAATACGGATGTCCAGCCGAAATGTTTTCATTTCAATATACTCCATGTCCAGCCTCAACTTTTCCTTTGGATCAAGATTATATCCTCCATTTATTTGTGCCCATCCTGTTAATCCTGGTTTTACCATTAAACGATCCTTAAATTCTGGAATAAACGTATCAAACTCATTATAAAAAAACTCTCTCTCTGGTCTAGGGCCTACAAAAGACATATCTCCTCTTAAAATATTTAAAAGTTGTGGTAATTCATCAATTCTCGTTTTTCTTATAAACAATCCAACTTTTGTAATTCTTGAATCATGTTCTTTTGCCCATTGTGGGCCATTTATTTCAGCATCCTTTACCATTGATCTTAATTTAAATACATTAAACTTCTTCCCGTTTATACCTAAACGTTCTTGAAAGTAAATTGGAGCCCCTGATGTTTCTAAAGTAATCATAATACAAAAGAACAACATAATTGGTATCGTTAATAGTAACAATATGATTGAAAATATAATATCAAACAAGCGTTTTACACTTCGATTCAATATGCTAGGCTTTTCTTGAGCCGGAATCGTATACAACTTGGCTTGATTTGTTTCACGAATCATGGATCGTTACCCCCACATTCAAGAATATAAAATTATACCTATTAATTCACATTCTTTCCTATTTATATCCGCTATTACTTTTTGCACTGTACGTAGTGAATCTTTTCGCTTTTTAACTGCTAAGACCATTCCATCGCATTTCTCTGCAATAATGTGCGTAGCAGGAAGATCAAATACTTCAGAACAATAAAAGAAAATGTAATCAAAGTCTTCTTTCCACTTAGCAATCGCATTATCAAATTCATCCATAGCAACTAAGGGCGTCCCTGTGTGTACTGTTTTTTTTGCAGGAATACAATATAAGTATTTAGACAAATTACTAGAAAAAGATTCATAATTGCAGGGGAAAGAGCTTATTATATCGTTTACGGTTATCATGTGATCACTTTGTAATAATACATGTAATTTAGGGTCAGAAAAATTCACATCAATAAGTAACACCTTTTTCTTCATTTCTGCAAACACTAGACCCATATTTACTATAAGTGAGGCAACAACCCCTCTGTCCTTCGTTGAACTAACTGTGAATAGTTGTTTTCCAGATTTTCTCAGCTCGTGATACACCGTATAAAACTGCTCTTTCATCAGATCATCATGCAAATCGAATGGCAGCTGTTTCTTTGTTCTAAACATCGACATGTTCACCTCGATATATAGATGATTGTTTATCAATCTCTGTAGATTTCTGTTTTCTATTCGGTTTCACATTTATGTGACCAATAACAGAGACTGTTGTTATTTTCTCTAAATCTTGTTCCGTGTATATACGTTCATCAAAATAATCTCGAAATACAGCTAAACCTATCCCAACAAAAAAACTAACAATTAAAGAAATAGGAATGATCAGTTGAAATTTCGGAAACAATTTTTCAGCCTGTTCCTGTAACTCAGGATCCGTCAACACTTTCACACCTTGTACATTTGTGTACTGTTGAAAACTTTGTTGTGATTGCTCTGCCAATGTCTTTACAATGTCTTTCACGACTTTCGGATTGGAATCTTTTACTGTAACAGTTACAATTTGTGAGTTGTCTGTATTCACCACCGAGATTTTTTGTGCTAATTCATAACTTGATTGCTCTAATTTCAAAGTTTTTTTGACTGTTGATATAATTAATGGGCTTTTTAAAATATCGACATACGATGTTACTAGTTGCTTATTTTCTTGTGTTTTATTTGTTGAATTTTCCTTATTAAACTCATCTAAATTCCCAACAAGAATTTGCGTTGAATATTGATATGACGGCTTTAAAACATACATAGAGATAAGAACTAAAGAAGCGGTTAAACAACACATCGTTAAAATAATCGTTACGAATCTTCTTTTCAATAATTGTTGAAAATCTTTTATACTCATTTCTTGCTTCAATTATTTCACCGCCCTTTTCTGAATAACATCCTGCAAGTCACTCTTTACAGATACCCCTCTCTTCTTTCTATCCACTTGTTTTGTTACATACTTTCCGACTCTGAATGCAAATTTTTCTACATATATATACGAAAGCATTGCAAATATAAACGAAAAAACAAGTGAAAAAATTAAAATAATAGGCAACGGTAATATTTTATGGAGCATGTATATAAGGGAAAATAACGATATAATATGATATAAATAAAGACTGTAAGAAATCTTCCCCAAATATAACAAGTATTTATTACGTAGTAAGGACGACAAAGTTGATATTGACAAGCTTAATATGACAAATAGACATGCGCTTATCGCCACTACATAGTCTCGAAATATAAAATTATTGAGCACTTTCATTTCTCCAATAAGCCCTTCATACATAAAAAGTAAAATCGCAAATAAAAACCATGCAATTTTCGTGTTTTTAGTACAATTACTATAAAAAACTATTAAATTATTTTTATACTTCGCAACTAGTGCTCCTAGTAAAAATAGCACCGTATAATGCAAAGTTAATGCATAGCTTGTTAATGTTAAGCCCGAACGAAACAAAAATAATATGATGACAGAACATATACTAAAACTAAACAATAATAGTAATGAACCCCTTAACGTTTTTCGTAAGCAAATCATCAAAATTAACGGGAAAATTATTGATATTCGCATTTCATGGACAAGCGACCAAATCACACCGTTATATGCATCTGTATTATATTTCCCAACCAATAAAATATGTTGTGCGATTAAGCTTGAAGAACTTTCAATCGTCCATGAGCGATTAAACCATTCACTTAAATAAGAAATACCATATTCACTAATTGTAGTCTGGCATATAATCGCTATAATTATTGCCACAATATAAGGAATATATATTCTGCATATACGTTTTAAAAGGTATGACCCATAGCTACTATAGTTTTTTTGAATAGATTCATACAAAACAAATCCGCTCAAAACAAAAAAGATAATAACTGATTCGTTACCACTACTAAAAATTAGACGAGCAGGCGTTTCTTTTAATAGATACACAACAAATGGTTTATTATCTTCATAACTGTAATTTTGAAATGCTGAAAAAATCATTAAATGATGACCAATCATTACTACTAATGAAGAAATCCCTCTTATAGAGTCCAATTCTTCGTATCTCTTCATCTTTTTACATCAACTCCTAATGAAATGATACTAATCATTTCAAAGCGACATCTTTATTCATATTCCTCTCCTTTCTTTTCATTCCAATTTTTCATATTAAAATGATTTTATAGTATAAATTTGAGTGTATTGTAACATTTTTTGTAATATTATGAATAGTAAATCTCAAAAATTGGTATATACCAATTTCAACCTCGAAAAATGAGTAATATTGATAGAAAAACACTATAAAAATATCTTGCATATTTACAAAATTAAAGAGATGAATAGCGTTTTTTCAATATAAAATAAAAAAGATAGCCTATATAGGCTATCTTTTTTTATTTTATTTAATTACTGGCACCACTATATGCTACATGTCGTTTCTCAATTCTCTCTTCAATTTCTTTCATATTTTCTTTATTATTTAATAGTGATTGTTTATTTTCAATTAATAATTGTTTAAAAGATTTTCTCACTTTTTTTCTCATTTTCATTGTCCTCCTTGGGGGATGGTTTATATAAAAGATAAAGAATTATCTGTGTGTCCTTATAATAATTGATTGTTGTGAATTCTATTTGAACTTCATATGAAAATTCCGTTTATTTTCTGACAACTTTGTGAACACGAAAAAAAGACTCTCTAAAACTATGTTGAAATTAATTCACTTCATTATAAAAATTACTATTCCCATCAACTTTTATCATTATATCTTGTCGAAACATTTATATATTTAAAATTGAGTTCGACATAATTTTATTTACTATAATACTGTTTACAAAAACAAAAAGAAGGTGTCACCAAGTCAAATTTCGACTTATGCAACATCCCTCTTTCCAAACTATTTATAGCATATTTATTAATATTTCAGGTCTTCCCCAATTCATTTCTTCACAAACAAATCTAAGTTTTTCTTCATCCATTGTGTGTAATCCCTCTTCTAGTAAACATGAAATTGGAACTTCACAGTGAATTTGTGCTAATTGCAACGAAATATTTAAGTTCTCTAAATCACTTTCAATCTTCGTACGCTGCGCTTTTGTTAATGATTCTACATTTTCTAGTACAGCGGATACTGTTCCGTGCTCTTGAATAAGCTTATACGCTGTTTTTTCACCGATACCTTTTACACCTGGATAATTATCACTTGTATCTCCCATGAAAGCTTTTGCATGGACGATTTGCCACGGCTCTACACCTTTTTCTTCCATGATTTTCTCCGGTGTGTAATATTCGTAATTTCCAATTCCTTTACGCAGAAGCATAACTGTAACGCTCTTATCAACAAGTTGAAGTAAATCTGTATCACCAGTTAAAATATAAACTTCAGCTTCATTGCAGTATTGTTTTGCAAGCGTACCGATACAATCGTCCGCTTCGTAGCCTTTCATACCGATAACTGGAATGGATAATTTCGCAGTCATTTCTTGCACTAAATCAAATTGAGGAATTAATTCTTCTGGTGGCGCTGCACGATTTGCTTTATAATTCGAGAACGATTCTGTTCTAAATGTCGTACTTCCCATATCCCAGCATGTAACGATATGTGTTGGTTCAATCGCTTGCGTAGCTGTTAACAAGTGTTTCATATAACCATGAATCCCATTCGTAGGGGTTCCATCTTGTCGTTTCATAAATTGTCCGTAGACACTTGTTGCGTAAAAAGCACGAAATAATAGTGCCATACCATCAACTAATAATACTTTTTTCATAATTCCTCTCCTATTAAAAAAATAATAACCTCACGTTATCACGTAAGGTTATATAAATAGATTACCATTCTACGTTTTTGCTCAACTTTGTCTATTATACATTGTTTTTGTATATTTAGCACCATTAACACATTAAGACGTTCTACTACAACAAGTATGCAATATGCCTGAATACGTATTTTTTCCAGTAGAAACAACGACAGCCTTTGCACTTCCACTAACGATATGTGAACCTTTAAAACATACATTTTCAAGCTCAAGTGGATTATAATCTTTCATCCGTTTTAATGGAATAAATCGTTTACGTTCAAGGTGATAGCAGCTTTCAAACTTCTCTATACTCGCTTCGTTTCCCGTTAACACAGACTCATTCACTAATAAATCATCTGCATAAATAATACGTACATCAGCTGGCACAGCATCTCCAGCCGAAAGAAAAATCATATCTCCAGGTACAAGTTCTTGCACTGGTATCTCCATCATTTTCAGTTCACTATTTAGCCCTGTACTACTAGAACATTCTACTCTAGATACAGTAATCGTTTCACGTTGTAATTCATCACACACACGTTGTTTTGAAAAACCTGGAATCATGCCACCAAGCTTCATCATTACTTCTGCAAGAATTGCTCTTTTTGAAGTTAGTTCATTTCGGCCATATACTTGAATACGTTTTTGCGCCTCTTTCATTGATAGTCCGTCTCTTGTTGTTTTAAAATATGCAAATACAGATTTTACATCTCTTGTTGCAATTTCAATTAATAAATCTTTATTTTTTTGGAGCATTGTTTGTTCTTTTATTGATTTTTTATTTAGTTTATATGACGTGTTACCCACTGTTTTGTTTGCATATAACATATTATCGTCTCCTCCTTTACAACATAGGAAGAAACGCTTTGTTTCTCAATTTATCCACTTTTTGTCTAGCGCTTTATAAACGCTACATTGTGATAAATATAGAGGGAGGAACAAATCGTTTCCTGCCTACATCATACATTTTTGATTTGAAGTATATGGGTAACGGAACCGAGTCAGAATTTGACATGCTCCTCACCTCCTCGTTTAATTTTATAGTTTATACTATGAAATTACTCATAGCTTGGTAACAAAAAAGACCCCTACCCTTAAGAGAGTAGCGGCCATTACATACACAAATAAACGATTTCTAATATAATTAGAAATCTACGGACCTCTCCCTCACCGAGTTTTAGCACTGTATAGCATAGGTACATTACCAGCTACGTTAAGAAAAACCTTAATTCGATCATTCCTGTTGACCCATTGGCGTCTCTCGACATTTTTGGGCAGTAGCATTTCTCTATACAGGAGCCTCACCTAACAGAGACTTATTTTCATTACATTGAAAATGTTACTCTTATTTAAAATAGATGTCAACCGTAGCCTACAATTTTTTCAAAAGGTATGGCAAACTAACGTATATAAAGTGAAACTTTAATCAGTGGGGGTTTTGTTCATCCCCCACTGATTATTAGCCCTCACCAATCGGGCTGCCCGGCAAATAGCGGGATAAAATAAAAAACTTTACGTTTAAACGTAAAGTTTTTAATAAGTTATACAACCAGCGATTACAATCCCAATTGAAAGCGATAAAAACATAAGAAAAAGACCGACTGCTTGATTATCTTCTTCGAGACTTTTGTTTATATTAAAGCGTGGTGTAAGCCACTCAGCTAAATAAAAGACGATAATTTGAGCCAAAATCCCAACTGCTCCCCACGAAATCATATCAAGAAGTGAAATTGAATTAGCTGCTGTCGAATATAAAACAACAGCTAACCCAAGTAATCGTCCTCCAAGCACATAGCTTACCGCCTTATTTCCTTGAGCCATTAACTTAAATTCCTTTACTTTCGTTGTCACTTCCATCAAGAACAGACCTATACATAAAAGGCCGAGTGTTACTGCTAAATATAATAAAAAATTAATCATTTTTTCCCCTCCTTTTTATACCTACCGGTAAATAGTACGATTCATTTCCTGTAATCTTTTCTCCCGCACGAATACCGATACTACTCGCTTTTCCAGCAATTAAAAACGAACCAAACACATATGACAGTTTCTCGATCCCTTTTTCTGTTTCCAAGGATACGACTGGCAGTTCGGTATACTTTTGAAATATCGGCAGTGACGCTTTATACGTTTCCTGTGCATTTTGAAGCATAATATTTTCGTCTTTATCGCGAATCGTAATTGTATCTCCTTCTCTCCCAAATGAAGGTTTTTGAACGAAAGAACCTTTTCCTAAAAATAAATCTGGTTCTAAATATGTAGGTAACATATATTCTTTAATCCACTGTTGTTCCTCATTTGTATAAAAGACCTCTTCTTCTGCTAACCCCCAAATAAGACACTGAATTGATTTTGGCTGAAGTAAAAATGCTGACAAAGGATTTATTATAAAAAGCTTTCCGGCTTTTACAAGTTGTAACAGTTCCACACCTACCAAATCTCCTGTTTCAGGATCTTGATCCTCAATTAAATCTTCTATCGGATATGTTTGGCGATATAAAACATCAATCTTCGCCCCATCTTTATCGACTAGAGCATCCTTTGTAATTCTAAGTTCTGACATTGGCACTACTTTATTTTCAACATGGCATAGCTGACTTAAATACATAGTGGTATTCCAATCCTCGATATGTTCATGATGTGCTGTAAAAACAACATTTGGATTATCTAATCCCTTTGTCGCTTCCATTACTGCTTTCGTTACACCAGAAGATAGCAATCGTTCTTGATCCGAGTTTGGATCATCATAGCCTAGATTTTCACATACTTTCCCATTCATTTGAAAACATTCCACAATAAAAGTTGGTGTATCACTATTAAACTCAAGCATTTTGATTTTATTATCCTCTGTTACAGCAAAATCAAATCGCGAAATTACAGATTCAGGATAAATCCCTTTCATTCTAATGAATGATAAACTCGCGGATGGAAAGCCAAGATCTAGAAGCTGTTCGTCACTTAAATTACGCAGCAGTCTAGCAGTCTTAAAAAATATTTTCCCCATTCGTTCAGTCGCTAAGTGTAATTGGTCCAAAGTCTGATTTGTTATAGAAAAAACATGAAACAAACTATACTCACATTCATATAAATCCGACCAAAAATTCGGATATTTTAAATAAAATTCTTTTCGATCCCTTATGTATTGCGACATATTTTAGCCCCCAAATCCTCCCTTTGAACCGCTTCCAATTCCACCTTTAAATTCAGCAGACGATTGATACGATTTAAATGCCGATGAATTTTTAAAAGTGGATTTATTTTGATAGTATCGCCCACCATAGAAATAATGCCCACGATAACCTGAACTACTATCATCACACTGCCATACCCCAAGTTCATCATCCCAATCCCAATCAGAACAACTATTATCATTCGGTTTTGGGGGAAGATCTTGTGCGCAGCCAAATAAAGTGCCAGTCATTAAAGACGTTACGACACCACCTACTAGCCATTTCGTTTTTGTCACCTTCGCACTCCCCTTTTTAAATTCTATTCCTATTATATAGGATGGCATGATAAAGTAGAAGAAAAAGGAAGAAGAGGGATTAAATGCGCTTAGAATATCGACTTAATGATGAAACGAAAGGGTATCCTGCTTTATGGAACTACGCCAATATTTCTAATTCTGAAATTATCGCACGCATGACTTGTGAATATTTTATTAAAGAGAAAAATACTTATGTTGTTACTGCAACTTCGGTTGATCCAGACGGAACAGCAGTTATTTATATTCAAAAAGAAGTTTTCGCCAATGACCCTTCAGACCCTACATACTCCCACATCGGTTTTGAAATTAGAGAACTAAGTGAAACGAGTTCAAGCTTAGTAGATAGTCAAGATGTATGGAACTACGAAGAAATTTTACCATCTCTTCATTCAGATATTATATATATTCAGCGAGACGGCATGTCTATGGAATTCTCCTTGGATTCAAGAGAGATTGATGAAGACAGAAAGTGCTACATTTATTACGGAAACTTCACAGGTGAATCAAGATAATATTGATATATCTATGCAACAAAAAAACCTTACGTATAAAACGTAAGGTTTTTATATAGCCCCACATATGCCGTTCTCTCTAGATGTCCATAAACCTGCTCTCACAGGTGGATGCTCTCACAAATGTTTGTAACTTCCTTCTTAAAAAGATGGCATGTTAGCTACATTTAAATATTGAACTTCCATATTAAACTTATTGGTTTAAGACATGCATAAGCTACGTACACCGTAGGAATTTTATATAAGGTTAGTTGAAATAAGACCCCCGCACGTGCCGCTCCTCGTAAATGTCCAAAAACCCGCTACTCGCAGGTGGATGCCCTCACAGTTACCGTACATCTTCCTCCACAAGGAAGGCTTGATGATGGTCGCTAAATATTGAGCTTCCGTATAACTAACATCGGTTTTAGACATAAATAAGTTACGTACACCGCAGGATGTATTATTTACTTGTCGTTATATTATCACATTGTTTCCAATGTGTAAAATACAAAGTTTTTCGAGCAATCTCTTGCTTGTGACCTTATTTTAATACAAATTATTTTTGCATGCAAGTGATTAATCTTCTTCTTTTGCAATTTGATTTTCTGGATAAGAAATCCAATCACTCCAGCTACCTGCATACAATTTAACATTTTGGAATCCAGCCAATTTTAACGCAATGATATTTGGACATGCCGTAACACCAGAACCACAATATACAATGGTTTCCTTATCTTTCGACAGATTTTGGAATCGTTCTTGTTGCTCAGCTTCATTCTTAAATTGTCCTGATTGCAACATTCCATCCTTCCAAAAATAGTTTGTTGCTGTCGGAATATGTCCTGCTTTATGATCGACAAGTTCCTCTACACCAGCATAACGTTTTGGCTCTCTTGAATCAATTAACGTAACATCTGCACCTGCCTGGATATTCTCTCTTACTGTTTCCATCGATACAAGCATATGATCTTGTATGTTTGTTTTAAATGTTTTTCGTATAACAACAGAAATTTCCGTTGTTGTCGGTAGTTCATTCTCTTTCCAAACCGGGAAACCACCATCTAATATATATACTTTCTCATGTCCTACATAGTTACATAACCACCATAAACGAGCAGCATTTGCACCAGCTTGACTGTCATACGCAATTACTGTCGTATGTTCATCAATACCAACCTCCGAAAGCTTGTCCGCAAACTCTTCAATGCTTGGCAACGGATGGCGGCCACCATGTTCTGCTATAGGACTTGATAAATCTAAATTCAAATCAAAATATAACGCATGAGGAATATGTTCTTCTTCATACTTTTCTCTACCCCAATTAGGATTCGCTAAATCAAAACGACAATCGATTACACGGACGTTCTCATCTTCTATATGCTCACGTAACCATTCGACTGTAACTATCATCTTTAACGACCTTCTTTCTCTTGTAAACGACTTACATACTCCATAACCATTTCTTCTGTAACATATTTACGCTGCAAGGTAACACCATTTTTTGCAAGATCATTAATTTGCTTTGTTACAACATTAATGACATCAACCGAAAATTCTTTCCCATTTGACGCAAGAGATACGGCTGCTTCAATAGCTGCTTCACGCTGCGCATCTAATTGTAAACATGCTTTTACACTTTCATTTTGTTTACGAGAATGTGCTGTAATTGCTTTATGTACTTCCATCTTCTCTTCCCCCTAAATAAGTTATACGTTCTAATTCAATTCCATTGCAAGCCGAATCATATCACGGCATACAATGCCATTTTCAATAATCTCTTCTTCATAATGCTTCGAAAAGTAATCAAAATCAATAGAAAAAATACGAAATCCACATTTTTGATATAAAGCAAGTTGTGAAACACTAGAATTGCCTGTACCAACTTCAAGTTTTGACATACCATATCCTTTAGCAGTTTCTACGGCATGCCTTAATAGCTTCTTCCCAATCCCTTTTCCTTGCAAATGCTCTGCAACCGCAATATTCATGATTTCCATCGTCTTCGGCCTTGTTTCCAAAAGAACATACACACCGATGATGCTGCCCCCTTGCTTTGCTACGTATGTTAACCCTCTTTGTACATATATAGCTATTTGCCGTTCACTTGGATCAGCAAGTAGCAATAAAGACTTCGGTATAGCCTCTTTTAAAATACGTTCTATTACAAAAGACATAAAAAATCCCCCCATCTCTATTGTTCTAAACCCTCCTTGTCTACCATAAATAATAGAAAGGAGGGATTCACCATGGACAACAATGAGAAAAAATGCAACGTCATCTCTATTGATGGAAAGAAGAAGAAAAGCGACACGTATTCCTATCCAAAATTAGTAGTTGAAAATAAAACATACGAATTTTCTTCATTCGTCTTATGCGGTGAAACACCAGATGGCAGACGACTCGTTCTTACTCATATGATTTCTACCGATGAATTTGCTGGATTTGTCAAATCTTTAGATACTGTACTGCAAAAGAAAATTGAACGAATCTTTTTCTCATAACGACTATATAACATAAATTTCTTTTTCAATCTCTACTAACTGATTGTGCAATTGTTCTTTACTTTGTTCATATAGAGATACATCGATCGTTTCAGCCAATGCAAACAATATACTTTCATAATAGTTCATTACATCTTGTTGCATCACTTTTTGGAATAAGTTCCACTTCATATCCCATTCTTGCTTATAATGATGGACAAATAAATCTTTTTCATCGGCTACATAGTTTGATACAAGCGGTTCTAATACAGATTTAGCGTCTTCTTGCATAAAAGCTTTGTCATTCTTTTCAAAAAAGCTTTTCTCATTTTTAAAATGTGCCAGTGCTTTTTTGAAATCTTTTATTTCAACTGAAGGGAACGGTTCTTTATGTGTAATATCTTTATATTCATACTCAACTGTTCCATTCATAGAAATTGATTGATTTTCTACTTTACAGTTCACTACAATTTCGTCCTTTGCACGCTTCATCGCTTCGTCTATCCATTTTTCAAGACGTAATGATGTCGCACGCATTTCTTGTAATAAATCATGCTGAATAAATGCTACTAATTCCATAACACACTGTTGCAATTGTGTTTTCACATTTCCATCCGTTCGAAGTGACGCCGGATTAATAAATTCAGTAAACACATCGTTATAACGTAGGAATAGACGCTGTTGCACGTAATAAAGCAACTCTTTCACTTCATTTTGCATCGCCTGTTCTTCAGCAAGTACACTATATGATGAAATAATATGAAGTAGTTGATCACGCTCTGCTTCATATTTTTTCGTTTGCTTCTCTTTCTCTTCATTCCCCTGCTTTGCACCATTTATCATGTTTACTAAAAGTTGATCTGCCCCTTGCAACGCACCATATAGAGCATGCACAGAAACAAGCATTAAATCTCTCATCATAAAGGACGTAAATGATTCCTCAAACTTAGTAATTCCAGAGTTTTGTAAAATACCATACTTCTCTTTTTCAACATTCTTTCCTTGTTTCTCTTCAAGCGCACATAAACTTGAAATTGCAAATAAACGCGGATTTCTAATACCGTATTGCAGTAGCTGATCTGCGATATAACCTTTTACCATTTCAAGTTCTTCTTCAGACTCTGCTAAATCCGCCGCATTAATTAAGAAGAACATTTTATCAAGGGCAAAAGTATCCTTTACACGCCCAAGCTGAATTAAAAATTCACGATCAGCACGAGAGAATACATGGTTATAATATGTTACAAATAAAATAGCATCTGCATTTTTAATATACTGGAATGCAACATCCGTATGGCGAGCATTAATAGAATCCGCTCCAGGTGTGTCTACAAGCGCTACTCCCTGCCTTGTTAAAGCACAATCATAATAAAGCTCCATATACTCAACGAAGCATGATTTTTCTTCATTCGCTACATAATCAGAGAACTCTTCTAATGTGACTTGTACTTGTTCTCCTAAATAAGTAGAAACTGCATCATACCCTTTTTGTACCGCTCGTAAAAAGCTAAATGTTGTTTTTTGCTTCCCAGTCGGTGAAGGATATTTCATAACTTTATCAATTTGTGCTAACGCCTCATCTAACGTAGTAATCTCATAATGAAACAGCTTATAAACAGCTTTCATATCTTCTAATAGAGCTTGCTTTGATTTGAATTGAACCATTACTGTTCCGTGTGGTTTTTCCTCTGTAACCGGCAAAATTTGATTAATCGTTGCCGTCGTCGGATTTGGTGATACAGGAAGTACCTTCTCACCAAGTAAGGCATTGGCAAATGATGATTTCCCAGCACTAAAAGCTCCGAATAACGCTACTGTAAATTGTTTCGTTTCCACACGACGCCTTTTTTCTATCACCTCTTGCTGTACATGTTTCAGCGCTGGCAATGGCTCTAATATCATTTCAGCTTTCTTCACTTTCTCTAATATACGCTGAATATTTAAAGCTGCCGTTCCTTTTATCTCTTCTTCATGAGCCACTACGTTATCATTTACCATTTCCTGCTCTTGTAGTGTGAATTTCTCACTAACAATTTGTTTTTCACGTTGCAATATCTCCTCTATTTGCAATCCTTCTGGTGTAGCAACACGCTCGTGCCAAACATTTTGTAAATAACTTTCATATGTCTCTAAATTGTTACTGTATTGTAATTCCGTCTCTTTTGCCGTTTGCAACATCGTATATTTTTCAATCTCTTCTTCCATACGAGCAACTGCTTCCTTCACTTTTTGCTTTAAAACGACTGCACTTTTATCAAAAATTTGCTGTGCTTTTGTAAAATAACGTTTCTTCAGTTCATTCGCTACATCCGCTGTATAAAGAAGTAAGTAATCACCTGTGAAACCTGCACCTTGTTTAATGACTTCAGCTAACATTTCTGGTCCAAAAGCAATTTCTAAAGCATATATGTCTTTCCCAATTTCCTCCGTGAACAATCCTTCTTCTTTTAAGAAGGCTACAATAAATTCTTTCACATGAAAATCAAGTTGCGTTTCAACAGTCTTTTGAAGGGCAGAATAAAACGCCTCTACACGTCTTTGTTTTTCTTGCTCCGTCTTTCCTTTCGCAAATAGCAAACCAACTTTAAACTTTGTTAATTTCGTTTCTAAATATGCATTTGCCAATTCTCTCATTTCAAATGGCATTAAATACGCGTTATCTAATATAGCTTGTAAACCTTTTATAAATTCGTTTCTCACATGAGATTCTTTACTAGCCTCGCGGTGTTTAGTTTCCGTTAGCTCTTCTTTCTTTTCAACTATTTCTGAAATCAAAAGCGGTGATGCTAACTCTTCCTCATATGTCAAAAGAGCTTTTTCATTTTCAGAAACAATAAACGAGAAATGTTCTCCCATTAAATGTTCTGTTTCTCGCTCCATTCCCTCTCTTACATACTGCTCTTTTTCTTTCATAATAGAAGTAATTAATGTTTCTAAGCTTCCAATTTCATTATGTGGATGGTTCATCATTCGTAATGACGTATAATAAACTCCATCTACTTCAATATCCCAGTTAGAGAACGATTGTTTCACACTATCTTTATAATCCTCAAATGATAATTCATTTTCTTTATGTTTATCTATTTGATTTACAACGAGATAAACCGTTTTATTACGTTGTTTCAATTCTTTAACAAATTGCAAATTCACTTCCGATTGGACGTGATTATAATCCATCATATAAAAAATTACGTCTGCTAGATGTAGCGTTGATTCTGTCGCTAGTTGATGGGCATCATCTGTTGAGTCAATCCCTGGTGTATCAACTAACATAACACCCTCAGGAATTGGTGCATCATTCCGATAAATATGAACACCAATTACCTCATCGCCATCTTTACAAATTTGCTTTAATTCTTCTGCTGAATATGCACCGTCATATTCATACTGTTCTCCAGATTTAATCGTTACAACAACACGATCAAATCCCTTTTCAATTTTAACGACGTTAGCGCTTGTCGGAATTGGACTTGTTGGTAACAACTGCGCTTTATATAGATGATTCATCATCGTTGATTTCCCTGCTGAGAAGTGACCGCAGAACGCTATCATAAGCTGCTCTCGTTTATATTTTTGAATTACTTCAAACAACTTTAAGCTATTCTCTGCATCGCCGTGTTTTTGCCACTCTTCATAAAAACAAACAAGTTTTTTCATACCGTTTGTCTGTACTATGTTTGTCATCCCCTTGTTCCCCTTTATCCAAGATGTATATACTTTTCCCCGCTAATTGCGAGCTCATAACCAGTGAGAGTTACACCTACCCATTGATTACAGTTTCACTTTACTATCATACTAAATTTTCAGCATATTCTCATTAAAAATAAAAAATCCCTTTCATTCTTTTTACAAATGAAAGGGATTTTATGTCATATCACTCATTTTGCTGTTCCTACTCCATTTAAAACATACTTTGCAATAACTGCATATACAGCAACTGTACCTGCTACTAATGCATATACCATACTCATGCACCAACCTTTTTTGATAATGATTATCACTTTTGAATACATTTTATCATTAAAGAGAATCATTATCAACACTTTTCATAAAGAAAGCTCCTTATAAGAAGGAGCTTTACTGCCTGTTTTGAAAAAGGTTAAAACTTGTTGTGCACTCTTATTATATCTCATCCTACATAACTTAACAGTTTAAAAAAATGGAAATATCCCCTACCCCCTCCATCTTACATTTTGTATAATAAAAGGGAATTACTTAACAAGGAGGAAAAAAATGACACAAAATCTCACACAAGGCGAGAGGATACACTCCATTGATATTATTAGAGGAATAGCTGTATTAGGTATTTTTCTTGTTAACTGGCCAATTATTGCCGGGGTTGACTCACGTGATATTACAGGAATTTACGAAGGGATAGACAGCTATATTCGCCTATTTTACGATATGTTTATTCAAACGAAATTTTATACAATTTTTTCGTTTTTATTCGGATTAGGTTTTTATATTTTTATGAATCGTGCTGAGGCGAAGACCGATCGTCCAAAAACTTTGTTTGTTCGCCGCTTACTTATCTTATTATTATTCGGGTTCTTACATTACGTTCTTTTATGGGACGGTGACATTTTACATACTTATGCAATTACCGGGTTTTTCTTATTTTTATTTTACAAAAGAAAGACACGTACTATTTTAATATGGTCAATTGTACTATTAAGTTTCATGCAATTGTTCACATTATTAGGTTCTCTTGTCATGTTATTAGTGCCGGTAGATGAACTAGGCCTTTCCATAGCCATTATGCCGTTAGAAAACTGGGGCTTACAAATTACAGACAGATTCTATTCTTTCTATTCTGAAGCAATAAGTAACAGTCTTATTATGCTTCCTGAAACACTAGGATTGTTTTTACTCGGATTATATGCCGGTAAAAAAGACATTTTCCGCCGTGCTAAGGAATTAGATCCAAAACTTAAAAAATGGCAAATCATTATGTTCATTTTAACATTACCGATGTGGTTTATTATGGTTTACTTCTTTATGAACAATCAACCATACACACCATTTTCACTTATGGGCATTACGATGATAAGCGGAAAGACATTGTTCATCTTCTACATTGTCACGTTAATGCGTTTATTACAAAAAGAAAAATGGCAAACGTTATTACGTCCATTCCAATACGTTGGACGAATGGCATTAACAAATTACATCTCGCATACAATTGTTACATTACTTGTATTCGGGCTATTGTTTAAAAATGATTATCTGGCTCCACTATGGGTTGGACCACTATTCTGCATTAGTTTCTACACGTTACAAATCTTTATTAGCCGCTGGTGGCTTTCACATTACCAATACGGACCACTTGAGTACATTTGGCGTCTTGGTACTTACGGGAAAATGATGCCACTTAAAAAGAAAAGCAAGGTCTCATAACGAGACCTTGCTTTTTTACGCTTCTCTTACTGCACTTTGCATAGACACCGGCTCTTCTTTTACTTTCACTTTACGCTGCGGCACCATATTAAATACGATATTTAAAAGTACTGCTGACGCACTTCCAAGTACAATTCCGTTATCTGTTAAAATACGAATGTTTTCAGGAAGTTGTGAGAATAATGTAGGAACAACTGTAACCCCAAGCCCAATTCCGACAGAACATGCAACAATTAATAAGTTTTCTTGTTTGCCAAAATCAACGCTACTTAACATTTTAATACCATATGCCATTACCATACCGAACATTGCGAGCATAGCACCGCCAAGTACTGATTTCGGAATGATTGTTGTAATAGCTGCGATTTTAGGAATGAATCCAAGAACGATTAACATACCACCGCAAGTATAAATAATAACGCGATTTCTTACTCCAGTTAATTGAACAAGTCCTACGTTTTGAGAGTAAGTTGTATATGGGAACGCGTTGAAAATACCACCTAACACCATCGCTAATCCTTCTGCTCGATAGCCCTTTGTTAATTCTTTTTCACCGATTTTTTTATTGCAAATATCAGATAATGCAAAGTATACACCCGTTGCTTCTACAATCCCTACACAAGCGACGAGAATCATCGTAATAACTGGTGTTAATTCAAATGTTGGTGTACCGAAGTAAAATGGTTGAATACCATGGAACCAATCAGCCTCTCCAACCGCTTGCAAGCTTACTTTCCCCATAAACGCTGCAACGATTGTACCGAACAATAGACCTAGTAAAATAGAGATTGAACGAATAAATCCATCAAAGAAACGATACATAATGATGATAAATAGTAACACACCAAATGCTAATGCTAAATTTTCAAGACTACCGAAATCCTTACTTCCTACTCCTCCAGCCATATCATTAATTGCTGCTGGAACAAGTGTAACTCCAATTACAGTAACAACAGATCCTGTTACAACAGGTGGAAATAGTTTTACAAGCTTTCCAAATAATTTCGCAAAAATAACAACGAATAACCCAGCAGCAATAATTGCTCCATAAATAGAAGACACACCGTATTGTTTTCCAATCGCAATCATCGGTCCAACGGCTGTAAATGTACAACCGAGTACAACGGGAAGTCCAATACCGAAAAAGCGATTTGATAATGCTTGTAAAATTGTCGCAACGCCGCACATTAATAAATCAATTGAGACTAAATATGTTAATTCTTTTTGATTTAAACCAAGTCCACCGCCCACAATAAGCGGAACGATAATTGCTCCAGCATACATTGCCAGCATATGCTGCATACCAAGCGATGCAATTTTAAATGGATGCTGCTTCATCGTTTATTTCACCTCCGCAGTTTCTTGCTGTACAAATGTAACTGTGCCGTTATCAAGTGATGCAATTTCTGCTAGTGATTCAACACGAACGCCTTGTTCACGAAGCTTCTTTCCTCCATCTTGAAATGCTTTTTCAATAACAATTCCAATTCCTGCAATACTTGCTCCTGCTTGCTCTACCAAACTCATTAAACCTAAAGCAGCCTGACCGTTTGCTAAAAAGTCATCGATGATTAGCACGCGATCATTTTCATCAATATGATTTCGAGATAATGAAATTTCATTTGTTTCTTGTTTTGTAAATGAATATACGTTTGCAACGTACATATTATCTTGTAACGTTAACGATTTACGTTTTCGTGCAAAAATTACTTTTACACCAAGCTCTAATGCAGCCATAACCGCTGGTGCAATGCCTGAAGATTCAATCGTCACGATTTTTGTAATGTTCTCTTCTTTAAAACGTTTGGCAAATTCTTTTCCGATTTCTTGCATAAGTACTGGATCAATTTGGTGATTTAAAAATGCATCCACCTTTAATACATCACCAGATAAAACCTTTCCTTCGTTCAAAATCTTTTCTTGTAATACTTTCATGTTTGTTCCCCCTCTTATGCAATAAAAAAACTCCAAAAGCCGCCACCACTCGTTACAAGTGAGAGACGCGCTTTTGGAGTTTCGCAAAAAAAGAATGCTAAACAAGCAATTATATTCGTCCTCACTCATAGTCAAAGTATTTACGGTACTTCGGTAGAAACTTGCAGGCCATATCCCCGCGATTATATGAGTGTAGCTAACTATTTATTTTATAGAAGGATTATAACGTACTTTTTATGCTTTGAAAAGCATTTATCAAAAAAACACGTACAAATTTTTAAAAACCACTATTTTTGTTCGAGTTTTGCAAACTCTTTCATTTCCAATTACAACTTCGTTAAAATGATTGGCCCATCTTTTGTAATCGCAATTGTATGCTCATATTGAGCTGATAATTTCCCGTCCATCGTTCGTGCAGTCCACCCATTTAAATCTACTTTAGAATATCTCATACCTATATTTACAATCGGTTCAATTGTAATTACCATTCCTTCTTGTAACTGAGGTCCTTGTCCTTGTTTCCCAAAATGAAAAATTGCTGGTTCTTCATGAATCTCTTTACCAATTCCATGTCCCGTAAAGTCTCTTGCGACAGAAAAACCTTCATTTGTTACATAACTTTCAATTGCATAGCCAATGTCTCCTACATGATTACCAATTACCGCCTGATCAATTCCTTTATACAAAGCATTCTCAGCTACTAACAACAACTTTTCTGCTTCATCAGAAACTTTTCCAACTCTATACGTCCAAGCAGAATCTGAAAGACCCCCATTTAAGTTTACTACCGTGTCAATTGTTACAATATCACCCTCAGTTAAAGGAACATCGGCCGGAAACGCATGACACATTTCATCGTTTACAGATGCACATATCGCATATGGATACCCATTGTAATCTTTCTGTTCAGATGTGGCACCATGCTTTTTTAAATACATTTCAACAAACGTATTAATCTCTTGCGTCGTTATACCTGGCTTTATCATTTTCGCAATTTCTTTATGACATGAAGCAAGTAATTTTCCAGATTCATGCATCAAATCTATTTCATTTTTCGTTTTAATTGTAATCATACTACCTCTACCTTTCCTTGCTAAACCTACTATTCGCTACTAAACTTCTATCATACACATCCTTTACGAAAATTTCAAAACCCTCTATTACATACAACAAGTACAAAAATATGTATCATATATTTCTAAATCAAAATAAAAAACAGAAGACCCCTCTGTTTTTTAATCATGTT
Source organism: Bacillus sp. MYb78 (assembly GCF_002975115.1). Taxonomy (NCBI): domain Bacteria; kingdom Bacillati; phylum Bacillota; class Bacilli; order Caryophanales; family Bacillaceae; genus Bacillus; species Bacillus sp. MYb78. The sequence continues at coordinate 304,977 of NZ_PCOB01000001.1, forward strand.
TACATATGTAGTTCATTTTCAAAAACTCAAAACAACTACCATTTGTTTTCTGTATAAACGTTCCAACCGCCTCAAATCCTGCTCTTTTATACACTTTGATTGCTCTCTCATTAAATGTCGCTACTGATAGTGTTATATAATTGCATCCGTATTTTTCTTTGCTAAAAGCTAGTCCAGCATTCACGAACTGTAAACCAAATCCATTGCCAGTTATATCAGGTCTCATTCCAAGTCCTATATCAACCGTTCCATTATTTATTTTACAAATAGTAAAAAAACCAACGAGAATGCCATTTTGCTTCACTGAAAATGTATGATTCCCTCTACTCTCATCATGTAAAAATTCAGCTAAATCTTCTTCATCTGCCTCTATATCATAAAAAGAATATTTCCCTTCATAATGCCAGTTATACGCAATTTCCTCCGCTTCTTCTTGCTTCATTACTGTATATGTATAACCCATTCTCCCATCCCCTTTAACAAAAAGAGCTGCAATTAAGCAGCTCTTTTTTTACAACTCATAAATCGCTCTATATTTCGCTTCTAAATAATCGGCTAAGTAGTTTGCATTTAAGCCTTCACCTGTTACATCTTCTAAAATTTCAAGCGGCTTTTTCGTTTTACCATATTGGTGAATATGTTCTGTTAACCATTCACGAATCGGTGTTACCTTTCCTTCTTCTAATAATGCATCAAAGTTCGGAATGTCTTTTAACATTCTTTGCTTAAATTGCGCTGCATACATGTAACCAAGCGCATAAGATGGGAAGTATCCAAATGAGCCACCAGCCCAGTGAACATCTTGCAATACACCTTGCGCATCATTTTCCGGACGAATTCCTAAATATGCTTCCATCTTATCATTCCAAGCTGCTGGTAAGTCCTTCACTTGTAATGTACCATCAAATAATTCTTTCTCTAATTCATAACGCACCATAACATGAAGCGGGTATGTAAGCTCATCTGCTTCTATACGAATGAATGACGGCTTCGATTCGTTAATTGCATCATAAAACTCATCGACTGACATATCATCAAATTGACCATCGCTATACTCTTTTAATAAATCATAATTTTTCTTCCAGAATGATTTATTACGGCCGATAAAGTTCTCAAAGAATAATGATTGTGATTCGTGAATACCCATAGATGTACCACTGCAAAGTGGTGTACCTTCAAATTGTTCTGCAATGTTTTGTTCATATACTGCATGACCACATTCATGAATTGTTCCAAATACAGCCATACGGAAATCTTTTTCATCATAGCGTGTCGTAATACGAACATCCCCTCTATTTAATGTAATTTCGAAAGGATGTACTGTTTCATCAAGACGACCTGCTTCAAAGTCATAATTCAATTGCTTTAATAGTTCTAATGTAAAGTTCTTTTGTTTTTCTTTTGAAAATTGTTCCGATAAAGCACTTGTTTTTAATCCTTTTTTAGACTCAGAGATTTCTTTTACAAGCGGCACGATACGCTCACGAAGTTGACCAAATACGTGATCTAAAACTTCTACTGTAATACCTGGCTCATACATGTCTAATAATGTATTGTATTTATATGTCTCATAACCCCAATATGTAATAAATTTCTTTTTAAATTCAACAATTTTTTCTAAGTACGGGCGGAACATTTCGAAATCAGATTTTTCGCGAGCTTCTTCCCACACACTCTCTGCTTTCGCTTCTAATTTCACATAAGCCTCATATTCAGCTTGTGGAATTTTTTTATTTCTATCATATTCTTTCCGACACTCTTCAACCATTTTCTTCGTCGTTTCAGAAAGTTTATCTTCACGTATTAAAGCTTCAAGTTCTGTTAAATAGTTTCCCATCTCATCTGAAGTCGACATAGCAAACACTTCTGACGAAAGCATACCAATTACTTCTGAACGCTGATCTACACCTTTTTTTGGTGCACCTGTTCTTAAATCCCAAAACATTAAACTTAATGCTTCTCCGTAATTCTGTATCTTCTTCACGTATGTTAAAAATTGTTTTTCTACCTCATATGTAGCAACTGTCATCGTATAAAAGCCTCCTTTTTCTACCTCAAACTTAATTCGACACGGAAACATAAATTCCTTTTATAATAGAAAAAAAGCTTGGCAAGCGCCAAGCTTTCTCCTTATAATTCTTTACCTTCTACTGGCAGTACATTTTTCACAGCTGCAACTACTTTCTCATCTTCTGAATCAGATAAGAAGATTGATATAGCACCTTTATCTTCACTTGTACGAATCAAACGCCCAATTCCTTGACGAAGTCGTAAAATCATATATGGTACATCTACATCCCAGAATGAATCATTTACGTGCTTACGTTTCGCTTCAAACACAGGATCGTTTGGAGGGAATGGTAATGACCAAATAATAACGTGTGATAATGATGAACCAGGAATATCTAAACCTTCCCATAAATGAACCGCACAAAGTACAGTCTCTTCTTCATTTTGGAAACGAGAAACGAGCTGGCTAATTTCCTGATCTCCTTCATATAAGAACGGAACCGACATTTGCTCCTTACTTACATACTCTTTGAACGCTGCAAGCTCTTGCGTTGTACGGAATAATACAAGCGTACGTCCATTTGTTTTTTGTATATTTTCAAGTGTATATTGACACTTTCTTTCCCATTCATTTTCTTTCGTATGCGATAGTAAGTTTACTGCCATTTGCTCTTCGTAATCAAACGGTGAAGCAACTGAGAATGATAAGTAATCTTTTACCCCTAGGCTATTAGCTGTAAACGCGAATGAATCATTGTTCGATAATGTCGCAGAAGAGAAAATATACGGTATTTTCTTCGAGAACACTTTCTCTTGTAATACTTCTTCAACTGCACGCGGCATAATCACTAACGTGAAGGCACCATCACCTTCTTCACCCCAAGTAATTACATTTTTCTCGTGCATGAACAGACGAAGTGAATGTTCTAATACATCTAAATGCTCATCAACAATATTTAAATCATACGTGTTTACTGTATGCATTTCACTTTCGAATACTAATGCATCTCCAACTTCACCAATTTTTGCATAAAGTCGTTTCGCTTCAGCTGTTACTTTTTCTGTCACAGTAATTTCTAAACGATCAGAACCGGCAATTTCTTTTTTGTTTTCTTGTAACACATCAAAGAATCGCTCTGTTTGCCAAATTGTTTCTTCTACTAAATGTGCAAACTCCTCACGAATATCGTTTTGTAGCAATCTCGTTAAAAGTTGCTCCATCATCGTTTGCTTTAAACGGTATGTTAAAGCTTTTTGAGCTGCATATTCTACAAGATGTCCTTCATCGAATACAACGCAGCTACTTTCTGGTAATAACGGAATTTGCCCTTCACGCTTACGAGCATCGTACGTCCAAATATGATCCATATAGAAATCTTGAGAACAAATAATTAAATCTGCTGCTTTACGATAATGTTCACGAGAAAGAGTTTGTCCACAACGATGACGAGAATCACAAGTAAAGCAATCTTGGAAGTAATCCCAATTTACTTTTGACCATTCTTCGTCATTTAAAAGTGGAAATTCTTTTCTGTCACCATAGTGAGTAAAGTTTTGCATCGTACCATGATCGAATACAAACTGTGGTAACTCGTAATATACGTCTTCAATTACTTCTGGAGCTCGTCCACTCATAACATCTTCAAGTTTACGTAAGCATAAATAATTATCCATTGATTTTGCAAGCCTTACATCAACAGATAGCCCTAATGCTTCAGATAACTTAGCGATGTCCCCTTCTTCTTTTACAAGCTGCTCAATTAACGTTTCATCTGCACAAGCAATAATAGCTGGTTTCCCAGTATAACGCGCGTAACAAATTGCATATAGAAGATATACAATTGTTTTCCCTGTTCCTACACCAGCTTCTGCGAACATAACTTTCTTTTCTTGGAAAGCGCGTTCTAACTGAAACGCCATAAAAATTTGTTCATCACGCTCTTCAAAGCCTTTTTCCGGAAGGATGTCGTAAAACACATCTCCAATCCACTCATTCAACTTATCATAAAAATTATCTTGTTTTCCTACTTCAAATGGTAATCTCTTCTCAGTAAACATCCTTAGCCTCCAACCAAAAAGTTTTTCTATAAAAAAATAATAGCAACTGCTACGCATATGTATGCATTTGCTTTCCCCTGTTGCAATACATAGAAATTCACGAAAAAAAATTTTCCTTTCGAAAAAGGAAAATTTTCTTCTATATTAATGACTTTAAATACCGTTTATCAATCGCTGTTTCATGTGAAAGAGCTGACAAATATTCTTCTTGTGCTTTTTGTATTTCATCTACAATCGCACCTTGACTATCCACTTCTTTTCCGAGCTCATCATACGTACGGTGAATAGCTTTTTGAATCATTGATAATTGGAAATTATCCATATCACTTCCTCCTTTACGCATTACATAATAGCCAGTATATGCGCGCTGGAGGAGTTTTATACTATGAATTACGCGGTGGACGTTTTCCGAAGTATTGGTAGTAATCTGTACGGATAAATCCGTTAAATAGTTTACGCTTCTTCGACGCATCTTTTCCGTAACACTTCTCAAATGCTTCGTAGCTTGTTAATACATACGCTGACCATGTATCTAACGGGCGGAATACTTGTCCCATTTCTTTATACAGTTGTTCAACGAGTGCTTTTTCACTTAAACGTTCTCCGTATGGAGGATTCGTTACAACGTAGCCATAATCCTCTTTTGTTGTGAAATCTTTTACTTGCATTTGTTTAAATGTAATTAAATCGCTTAAGCCTACTTCTTCTGCGTTATCTTGAGCAACTCGAATCATACGATGATCAATATCTGATCCAATGATTTGTAAGCGTTGATCATAGTTCGCTAAATCTTCAGCTTCTTGACGAGCTTCACGCCAGTTTTGTTTACCTACCCAGCCCCACTCGTCAGATGCGAAACCACGGTTAAATCCTGGTGCAATGTTTTGTCCAATTAATGCTGCTTCAATCGGAATTGTACCTGATCCACAGAATGGATCAACAAATGGACGATCTGGCTTCCAGTTTGTTAATTTAATTAAAGACGCAGCTAATGTTTCTTTTAACGGAGCTTCCCCTTGATCCATACGGTATCCACGTTTATGAAGTCCAACACCACTCGCATCAATTGTTAATGTTGCAATATCCTTGAGCATTGCAATCTCGATACGGAATAACGGACCATCTTCTTCAAACCAAGTTGTACGTTTATATGTTGTTTTTAATTTTTCAACGACAGCTTTTTTAACGATACGTTGGCAATCCGAAACACTGAATAATTCAGATTTTAAAGATTTACCGATAACAGGGAATTCGCCATTCTCTGGAATATAATCTCCCCAGTTTAATGCTTTCGTTTTTTCAAATAGCTCATCAAATGTTGTTGCTTTAAATTCGCCAACTTTAATTTTTACACGGTCCGCAGTACGCAACCATAAATTCGTACGACAAATCGCCTTTTCATCTGCTTCAAATGTTACTTTGCTGTTTTCTACTTGACATTCATAACCAAGATCGCGAACTTCTCGGGCAACTAACGCTTCAATACCCATTGCCGCTGTTGCAATTAAAGTAACTTTTCCCATTTGCATTCACCTCTTATGTATATTCAAACAATAATTAATAGCAATTGGTCCTATTAATCATTACATTTTACGAAAAATTTTCTCATTAACCATTTTAACTCATACTTTACAACTTCATACAAATAAAAAGCCCTCCTCTAACAAAGGAGAGCTGAGTTATTTCATAGTTGGTTCATAACGTTCTGTAAGCCATGTTCTGTTCCTTTGTACTACAAACGGCCCACGCCTCGTACTCCGGTGGCAATCATCTATCTACAGGTTATAAAACCTGTCCTTTCCCGTCGTTCATTTCCTTGGAAAAGATTCCCCTACCATTATTTGGGTTTCTCGCTCGTGGGGTTTACCTCGTTCCACTCCTATCATTTCTTCAAGGACTTCGTCACTGTGGCACTTTAAAGGTAGTCAAACCATATCCGAAAGGACTTAGGTTTTTTCCCTGCCGTTAAACCAGCCTTACAGCCAGAATACCCTAGCTTATGAATTGGCTAGGCACGAACACTACAGCCATCTCAGGCCGTGCGAGCATGGACTTTCCTCTACAACGTTGGCGTTGCAGCGATTACCCAAACGTTATGACATCCATTAGTATAGTGGAAACAAAAAGATTTTGCAACGTTTTTTTCTATGTAAAACGCTTAAACCTTTTCCCACCTTACATCATTCGTATAACTTACTTCCAAATACAGCTTTTTCTAAGTTAGATAAGCGTTTTAAAATATCCGTATTCGTGTTGTTATAAACCGGTTGTGCAACTGGTGTTTGTACAGGTTGTTGTGGAACTTGCGTTACTGCTAGTTTTTGTTCCTCTAATTCACGCTTTAAACGAGCATTTTGTTGCTTTAATTGCTCAAACTCTTTGTGGAAAGCTTCATAGTCTTTAATGATCATATCAAGAAACTTGTCTACTTCTTCTTGCTGATAACCTCTCATACCTGTTTTAAATTCTTTTTCTAAAATATCTTTCGCTGTTAATTTAATTTTATCCGAAATCATTTTCTTCACCTCAAATTTTTACCAAAACTTTCATTAACTAAATTTTTTCAGAAACAATGCTTTTTGTCAATCATATATACGAGTACTATATTACATATTACTCTGCATTATTCCACTGTTCCTCTTCTATTATATCTTGTAAATCAGAAAAAAGAATGAAATAACTGTGATAATTTTCTATTTCCCCTTTTTTCTTTGCTGCTTCTACAATATATTTGGGACTTCCTGGTTTTTCTTCATCATATACCGCTAAAAGCGCATCACTTTTTTCAATAAAAAATTGATTTTTTAATTTAAATTGTTCTGGGCTTTCATACTTCCTTTTCGTGATACTATCAACATGGTCTGCTTGAGAAAGAATAAATTCGTAATATTCACGATTATCTTCTTTCCAATTTTCTTCTTGTTCTAAAAACGGAGTGAATACCGCTAATTTTAAATCTGGATATTCTACTTGAATTTCAAAAACAACTTCAGCAGCCCATAATTCTACACCTAACTGGCCGCTTATTATAACCCACTCTAAACCATCTTCTACAAAAGTGGTTAATTTACGGTATAATGCCTTTTTTATACACTCCACCCCTGGATGATCATTTTTAAATATTCCAAGTTCAAATGGCTTATATCCTGTTACTGCAATAACTTTCATATCAACACTCCAATTACAAAAAAAGAACTAGCATTTCGCTAGTTCTAACATATCATTTACTTTTTAAACATTCCACCAACGTTTGGTCCAATATTTGGACCGAATGGTGATACGTTTGGTCCAATATTCGGTCCGAATGGTGATACGTTTGGTCCAAACGGAGATACATTTGGTCCTGGACCAAATGGAGATACGTGATGTCCATGATGTCCATGATGTCCATGACCACACGGTCCACATCCACCGCCGAATCCTGGGTCGATTGGGTCCACAACATTTACATTTGAATTTGTTTGTGGGAAGAAGTTTTGGTTTTTAATTTGTTGATGATGTACATGTGTTGTATGTGTTGGGAAAATGTGTGGCACCACCGTTGTTGAAAAAGAGTGTGTTACGCATTGTTTCGTCGGATGAACGACAGGAGCAGTTGTACAAATAGGTCCTACAGGCTTATGCCCTCCAAAACAAGGATGACAATGATGCATAGTTTTTTCTCTCCTCTCTCGTTAAAAAAATCTGATTACACTTTACAGTATGAGAAAAGAGAGAAAGCCGATTGTTATATATACCCATTTATTACAAGGAAATTTGTCTAGTCCTTTATTTCATATACAATACTTTCATAGACAACCCTTCAACATTACTTACCAAAGAAGCCTCCAACTTGTTTTACAATACCTGTCACCTGATTCATCGCATTCATCATCTGGCCAGCTGTGTTCATCATTTTATTTACATCATAGTTACCATCTGATGTTTTAAATTGAGAAACAAAACTAGAAAACTGACTTGGCTGTTGTTGCTTTTGTTTACTCTGTGTCGGATACGGTTGTTTTGGTGGATAAAACATCCCTTGTTGATTAGCATAGGGCGCTTGTGGTGGCATATAATATTGTGAATTCATATAAGGCTGCTGCTGTTGTTGATTCATGTATGGTTGCTGAGCTTGTGATTGTTGAGCTTGATTCACATAAGGTTGCTGCTGTTGTGGTTGTTGGGCCTGATTTACATAAGGTTGCTGCTGTTGTTGAGCTTGATTCATAAATGACACTTCAAACGGTTGATAATAATTTTGATTTCCATAATAAGGCTCGAAAGGATACATATTATACCGTAAATATGTATCCGTATTATATTGGTACATATTTTGCTGTGCATATGGATACGTTTGCTGATATACGTTAGATTGTTGAAACATGCATTCTCTCCTCCTTTACATAAGTTTCTACATATATAATATGTACCTATAAAATAATATGTGTGATGGAGTATCTGTCTATTTTTGTCGGAAGTTTAAATTTTTAAAAAATTAAAAAAGAAAACCCTTCCATGCTATGATAATTAAGAAGAAGATTCTCATGGGGGAGGAATCAACATGGTATTAGGGGATTTAAAACAAGCGTTTTCTCAAAAAAAGGGGTATTGCACAGAGAATGCAAATGAATTATTAGACTTTGCGAGACATTGGTATCTCGAAGGAAAAATATGCATATCAGATTATCGAACATTAATAAAAGAATTAGAAATAAACGGCGCAACAAAACCTACAACAATGACAGAAGCATAAAAATAACAAGAGGGTTCTCCCTCTTGTTATTTACATTGCTCAACTATATTTTGCAAAGTATACGAAACGGCTTGGTGTGTTTCAAAGAATCGTTTACCTTTACCTTTATTTACAAAGCATTGTAACACATTCGTTTGTAAATTATCGTATACTTGATCAATTTGCTGTACATGTATATACTTTGGCTTTTCTTCTTTAATCCACGTATAAGCTAATTCTTTCCACTTCTCTAATTCCTCATCTACCATATCTACAAACGGTTTCATATCCTTATAAAAGTCGTATTCGGTTAGTTCTCTTTTTTTTACATTCGCTTCATTATTATACTGCATGAGTTTTTCTGAAGACTGTATTAATGATTCATTCTTCATTTCTTTCCCACCTTATTATGCACTCACTACGACGTTTTGAAATGTCTTTACCCAATTCCCTTTTTCTTCGTGATGCACTAATTTATTTTCCATATGTTCAATATGCATTTCTGTTATTTCTATCTTATTGCATATTTTTTCACTCGCATCCTTTAATGCATGATTCATTCTAATCCCTATATTCATTTCCAGCAAATCGAGAGAACTTAACATTTGATCCATTTTTTTCATTACATCTTCCTTCTGAACCATCGCCATATACAAAACGCCTCCTTCTTTGCTTTTCCTTTGTCATGTAATTTCGCCGAATGATTCACCACTCCTGCCCACATGACAAAACTAGTTGTTATTCGTCAAAGAAATCATTTCGTATGTCATTTATAGAAATGGTAACAATACAAAAAGGAGGTGTATTACAATGGCAAAGAACAAAAATGAAAAAAAGAAAAACCAAAACAAACAACAAAATAAACCTGAGACTGGCAATCCAAAGCTAGATGGTCCAAACTTCCCTGCTACATAAAGCGAGACTTTATTACGAACAGGTAGATTTCAAATCATCCTTAATCTCCTACTAGCATTACGTTTTGAAATTAAAGTTGTAGCACGCATAGCAGGATTGTTTCAAATTAAGAAGTCCCGTCTTCAAAATGGAAGACGGGACTTCTTTTTTATTATATCATGAACTCATCCATCCTTTTAGCAAAACGATTTACGATAGATAGCCTATAGATTTGTTCTCTCTTTCTTCTATACCATTCTGTTATATTAACTTCCTCTTTAGGTTCTTCAAGTACAAATAGCACATTCATTTTCATATTTGCACAAAACCAATCTCTCATTTTTATTTCTTCATGTAAAATAACAGGATAAATATCTCTAAGTGTTGGCGTATAAGACTTTCGAGTTTCCTGTGCGTAAACTTCATAATCTTCTCTAGACCCAGTATGTGTAGTTTGCAATGCAAACTTATAAAACGAACCATTATAAATTGGATGAAATAATAACCATGCTAATTTTTTTCCTAGTTCTATACGCTGTTGTAACGTTTCAAATTGATAAACCGAAAATCCATACATCCTCCCTTCAATTGTTGGGAAGATAACTGCACTAATATGAAATCTTTCTTGTACTTTAAAAAGTGCAGTATGGAATACATGTTTTTTAAAAAATGTGTTCTCAATGACTGGTTTTTGAATTTTATTTTGTTCATTTATAATAAGCGCTGTCATAAGCCTATTCATATCTCTTCTTTCCCAGAAAAGTAACCATTCTTTTTCCATAAAAATTGATACGCTGAAATATTGCAACAAATGAAAGAGAGGTGCCCGTCTCTTCTTACTTTCCTCATACAATAATAGCTGAGGAAATGCATCTAAGAAAATAATCCAATTAGCTTGTTCGTACAGAAGAAATAAATGTTTTTTTACCGTTTCAGGTAATACAGTGGCATAATATCTCCCTTCTAAATCAGTCATATTCCATCCCGCATTTCTCGAAACCATACTCGCTAAAAAGGCCCACCTGATTTCACTATTTCTTAAATAATATTCGTGATAAGATTGTGTCCGAGAAATATTGTCCACATTAGCTATTTCTGTTTTCTTTTTAATATTGCGAATGATCGCTTTTTCTTTCTCTGTACAAAAATTTTTTTCTCGATTTTGTTTAATTTTCATATAATCATTCCATGTAAACATAAATAAGTCATCATACCTTTCATCAAAAAGGTCACATCTTTTTTCATTTTTTGATATAATCACCTTTGTAAGTAATTCTTAGCAAGTTGGGAGTGGACACACTATGACCATTCGTTACCCAAATGGAAAAAGGTATAATCAAGCTTCACAACCTCAAAAAACACCTATAAAAACACATACTTATAGTAATAGAGGTATGTCCCTTGAAGAGGAATTGAATGAAACAAATCAATATTACTTAACCCATAATATTGCATGTGTACATAAAAAGCCTACACCTCTTCAAATTGTAAAAGTAGATTACCCCGCTCGAAGTGCTGCAGTGGTAAAAGAAGCGTATTTTAAACAACCTTCTACGACAGATTACAACGGTGTATACAAAGGGAAATACATCGATTTTGAAGCAAAGGAAACAAAAAATAAAACTAGTTTCCCACTTCAAAACTTCCACCTTCATCAAATAGAACATATGAAGCAAGTGGTTGCTCATAATGGAATTGCATTTGTCATTATTAAATTTACACTTTTTGATGAATTTTATTTATTAGATGCAAAACATATTATTGCATTTTGGAATCGTCAAAATACAGGTGGACGCAAGTCGATTACGAAAGAAGAAATAGAAGAGCATGGATCCTTATTATCATGCGGTTATCACCCTCGGATTGACTATATCCGTGTACTAGACACGGTTTATTTTTCGTGATAGAGTCATCACTAAGGCTCTTTTTTCGACTTTTGGGGGAGAGAATGAAAGGTAGGAGAAAGTATAATGTCAGATAATTATCGTTCTCGTACAGAACGAAATCATGTAAAAAATCAAGAGAAAAAAACAAATAAAGAAGAAAAACCAAAGAAAAAAGGCTCCTTTTTCAAGAAATTCCTTATAGGTTGTCTACTTCTTGGTATCGTTGGTCTTGTAGCCGGCGTTTCCGCTTTCTTTGTTATGGTAAAGGACGCTCCAAAATTAGATAAATCCAAACTTGTTAATCCTTTATCAACAAAGTTTCTTGATAAAAACGGAAATTTCTTCTATGAATACGGTGCTGAAAAACGAACGCATGTTACTTATGATCAAATTCCAAAAGTAGTTGAAAATGCATTCCTTGCAACTGAGGATTCGCGTTTCTATGATCATAATGGAATTGACTTTAAACGAACTACAAAAGCAGTTATGGAAAATGTCACTGGTGGTTTCGGTTCCCAAGGTGGTAGTACGATTACACAGCAAGTCGTTAAAAACTATTTTCTAACGATGGACAAAACTGCTAAAAGAAAAGTGCAAGAATGGTACTTATCTTACAAATTAGAGCAACAATACTCTAAACATGAGATTTTAGAAATGTACTTAAATAAGATTAATTTAGGTAACCGTTCATACGGTATTGCGACAGCAGCGCAAAAATATTATGGTAAAGATTTAAAAGACTTGCAATTACATGAAGCTGCTATGCTCGCTGGTTTACCCCAAGGTCCAAACATTTATGATCCAACAAAAAAGGAAAATGTTGAACGAGCAACAAATCGTCGTAATGTCGTATTATCATTAATGAATCGACATGGTTATATAACAAAAGAAGAAATGAATAACGCCGTTAAGATTCCAGTAACTGAGGGCCTTCAACCGTCTTCAGAAGTAACTGAGATGAAGTATCAAGCATTTTTAGATGCGGTTGTAAAAGAAGTTGAAAAAGAATATCCTGATGTAAATATCGGTTCAGATGGTTTAACGATTCATACAACACTTGATCAAGATGCTCAAGATTACGCCGACAAAATTATGGATGGCAATCTTATTAAGTATCCGGACGATCAATTCCAAGGGTCATTCGTATTTATGGATACACAGTCTGGAGAAGTTCGAGCAATTGGTGCTGGACGTAAAGAAAGTAAGTCTACTTTCAAAGGTCATAATATGGCAACTGATTTAAAACGCCAAGTTGGTTCAACAATGAAACCAATTTTCGACTACGGTCCGGCAATTGAAAATTTACAATGGTCTACATACCATCAATTAAACGACTCAGAGTATACGTATTCCAATGGTAAGAAAATACAAAATGCAACAAAGAGTTACAAAGGTGACGTTTCACTACGTGAAGCTTTGAAAAAGTCATTAAACATTCCAGCTTTAAAGACAGCACAAACAGTTGGTCTTAATAAGTCAAAAGAATTTGCTGAAGGTTTAGGCATGACCTTTAAAGAAGGAAAAGTCTACGAATCAACAGCAATCGGTAGTAACGATAGTTCTCCATTAGAAGTAGCAGGTGCATATGCAACCTTTGGTAATAGTGGTAACTATAATAAACCACACTTCGTAAAAGAAGTAACCTTCCCGGACGGGAAAAAGAAAAGCTTTAAACCGAAAGAACATCGCGCAATGCAAGACTATACAGCTTATATGGTTACTGACGTTCTTCGTGACGTAGTAAAACCTGGTTCTGGTGGTACAGGTCCAACAGCATACGTTTCAGGTGTTGACGTAGCAGGTAAAACAGGAACACAAAACTTTGATGAATCAGTTCTTCAAAAATATGACATCCCAGCTGATGCAAACAGAGATAGCTGGTTTGCTGGATATACGCCACAATACACAATGGCTGTTTGGACCGGTTACGAAAAAGATGGTCCAAAAAATTATGTTAGCGATCGCTCCACTAGAATTGCACAGCAAATGTTCCAAGTAATGATGAGCAAATTCGCTACAGATAAATCACGCTTTGAACGTCCTTCTTCTGTACAAGAAATAAACGGAGAGTTATACGTAAAAGGTGCGAAAAAAGATGCAATTAAACAAATTAAAGTAGATGCTCCTAGTGGTCTGAATGTCACTTTTGATGGCGCTAGCACAGTTACACTAAACTGGTCTGGACCAGCAGAAGTTGATGCATATGCAGCCAGCTATAAAGCAACTGACGGTTCAAGTGGTAGCCTATCAATAAGTGGTACGACAGCTACTCTTGGTGGTATTAAACCAGGTGTTACTTACAGCTTCTCTGTAGTAGCGAAAAAAGGCACTGGAACAAGCCCAGCAGTTGGTGCATCCTTCACTGCGCCTGGCGGAACTCCAGATGCGAAAAAAGCTGAAGAAGATGCTAAGAAAAAGGCCGATGAAGAAGCTAAGAAAAAAGCTGATGAGGAAGCCCAGAAAAAGGCTAATGAAGATAAAGTAAAACAAGACGAAGCTAAGAAAAAAGCTGATGAAGAGGCTAAGAAACAACAAGAACAGCAACAAGAACAACAACGTAAACAGCAAGAAGAAGCTCAAAAGAAAGCTGATGAGGAAGCTAGAAGAAAAGCTGAAGAAGAAGCTAAGAAAAAAGCTGAAGAAGAAGCTAAGAAGAAAGCTGAAGAAGAGGCCAAGAAAAAAGCTGAAGAAGATGCTAAGAAACAACAAGAACAGCAACATCAAAATACCGGAGGAGATACACCTCACGCAGACGGTACTGTTATTACAACAGAGTCCTAATAAACAAAAAAGAAGTCCGTTTCTCTTAACGAGAAGCGGACTTCTTTTTTGTTATCATTTTCTTTACATATAGCTTTTCTATTTCGATATACAACTGCGCTAATTGAATATAAGAATGATAATTACTCGGTTTCTTTATTATGAATGAATATCTTTCCATAAAATTAACAGGTTGCACTTTTAATTTATTCGTATTTATTTGCATTTCATTCAAACTATGAACAGGTTGCTCATTTAGCCAATAGACAACCGATAACAAGTGAGCTGCAAAAAGAATCATTGGCCCCTCAGCCTCTTGCTTATTTCTATTTCGAAACAGTATAGCAATGTCTTCATGCTTATTTTTCCATACATTCAACATCGCTGGAATACTGTTTTCAATTTCCTTCCATGGCTCATACTGTCTTTCAATATCAAATATAAAGTAAGTATTTTGTATTATTTCTTCAAAAGAATCGTCTGTATGATACTCAATTGAATTTACGCTTTCTTTAAAAAATGGTAAGCAGTGAAATTCTTTCGGTATTTCTATAACTCGCTCCATCCCTTATTTCACCTTCATTCGCTTCTTTCCTTCACGACATACTTCTAACAGTCTGCACTCCTCACATTGCGGTCGTTGTGCTTTACAATGATAACGTCCAAAGAAAATCATACGATGATGCGTAACCCCCCACTCATCCATCGGTACTTTCTTCATTAACGTTTTTTCTACTTCTAACACAGAATCTTTCCATCTACAAATCGCTAATCGTTTACTCACTCGCTCCACATGTGTATCGACAGCAATTGCAGGAATCCCAAACGCTACGGAAACTACAACATTCGCTGTTTTCCTTCCTACACCGGGTAATTTCGTAAGTTCATCTCGATCGCTCGGTACCTCCCCATTATAGTCATCTAATAACATTCGGCATAATTTTTGAATGTTTTTTGCTTTATTTCTATACAATCCGATAGAGCGTATATCTTGTTGTAATTCTTCTAGAGAAACACTTAAATAATCTTCTGGTGTTTTATATTTTTGAAATAAATTTCTTGTCACTTTATTTACAAGTACATCTGTACATTGTGCAGATAACGCCACCGCGATTACAAGTTCAAATGGATTATCATGAACCAATTCACAATGCGCTTCTGGATACATATCCGCCATTGTGTCTAAACAATAACGGATTTGCGTTTTGTTAAGCATATTTCTCCTCCTATATTACTGCTCCAACCAATTATAAAAAGGCACTTTTCCAGTAAATTTCGTCTCTTGTTTTGTCATTTGTTCTGCTCTTTGTTGATTCGCTCTAAATTTTTGACCTTGATTTTGAGCCTGATCTACCGTTTTAATTCCATTCTTTTTCCACTCAAATAAAATACGATCAATATATCGGAAATTTAGTTTCCCACTCATTACAGCTTCTCTAAGAGCTGCCTGAATTAAATTTGGATGATGTTGATCTTGGTCCTCCCACATTCCTAACGTTTCACATTCGAACGGCGAAAGTGGTCTTCCAAATTCTTTTTCAAATACTGTATATAAATTTACTTGCAGCTGTTTTTTTTCTTTTTGATCTTCCTCTATTGATTCATCCATTAAGAAATGTAATATTTTTTCCCATAACGGTTGTAAAGAATAACTTTCGCACATCATTGCTTCTGATCTTTGTCCACCTTCTAGTGATAAAAAACCTTTTTGAATCAACGCTTGAATTACTTCCATACATTTCATTTCCGTTATCGTCATCCGTTCAGAAATCTCTGAAGGAGTCGGAAACGAATTACCTGATTCTAAAAATGTGTGTACATGAAGTACAACCATAAATTCCGTCTCATTTAAACCTAATTTTTTATAATGCATCATAAGCAATTTTGGAATTGCAATGCTTCCCTGCTCAAACCACTGTAGCATCATTTTCTTTTTCATCACCAAACACCTCGCTCTCTAGTATAACACACCTTTAGCTATTTCTTTTTGCCACAATTCGTCAAAAAAACCTCCCCATCAATAGGGAGGTTTTTTATATTACATGAATGAAATATAAAATTAAGCTTGCACTTTACTTTTCATAAATGTATGGATGCGTTCTAATGCTTTCTCTACTTGTTCAAGAGATGTCGCATATGATAAACGAACATTATTTGGAGCACCAAATCCTGTACCTGGTACAAGAGCCACTTTTTCCTCTTCTAATAGAGCCTTTGCCCAATCATCAACTGTTGCATATCCTGATAAAGCTACAGCTTCTTTTACGTTAGGGAATAAGTAAAATGCACCTTGCGGTTTAATACAAGTAAAGCCAGGGATTTGAATTAATTTATCATAAATGATGTTTAATCTCTCTTCAAAGGCTTGACGCATTGTTTCCACAGGTTCTTGTGAGCCTGCATATGCCGCAATTGCGCCGTATTGAGCGATTGAAGTAGGGTTTGACGTACTATGACTCGCTAAGTTCGTCATCGCTTTAATAAGCTGCTTATTTCCTGCTGCATATCCAATACGCCATCCTGTCATAGAATGAGATTTAGATACACCATTAATAATAAGTGTTTGTTCTTTTAATGCATTAGAAAGCTGGGCAATTGATGTATATTCTACGCCACCATAAATTAATTTTTCATAAATTTCATCAGAAACGATTAAAATATCATGTTCTAAACATACTTCTCCAAGCTGTTGTAATTCTTCTTTGCTATAAATCATTCCTGTTGGATTGCTCGGTGAATTAATAATAACTGCTTTCGTTTTCTCTGTAATTGCCTCACGCAGCTGCTTTGCTGTAATTTTGTACTCATTGTCTTCTAAACCTTCTACATAAACCGGCTTACCGCCAGCAAGCTTTACTTGCTCTGGATAGCTTACCCAGTAAGGAGTTGGAATGATAACTTCATCTCCCTCATCAAGTAATACTTGGAATAATGTATATAATGCATGCTTTGCGCCATTACATACAATAATTTCAGATGGATCATACGCAATACCTTGATCGCGAGTAAATTTCTTCACAATTTCTTGTTTTAACGATTGTAATCCACCTGTTGGTGTATACTTCGTATGCCCTTCTAACATCGCTTTATGTGCAGCATCCATAATATGCTCTGGTGTATTAAAGTCAGGTTCCCCTGCCCCTAATCCAATTACATCATGACCCTCTGCTTTTAATGCTTGTGCCTTTGCTGTAATTTCTAAAGTTGAAGACGGTGTTAAAGCAGCTACTCGCTTTGCTAATTTCATTTGTAGTTCCCCCTACATCTATTTTTCAATGCTATATCGTCTTAAAAATTTTCCATCTTTAAATTCAAGATAGTAATAACTATAACGATTGTCATCATCAATATATGTAACTTCCCATAGTGGTACATCATTTTCAAAGCCTAATTTCACTTTCATAATCTCTTTCGGCTTACTTTTTGATTCCTTACTTTCATTGCCGACTTGTTCTAATGTTCTTTGTATAGCCTCTTTTTCAGAAATACCTTCGCTCTTTTTCCTTACTACAGTATCCCCTTTTTTCTCCGGCACCCAAACGATAAGTTGTTCTCCCTTTTCATCTGTACCTTGCACGACTATATATGCAGATTTTCCGTTGTAATAATCAACAGATTTCACCTTTGTAAGCTTTGCTTTTTCTTTAGCAATTTCTACAAATTTCGACTCTTTTGGAATTTTCTTCCCCATTGCTTTATTATAAACATACGCCCCATATATTCCGCTAGCAACGATAACAATAATGATTGCAAAGATCCACTTTTTCATTGTATCACTACGTTCTGTAAATCGTAAATACAGCTGTTTCTTTATCTTTTTCGTCTAATGCTAGTCCGAACATGAGGTCCTGCTCTTTTAACGTACGATTCAAACTATCAACAATTTTATACAAATCAGACGAATATTTAATACGCGTCGTTGATAGTACTTCGATTTTCTTCTCCATGAAAAAACTCCTCCGTTACACAAAAATTTCTAATTATAGAAGAACGCAATGCGGTTACAATAAGAGTACATTCTTTACAACCCCTGCTTCATCACCCATCTATTATAGCAGGACATGTACAGCAAAAAAAGGTTTCAAGTCGAAAACCAACACATTTTGTATACAAGAAGTAAGAAAAATAAAATTCCTCCTACCCACATTTTTTACGCCTGAAGTTTATAAGTATTTCAGGCGTATTTTTCTTCCATTTTTATTCATTTGATGGTTCTTCTAATTGTACTAATAATTCTTCTAATGGTCCTTCATAAAGAGGTACGTTAGGGATCGATTGTAGAAATCGTTTTCCATAGGAAGAACTCGTCAAACGACGATCTAACACTACTACCGTTCCTGTATCTGTATTCGTTCGAATTAAGCGGCCGAATCCTTGTTTGAAACGTAATATTGCTTGTGGCAGCGCTAATTTAGCGAATACATCCTCACCTTGATTTTTTAGCCACTCACCTTTCGCTTCCATCATCGGCTGATGAGGCGGCGTAAATGGTAGACGGACAATAACAAGACAACTTAAGGCATCTCCTGGAATATCTATCCCTTCCCAGAAACTGCTCGTCCCTAATAAAATTGATTTGTCGAACTCTTGAAACTTTCGAATTAAACGGCTTCGACTTCTATTATTCACACTTTGTGTGAGTAATAAATAACCCTCTAATTCATCATTATTTTTTAAATTCGCATACGCTTCTTTTAACATTTCATACGAAGTGAATAAAACAAGCATTCTGCCCTTTGTGGCTTTCGCTATCTTTGCAATATGTTCCGATACAGATTCAATATATCGCTCATTACTTACTTGCTTAATAAAAGGTACATCCGTTGAAACCATTAATTTCATTTGTTCATCATAACGAAATGGCGATGGAACCTTTAAAGTATTTGGAGCGAAATCATGTAAACCAAGTTCCTCTTTTATATAATCAAACGTATCGTTAACTGTTAGTGTTGCGGATGTAAAAATAACACTCTTTTTTTCTGTTAAAAATTCATCAGCAAATCTTTCACCAATATGAACAGGCTGTGCATATAGAACTGTTGAATGAATCGTCCCTTTCGTTTCAGTCTCCATCCAAGTTACATACGAATTCTTTTCTAATACGAGTAACTGTAATGATTCTGCCATCTTTCTCAGCAACTCAATTAAATGCATAAATTCACCTGTTACAACATGCATCTCCCATTCTAACTTACTTTGCAATATATCCACTTGCTTCTCAAGAGCAGTTACTACCCTCCTTAATTCATATATAAAACGATTTGTTAATTCAACGATACTATCCCACAACTTACCTTTTTCTAGTTCTGCGTTATATCTATAGATGAGCGGCATATTATTCGTTCCTTGTTCTTGCTTTGTTTGTTTAAATATAAAAGTACGTAACATTTGGAAGAGTTCATCCGCATCAAACTTAAGTTCCTTCAAACTATAACTTATCATACGGAAAGTTGAACGAGATGCTTGCTCTGATTTTTTCATCATTTTATATACTTTGGAGAGTACATCTTCTGTTTCTAGCGTCCCAAGACGAGATATAACCAATTGAAAATACATACAAGAGAACTGTTCACCCAATGTTCTACTCGCAGCTTCTTCAATATGGTGAGCTTCATCAAAAATAATATGTTCGCATGAAGCAAACAGCGGTTCTTCACTTGAAAAATCTTGAAATAATAACGCATGATTTGTGATAACGATATCTGCAAATAAAGCTTTATTCTTCGCTCGCTGGTAAAAACAACGACTAAACCAATTACTTTGCATACCGCCTGGACTATACGCATCACTACAAATACGATTCCAAAGTAACTTTCCGCCCTCAGGAATATTTAATTCGTCTTGATCACCCGTTTCAGTTTGCAATAGCCAAACTAAAATCTTCGCCTTCGTAAGTGCCATATCATAATTTTTTTCTTCCTCTTGTAAAGCATACTCAAATTTGTGTAAGCAAAGATAATGCTTTCTTCCTTTAAGAAGAGCTACCTCAAATGAAAATGGCATTATTTTTTGTAATAACGGTATTTCTTTTTCTAATATTTGTTGTTGGAGTTGTACCGTTTGTGTACTTATAATGACAGGTTCTTCTTTTCTCTTTGCAAAATAAAGACTAGGAAGCAAATATGCAAGAGTCTTTCCTGTTCCTGTACCGGCTTCAATTAGTGAAAAACGAGAGTCTCTTAACGCCGTATATATCTCTTTCATCATCAGTTGTTGACTTTCTCTTCTTTCAAACTTTGGCATATGTGATTCCAATTTATCCATCGTTTTATTCAAGAAAGCATCAAACTTTGATGAACACGTTTCTCCAAGGTTTAAGGAATAGTTCCGCTTTTTCAGCGCAATATTTCGATGTATTTCATACTCCGCTATATCTTCTTTACCATTCATTACTTTCTTTAAAATATTTTCAGAAAGCACATCAGCTATATCACTTTGGAACACATCGCTTAATTCATAAAGTGATTGCAACGTGACAAGTGGTAACTTTTCAATTTCATTTAAAAATTGTAAAAATAATTCCGCTGTTGCAAGAGCATCACTATCCGCACGATGTGGTTGATCATGTTCTAGTTCATGCTTCTTAGCTAAATCACGTAATTTATAACTATCAGCTGTCGGCAAAAGAATTTGAGCCAATTCAACCGTGTCGATTTTAGGACAATGTATTTCTGTATATCCAGCCTGTCTTAATTCTTCATTTAAAAAATTCCAATCAAAGTGAACATTATGCGCAACGAAAGCCGCACCTTGTAATAGCTCAACAATCATCGGGGCTACATCTTGAAATAACGGGGCTTGTTTTACAAGACTTTCATCAATCCCTGTTAATTCTGTAATAAATGGTGGGATCTCTCTCTTTGGGTTAACAAAAGACGAAAAAATCTCCAATATCTCTCCATCTTCTACTACAACAGCTGCAATTTGGGTAATTTTATCCTTCCCATCTTTCCAGGAGTTCCCTGTCGTCTCTAAATCAACAACGACATAACGCTTACTCATATATGTAACACCTCAATTTCTTACCTTTCAAACAACAATAATTTATATAATGTTACTATACCACGTTTTATCTCATCTTAATGAAAAGATGCACAAAAAAGCTATCTCCGCAATGGAGATAGCCTTTCTACTTATAATATCGTACCCGCTTTTTCAGCACCTAACATTTCAATAATTTGATTATTATCGTCTAGTACTGCAATTTTGGGTTCTTGTTTATGAACCTCTTCTTCCGTAACTAGCCCATAACAAATAATAATTACTTTGTCCCCTGGTTGTACAAGCCTTGCCGCAGCACCGTTTAAACAAACAACACCACTACCGCGTTCCCCTTTAATAACGTATGTCTCTAAACGAGCACCATTATTATTATTTACAATTTGGACTTTTTCGTTTTCTACAATATTTACTGCATCCATTAAATCTTCATCAATTGTAATACTACCTACATAATTTAAATTTGCCTCCGTTACAGTTGCACGATGTAACTTTGCTCTCATCATTGTGCGAAACATAGGTGCTCCCCCTTATTTAACCGTTAATGTTATATTGTCAATTAATCTTACATTTTCAAACTTAACTGCAATAGCTAAAATGATTCGTCCTTCGACTTTCTCTACCATTGTTAATGACGGATATGCATATAAATCCGCATAATCTACAGTGCCTTTCGTATGCGTCTCAATATACTCTTTCACAAGATTTGTAATGATTTCCGGATTACGTTCACCTACCTCAATTCTTTCTTTCGCTATACATAGGCTGCGGTATAAATGAAGAGCCTCTTCACGTTCATCTGGTGATAGGTACACGTTACGAGAACTTTTCGCTAATCCATCTTCTTCCCTTACAATATCAACTGGTACGATTGTAACCGGAATATTGAAATCAGTTACAAATCCTTCAATTACTGCAACTTGTTGAGCATCTTTCATACCGAAATAAGCACGCGTTGGCAGCGTAATATTAAATAGTTTCATTAGTACAGTTGCAACACCAGCAAAATGACCAGGTCTTTGTTGACCGCATAATACGTCCGTGCGCTTCACAACTTCTACTGTTGTTGTTTGTTCTGCTGGATACATTTCTTCTACACTCGGATAAAACAAATAATCTACACCGTTTTCTTTTGCTACATTTTCATCTCTATTAATATCACGAGGATATCGATCTAAATCTTCATTTGGGCCAAATTGCAGCGGGTTTACAAATACACTTAAAACTACAATTTCATTTTCTTCTCTTGCCTTACGTAATAAGGTAGCATGCCCTTCATGTAAATAACCCATCGTTGGAACAAAACCAATACTCTTTCCACTTGCACGAAGTTCGTTTGTAATTTGCTGCATCTCTTGCACTGTAGTTACGATTTTCATTATTGTTTTCCTCCGTATAACGCTAAGCATTCTTCCTCTTTCATTGTGAACGAATGTTTTTCTTCAGGAAATTGCCTTGTCTTTACTTCAGTAACATATTGTGAAATCCCACGCACAATCTCCTCTTGAACAGATGTATATTGCTTCACAAATTTCGGCACACGATTCACGCCGTATGAGATAAGATCATGATAAACAAGCACTTGCCCATCTACTTTTTGTCCTGCACCAATCCCAATTGTCGGTATTGTTAGTTGCTCTGAAATAAGTTCTGCTAACTGCATTGGTACACATTCTAACACAAGCGCTATTGCACCAGCTTCTTCACATTTCTTTGCATCTTCTATTAATTTCTTTGCACTCTCCGCATCTTTTCCTTGCACTTTATATCCACCCAACACTCCTACAGATTGAGGGGTTAAACCTAAATGCGCTACAACAGGAATTCCTGCGTTCGTCAAATATTGAATCGTTGATATAACTTCTCCAGCACCTTCTACCTTCAGTGCATGCGCCCCGCTCTCTTGAACGATGCGGCGTGCATTCACCATCGTTTCTTGTAATGATACGTGATACGACATAAATGGCATATCAGTTACAATAAACGTCTCTTTCGCTCCACGGCGTACAGCTTTCGTATGATGAATCATATCCTCTACTGTTACAGGTACTGTTGAATCGTATCCGAGTACAACCATTCCAAGAGAATCTCCAACTAAAATCATATCAACTTCAGCTTCTTCTGCTAATTTAGCAGATGGATAATCATACGCCGTTAGCATTGTAATCGGCTCACCTTGCTCTTTCATCTTCAAAAAATCTGTTTTTGTTTTCAAAAACTACTCCTCCTTTATGCAGGAGAGAGGAGATGGCCGCAATCATATAAAAAACCCCTCTGGCCATAAAAGGGCAGAAGGGTTGTGTGTTAGTCGGCATTATTCATCCCTCTGTCCCAGTCCGTTATTGGATCAAGGCAGAATCCAAGTTATTATTTTTCGTATTACTTCGAATCATGGTGCAGTTCGCTCTGATACTGCCCACATTCGAACTAATTATAGCAAACTACAAAAGGGAATTACTACATTTTTTTGAAAAAATAATTTTTTATTCTGATTACGGTATATGAAATTTAATAAGAGAGTATATATGCTAGAAAGTGAAACTTTAATCAGCCCGATCCCCACCTAACTTCTTTGCTTCCGCTGAATTTTGAGGTGGAGGTCTTATTGCCCAGTAAATAGCGGGATAAAGTTTTTATAGATAATTCAATCCTGAAAAGATACATGTTTTTTCAACGCATGTTAAAAAATTCCAAGTTAATTTCTTCTGTAATCAATTTAACTGTATAGTATAACTCTTAAACTAATGATGCAGGTTAATTGAGGAAAAGTACTTAACAAAGGAGAATTGCAGATGTCTATGAACAGGTGGTTATTTCGATTCAGCAGTTTGCTTGTAATGATTGTATGGTGGATGTCTTTAGGATCCTTTCATGTATTTGCCTCAGTTAATGTCGTAACACAACCCACCGATGTAACGAACGTGATTGAGGTTGAACTAAATGATGATTACTTTAATCCAAATGTCATCACGATTCCGCTTGAAGGATCAACAACATTACTATTGAAAAATAAAGGTAAAAACGAGCACACCTTTACAGTGAAAAAACTCGGCATTGACGTCGTAGTTGAGTCAGGAAAAGAAAAGAATATTACCGTGAAACCTAAAAATGCTGGTACATATGAATTAATATGTCGATACCATCTCCTTAAAGGAATGGAAGGCAAAGTAATCGTCAAATAACATGCCAGGCCAACTAGACGGAAGATATCTTGAAATGAACTTTAAATATGAAAAGGATTTATTATCATGTTACAAATTTAACTCAAAAATATTGAAATAAAAAGAAGTTCCAAAAGAGGAACTTCTTTTACTTAATTTCGATATCTGCAGAATGAATATGATGTACTTTCCCCTCATGATCCTCCAGAAGTAATACACCATCCTCTGTGATTCCTTTTGCTAACCCCGTAATCGTCTCTCTCATCGTTCGAGCGGTAATTTCTTTCCCGATGCTCACAGCGTAACTTTCCCAAAGAATTTTAATGACAGAGAAACCATTTTTTAAATACTCTTCATATAATTTTTCTAGTTGTAAATAGATTTGTTGCATAAGTTCTGCACGAACAATCGGCTTACCTGATTCAATCGCTAATGAAGTAGCAATGTGCTGAATTTCTTCATCAAAATGTTCTTGCTTTTGATTCGCATTAATACCGATGCCCATAATGACAGCATTAATTTTATCAGGATCCGCTTGCATTTCTGTTAATATACCTACAGCCTTTTTACCTTGAATTAAAATGTCATTTGGCCATTTTATTCCCACGTCTACACCTGTACATTTTTCAATTGCCTGTGCAACACTAACAGCCGCTAACAAAGTAAGTTGCGGTGCATGATGAACTGGAATCGATGGGCGTAAAATAATACTCATCCAAATTCCTGTTCCTTTTGGTGAATGCCATTTTCTGCTTAAACGACCTCTTCCCGCTGTTTGTTCTTCTGCTACAACGATAGTTCCTTCTTCTGCACCTTCATAAGCAAGTTTTGCTGCAATGTGCTGCGTTGATTCAACAGTTTCTTCAAAATACACTGTTCTACCAATTCGCTTCGTTTGTAGCCCTAACTGAATTTCATTAGCAGTCACTTTGTCTGGCTTACTTGCAATTCGGTAACCTAATCGGCGCACAGCTTCAAGTTCATATCCCTCACTCCGGAGATCTTCCATATGTTTCCACACAGCAGTTCTTGAACAACCAAGTTTATCACTAATCGTTTGGCCGGATACAAACTCGCCATCCGCTTCAGAAAAAACTTGTAATAACTGCTTTCTTATAGTAGATTGCATCCTTGCAGCCACTCCCTTATACGCTCTTTCTCATTAACTACGTTTCCTTTTACAATTGCTTCCTCGATTTTCTGAAGCATGTCAGCAACCCACGGACCAGGCTTTTTGTTTGCCCAGTTTAATAAATCATTACCAGTCACATTCATTTCTTGACGACCCTGGATTGGCAATGCATGAAACATTGATTGTACTCGTTTAACAGATGTAGGATCATAGCTTTCAATCATCGCTTCATATACTCTCTCTGCCATTTCAGCGATATAAATTCCCGTTTTATAAAGAAGGACTGTATCCCAATCCTTCTCCTTTCTAGTACGGATTGCCAATAAAACTGCAACAATATCTTTTATTTTTTTATTCGAAAACTTCCATTGACGTAAAAAGACAGATGGATGTTCTTCTCCGATACAATATAAGAAAAATGCCCACGCCTCAATATCCGTTTCGAAAGAATCCCATTTATACTGCGTAGCTTTTAACAGTCTCTCTTCTGACATTTGTAAATATGGCAAATGAGAAAATAGCTTCGTCTCTACTAATTCTTTGAGACCTTTCACACAATATGTACCAGTTAACAATTTCTCAAACTCTACTGTAATGCGCTCAATTGCTATATGTTCTAGCAAATGTCCATACGTTTCAATCGCTTGCTTCGTTTTCGTTTCTAATGAAAAACCTAACGCGCTTACAAACCGAATACCACGCATCATTCGCAGGGCATCTTCTTGAAAACGATCCGCAGCATTTCCAACTGTCACAATTTCTCTCTGTTGAATGGCTTCCTGTCCAGCAAATAAATCAACCATTTCGCCTTCTTCTGTCATAGCAATTGCATTCATCGTGAAATCACGACGTTTTAAATCCTCTTCTAATGAACGAACAAATTGAACACTACTAGGTCTTCGAAAATCTTCATATTCGCTTTCTGTTCGAAAAGTAGTTACCTCATAAGGCTCACCATTTTCTAAAACAATTACAGTTCCATGCTCAAGACCAACAGGAACATTTCTTGGGAATATAGCCATCACTTCTTCTGGTAAAGCAGATGTCGCAATATCAATATCTCCAATCGGCCTATCGATAATAAGATCTCGTACGCTCCCACCAACAAAGTAAGCCTCATGTCCTTGTTGTTTTAATGTCTCAATAATAGAACTAGCTTTTTTAAATCTTTCCATTTTTGTCATCCCTTAGTACGTCATAGTAAATCGTTTCATATTGTGAAACAATTTTTTCTGAGCGAAATTGCTCATAAACACTTTCTCTTGCTCGTTCTCCCATATTACGGTGAAGTTCCTCGTCCTTTAATAGCTGAGTAGCTTGATTTGCCACTCCTGTTGTATCGCCAACTTCACATAAATATCCTGTTTCCCCGTGTTGAATAACCTCTGGAATACCTCCAACCCGTGTTCCGATACAAGGTACACCACACGCCATTGCTTCTAATAAAACAAGACCAAAACTTTCCTTCTCTGATAGAAGCAACATTAAATCACTCATCGCAAGTAGTTCTGCAACATTATCTTGCTTCCCTAGGAATAAAACACGATCTTCAATATGTAAATTCTTCACTATCTGTAAAATCGTACAGAATTCTGGTCCGTCTCCAACAAGAAGCAACTTCGCATCTACTTCTTTAACAATTTTAGCAAATGCCTCAACAACATCCTGCACACGTTTCACTTTACGGAAATTCGAAATATGAATAAGTACTTTTTCACTCTCACTTATACCGTATTCTTTCTTTAATTGAGACATATTACGTTTGAAATATACACGTTCGTCTATAAAGTTATATACCGTTTGAATTTCTTTACTTGGTTTTACAAGCTCATGCGTTTCGTTAATTAATGAATGCGAGACAGCAGTAACAACATCCGATTGCTCAATACCAAAACGAATTAAATTATTTAACGAAGGGTCGGAACCTAACACAGTAATATCTGTTCCATGCAAGGTTGTAACAATTTTAATACGCTCTCCGATCATTTGTTTTGCTAAATATGCACAAATTGCATGTGGTATTGCGTAATGCACATGTAAAATGTCTAAGTTTTCTCTTTGTGCAACCTCTGCCATTTTACTTGCTAACGCTAAATCGTATGGTGGATATTGAAATACAGAGTACTGGCTTACCGTCACTTCATGAAAATATATGTTTGGATATACTTTATTTAACCGGAATGGTAAACCCGATGTAATAAAGTGAATTTCATGCCCGCGTTCCGCCAATTGCTTTCCTAATTCTGTTCCAACAACTCCAGAACCACCTACAGAAGGATAACATGTAATACCTATTTTTAATTTCATTTACATCCCCCTAATAAATCAGCATGTAATAAAACCGGTTTCTTACTCATAAATCCCTCGGCATACAAGACTCCAACTTCTTTTCCAAACATCTTCTCACGAGCAATCACAGTTTCAACGTATCCTTCTGTTAACGGTGTCTTAACCCCATCACTTCCTGTTGAAAATTGACTTTCATATGCTTCTAATGCTTCCACCTTTATAGAGAGGTACTCACTTATATCTATACAAAAATTCGGTTTATGAAAACCATTAATCATATAATTATAAAAAGACTCCACACGATGTGGTGAAAGTTCCGGCATATATTTACGGATTCCTGCTGAAAAAATAGCCTCTTCCACAAGCTTTGCACAATTTGCATGATCTGGATGACGATCTTCATAGTATGGCGCAAAAACTAGTTTTGGTTTATATGTACGGATCACCTTGACAATTTCACGTATATACTCTTCTTTCATATACAAACCACGGTCTGGCATCGCTAAATTCAGCCTCGTTTTTACTCCCATTATACGAGCTGCGACCTCTGCTTCTTCTTTTCTCAACTCTATCGTTCCATTGGAAGAAAGATCAGCTTCTGTTAAATCACAAATACCTACTTCATACCCTTGCTTTGTATATTTAGCGATGGTACCAGCCATGCCGATTTCAACATCATCGGCATGAGCACCAAACGCTAATATATGTAATCCACTCATAATTGTTCCCCTCATTTTCTTAACTTACGATAATCTAAATCTCCTCGCTCTAATGCGTGCATCAACATTTCAGCACTTGCCATATTCGTTGCAAGTGGAATCGCATATACATCACATAAACGAAGCAATGCATTCACATCCGGTTCATGCGGCTGTGCTGTTAATGGATCGCGGAAGAAAATCACCATATCTAAATCGTTTTTTGCAATCATTGCACCAATTTCTTGATCTCCACCAAGAGGGCCAGATTGATATCTTGTTACAACTAATCCAGTCGCTTCCATAATACGAAGCCCTGTCGTTCCTGTTGCAAATAATTCATGTTGCTCAAAAATTGGTTTATATGCGTATGCAAACGAAACCATATCATTTTTCTTTTTGTCATGTGCGATTAAGGCAATTTTCATCCGTTGTCTCCCCTTTAGTCGATAATATTTTCTAAACCGTACACAAGATGATCAAGGTTCATTACTGTCTCAATTGATAGTTTTACACCTGACATAAATGATGCACGATTGAATGAATCATGACGAACTGTTAACATTTGTCCATCTCCACCAAACATTACTTCTTGGTGTGCAATAAGCCCTGGCAAACGTACACTATGAATGTGAATACCGTCTACATTTGCACCACGTGCACCTGCTAGTTGCTCTACTTCATTTGGATGACCTTGCTGCTTTGATTCACGATTTTGACGAATTAATTCTACCGTTTTTACAGCTGTACCAGATGGTGCGTCTAATTTTTGATCATGATGTAATTCAATTACCTCAACATCTTGGAAATATTTCGCTGCCATTTGTGAGAATTTCATCATAAGAACTGCACCAATTGCAAAGTTTGGAGCAATAATTGTTCCTACTGCTTTTTCTTTTGCATTCTCTGTTAAATGTGCCAATTCTTCTTCTGTAAATCCAGTTGTACCAATAACAGAACGAAGTCCACGCTCAACTGCAAGTGTAACGTGTTGTTTCCCAACTTCTGGTGTTGTTAAATCTAACAACACATCTGCTTCTACTTCATCTAAACAAGTATGTAAATCAGCGTAAATCGGTGCATGTAATGCTGGCATGCCAGGTAAATCAGAAATCTTCTCACCACCATGCTTATAATCCACTGCTGCTACTAAATTAAAATGTTCCGTTCTTTCCATAAGAAGGACTGCTTCATGTCCCATACGTCCTCTTGGTCCGGCGATAATTACTTTAATTTCTTTCATTATTCTTTCTCTCCCTCATCAATACGTGTCCAGCGATCTTTATCACGTGTATTAAATTTATTCATTACAATGTTATGTGCTGTCTCTAAATCAATATTTAAACTATTTGCCATACAAATCATAACAAATAATACATCTCCAAGCTCTTCTTCAATACTTCTTTCTTTTTCAGTTGTTTTCTTCGGTTTCTCACCATAATAATGATTTACCTCTCTCGCAAGCTCTCCCATTTCTTCCGTTAAACGAGCCATCATTGCAAGCGGACTGAAATAACCTTCTTTAAACTGACCAATATATGCATCTACTTCTTTCTGCATATCTTTCATCGTTTTTGCTTCCATACTATTCACCTCTAATCCTTCCTCTTTCATGTTAGCCAATTCATCGCGATTTGACAAATATTATTCCCCGCCAAACACCTATTTGCGACCCTTTTTTGGATAGACTATAATAAAGTGAAACTTTCTTTTGCGCTTTTTGCAAAAGATTAGCCCATACTAATCGAGTTCTTACTATTTTCACTAGCAACTAGAAATTACTTATTATTATGTTTTACCGTTTCAGCGGAGCAATGTAATCATTACATAATTAGGGGGATTTCTATATGACATCAAAATTGAAGATGCGAAATATTATTTTTATTTTAATCGGTTCCGCTATATTTTCTTTCGGTATTGTCAATATCAATATTGAAAACCACCTTGC
This sequence comes from Bacillus sp. MYb78, assembly GCF_002975115.1. NCBI lineage: Bacteria > Bacillati > Bacillota > Bacilli > Caryophanales > Bacillaceae > Bacillus > Bacillus sp. MYb78. The sequence goes on from NZ_PCOB01000001.1 coordinate 335,526, forward strand.
AGAAGGTGGGTTTACTGGTATTACACTATTATTGTATTTTTTATTTAAGTTTGATCCTTCCTACTCAAACTTAATTTTAAATATCCCTATATTTTTTATTGGTTGGAGGTTACTTGGCAGAACGACATTTTTATATACATTAATCGGCACATTTAGCGTATCTTTATTTCTATGGATTTTCCAGCGTTACGAAGTGCTCAACTTACATTTAAACTTGCAAAATGATATGACACTCGCAGCTTTATTCGCCGGGGCATTTATCGGTATCGGCCTTGGGATAATATTTAAATATGGCGGGACTACTGGCGGTGTAGATATTATCGCACGACTAGCTCACAAATATGTTGGCTGGAGTATGGGTAAAACGATGTTTATGTTCGATGCTGTCGTTATCGTCGTCTCTATTCTTACCTATTTATCATACCGCGAGGGTATGTATACGTTAGTTGCTGTTTTTATCGGGGCTAAAGTCATTGATTTTATGCAAGAAGGAGCCTATGCCGCCAAAGGAGCGACTATTATCTCAGAGAAAAACGATGAAATTGCTGCCAAAATTTTATCTGAAATGGAGCGCGGAGCAACCTTTTTAAAGGCTGTTGGATCGTATACAAAAGTGGAACGTAACGTACTGTATTGCGTTGTTGCTAAAAATGAAATCGTGAAATTAAAGAATATTATTACTTCAGTAGATCCTCATGCATTTGTCGCTGTAAGTGATGTACATGATGTAGTTGGTGAAGGATTTACGTTAGATGAAAATAAAAACCCTTTACATAATTAAATGTAACTAGAAAAGCGCCTTAGCTTTTCTAGTTTTTTATTACAAGTCTTTTAAGCTTCTCCAAATCCTCATAAATAAGCTCCAATAAACTCCGATTATAAAAAATGGAAGCTGGATGAAAAGTTGGAAAAACATGATATTCATTCTCTGACCATGTAAACTCTGCACTTTGCATATCCTTTAATTTTTGAATGGGCTGTTTTAATAATTGCCCGTGTACATCTGTGATTTTTTTATTTTTTCCTGTTAAACGTTGAAGACCAATATTTCCAAGCGTGACGATAAGCCTCGAATTTATTTTCTCTAATTCATAATCTAACAAAGGCGCATGGGCAACTATTTCTCCTTGATTTGGCGTTCTATTATACTTTTTTTGTATGCTTTCACCATTTCGTTCTTTTTTCTCTCGCCATTTATAAGGTCTACTCCGAACAGCGCTCGTAATATATACTTCTTCCCTCGTAACGTGAATACGCTCTAAAAAACCCATTAATTGTTTTCCCGACCTCCCGCTAAACGGAATCCCATTATGAATTTCTGTTTCACCAGGCGCTTCTCCTAACAACATAAATTTGGGATTTTCAGGACCTTGTCCACTTAAAAAACCTTCTAGTTGATAAGGAGCACTACGCTCTTTCACTTGTTTTACTAAATGGTCTGGATATTTCATTTCCCCCACCGCCTTTCCGCATTACTTCTATTATTTCTATTTGTAATACATTATATAATTCAATCCACACAACAAAAAAAGACTATCAAAATTGATAGTCTTTAGTCGTCGCTACGCTGCATACCAGTATACATTAATACGAGACGTAATAATTCAAATACCGCTACAGCTGCAGCTGCTACATATGTTAATGCTGCTGCATTTAATACTTTACGAGCTTGGCCATATTCATCTGTTGATACGATACCTAACGCTTCAATTTGTTGCATTGCACGCTTTGAAGCATCGAACTCAACTGGTAATGTAACAAGTTGGAACACAACACCTGCAGCCATTAAAATAATTCCTAATAACAATAGTTTCGACATTGTCGCAAATATACCAATCATAATAAATACCCATGATATATTCGATCCAAAATTCGCCACAGGAACTAACGAATGACGAATACGCATAAAGTTATAATCTTGCGCATCTTGAATTGCGTGTCCTACTTCATGTGCTGCCACTGCTGTACCAGCAACTGAATGTCCATAATAGTTATCTGTTGATAATCGAACCGTCTTGGCCGTTGGATCATAATGGTCTGATAAATGACCTGGTGTTTCTTCCACAGCTACATTGTATAATCCATTTTCATCTAAAATTTTTCGAGCCACTTCCGCTCCTGTCATACCTGATGTTGAATAAACTTGTGAATACTTGCTATAGGCACTTCGTACTCTTGACTGTGCATACAACGGTATGATCATTATGATCGCGAAGTAAATTAAATAAAACATCATGAACCTCCATTGAAGTTTTAATTATAGTACTTCTCATTCTATTTTCTTCTGCCACTATTGTCAATGAATAAACCTTACAATCCATATCTTTACTTATTACATTATCTATTTTTAGAATGCACATTACTTTTTCTTTTTTCTCTCTCTCCTTTATACTTTCTCCATCCAACATAAGTTAATGTGAATAAAATAAGTCCCCCAGTAATTGTCATAAACCAAATGAGAGAAGGTGCAATTTCATCCTTTTTTACTGTGTGAAATATCTTTTGCAAATCCCCTTTAATAATCCCTAATTGCATTTGGCCACCTTTCGTTTTTAACATAACGTTACGAAATTCATCCAAATAAGATAAATGAACATTTACACGCTGTACCTCGTTTTCTGGCAAAGCAATCATTAAACTTGGATAAATAATATTGAATTCATTTAAAAATGTATTTAATGTTTGTTGAAACTGCCCAGCATCTTCTTTTTCCATCGCTTTTTCCATTTGAGAAAAGGCATCCATTACTTTCCTTTCTCTTTCCATCCAAAGTGGTTGATATTTCGATACTTGTGCATCAACAGCAAGTTGTAATGCCAACACATTATCCATTTTAGCTTGCTTACCTAAACCTTCTTCAGAGAGCGATTGCTGCGCCTTGTCGTAAGCTAAAGAAATAACTCTAACTTGATCTGGTGTTACTTCATGCTTCTTTTCATTCCCCTTCATTAAAAATTGCTCTGAGAAAAGTTGTAATACTTGTACCGCTTTTTCATCTTCATTACGCTTCACTAACTGTAACGAGTCGTCTAACAACCCTGTTAGCTCATTCCACTCTTCAGCATATATACGTAACGGAAACATTATAATTAGAAATGCTATCAATCCAATTAATGTTCTCTTCATCCCGGTCCCCCCTATAACTACTAGTACAAAATATGTTAATTGGGACAAGAATAGAACAGAACTGAACCGAAAAATATATTATCGTTTTACAAAGAAAAAATTCTCTTTAAGCAGAGAATTTTTTCTTTGACATCCTTTTCTTTTTTACGAAATATCTATATAAGCTATAACAAAGTATACTACCACCTAAAATGAATAATAAAATAGCACACGCAGCATGCATAAAGAACTCCTCTGGTAGCATTAATATAACTGGATCCGTTTCAATATCAAACATCCAATAATCATTACTGAATAAAAGCTTATGGAATAATACAAAGCTCTTTTCAAAATTAATAGCGATTGGTAACATAAGCGCTATCGGAAAAATGATTGTTAAAATCGATCCGTGCAGTAAAAACTTTTCATTTTTCTTTTTTAATAAATAAATTCCACCTATCACTGCAATCATAATTGTCGCATACATCACATATTGAATCTTTACTAAAATATTTTTAACATCTACAAAATGAATACGGCCATTTGTAGACATATCTAATGTTGGCAAATGTAATGCTCCGTCATAAAACGGGGATAAATATGTAATAAGCACATCGTAATTTCTTTTAATTTCATCCTTCGTCATATCCGCTAAATCAGGAATATTTAAAAAATCAATTTCAAAATAATACAGCCATTTTCCATACACAACTGCCGTTGTTGCGAGTGCAAAAATAGAAAATGCTATGCTATATGAAACAACTAAAGTAATCAATCGATCCAATATTTTTGTACCACTCTTATTTTTCTCCATGTTCTCCCCCTAAATGTTCTAACCATCATAAAGAAAATTGTTTCCTGTGCTCACGTAAGCAACAATAATATGTAATACATAGTACAGCAACGCTTAACCAAAACGTAAAATAACCAATTTCCTCTACAAACAAATGCATAATTCCATATCGTGGCATTTGCCAAAATAAATAATCAATTGCATCGTTATGCAACGTCCATACACCCGCTACTATAAAATGCCATTTTTTTATACGGTAAAATGGAGCATATAAAACACCTTGCACTGCCATCGCAAAGTGCGAAAGCATTAACATGTAGCCCATAAGGCCAATAGGACCTTTTACGTAAATCATAATCGCATTTACAACAACAGCCCAAATACCATATTTTATTAAAGTAACAATTGCTAGCGCTTCTATTAATCCCCAGTTTCTCTTTGTCAAAAAAGCAATTAAAACAAAGACAAAAAAGAGACTCGCCATAGGACTATCTGGTACAAACGGCCAAAATATAGGTGACGTTTCTTTCAGTTGATTTCCGTACCATATAAACCCGTAAATTGTACCTAATATGTTAACAACCAATAAAAATAATAATACCGAGCGTTGTCTTAACATTGCATACAAGTACACCAATCTGTATGTCCAACACCTTTCAAGCAAAGTAATTCATTCACTAAATCCTACTCTATTATAACAAACTTCATCCAACTAAATAGAAAAGCTGACTACAAATTTTGTAGTCAGCTTTTTATTATTTTTTATTATACTTTGCAACGAATTCCGAAAGCTTCTTCAGTTCCTCATCTGTACCTTTAAATACACCTTTAGGCATGGAACCTTTTCCATCTTTCGCAATTTTAGCAATTTCTTCTGGCTTTAAAGTTAAGTTTTGCAGTGCTGGTGCTGCCGCCCCGCCCTGTAAGTTGTCACCATGACATGTTAAACAAGTATTTTTTTGCATTAATTTATAGCCATCATCATTTTTATCAACTGGCGCGGTTTTTACAATTGCTCCTTGTTTCTTTGCAGCTTCCCAGTCGTGGTGTGCTACAGATTCCCAAGTTAAAAAGATAATCGATGCAATTGCTAAAAGCATAAATCCAGTTGCTACAGGACGCTTCAATGGACGTCTTTCTGGACCTCGATCAAGAAATGGAGCTAACAGTAATGCACCAAACGCAATCCCTGGCATAATAAACGCTCCAATTACAGTAAATGAACCGGAAGCATAAGAATACTTTAATAACTGATACAAGAATAAGAAATACCAATCTGGAAGTGGTATATATCCAGCATCTGTTGGATCCGCCATTCTCTCAAGCGGCGACGGATGCGCCACTGTTAAACATAAATAACCGATTAAAAAAACTGCACCAACCATCCATTCTTTTAACAAGAAGTTCGGCCAAAATGCTTCTGTTTTCCCTGGGTATTCAGAATAGTCTTTTGGAATATTTGGTTTCCGAGCTACCGGTACCCGAGAATCTCCTACAAACTTCATCCCTTTGCCGCGATGCATAATCTCCCTCCTTTAGTTCTTTCCCCTTTAATTTAGCAATCTCTTATAGTGGACCGGAAATACCTTGTTTGCGAATCATGATGAAGTGGAAGGCCATTAAACCTAGAAGTGCTGCTGGTAAGAAGAAGACGTGAATAGCAAAGAAGCGAGTTAATGTTTGAGCGCCAACAATTTCGGAATGACCAGCGAGTAATGTTTTAATATAAGGACCAATGAGCGGTGTTTGCTCTGCAATTTGAATCCCTACTTTTGTAGCAAATAAAGCTTTCATATCCCACGGTAATAAATATCCGGTAAAACCAAGACCTAACATAACAAAGAAAATAAGAACACCAACAATCCAGTTTAACTCACGGGGCTTTTTATACGCACCTTGGAAGAAAACTCTGAGTGTATGTAAAAACATCATTACAATTACGAGACTAGCACCCCAGTGGTGCATACCACGAACAATTTGCCCATAAGCAACTTCATTTTGTAAATAGTAAACTGATTCCCAAGCATTTTTAATATCAGGCACATAATACATCGTCAAAAACATTCCAGATAAAATTTGAATTACAGTAACGAAAAAGGTAAGTCCTCCAAAGCAATAGACGAATGCAGAAAAGTGATGTGCCGGGTTTACATGTTCAGGTACTTCATGATCAGCGATATCACGCCATATCGGTGTAATATCTAATCTTTCATCTACCCAATCATAAATTTTATTTAACATCTACTTTGCACCCCCTCTTGGCTTCGCTTTTCCTAGATACAGCGTTCCATCTTTCACTTTAGACTCGTACACATCCAGCGGAGCAAGGGGTGGCGTACCTTTAATGTTCATCCCATCTTTTGTATAACGACCCCCGTGACATGGACAAAAGAATTGATTCGGATGTGCTTTGTCCGAATTCCAGTTAACTGTACATCCTAAATGTTTACATACTGGAGAGAACGCAACAATGTCTCCGCTTTCATCTTTATGAACCCAAGCCGATTTTGGTTCTTCAGACTTGTACCAACCATCAACCTGTTTCACTTTAAAATCGAAACGCTTCGGCTCTGTTGTAATATCCTTTACTTGCGCAACAGCAACCATATCTGTTCCGGCTTCTTTTCTTAACACCGGATCAAGCGCAAATCGCGTCATCGGCATTAAAATACCGGCAGCCATAAAGCCTCCTACCCCTGTGAGTGTGTAATTTAAAAATTGTCTTCTTGACACGCGATGTTCTTTCTCGCTCACGAAAATTTCCCCCCTCTATCAGAAATTGTCCCCTCGTGATAAATTATATAAAAAATAAAAACTAGGACACTATCATGATATAATACGCTCATGCACAGGTCAATATCATACTACTCATAATAATAAGAACTTTCTGTTTATTGCGAGTTTCCCCACTTCTCTTCCAACATCACCATTATATTTTTTATATGCGCATGAATAACTTCTCTTTTTGCTTGATCACTAAATTGTTCTAATGCTAATGAAGGAAACCAAAATAAATCTCCCTGTAACTCTTGCATATCCTCTTTCCATGAAAAATCACTTGTAACATAAGCAATATGCTTAAAACCTTCGCTTCGTAAATGATTTGTCCATTCTTGCAAACGACCTTTTTCATTCTTTTGACTTTCTACCAAATACGTAAACGCAGGTAGTAAAAGCACTCTTCCTTTATACTCTCTTTCCAATTCCGTGCTCAACAATTCGATAAATTCACCTTGTTCTACAACCATTTTCATTTCTTGTGCTGCCGAAATTGATAAAAGCGGTATTACTCCTGTATCAACATACTCTCTTGCTTGTTCAAACTGTTCCACATCTTTTACACTCCACTTCAAATTCCTTCCCTCCTTCACTTGCAAATGACAGAACTTTCACTTTATATATATTAAACCATACTAAAAGAGGTAAAAAAAGAAAAACTACCCAATATAGGTAGTTTTTCTTGGTGAAAGTCTGAAATTTGTAAAAATTTATTAATCCAAATAAATTCTATAAAGTCTTTAACTCGGCCGTTAATCTATGAAACGCTTCCTTATCTTGCTTATCTAACGCTTCATCAATTTGTTTCAAAAGGCGTTCTCTCCTAAATGAAAATACACTTTCTTCCAAAAACCTTTCTGCAAGTAAACGATCTTTTTCATTTACTTCAATATGCTTTGGTAGATATGGGTTTTCTTCTAATACAGCTACATAATTCGCATTTTGAAACGATGATTTAAAGTTGAGTTGAATATAAATATCCTCATCTCGATTTAAACGAATATCATGAAACGATTTTTCAGCATCTGTTGTCATAACATTTTGTTTAAAAAAGTGAAACGGTGTGTCTTTCACACAATTCGCTGACATCACTAAGCCACGCGGACAATATTTTGCATGCTCTACGAAGTGGACTTTATGCATCAATTGGTCGTGACTCATTAAATAATTCAGAATCCATACACATTCACGCTGTTTCAGTTGGTAATTATTCAAAAACCATTTTACAAAATCCTTCTTCTCGTTTACAGAAACAGGGGTATTCATAGCAATTAAGTCCCTCCTCTGTCTTTCTCTTTTCTTTTTAGATTCAAGAAGCGGCATTCAGTTTCCTTCCAACTTATGAAAAATCCTCTAAATTATATAACAACTCTTCAATATGAATTTGTGTCGGGTCTAGTTGTAATAACTGGGTAAATACTTCTTTCGCCTCTTTTCGCTTTCCTTCTTCCAATAAGAAATAACCGTATTCTTCTAAGAAGTCTGGATGATTCTTAAAAGAAGTATATGCACTTTCATAGTGTTTTAATGCATCCAAATACATTTCTAATTGTTTTTTTGCATACGCAAGGTCCCAAAGTAGTTGTGTATCTGGTTCTCCACTATCAATAGCACGCTCTACAATTGCAATTAACTCTTCGTACTTTTCTTGTCCTTTTAAGATATACGCATATTTTAATGTTGCGCCTAAATGCCCTGGGTCTAACTCAAGTGCTTTTTGAAGAACTTCCTCTGCTTCTACTATTTTTCCTAATTTCGCCGCAATGTTCGCTAACTCTACATAAAACGGAACTGAAAGCTCATCTACTTTAATTCCTTCATGAAGCGTTTCATAGCTTTCTTGAAGCATTCCTTCTTTTTCATAGCTTTTCGCTAAATACATGTACAGTGATGCGTACTCAGGGTCTAATTCTTTTAGTTCTTGCCAAGCACCGATTGCTCTCTGATATTCTTCACCTTGGTATAATGTGAAGGCATATCCAAATAATGAGTGAATATCTTTTTGTTCCTCTAGGCCTGCTTCATAATAAGAAATCGCCTCTTCCCAGTTTCCAATCGCACTTAACGTTTCTGCAAGGCGAAGTGCGATCACAACACCACCCATTACTTTATGTTCAGCTAATAGCGATTCATAATAAGTAATTGCCTTTTGTTCTTCACCTTTACTACTATATAATTCTGCTAACCCAAACGTAATAACAGGTTCATCAGGCATCATTTCTTTTGCCTTTAATAGTTTTTGCTCTGCTACATCATCAAAACCTTGCATTTGGAATAAATCTGCAACAAGTAATAAAGATTGAACATATAAATCGTCATTTTCTGGAATATCATGAAGTACTTCAATCGCTTCATCTTCTTTATCTAAATCAATATATAATTCTGCTAAAAATACAGTGAATTCACTTTCTTCCGGATACAGTAAACGTAAGTCTTCAGTAATCGCTAATGCCTCATCTGTAAATCCAAGTGTATGATAGTAACGAGCGATATCATACTTCTCTTCATCATTTGCAATTTTTAATTGTTCTTTTAATAATTGTAATCCTTTTTCCGCCTCACCATTTTCAATATATGAAACAGCTTGTTCAAACTTTTGCATAAACGTCTCCTTTAATTCTAAAAAATATTCTCTTCTGTTCATTTATCATAAGCAACTCACTGTTAGAACGCAACCTTTAGAATGAGCATGCTTCTTCTTATACTTCTTCTTACAGAGTAGGTAATTGTTCAAAAGGTTCGGATATGACACCGATACCTTATCATCATCTTCTATTGTACCGCTTTCTTTTATGACCGTGCAAATAACTTCTCTCACTAATTATCAAGCCATACAAACCGTGATTTACAGAACAACTTAATTGCCAGTCTTCAACCTTTATTTTTAATACGATAAAAAAGGCTCCTATAATAGGAGCCTTCACAATCTCTTAAGAATATGTTTCTTCTTTCTGTACTTGCTCATTTACAAGCTCTTTCAGCAACTCTATAATTTCATCATTTTCTTCTTTCAAACCGACAGTAATACGAATACCATCATCGATACCAAATGCAGCACCAGAACGAACGATATATCCTTTTTTCATTAATCGTTCGAAAGCTTCATTACCTGGTATACCAAGTTTTAAGAAAATGAAATTTGTTTGAGATGGATAATAGAATACGTTATATTCTTTACAAAATGCATAATACTGATTTAGACCTTCAGCATTCTTTTTCACACAATCTTGTAAAAAGGCTTGATCTTCTAATGCAGCGAGTGCTACAGATTGCGCTACAGTTGATGTATTGAATGGTAACCTCGCTACTTCTAGCTGTCCGATTAACTTCGCATCCCCAATCGCATATCCGATACGAAAAGCAGCTAAACCATATGCTTTTGAAAACGTGCGTAAAACCATAAGATTTTCATACTTTTCAAGAAGTGGCAATGTTTGCGGATAGTCTTCTGCTTCCGCGTATTCATAATATGCTTCGTCCATAATAACGAGAGCCGACTTAGGAACTGATTCTAAAAATGAAAGTAATTTTTGTTTCTCAACATATGTACCTGTCGGATTATTCGGATTACAAATCCATACAATTTTCGTTTTATCATCTACTTGCTCTAGCATTGCATCTAAATCGTGAATACCGTCTTTAAGTGATACTTCACGAACTTCTGCTCCTTCAATAACAGCATGGTGATGATATTGTGAAAACGTAGGATTCGCCATTACAACGTTTGTTCCTTCATGTAGTAACGCTCGGCTAATCATTTGAATGACTTCATCTAATCCACTACCAAATAGTAGTTGTTCTGCTTTTACACCTAAATGTTTCGCTACTTTTGTCCGAAGTTCAAAGGCATATCCATCTGGATAAAGGGCATATTGGCTCGCTAAAGAAGTTAATGCTTCTGTCACACGCGCTGAGCAACCGAATGGATTTTCGTTCGATGCTAATTTCACAATTTTCGATAATCCATATTCCCTTTTTACTTCTTCAATGTTTTTCCCAGGCACATACGCTCTCAAAGTTAACAATTGCTCTTTCACTCTCATTTTTCTTCCCCCAGTCATTTCATTCAATTTGATTACAATACAGTTATAGCCCCTTACTGTAATCTTTTATCATAACCGTCACTATTACGAGAATACCTCTAAATGAGCACTTCACAACACTTCGCTATCATTTTAAACCATATCTTTTTGAAATGCCTCTAACGCAATATGAACAGTCTCATCTGAAATAGATACGACATTCACTACCCCATATTCCTGCATAAGCACCATATGAATTGCTCCTGCATTTGCTTTCTTATCTTGTTTCATCAATTGAACGAGGCGCTCTACATTCAAATCTCTTGGCATTTTTGGATAGCCGTATTTCAAGAACCACTGCTTCATATCTTCATAAGCAAGATCAACCTTGTACACTTGCTCACTTAAAAATATGGCGAATAACATTCCAACCGCTACGCCGTCACCGTGAGTAATATTCCCATACCCTAGCTCTTTTTCAAGAGCATGTCCTAACGTATGTCCAAAGTTCAAATGGGCACGTACACCCTTCTCTGTTTCATCTTGTGACACAACATTTGCCTTTACAGGAATCGCCTTCGTTAATATATGGATTAACTTCTCATCACGAAGATCCGCTAATGTTTGCACTTCTTCTTTTAACCAATGATATAGCTCCACATCACCAATAAGAGCATGCTTTATCACCTCTGCATAACCTGAACGCCACTCTTTTTCAGGAAGAGACTGTAAAAACGGTGTATGATATACAACCGCTTCTGGCTGATGGAATGCACCAATCATATTTTTACCTAACGGATGATTAATCGCTACTTTCCCACCTACTGCGCTATCGTGCGCTAATAAAGTCGTCGGAACCTGCACAAAGCGAATACCCCGCATAAAAGATGCAGCAACAAAACCAGCTAAATCTCCAATCATTCCGCCTCCAAGTGCAAGAATTAAAGAATTTCTATCTAATTTATTTTCAAGAGCTGACGTATGAGCCGCATAGAAATTTTCGAAAGACTTCTCTTTTTCGCCACTTGGTACAACAAATGAAAACACGTCCTGCTCCACTTGTAATGCATCGATAACTGTCTGTAAATGTAGTGATGCAACAGCTTCATCTGAAATGATCATTACGTTAGATACAGCTGGCTGCATATTTTGAACGATCATTGTTAAGTTTGACAACGCTTCTTTACCAACATGTACATCATATTCTTTTGATTTCGTTTGAATATGTATGTTTCCCATTAAAATCCCCTCGCATATTCATTATGTTTCTCAATATTTTCACGAATTAGTTCCATACGATCTAATCCGAATTGTTCTATTAAAGCTGTTGCTAATTCCCAAGCCACAACCGCTTCTGCAACGACACTAGCTGCTGGCACTGCACAACTATCTGAACGTTCAATGCTCGCTGTAAAAGGCTCTTTCGTATCAATATCTACACTTTGAAGAGGTTTATAAAGTGTAGGTATCGGTTTCATCACACCGCGCACAACAATTGGCATTCCAGTCGTCATACCGCCTTCTAATCCACCTGCATTATTTGTTCTTCTTGTATATCCATGCTCCTCATTCCATAGAATTTCATCATGAACTTCACTTCCCGGTCTATGCGCTGCTTCAAAACCAATTCCAATCTCGACACCTTTAAAAGCATTAATACTCATAATTGCAGCTGCTAATTTCGCATCCAGTTTTCGATCATAATGCACGTAGCTACCTACTCCAATTGGCATTCCTTCCACAATTACTTCAACGATTCCACCAATTGAATCACCATTTGCTTTCGCATCATCAATCGCTTTCATCATTTGGTTACCAGCTTCGTCATCTAAGCAACGTACAGGAGATGCTTCTGTAATACTCTTTAATTCTTCAATTGAACTATACGTAACCTCCTTAGCTTGTACACCGCCAATTTCAATTACATGGCCCGCCACTTTAATACCAAGTTCTGCTAACACCTTTTTAGCAACCGCACCAGCAGCAACACGCACCGTCGTTTCGCGCGCTGACGAACGTTCCAGTACATTCCTCATATCTCTATGACCATATTTAATTGCACCATTTAAATCAGCATGCCCAGGCCTTGGTTTTGTCACTTTCCTTTTTATCTCTTTTTCTTCCTGCTCAGTTAAAGGCTCTGCCCCCATAATTTTTGTCCAATGGGCAAAATCACGATTTTCAACAACGAGTGCAATAGGGGAACCTAATGTTTCTCCATGTCTAACACCACTTAAAATTTGCACTTGATCCGTTTCAATTTGCATGCGTCTACCACGCCCATATCCCTTTTGCCTTCTAGCTAACTCTTCGTTTATATCATCCGCTACTAAAGACAATCCTGCTGGAACACCTTCTATAATCGTTGTAAGTTGCGGACCATGAGATTCACCAGCTGTAATATATCGCATACGTTATTCCTCTTTTCGTATATGTATTTATCTCACTATATTAACTTTTATCATTCTAAAAATATTAAAGAAATTATATCATAAATCGACCATTTTCTTATTCTATATTTCCGATAGGCCTAATTTAAATATCAATATATCATAACAGCTCAAACTTCGTAACTAATTGAAAATAAAAAAAGTGCAAGAAGAATACCCCTATTCTCCTTGCACTTTTTACTATTATCACAGTGATTAAAGCGTTTACAAATTATTTCAAAATAATTAGTAAATCCATTCATTCATTAATTTTGAGTAGTCAACTAATTCTTCTTCTTTAAAGAAAATAGCAATCTCGCGCTCTGCGCTTTCTAAAGAATCAGAACCATGAATAATATTTTTCGCAACAGTTACACCGAAATCTCCACGAATTGTTCCAGGAGCTGCTTCATGTGGTCTTGTTTTCCCCATCATGTTACGCGCTGTATCTACTACACCTTCACCTTGCCATACCATTGCGAATACAGGTCCAGATGTAATAAAGTCTACTAACTCACCAAAGAAAGGTTTTTCCTTATGCTCAGCGTAGTGTTGTCCAGCAATTTCCGGAGTGACTTGCATTAATTTTGCACCAACTAATTGAAAGCCTTTTTTCTCAAAACGAGCTACAATTTCCCCAATGAAGGCACGTTGTACACCGTCTGGTTTTACCATTAGAAATGTTTTTTCCATAAAAAATCTCTCCACTTCTGAATTATGTATGTAATTGTATATCCCCACACACATATTATCACCCTTATCACAATTGTGCAATAGTTTTGAAATAGAGAGATTATTTTATTTTTTAGAATAAACATTAAAATTTTCGTTTTCCAATATACTTTGCAACATTTTGTAATGCATACTTTGCTTTTCCACGTGGGAGTGGTTTTATTATTTCTAAAGCTTTATGTAAATAACGTTCACTAAACGCAAATGCTTGATCAATTGCTGGACTATTTTTTACAGCATCAATAATTTCTTGCATTTCACTTGCTGTTGTATTTTCATGTACAGATGTGATTTTTTGACGAAGTACTGGATCTTCCATCGCATATAAAGCAGGGAGCGTTATGTTTCCTTGTAATAAATCTCCACCAGCAGGTTTTCCAAGTTTCTCTTCTGTGGAAACGAAGTCTAAAATGTCATCAATAATTTGATAAGACATTCCTACAAAATACCCATACCAAAATAGACGATTTACTGTATCACGATTAGCACCAGCAGCAATCGCTCCCAATTGACAACTCGCGGCAATTAATAATGCTGTTTTTCGCTTTATTCTTCTTAAATACGTTCTTAAATTTTGGTCATAATTGTATTTATCTTTAATTTGTTCAATTTCACCTTTACAGACTTCTAAAATAGTATGTGATAACGCTTGATGCGCCTCTGGGATTTCGATATTTGTTATACATTCAAGAGACTTAGCGAACAAATAGTCCCCTGTATACATCGCAATACGATCTCCCCATTTCGCATTCACAGTCGCACTGCCGCGTCGTAAAAATGCAGCATCAATAACATCATCGTGAACAAGAGAAGCCATATGAATAAGCTCTAACGCAACAGCAACATGCTTAATCGCATCTAACTTATAATCTCCAAATTTCCCTGCAAGCAACACAAATACAGGACGAATTCGCTTCCCACCAGCTTCAATAAGTTGTAATGCTGCCTCTTCTACTAATGGCTGTTCAGAAGCAACTGTCTTTTTTAATTCTTTTTCTATCACATTAATATCCGATCGTAAAAAAGAGTACATAAGTTGTAACTTCATATTGTTCACCTTAACCTAAAACTTCTTTTTTCTTTTTTCTATTTTGATTCTGGTTTAATACCTAAATGCATCGCTGCTACCCCAAAAGTAAATGGTTTCACTTGCACACGTTCAAGTCCAGCTTGCTCAAACATTTGGGCCAATTCTTTCATCCCTGGGAATGCACTAGCAGATTCTTGAAGCCATGAATATTCTTTATAACTTTTCGCAAACATCTTTCCAAATAACGGCATGATATATTTAAAGTATAAAATATACCCTTGTCGAAAACCAATCATTGTTGGTTGAGATGTTTCTAAACAGATTACTTTTCCACCTGGTTTTACTACACGCGTCATTTCTTTTAATACGTGCATATAATCCGGTACGTTACGTAAACCAAACCCAATTGTTACATAATCAAACGTATTATCTTCAAATGGAAGCTCCATTGCATTCCCATGTAGAAGTTCTACTTGTTTTAATTGTAACGCCTCTACCTTTTGCTTACCGACAGATAACATATTTTCACTGAAGTCTAAGCCAACAACCTTTCCTTGCTCACCTACCGCTCCAGCTAGCGCAATTGTCCAATCTGCGGTTCCGCAGCATACATCAAGCGCTTTACTGCCAGGTTGTACATCCATAATTCGCATCGTTTCTTTACGCCACGCTTTATGTCTTTGAAAACTAATTACAGAATTCATCACATCGTATTTATCAGAAATCTTTTCAAATACGTCATGTACTCTTTCTTCTTTTGATTGTTGCATGCTCGTACCTTCTTCCAATGTAAAATTGCTTATGTCTTCTATTTATCCCTTAACACAGAATTTATTTCACTTACGTCTGTGTGATTTTCTAAAAATTGTTTTTCTTTCTTTCTCAATTCCATCATCCAACCATTAATCACTACTTCTGCTTTATCCCCTAAAGCATCTTGCACCGCTTGAAAAACAGGTGAATGTTGTTTATCAGCATACAATTGAATTTCTTTTTGAAGGCGATTTCCACCTAATACGTATGTGATAAATGGCTTCCAATGTGATAAATGAAAATGATCACATGTTTTTTGAAGGAGCGCAGACTCAATCGTTACTACGCTTTTCATTATGTCATCCGTCGTTTCATGCGCTTTTTGGTATAACATAATTTTGTGTTCATTTATCTCTTTAATTCCTTCAGCAAGTGCACGAATTAAAACAATATCACGATTCATAGACAATAAATAATAATATAGTCCACTATAGTAATCGCCTGCAAGTACTGTTAATTGACGACATTTATGGAATTCAATCTCTTCCTCGCCTGCTTTATTTGATACCCTTTCATGCGTATCAAGCGCAATTTGTACAAGCATAATTGTTACTACGTAATGCTCAATTTGTTCTATATGTAAGTTTGCACTCTTTAAAGCACCATATAACAATGCTATCTTTTCTTCATCAATAAATGGTTCTTCAATATAGTTTATAAAATAAGGATGGCGTAATTTCTCCATCAATTTCTCTTTTATACCCGCATACCCTCCGTAGATGTCACACACAAAAAATCACCCTTGTTTTCTAATTCATAAAACTTATTATAACACATACACTCTATTTTCTATAACCAAAACTTGGCTACACCTACCATTCATGTAAGCAATCTTTCTAATCTCACTCTGTCTAGCTAAAACTATATCATTTATTTACTAAAAAAAAAAAAGAAAAGCAGTTTCCCGCTTTTCTTTACTTCGCTTTAATAAACGATAAAATTTCACTGCGCGCTGCAGCATCATTTTCAAGCACACCACGCACTGCTGTCGTTACTGTTTTCGCACCTGGTTTTTTCACACCACGCATCGTCATACACATATGTTCTGCTTCTACTACTACCATTACACCATGAGGCTCTAGTACTTCCATAATAGAGTTGGCTACTGTTGATGTAATACGTTCTTGCAGTTGTGGACGACGTGCAATTGTATCTACAGTACGAGCTAATTTACTTAACCCTGTCACCTTTCCACCTTGCGGAATATATGCAACGTGAGCAACTCCATAGAATGGAACTAAATGATGCTCACACATCGAATAAAATGGTATATCTTTTACTAGTACAAGCTCTTCGTGATCTTCTCCGAATACTTTATGCAAATGCTCTTTCGGATCTTCATGCATACCTGAGAACACTTCTGCGTACATTTTTGCAACACGCTTTGGCGTATCAAGTACTCCCTCACGATTTGGATCATCCCCAATCGCCTCTAAAATAAGGCGTACTGCATGTTCAATTTGTTCTAAATTAACTTTTGCCATCCGCTAGCCCTCCCGAAAACCTAAAAGTGATACGAACACATTCTAGCATATTTATGTTTTTAAAAGCAAAAAGAAGAGTTCCCAAAAAGGAAACTCTTCTTCCCTGTTAATATGTAAGGATTATTTAACCGCATCTTTTAACGCTTTACCAGGTTTGAATGCAGGTACTTTACTTGCAGCGATTTCAATCTCCTCACCTGTTTGTGGGTTACGACCTTTACGAGCCGCACGCTCACGAACTTCGAAGTTACCGAATCCGATCAGTTGTACTTTATCACCTTGTTTTAAAGCTTCTAAGATAGAATCAAAAACAGCGTCTACTGCTTTTGTTGCGTCCTTTTTAGAAAGGGAACTTGCTTCTGCAACAGCATTGATTAAATCTGTCTTGTTCATGCCATTCACCTCCTCCCAAAGATAAGACTGTATAATGATCATAAAATGAGTCTTACTTTCATTTGTAGGCAATTTTTACAAATTCTATACTACAAAGATGTAGATAAATCATTATCAACGCCTATATTATACGATTCTCCTTTATAATTCAATATTTTTAAGGAAATTGTTACTCTGAAAATGTGAAAATCTGATGAAACTTGACAATTTACAACAATGTATTAGATAATGACTGTTTATTTTTCTATTTTATAATCGAAAAAACAAAAAATCCCTCTACAGTGAGAGGGATTTTTCTTATAGTATAATCGCAATTAATCCGCCAGATCCTTCATTAATAATTCTTTCTAGCGTTTCTTTTAATTTATATCTAGCATTTTCTGGCATTAAAGATAATTTCGCCTGAATTCCTTCTCGAACAATCGAGCTAAGCGAACGTCCAAATATATCAGAATTCCAAATTGATAACGGGTCATCTTCAAAATCTTGCATTAAATAACGAACTAATTCTTCACTTTGCTTTTCAGTACCAATGATCGGCTCAAACGTTGACTCTACATCTACTTTAATCATATGAATAGATGGCGCTACCGCTTTTAACTTCACACCAAACCTTGAACCATGACGAATAATTTCTGGCTCATCTAAGCTCATATCCGCTAGCGCAGGGGCTGCTACACCATATCCTGTTTGCTTAACCATACGCAATGCATCTGCCACTTGGTCGTATTCTATTTTCGCATGAGATAAATCGAGCATAAGCTTCAATAAATGATCTTTCCCTCGAATTTCTACTCCTACTACTTCTTTTAAAATCTGATCATATAATTCATCTGGCGCATATAAATCAATCTCCGCCACACCTTGCCCCATATCAATGCCAGCTAGGCTCGCTCGATCAATAAATTCATATTGACTAAACTGCCAAACAACGCGATCCACATCACGAAGACGTTTTATATCCTTCACAGTTTCTTGAACTGCTTCTTGATAACTTTGACGCAACCAATGCCCTTCATTTAGCACCATTACCCAGCTCGGAAGGTTCACATTCACTTCTAATACAGGGAATTCAAATAGCGCTTCACGAAGTACATTATATACATCTGTTTCTCTTAAACTCTCCACACTCATTGCAATAACCGGGATATCATATTCTTCTGATAAACTTTGGCGTAATTGCTCTGTATCTGGATGATACGGCTGTACCGTATTAATTATCATAATGAAAGGTTTTCCTACTTCTTTCAACTCATTTACAACGCGTTCTTCTGCCTCTATATAATCTCTTCTTGGAATTTCACCAATTGTTCCATCTGTTGTAATTACAACACCAATTGTTGAATGTTCTTGAATTACTTTACGCGTGCCGATTTCTGCAGCTTCATGGAATGGAATAGGTTCTTCATACCAAGGGGTATTAATCATGCGCGGGCCATTCTCATCTTCATAGCCCTTCGCTCCTGGAACCGTATATCCAACACAATCTACTAATCGAATGTTCACTTCAAGTCCTTCATCTACTTCGATAGAAACCGCTTGGTTTGGAACAAACTTCGGTTCCGTCGTCATAATTGTACGACCAGCAGCACTTTGAGGCAATTCATCCTGCGCTCTTTGACGGTCAGACTCATTCTCAATATTTGGAATAACTACAAGTTCCATAAATTTTTTAATGAATGTTGATTTCCCTGTTCGAACAGCTCCTACAACTCCAAAATAAATATCACCGCCTGTTCGTTCTGCAATATCTTTAAAAATATCTACCTTTTCCAAGTGATTCCCTCCCTCAAAATTTTTGGGAATAATTCCGCGTTTATAGTCAACTAATACCTTCTCTAACGTTGCCTATAATATCTGATATAATATAATGGTATTCTAGAAGTTCGGACAATATATCATATAATTTTGTCCAATTTCATATGACTATTAAAAAATATCTTTTGTTTGCATCGTAAGTTGTATAACATAAAAAACCTTTCTTCTAGAACTTATTCACTAAAAGAAAGGTTCATGACTTATGATTTTAAAAAAATTGGTTCTCCGTTCTTTACTGTGTACGGTAAAGAATAAGCTGGTACAAACGGGGAACCTTTCGAAAGTATATTTCGAATATCTTCTCCCTCCGTAAACTGCCCTTCATTTTTTTTCAAAGCGTCATATAAGTCGATTCTATAATCAACAAAAACTTCTCCTTTTTCATTAATTACAAAAGGAAGCCCTTTACCAGAATATGGACTTGTCACTTGTGGCACATCTTTATATCCTAGTTTTTTGAAATCCAATTCATATACACCATCTGAAATTACTTTTTTAAAAGGTGGATATTGATGTTCATCACGATACATCCTAAGTTTTAAAGATAATTCCTGAATTTGTTCAGCCATCCTAACATCAATTAACTTTACTGTTGGATTTGTTTCAACGTCTATTAATACGTATTGATATACTCCTCCACTTTCATATGCATTCCCTGGCGCTTCTTGTATGTAACGCGGAGCAATCTGTTGAAAATCGATTGGATACTTTTGATAAATAGGTGTACTCATATCCCTCGTCTTAATTGGCAATATCCCATCATTTTGCTCCTTAAATGTCACAACAGCTTTTTGAACAACCTGTAGCTGATCTTCATAAGGAACCGCATTTTGCTTCATATTTTCTTTCGGATACAGACACCCCGTTAAAAGGCTCATACAACAAAATATTAAAATAATATGGACTTTTTTCACTAGCATCACCTTTTCATACTAATATAACTTGCTCCGTATGTAGTATTTTCGAGACCATTCCATTTACTGCTGTACAGGTCCACTAAATACAACAAGAAAAATAACAATTCCTGACACAACCATAAGGGTGTACGCTACTAACGCTGTAATCCCTTTCAAAAATTTATTCTTTATTTTATGTCTACTTAATAAAATAAAACTTACTGCAAAAAACATAAATCCAATTGCCCCTAAAGCCAACCACATTTTCATAAGCCCTTCTGACATATACACACCCCTTTTTATTAATCTATTTTTATACTATTTTAACAAATTAAAATCTTTAAACAAATACAAAAAGAACATTTTACTACAAATCGCAAATATGTAACTTTAATCAATAGGTTTTTCAGCATCTTCCACCAATCTAGATAAAAATAAAACCGAAGCGATTATATCTCTCGCTTCGGTTGACCAAATATGCCCAAAAACAGCTCTATTCCCATTCTTTCATGGCTATCATATGCAATCTACAAACTCTTTGTTTCTCATAATTTATTTTTTAAACATTTTGCTTAACGAGCCAAAATCCGCTGGCATATTATTATTAATAATTGCTTTTACAATTTGATCCTCTTGCTCTTTCGGCACTTCACGTCCCGCCATAAGAGCCACTTGATGAATCAATTGACGAAGTACAGTTTCATCACGTAAATTCGCATTTTGCACGGATGATGCTAATTTAAAAATATCCTCTTTATTTACTTTCGCTTCCTTCTCAATATTATTAAAAATGTTATTATCCATTCTTTTCACCCTCTCCTCAAGTTACTCTTCATCCTATGCAAAAATAAATAAATGGTGAAAAGACCCATAAAATAAAAAAGCGACAGAAGTACAAATGTACTTCTGTCGCTTTTCTTTACAGTAAGTCAGGTATAGCTTCCACTTCATGTTTTCGAACACGTCCCATTAATGAGCCTACCGCATCTTTTACGTTATTCCCATTGAACAGCACGTCATATAAAGCAGCTGTAATCGGCATTTCAACTTCCATTTTCTCTGCCAATTCATGAGCAGCTTTCGTTGTTCTTACACCTTCCACAACCATACCCATGCTTTCTAACACTTCTTCTAAAGAATGTCCTTTTCCAAGCATATTTCCAGCGCGCCAATTTCGGCTATGAACACTTGTACAAGTTACAATTAAGTCTCCCATACCAGTTAGACCAGCAAACGTTAACGGATTCCCGCCCATTTTTCTTCCTAAACGAGCAATCTCTGTTAAACCACGTGTCATCAATGCCGCTTTTGCATTATCACCTAATCCAAGACCATCAGTTATACCAGCAGCTAATGCGATAATATTTTTTAACGCACCACCAAGTTCAACTCCAACGATATCTGGATTTGTGTATACACGGAAATAACTATTCATAAATAAATCTTGTACTTCCTCAGCCGCTTCCATACGCTTTGCTGCAGACGTAACTGTTGTCGCTTGTCGTAAACCAACTTCTTCAGCATGACTCGGTCCAGACAATACAACAACATCTTTAATTAAGTTCTCTGGAATTTCTTCCTCGATTACTTCCGAAATACGTTTTGACGTACCAGGTTCAATCCCTTTACTCGCATGAATCCAAGTAATCGGTTCTGTAACAATTTCTTTCATCTCTTGTAATACATCTCTGTACGCTTTCGTCGGTACTACTAGCAGTACTGTATTTACATCTACTAATGCTTCTTCTAAAGAAGAGTAGGCTACGATTGTGCTTGGCAATGTAATGCCTGGGAGATATCGACTATTCTCATGTTTCGTATTCATTTCATCCATAAGTTCTGAGCGATTTCCCCAAATACGTACATCATGTCCATTGTCAGCTAATACCATCGCTAACGCTGTTCCCCAGCTACCTGCTCCTACTACTGTGATTTTTGTCATAAAATCACATCCTCTCCATTAGTCTCTTGCTCGAGCAATAATGTGAATCGGCGTTCCTACAAAACCGAACGCTTCACGTAAACGATTCTTTAAGAAGCGCTCATATGAAAAGTGCATTAATTCTGTATCGTTTACAAACACAACAAATGTCGGTGGTTTTACCGCAACCTGTGTCGCATAGAAGATTTTCAGACGGCTACCATTATGAGTCGGTGTTGGATTCATCGCTACCGCATCCATAATTACATCGTTTAATACGTTTGTTTGTACACGGATACTATGGCTTTCATTTACCTCATTGATAACCGGTAATAACGTTTGTGTACGTTTTTTCGTTTTTGCAGATAAGAATACAATCGGTGCATAATCCAAGAATTGGAAATGAGCACGAATGTTTTCTTCAAATGCTTTCATTGTTTTTTCATCTTTTTTCACTGCATCCCATTTGTTTACAACGATAATAACAGCTCGTCCTGAATCATGAGCATATCCAGCGATTTTTTTATCTTGCTCAATAATTCCTTCTTCTCCGTCTAAAACAACTAAAACAACGTCAGAACGTTCAATCGCTCTAAGTGCACGAAGTACACTATACTTTTCTGTACTTTCATATACTTTTCCTTTTTTACGCATACCAGCTGTATCGATGATTACATAATCTTGATCATCTTTACTATATGGTGTATCGACAGCATCACGCGTCGTTCCTGCGATATTACTTACAATTACACGTTCTTGACCAAGAAGTGCATTTACAAGCGATGATTTCCCTACGTTTGGACGTCCAATTAAAGAGAAACGGATTGTTTCATCGTCATACGCTTCTTCTTCAATCTTTGGAAAATGATTTGCAGCTTCATCTAACAAATCACCAAGTCCTAAACCGTGTGTACCTGAAATCGGGAATGGCTCGCCAAATCCTAATGAATAAAAATCATAAATATCACTACGCATTTCTGGATTATCAACTTTATTTACCGCAAGTACAATTGGTTTTTTAGAACGATACAAAATTTTAGCAACTTCTTCATCCGCTGCAGTTACACCATCGCGACCATTCGTCATAAAAATGATAACATCTGCTTCATCAATCGCAACTTCCGCCTGTTGACGAATTTGTGTCAAGAACGGCTCGTCTCCAATATCAATTCCACCTGTATCAATAATGTTAAACTCATGATTTAACCATTCTCCCGCACTATAAATACGGTCTCGAGTTATACCTGGGATATCTTCTACGATTGAAACTCTTTCTCCAACTATTCTATTGAAAATAGTAGATTTTCCTACGTTCGGGCGGCCTACTATTGCTATTACTGGTTTCGGCATATACTTTCATCCTTTCAACTTGCTTCTGTTTATTATGTAAAAAACCCTTCTTTGTGCAAGAAGGGATTTGCATTCCAGAATATTTCTCAACGTATCAAAACACCTCACATTATAACACACGTTCCTAATGTTTCACAATAATATATACATTCTCTTGTAAGCGATGCGCAATACCATCTAAAATTGCCTCTAAATTATTTGCAACGAATTCTAGTTCCTCCATCGACTCACAAACAAATAAAGGAGCACCACCTGCAAATTTTTCTGGCGCTGTTGTAATAACTGCCAGGATAACGCTTTCTAACATCATCTCTTATCTCCCCTTCCTTTCGGGGCTTCCGATGACATATGGACAGCACTTTCTAACGTTGGTACATTTCCTATGACACTTATCGCTTTCTCTGCATCTTGATCTTGCGGTAAGACAAAAATCCCAACCCTGCCATCCTCTAAATCACGCTTTGCTAACGGTACAAGCGCTGGTGTACCAGAATCTCTATAAATCCCTAACGCCACCGAAACATCGTGTAAAATAGCTTGCCGTTGCCCTAAATTTGAGATTGTCACCATCGCATCAATGGATTTCGGTTTTAATATAAACCCCATGCCATATTTCATAATCTCTTCTTGCCTCACCGGCAATCCAATATTCATAATATAAATATTATCGATATAAAGCCCTGCTCCTTCAAAACGCAGCGGAACATGCTCAATATCTACAAGGTCATGGAGCCTTCTACCAGACATTAATTTTTTCGCAATAAAAAATGCGATTATAGCCATAATTACTCCAGCAATCCATGAACGGAACCCTATATACGCAAACGTCGTTGCAAACGACGTTAACATCGCCAAATAGTTGCGACTTTCAAAAACCAATGCAATCCCTTCAATGTACGTATTTCCACGCGGTACGAGCTCATATCCATCTAATTGTTGAAGTGTATTTCTTTCCATATTACGTACATCACGAAATTGTGTCGCTGCTAACGTAAGAAATGTAATGGCAGAAAAATCTTTTTTCAAAATAGATGGGATTGCAATCGCTCCTAAAGCTGCTGCAATTAACCCCATTGCAATATGAATAATCTTTCCATGTAGCCTCGTCGGATATTGCCGTGTATCCGTCCGAAGCATTAACACCCTTGTAACTGTCCCCGCTATTACGCCGCATAAAATGGCTGGTGTATATTCAGTCATGTATTACCCTCGCCTTTCTTTTACGTGTTTTTCTCTTAAACTGTTCCATGTATACTGATGCTTTTGCAATCCAAAACAATACTGCCATGAATAATGTAGAAACGGCGACGATATCAAAAAATGCTAAACTACCGTAATCATATGGAAAATTCAATTTCCGAAAAATAAATGTCACTAGCAACTCTCCTTGTAACATCCCTACATATAGGGAACATAATCGTAATATGCGATCCCCATGCAATAACACCGATGCATACACAAGAGCACTACTTAGCAGAAACACTCTATCCACCACAATCCAAATCGGATCATATATCTCTAACAGATGAAAACTTGTATATAACATCGCAATAATAAGTGCCGAAAGTAAGCTATATAATTTTTTCCAAACAGAATACAGCGCGATCCCTATAAAAGAAATAATACAAAGTAAAAGAGCATTTACTGATACCATGAATGAGGCGATCGTTACATGTAACGGAGAGCAAATTATAAAAATCAATATACAAGCGCCTAACTTCCACCGAATATGGTCCTTTTTCATAAAAAAGGTTACGACAACCCACCCTATCCAAGCTATAAAATAAAAAGTACTTCCATCCATCTACTTCACCTCCTATGTTTTCCATTATGGGAATTTTTTATGAAAGTTAATCCACTTTATTTACGCATAGTTTTTTCTTATAACAGCAACACTTTTAACAAGGAGGTGTTATTCATTATGGGTAAAGATCGCCAAGAACGAAAACTACGAGAATCACGCCGCGTTGAATCTGATCGTGATCAATCACTACAATATCCAGGTGCAACTGGACTTGATACACCAGAGCAGGCTCGAAAACAAAACCAGCACTAATGAATACAAAAAGACGGTTTCGATATTGTACGAAACCGTCTTTTACATAATCATTTTAATGATTTTTATTTATATTGAAATAATATTTTGTGTACTATATCCTCCTATCACTTTTTTTACCTCCACCTATTTCCTTTAGAAAATCCAGCCCTCTCCAAAAATCTAGTAACTAATCATCTTCATTTTTTAACCTTTTTTCAATTACAATTTTTATAAAATACCAATTCCATTTTATATTACGAGAAAGAAAACAAAACAAAAAAATCAACCGAACGGTTGATTTTTTATCTCCTACTATAATGCGCAGTATCAATACCACGCTGCATTAACCAATGATATGTTTCACCTTTTACAACAAGAGGTACAGATTGCAACTCTTCTATCGTCTTCGCACCAAGAGCTGTCATAATAAATTTCAAATCTGTATGTAGAAGCTCAATTTCATCCACTAATTTCTCGATACCATCTTGCATTAAAATACGTAAAAAGTAACCAGCAAACGCAGTTGTATTCGCCCCTAATGCGATTGCTTTCGCTACGTCAAGCGCTGTCTGTATACCCCCTGATGCAATAAAAGAGAGGTTATTATTTGTAGAGGTTGCTTCAATAATCGAGGTTGCTGTTTGTATGCCCCAGTTATTAAAATAAGAAAGCATTCGCTGTCTTCTTTCATTTTCAACAGCAGCAAAATTCGTACCACCTTGCCCACCAATATCAATTGCCGTTACACCTACGTTCGCTAACTGTTGCATTGTTTCCTTGCTCATCCCAAATCCAACTTCTTTTACAATGACAGGAATTTTACTATTTAAAACAATTTTCTCTATGCGCTGAAGTACACCAGTAAAGTCACGGTCTCCTTCTGGCATCGTTAACTCTTGTATGACATTTAAATGAATTTGCAATGCATTCGCTTCAATCATATCAACGGCACGCTCTGCCTGCTCGATAGTTGCCTCACTACCTAAATTAGCAAAGAAAATACCATTCGGGTTTACCTTTCTAATCACCTTATAAGAAGCAGCCTCATTTTCATCTTTTAACGCCGCCATTTGCGACCCTACAGCCATAGCAAGGTTATGCTGTTTCGCTACATATGCTAATTGCTCATTAATATGTAACGTTTTCTCTCCTCCGCCACCAGTCATCGCATTGATAAAAATCGGCGAACTTAGTGAAAGTTCGCCGATTTTTGTTTCACATGTTATTGTGTCATAATTTGAATTTGGCAAGCTTTGATGCACAAAATCAATATCATGAAAGCCATGCGTACGAGACTGACCAGTAGAAAGAGCGTATTCAATATGATCTAATTTACGTTTTGCCCTTACCACTTGTACCCCTCATTATTTCTTTAATTTTTTCAGTTGTTCACCAATAATATCACTTAATTGGAAAGTAGCAGAATCAGCATTTGGCTCATACTGACTATAATCTTCAATTACATTATTTTCCTCAAGCGCTTCTTTTATACTTAAAGAAATACGTTTCTCTGCTACGTGAACTTCAAGTACTTTCACTTTTACTTCTTGTCCCATTTCCAATACTTCATTCGGGTTTTTCACGTGACGATTTGCAATTTGAGATACGTGTACAAGTCCTTCAACGCCAGGTAAAATCTCAACGAATGCACCAAATGTAACAAGGCGTTTTACTACTCCCTCACGAATATCTCCAGCTTTTATTTCGCCAGCAACGTTTTCCCAAGGTCCTGGTTGAGCCGCTTTAATTGATAAAGAAATACGTTGTGTATCAGCATCAACAGATAACACCTTTACCTTAACCTTTTGACCTTGCTCTAATACTTCAGAAGGTTGCTCTACACGTTCGTGTGAAATTTGTGAAATGTGAACTAAACCGTCCACGCCACCAACGTTAACGAAAGCACCAAAGTCAGTTAATCGTTGCACTGTTCCTTCAACAACGTCACCTTCTTTTAATGAAGAAATTGCTTCTTTTTTCTTAGAATCTAGTTCTAATTCTACTACCGCTTTATGCGAAAGGATTACACGATTTTTTTCACGGTCTAATTCAACAATTTTCACCGCTAATGTTTTACCTTTATAGTCAGTAAAGTCTTCTACATAATGTACTTCTACAAGTGAAGCTGGAATAAAACCGCGAACACCAAGGTCCACAACTAATCCGCCATTCACAATATCTTTTACAGTAACATCAAATACATGACCAGAAGTAAATTTCTCTTGTAATTCTACCCATGCTTTTTCTGCATCAACAGCACGTTTAGATAAGACAAGATCATCTTCTTCTAATTTAATAATTTTCAACTCTAGTGTTTGATCTAATTCTACAACATCGCTTGCTTTTTCAATATGAACGTTAGCTAATTCACTAATTGGAATTACGCCATCTGTTTTGTATCCAACATTTACAAGCACTTGTTTCTCTTCAACTTTCGTTACAGAACCTGTAACAACGTCACCAACTTGTAATTCTTTTGAATCCATAACTTCTTCATTCATTTTCTCTACCATGGAAATACCTCCCTACAGAATTGACAAAGCATTTTTTATGTATATACGAAATGAAAACAAAGTTTTCATTTGCATGTTTAAGAATTTCTCATCACATACTCTTTTTCAATACCATTCACAAGAAAATATATTAAACCTATATAAATAGTATACAGCAAAACCAGCTTGAAAAAAGTATGTTTTGAAATATAATAGCGAATATATTCTGACAGTTTTATTCCTCTTTAACTAACTTCTTACAAATCAGCTCATTTGTCAAGGAAAGAGACTCACAATTCACGTATCCTTTACATTTCTATTTCAACAAAAAAAGAAAGAGGATTATCCCCTTTCTTTATTTCGCAAACACTCCTGAAACAATACTCATAATTTTTTGGACAACTTCTTCAATTGATAAAGAAGTCGTATCTAATTCCAATGCATCATCAGCCTTTTTTAGTGGAGAAACTTCGCGTTCTGAATCTAATTTATCACGCTGAGCAATTTCTTCTTTTAGCTGCTCTAAATTAGAATCGAAACCTTTATTTAAATTTTCTAAATGCCTTCTTTCCGCTCTTTCTTCAACAGAAGCAAGCATAAAGATTTTCACTTCAGCATCCGGTAATACATGTGTACCAATATCACGGCCGTCCATTACAACGCCGCCTTTTTTCGCTAACTCTTGCTGACGACGTACCATTTCTTCACGAACAAGGCGATGCTTCGCTACAATAGATACTCGATTCGTCACATCAGGTGTACGGATTACTTCAGAAACATCTTGTCCATTCAAAAATACAAGCTGCGTATTTTCTCCTTGTTGAAATTCAATATTTACATTCTTTACAACTTCCATTAACTGTTCTTCATTTTCAATATCTACTTTTTGTTCAAGGGCTGCATATGTAAGCGTACGGTACATCGCGCCTGTATCAATATAAACGTAAGAAAGTTCCTTCGCAACAACTTTTGCCACTGTACTTTTCCCAGCAGCTGCTGGACCATCTATAGCAATTGAAATTCGTTTATCCATTGTAACACCTCATTTTTTCACTTATAAAACAAAACGAAAAGCAGGTGTTCACCCTGCTTCTTTTCATTTGCTTCACGTCATTAAATCCTCAATTATTGTAGCATAATCCTTCATAGAAGAAAATGAAAACTACCTATTCACCTGCAAGATTTCTGCTTTATTTTTTACCATGACACCTTCGTAATAAACAATTTTAGATAAATATTTCACTGATGACTTATGTATAAATAACAATTGTACAACAGAAAGACAAATGAATTGTATTATTAATATACGAATAAAAATTCTCTCCATCTTTTTCAACATAATTGCCCCCTCCTATACTATATTTGCACATTTCGTTTCGTGATTTTATACATCGTACATATAGCAGTTAATTTTATTGTCATTTTCGAGGCATACTTTTATACATTTCCATTGTCGAATTTACTCAAAACATGTTATGTTCTAAATGTATTTTTTTACTTGAAAGGGGTATAAGCATTGAAAAGAATCCTAGTTTTACACACAGGTGGAACAATTGCAATGGAGGAAGATAAAGAAACTGGGGTCGTACAACCAGGTGAAAAAAATCCTCTTTTAAAATTCATTCCTGATTTAGAAGGTGATGTTGATTTAATCGTTGAAGATGTGTTCCATCTACCATCTCCTCATATGACACCGAGCGAAATGTTACAATTACAAGTCATCATTGATGAAAGAGTAAAACAAGACAACATTCATGGCGTAGTCATTACGCATGGTACGGATACATTAGAAGAAACAGCTTATTTCTTAGATTTAACAGTACAAGCAACCATTCCGATTGTTGTGACAGGTGCAATGCGCTCTAGCAATGAGTTAGGTGCTGATGGTCTATATAACTTCTTATCAGCTGTAAAAGTTGCTAGTTGTGATGAAGCTGCAGAAAAAGGTGTTTTAGTCGTATTAAACGACGAAATTCATTGCGCTACAAATGTAACGAAAACACATACAAGTAATGTCGCAACATTCCAAAGCCCACAATATGGACCAATTGGAATGGTAACAAAACGCGGTGTTGTCTTCCATCACGCTTTAGTACATCACGAAACATATACGATAAACAAAGTATCTAAAAATGTAGTTGTTCTAAAAGCATATGCCGGCATGGATGATACATTATTAGCAGCAATCGAAAATCTTCCTGTAGACGGTATTGTTATCGAAGCGCTTGGACAAGGTAATCTACCTCCAAGAACACTTCCTAGTCTAGAACGATTATTAAATAAAGGTATTCCTGTCGTATTAGTTTCTCGCTGTTTCAACGGTATCGTTCAAGACGTATATTCGTATGAAGGTGGCGGTAAACACTTAAAAGATATGGGCATTGTATTCACATACGGCTTAAATGCACAAAAAGCACGCATTAAATTACTTGTCGCATTAGAGAATACAAATTCTCATGAATCCATTCAAAATATGTTTATGCACGAATAAAAAGGAGCTGTCGAGGTTTTCCCGACAGCTCATTTTTATTTTTCTCTTGATGCAATAGTTTGTGCAATCGCATCTCCATGAAATCTACCGTTCTCGATAAATATTTCATTTGCATTATTTCCAGCAGCTATGACACCTGCAATGAAAATATTTTCAGCATTCGTTTCCATTCTATCCTCTGTATAAATTGGACGTCCTGTTTCTTCATCAATCTTAACACCCATCTTTGTTAAGAAGCTATGATCAGGATGATAACCAGTCATCGCAAATACAAAATCATTTTGGATTGTAAAATCTTCACCATCAACTGTAAACGTTAATGTATGCTCAGTAATTTCTTTCACATGAGCCCCGAAATGCATTTGAATTGTGTCGTTTCGTACTAACGCCTCAAATTCCGGCAAAATCCAAGGCTTTATGCTTGGTGAATACTCACTTCCACGATACAGTACCGTTACACGCGCACCAGCTTTAACAAGTTCTAACGCGGCATCTACACTCGAGTTTTTCCCACCTATAACTACTACATCTCGATCAAAATAAGGATGCCCCTCTTTAAAATAGTGAGCTACTTTCTTCAATTCCTCACCTGGAACATTCATATAATTTGGATTATCATAATATCCAGTTGCTACAACAATATATTTCGCTATATATATTTCTTTACTTCCGTCACGCTTTGTCGTCTCAACCTGAAAAACTTCTCCATCGTTTTGAACTTTCTCCACTCGCTCAAAAGCATTTACACGTACAGATTTACGTTTTACTACTTCACGATAATACGCAAGCGCTTGATTTCGAACTGGCTTACGATTTTCTGTAATAAAAGCTACATCACCAATTTCTAATTTTTCACTAGAAGAGAAAAATGTTTGATGAGTTGGATAATTATAAATGGCATTTACAATGTTTCCTTTTTCAATTACTAACGGATTTATCCCTACCTTTTGCAACGAAATCGCTGCCGCTAATCCGCACGGACCGCCTCCGATTATAATAACTGTTTCTTTCTGCATACTCGTCCACTCCTAGTCTTCTACCAATACACTATTTATAAAAACAAGAAAAAACCTACTTACAGCAGTAGGCACCTATCTTTATTGTATTCATTTTTCATATATTTGTCATCTAAACGAAACGTACATCCGATAGACATCTGCTAAAAACTGCTGAAATTTAATACCTTGTTTCCCTAATACATTCTCAGGATCAATCTTTCTAGCTGGATCAAGCGTTTTATGTGATACGATATCTTTTTTCGGATTTAAGCCAAAATTTTGGCATAAATACGCATGATACCATGTAAAACGATTATATGCTTCCCAAAAGTTAACATCACCGCCATAACAAAGTTCCACTCCAATGGCCGCCTTATTCGCGTCATAGCCGTATAAGTCATTATCCGTCGGCACACCATATCGAACATGATATGCAACTTCATTTATAGGAATAATCTCCAATATTGTTTTATCATCTATAAATGTATGCGCCGAAGCTTTCGGTTGTAATTCATTAAAGTAATCTCGATTTCCTATCGCATTGCTTCCAGGATTCCCCGTATCATGGCTTACAATAAATCTCACTTTAGTTAGAGGAATCCCCGGTCGTGAACTTCCATATCCTATATAGTTGCGCTCTATAGGAAACATCGCCATTGCTACCAACTCCCGCTCTAGAAGATTACCTTACTTCCTTATATATGTATTCGGTAGCAATGTCCTTATCGCATATTTCTTACGCAAAGAGAAAATCGAAAATATTTGAAGTGAACACCATAAACAACAAGATACTTACAGCCACTCCATAAAAACCGTAAAACCAAACACAATCTTCTTTCGTATCTAAACCGAAAAATTTGTTTACCGATTGTAATAATGTGCCACGCTTGCTTTGTTTGTTTCGTAATACTTCTACTCGCTCTACAACATCTGCTGGCATCATAAATCTTTGGTCTACTGTCATTTTCATCATTTATCTCTCCTTAAAATCATTTCCGTTTTGTTTATCTAAGGAGAGTATAGCACGTTTGTTCGTACAGAACAAGCGTTCTTTTTATTTTTATTTTATTTTTCAGCAAGCCAAGTAAAAATTGAGATTACAACGGCAATAATCGGCCCTACTACAACCATACCAAATATCAAAAACAGTAGCCCTTCCCCGAATATCCGAACAGTACTTATTTTTCGAGCTTTCACCGTTCTTGCAAGTTCTCCCTCTAACCTCTTAACCTTTTCTTCTAATTGTTCTACTCGTTCCAGCATTTCATTCTCCATATACAACACCTCATTTAATACTTCAACAAAAAAACGTGATTCCCTCGAAAGGAAATCACGTTTTCTCAAGATATAATATTTTATACCCAACCTCTGAAGCGGCTTGCTTCAGCCATTTTACGAACACCAATCATGTACGCCGCTAAGCGCATGTTCACTTTACGAACTTGTGCTGTTTCATAAATAGAATCAAATGATTTTACCATTACTTTTTCTAAACGTTGTTCTACTTCTTCTTCAGTCCAGTAGTAACCTTGGTTATTTTGTACCCACTCAAAGTAAGATACCGTTACACCACCAGCACTTGCTAATACGTCTGGAACAAGTAAAATTCCGCGATCTGTTAAAATTTTAGTCGCTTCTAATGTTGTTGGACCATTTGCAGCTTCAACAACGATTTTCGCTTTAATATCATTAGCATTTTCTTCTGTAATTTGGTTCTCAATTGCAGCTGGAACTAAAATATCGCAATCAAGCTCTAACAATTCTTTGTTTGAAATTGTATTGTTAAATAGCTTTGTTACTGTACCGAAGCTATCACGACGGTCTAATAAATAATCAATATCTAATCCGTTTGGATCATGTAAAGCGCCGTAAGCATCTGAGATTGCAATAACTTTCGCACCTGCATCATGCATAAATTTAGCTAAGAAGCTACCAGCATTACCGAACCCTTGAACAACAACGCGTGCACCCTTAATATCAATGCCACGTTTTTTCGCAGCTTCGCGAATACAAATTGTTACACCTTTCGCAGTTGCTGTTTCACGTCCATGTGATCCACCTAATACAAGCGGTTTACCTGTAATAAATCCTGGTGAATTAAATTCATCAATACGGCTATACTCATCCATCATCCATGCCATAATTTGAGAGTTTGTGAATACATCTGGAGCTGGAATATCTTTCGTCGGACCTACGATTTGGCTAATTGCTCGTACATAACCGCGGCTTAATCTTTCTAACTCACGGAATGACATTTCACGTGGATCACAGATAATTCCACCCTTACCTCCACCATATGGTAAATCAACAATACCACATTTTAAACTCATCCAGATTGAAAGTGCTTTCACTTCATTTTCTGTTACATTCGGATGGAAGCGAATTCCACCTTTCGTTGGACCAACAGCATCATTATGTTGTGCACGATATCCTGTAAATATTTTAACAGTCCCGTCATCCATACGAACTGGTATTTTCACTGTCATCATACGAATTGGTTCTTTTAATAATTCATATACTTCGTTTGGATAACCCAATTTTTCTAACGCTTCACTAATAACAATTTGTGTTGAATTCAATAGTTCAAAATGTTGTTCCCTTTGTTGTTGTGTTTTTGTTTGAGTTCCCTTTTCGGCTACCATAGTAAGTAAACCCCCTGTAATTTCACTTGTTTAGTAAACCTTCATTGCCTAGTATACACCCTTAAATTTGGAATGCAATAGAAAACGCTAACAAATATATACAAACTATTTTCTGTTGCAAGCGTTTTCACTATTATTATAGTCCTTTTATTACTTTTAGAAAAGTAAAATACTTAAATATTTAAATATTTTTTATTTTCCTCAGCGACGCTCCCATAAAACTGCATATTTTATTTTCAAAAAGTATGTTCGCGTATTTACTATCATCCCTTCCCTTATCCAAATAAAAACAAAACCTCAGCTATGTTGTATTAGCTGAGGTTTTGTTTTTTCACAAAGTAATTGTGTATTTGTTCTATCGCGTTAAAATCCATTAATTCTTTACCGTACTCCATGATGCGATAAATAGTTGCTGTAGACGGATTGCCGTATTCCGCTAAAATAGCTATAAAATCCGCTTTTAACAATTGAATTTGTTCCTCTTCTTCCACCCAAAGATAGAAGCGCTCATCCCACGTATATAGCTTTCCGCCAGTTACACCAAGGTTATATAAGCGATTCGACAGGTTAATTATGTCATCTAGCGTAGCAAACTCATATAATATATGTTCACTTTCATCTAGAGTCACTTGCATTTCAATAAACTCGTCACGGAACTCATCATCCGTATCCATTTCTTGATTTTCTTTCGTTACAATTACAACCATCCCTTGTGCTTGTAGAGAAAACACTTCAACTGCAATCGGACCATCTGCTTCAAATCCTAATTCCTTATTTGCTTCTTGCATCATATCACGAAATAATTGCTGTACTTTCGGCGCATTTCTCCATAAATCTTCTTTCGTTAATCCTCGTTCAGATAAATCATCAAATGTTAGAAAAATTTTTATCTTATTGTAATTTAATCGTTCCAGCCTCATCTCATACCCTCCCTACGTAACCAATGCATCTAATTTTTATTATATGAAATAGAAAATAGATGGTTCTTTTCGAACAACTATTCCGACATTTTTAACCATTCATCCCATTCTTCTTTCGTATCACCAATTAAGATTGTTTCAATGTCCAACTGGTTTAGAACGCCTAGCTTTCCGATAAATCCAACAGAAAGAGATTCCCTTTTTTCTTGTAATACATTTATAAAGTTCATCGTCTTTTTCATTTCTAGTTCGTCAGCAAAAGATACAAACACATATTTCGGCTGTATTTCCTCTACCGCTGACAACATACCATCTTCAGCTAAGCTTGTCCTAATATATATCGCCTCATATCCTTTTAAGCGTAAATAAGTTGAAAAAATAAATCCTTTCAATGCATTCTTTTCTAACACAATAACTTTGTGTAAAGAAGAAAACATTGAGGCATTGTGATACACCATCCCTAGACGCGTTTGTAAAAACGATAGTGCATATTGAAATTGCACCATTGAAATCTCATTATTATTTTTTGACGTTAATAATTTGTCTGTCACTCGAAGAACGATACTGGCAACAACCTTTTCTGTTGAATATATACTAAAAGCTTCGTTTAATAATGCAGCAATTGTAATTTCATCAAATTTTAACAAAGCTTGTAGCAAATCGTCCACTAAAACAACTTCTTTATCGCAATGTATCTCTTTTTGAACTGTACTCTGCAAACGATTCTCTTCTAATAACTGAACTGCTTGTCCAATCATCATACCGGAAGAAACTTTTTCCATTAACCATTTTAAAATTTGAATATGCTCTTCTGTATATAAACGATGTCCAGCTTGATTCCGCTTTGGGGCAATAATTTGATATCGTCTTTCCCATGCGCGAAGCGTACTCGGCTGAACTCCAATTATATTTGAAACAGCTTTTATATTATATTTTCCACTAAGAGTTGGCATCATTTCCCTCCGCACAATGTAATAATATGTGTTTGAGCAGGCGCTCGGAAACGAAGTGGTATCAATGTTGTTCCGTACCCATTACTAACAAAGAGAATCGTATTCAAATGGTTATATACGCCACCTTTTAAATATTTTTTAGATGGGAATAATCGGATTTGTCCTCCATGCGTATGTCCACTTAATACAAGTGAGATCTGTTCATTTCCAGACATCTTTTTTATTATATCAGGGTTGTGACTAACTAAGATACGAAAACCATCTTCTTTACAATCCGCCAATGCCAAATCTAAACGATCACGGTGCAATCCAACATCATCTATACCGAGCAAACAAATTTTCTCGCCTAATTCAGACTCAAATACCACTCTTGTATTATCTAAAACTTTTACGTTATTTTCTAATAATAAAGCATCTAATTCATGATATTCTATCTCATAATCATTGTTTCCCCACACAAAATATACAGGAGCTATCTCTCTTAACTTTTGAATATTGGCAGAGATTTTTGATAAAGAGACTCCTTTCTCTGCTAAA
Organism: Bacillus sp. MYb78; assembly: GCF_002975115.1. Lineage (NCBI taxonomy): Bacteria > Bacillati > Bacillota > Bacilli > Caryophanales > Bacillaceae > Bacillus > Bacillus sp. MYb78. The sequence goes on from NZ_PCOB01000001.1 coordinate 372,161, forward strand.
TCTCCTCCGATAATTACGAGATCTACTTTTCCTTTTACTTGTTCAATTAACAAATTCGAAATGACTCTTCTATGAATATCAGAAATAAAAAACACATTTACTTTTTGAAAACTTTTCGGAAATTCTTTAAATACTAAAGTATGTTCCAACACTGTATTACGCATCGCTTCTTTATACATCACAAGAAGTAATAAAATCCCCATTCCTATGAGAGTACTGAATAATATAATCCATATCATATTTTTTACTCCCCTCATCATAAAGATAACCCTAGGCTTTTATAACAAACTGCGTTCGCCTAATTCACTAGCTCTCTTGCTTTGTGGACTTATCTTTTATCGGAATTTTTAATTCTTGACCTGCACTCACTTCATCTTCTTGCAAGTTATTATACTTTTTAATTACTTCAACCCCATTTTCATCTGAAAAATATTGCTTCGCTATACTTTCTAAAGTTTCTCCCTCTTTCACAGTATGCGTTATCGCTTTTTCAGACTGTTTCTGCGACTCAGATTTAGCTGAATCAAAGAAGATTACTTCAAACGCACTTTTCCCGGCATTATTACTATCGCCCTTCACCTGAATATATTTATCCGTATACCACAAAATACTAATCGGCAGCAGAATGAATAGAAATGTTAAAACCCGGACGAAAATATGATTTATTTTAAACTTTTGTTTTTTCTCTTTATTTCTATGAATTTCACTACGCGGCGGTAAACTTTCTTTTTCTTCTACTCGCTCAACTTCTAATTCCTCTTCAAAATCAGGAATTCGTTTCCTCATGTTGTTCACCACCACCTTCCATTTATTTTCTTAATTGGAGTCCCATTATAAAATCAACAAGAAAGTGTGCAAAGATTGTTATAAACAAATTCCCTGTCCATTCAAATACATAACCAAAGACAAAACTAATGAAACAGACGAAACAAAACAAAAATGGCTTTGTTATATAACGAATATGTAACACTGCAAATACGAAACTCGCAATTACAATTCCAAAATGAGTCTGCACTACACCTCTAAATAAAAATTCTTCTGCAAAACCGATTACGAACGTAATAATGAGTAAATGCAGAACCGACATTCCTCGAAACATCTTATCGTTAATACCACCATCATCAAACCAAGACTCTGGAAACACTCGCATTGCAACATAATCTAATAACACAATACCAATCGCTAACAAACCACCTATAATAAGTATAGATACTGGTTCCCATCTCCATAAATTAAACACTTCTTTTACATCTTGAAATAATATATATGCTAGTAAACAGCCAATACCGATAATAATTAACTGTGTTATATATAGATTCAGCCTTATTTCCTGCGGACTCATATCTTCAACATTATGCCTTTGAATGTTCATCATTCCCCCATCTTTTCTAGGCCGAAAAGCTTTTGTAACTCTGTTTCCCAATTATAGTCGAAATCCGATTGTTGCGCTCGTCTTTTTTTATAATCTTCTTTTGTAATACCACAATAATCACAGCAATTATTTAACTCTTTCTCTTTCCTATAACCGAACTGTTGCAGCACATATTCACGTCTACATCCTTTAACTCGTATCCATGACTTCATATTTTCTAGCTCACTATATTTATTACGCAACCTTATTTCTACTTCAGCTATTAATCGGTTCATAATTTCATCTGACAAACCCTCTAATAATAATCTTCGTTGTTGTATAATTCCAGCCTGTTCGAGATGATAACGAACGAAACGCCAATATTGCTCATTAAATCTTGCTGCATTATAACAAATTTCTTCTACATCTTCTATTGGTAATTCTTTCGTTTGAAACATTCTTTCTTGTAGTAAAGAAAATAAAAATTGTATTTGCGACTTACTTGGCAATTCATCCTCAATGATTGAAATTGGTAAATCATGATCCAACGGACTACACAATAAAATAGCTATACTCGGTTCGCCATCTCTTCCAGCTCTTCCGATTTCTTGTAAGTAAGAAGCTATATTAGTTGGATAATGAAAATGAATAATATATTGCGTATTCGCCTTATTTACCCCCATACCAAATGCACTTGTACATATTACAAGCTGCAATTGATCGTTCATAAACTGTTGTTGAATTAACATACGCTCTTCATGTTCCATACCACCATGATAAAAAGCTACACCAGTAACACCTTTTCCTCTCAAGTATTCCGTTAACCTTTCTGTCCACGCTCTACTTGAACAATATACAATTCCCGGCCCTTGTAAATACATCACCTGCTCCAAAAGCGCCTCTTTCTTTTCTTCTATCGTCTCTACAAATTGCACCTTCATTGCAATATTAGGACGGTCAATAGAGTATACATGTTCCGCGGCACCCTTTAAATTTAAACTGTCTGCGATATCTTGTAGTACCTCTTTTGTCGCTGTAGCTGTCAATGCTAATACTGTAGGAGAACCAATATTTTCAATAACTACATTTAGTTTCTTATAGTCCGGTCTAAAATCATAACCCCATTGAGAAATACAATGAGCCTCATCAACAACAAATAATGAAATATGAATTTTCTTCAATTCCCTAATTAATAACTCCGACTGTAACATCTCTGGTGAAACAAAAATAAATTTATATGAAGATAATTTTTTCATCGCTTCTCTTTTTTCATTTAATGTCCGAAAACTATTAAATGCTATCACTCGGTTTTTCACAACATACTTTAATTGTGTCACTTGATCTTCCATTAAAGATAATAACGGTGATACAACAAGCACTGTTCCTTCTCGCATAAGCCCCGGAAACTGATAGCACATAGATTTCCCTCTTCCAGTCGGAAGCATTGCTATCACATCTTTTCCTTCTAATAAATCTGTAATAACTCCTTTTTGACCTGGACGAAATTCAGAATATCCAAACCACTTATATAAATATTCTTCAAGTTTCATTTACACCCTCCATCCGCGCTAATACAAGACGAACTTCAAAATAAGAGATATCTTCTCCAACCGCTTGTTTCAAAACACGTAACTTCCGCGTTTGTAATGCTTCAATTACTTTTATTACTTTGTCTATCTTTTCTTTTTCCATAAACATTTCAATAGAAAAATCTTTTTCTCGCAAAGCAATTTCAACAAAATGATCTTCTATCGTTGCAACCTTTAAATTCCGAATCGTCGCTATTTCTTCTAAAGAACGCCCTTGTCTCCAAAAATTATATGTTTTTTTCGTGGATAAACTAAATAATTCAGCTCTCTCATTTGGATAAGATATAATTTCAGCTAATAGTGGAAATTCATTTTCTTTATCACGAACTTCTTGTATAAAGAAATGCATTGTACCCCAAAATAAAAAATACACCCTGAATATATCTTGTTTCGTAATTTCTGCTAATTGTTGCAATGTACAACCAATACGTTCATAGCCCGTTAGTCGATATGTTACAATCGTCGCTTCTATCGCATTACTCTTTTCCAAAAGATTATGTACTTCCGTCCATAGTTTCCTCGCCAACTCACTTCTTTTATATGGCCTTCCTGTTAGAAAACGTTTTACCCACATCATTATTTCTGTATCTTGTTGAATTGGGATAAACTTCGTATTATTCTGTTGTAAATTTGATATGGTTTGAATAATCAATGATAATCTTTTCCAAAATGTTTCACCTAATTCACCATAATGTAAACCATGCAAATGTGCTGGAAAAGCATAAACTTCCTCCCATTTATGTAACTGCATTTTACCCGTAGGTGTTAACACATATGTATTTTCATGTATTTCTTGAATAAAATCCGCTTGCAACAACTTTACAACTTCACCATCATAGTCATTTCTATTTAATGATTTATATATTCCGAATAAAAAAGAAATCCGAAACATATTTCCATCTTGTAAAGTTTGCGAAGAACGTTTGCCCTTTAGTAAATAATAAATAGAAGAAACGGTTCTTTCACCATTCAATTGTTTTAAACAATGCAACAAAGTATATTGTATTTGCATGACCGCTTCCACCTTCCAATCTTAACTTCATTCTTTTCAGTACAATTACACTATCTACTGTCGCTCATTAAACTTATCATATAAGAACTATATACTTGTATATATTCTATTGTATCAAACGAAATCACATTTACGTATTTTGAAAATCTTATGACATAATTCAAAAATAAGTTGACACTCTAATTGATAAGCATTATCATTATAATTTTATGTTGAAAAGTTTCACAAACCGTTTTACAATAAGGTTATAATTTTTATGGCGAGCTTTTCACATACATATTATCAGGAGGGAAAAAAGATGGCAAAATATACAATCGTTGATAAAGATACTTGTATTGCATGTGGTGCTTGTGGCGCTGCTGCACCAGACATTTATGACTATGATGATGAAGGTATTGCATTTGTAACATTAGACGATAACCAAGGTATCGTTGAAATTCCAGATGTATTAATTGAAGATATGATGGATGCATTCGAAGGCTGTCCAACTGACTCAATTAAAGTTGCTGACGAATCATTCGACGGAGACGCTTTAAAATTCGAATAGTCTTTTATTAACTTCAAAAAACGCCCCTCATATTGATGAGGGGCGTTTTTTGTATCTAAATTTTATTTTCCTTAATAAAAAACCATTAGTAGTTCCACACTACTAATGGTTTTAATATATATTATGCATTTTTCATTTTTGCAAACACCCATACTTTCAGGCGTGAGAATAATGCCACAAATACAATTGTTACAACAATTCCTTTAATTAAATTAAATGGTAAGATTGCCGTTACAACCGTTGTTCTGATAGCTTCGCTAGACATAGCCGGTGAATTTAAAAACCAAGTGTAAGCCGGGAATATGATGATGTAGTTTAATACACTCATAATAAGTGCCATTGTAATTGTCCCTAGCATTAATCCTGTCGTTAAACTCTTCACAGTACGATACTTTCTAAATAAGAAAGCTGCTGGTCCAATAAATAAACATCCTGCAATAAAGTTTGCAATTTCTCCAACTGGTACTCCTGTTAAACTTCCTTGAATCCCGTAATGTAAAATGTTCTTTATCGCCTCTACAATCACTCCTGCTACTGGTCCAAAGATAATTGCTGCAATTAGAGCTGGTACATCACTAAAATCAATTTTCAAAAATGGCGGAAGCCCTGGGAACGGGAAATCCAACATCATTAGTAAATATGCAATACTACTTAGCATCGCTACACTCACCATCTGCACTACACTGTTTTTTTGTTTCATCTTTCTCTCTCCTTTTCCATCGATCATCTCATGGAAAGTGGAAAGGTTCTGCTATGCCTATTTTTTCATAGAACGAAAAAACCCTTTGTGTTTTACACAAAGGGAGAATTTAAGGCACATCAAACAGACGTTCAAATCCATATCTTTTTTGAACGCTTGAACCTCCATCTTCTCCCATCCAGACTATACTGTCGGCTTTGGAATCACACCAAATCCTGCCTTAACGGCTCGCGGGCTTAGAACAAAATCATAAATAGTTCATCACCGCCGGTCGGGATTTTCACCCTGCCCCGAAGATAGACCGATATTCTATTTTCCCCTTCATTATACAACAACCTCATAACATTGTGAACTAAAAAATTGTAACTTATTTAAAATTAGTTATTTATTTTTCGTAACAACAAATGAATTGCGAAATATTTTACAATACAATCCATATTTTTTATTATTCGGCATTTCTCTTTTGAATTACCTAGTCATATATAATTAAAAGTGATAAGATATTGAATTGTTAAGATAAGAACATTTTCTGAGTTATGGAGGAAATGTCATGAAAAAAGAAAAGAGACATTCTATTCGAGAAGCAATGAAAAAAAACTTAAGAAAAGAATACTTTTACTTAAAAAAAGAATTACTTTTCTACTGCCCAATTGATTTAGGCACATTCTCAAACGAGACATACTATGCTACTTTCGATGAAGATGGCATCAGTATTTATCAGTATGATAAGAAAACAGAAAGTAAATTAAAATTGTGTGAGCGTCATCCGTGGAAGAGTTGGAGTAAAGTGAAGATTGATCACTATTTGACAACTTCTCAATTTATTTTTCAGGGTGAGCGAAATTGGATCTTATCTCTTTTTCAAAAAGGAAAAGAAGCTCAAAAAATTATTGAAGAGCATACATCTTTACAAACAGAAGTTGTTTCCCGCTCTTTCTTAAAAAAACTTCCTGGCTTTCGTTCTAATACACCACTGAATAAATACATCGGTAGCATTTGTTACACTGCACTTATTGCATTTTTATTAAAATGGATGATTCCATTTCAAGCACCACAAATCGCCCTGTATTCTATTTCGATTGGTTGTATGCTTCTTGGCCTACTTTGTTTGACAATCGGTTTAATTGAACCGACTATCGTACTGTTTCGAACAAAAGAGAAAACAAGAACAAAAGTTTTTTACTTATATAGCTATTTAGCTATTTCTGGATTTATATGTGTCTTTATTTTTTGGTAAAAGAAACCGTCCCAAAATAAATTTTGGGACGGTTTTCTTTTAAATATAGATACTCTAATTCACTCAATACTTCTAGGAGAAGCGCCCATATAATTTCATTTACATTGAACCTTATTTAAAAATATTCAAAGTTTAATTTTTGAGACGTTGCCTTTACTTAACGTATAATTGTTGATTAGGATAAATTAGCTCTTGCTGCAATCCATTTTTTTCTTTAATTTCCTTAAGTGTCATACTAAATTTCCGTGCAATACTAACTAAAGTATCCCCTTTTTGTACGACATATAATGATGAAGAAACAACTTCATTTCTTTGTTCACTTAAAACAAGCAATGGGTTCATCGCATTCTTTTTCGCCATCGTCCATCTTCCTTGATGAAGTTCTAGATGTAAGTGTGCACCTCGCGATTCTCCCGTGTTCCCTACTTCTCCAATTTTTTCTCCTTTTGAAATATAATCCCCTTGAACTACATATCTCTTATTTAAATGTGCATACACAGCCTCATATTCTCCATGTTTAATAAATATAACGTTTCCATAACTACTTGAATAATAAGACTTTGTTACCTTCCCTTCTTGAATAGCTGACACAGGTGTGCCGATCGGTGCCGCTATATCTATACCGTAGTGTTTTCCGTGTCTTGTCCCAAAATAATCACTTATCTGTCCTTCAACAGGCCATGCCCATTGATTTCCCTCTGCGTACACATGTAATTGAGATAAAAACAGTACTGTCAATAACATAACGCCGTATTTTAAAACTTTCATATACATCCTCCGTTTTCTAATTACCACCATACCTTCTCTATTTTGGTATATTACAGAAAAAAGTATACAAAAAAGAAAGTGAATCACTCCACTTCCTTCTCTTTCTTATCACGAAAAACGATTGCACTGCGATTATACTCTACATCTTTTACTTGTAATCGAGCGTTTATTACTCTAGCTACTGCAAATAAATAGTCAGATAATCTATTTACATACTTTAGAACAACTTCATTTATTTTTCCTTCTTTTTGTAAGGACACGATACATCGTTCTGCTCGCCTTACAACTGTACGTGCAATATGAATAGCAGCTGCCGACTCGCTTCCACCTGGTAAAATAAAGCGCTCTAGCGGCGGTGCTTCTTCTATATACGAATCAATCCTACTTTCTAAGTTTTCGACCATTTCAATTTTTACTTTATAAGGTATCTTCTCGCCTACTATCGCCAAGTCTCCCCCGCAATCAAATAGTTCATGTTGAATCGTTTCAAGTTCATTGTAAATATCTCCGAAAGGCCCGCCTTGTAGTTTAGTCATTGCATATCCGATATGAGAATTCGCCTCGTCTATTGTTCCATACGCTTCCACACGGATATCATCTTTATCAACCCTACCACCTATTACACTTGTCGTTCCTTTATCTCCTGTTTTTGTATATAATTTCATTTCTTCACAGCACCTCTCTTGTTATTCTTTATTCGAGCAACATAGAAAAAAGTTCTACCATTCTTTATTTAATTGAGTTTACAAAAAAATAAAAAACAGCAGAACTTTATTCATTATCAACTTTAAAAACGTATATCTAAATTATACGATTCGGTAAATAGACAGAGAATGTAGTTCCTTCTCCAACAACACTTGATACAGAAATTTTACCATCATGGCCTTGAACAATATTTTTCGCAATCGCAAGCCCGAGTCCTGTTCCACCTTTTTTCCCACGTGTTCTTGCTTTATCAGCTTTATAGAAACGATCAAATAAAAATGGAATATCTTCTTCTGGAATACCAACGCCCGAATCTTGTACTTCAAAAATGAGACCATTATTTTTCGTATCAATTACAAGTGTTACATGTCCGCCTGCGTTCGTATGACGTATTGCGTTATCAATTAAATTCGTCAATACTTGTTCCATACGATCTGCATCAAACGGGTATTGTTCAATTGGATTTTTGAAATCAACTGTTAGTTCAACTTCTTTATCCTTTGCGATCCCTTGGAATTTACGACCAATTTTTTCAACAAACGGATGTATGTCCACTTCACCTATATGTAACTCTACATTACCACTTTCCATGCGTGCTAAATCTAATAATTCATTTACAAGTTTACCTAAACGAACGGATTCATCATAAATGATTTGAACAAACTCATTAATTTCTTCTTTCGTTTGCACAATATCATCTAAAATTGCTTCACTATATCCTTGCAGCATGACCATCGGTGTACGAAGTTCATGCGATACATTCGCAATAAAGTCTTGACGCATCTTTTCAAGACGACGTTCTTCCGTCATATCTCGCAGTACTGCTACAGCCCCGCGAATTTTCGTTTGATTGTAGAGCGGCGTCATAAGAACTACATAGTTCCCTTTTTGTAAATTAATTTCAACAACTTGTTGTTGTTCGCTTTCTACAACGAGATGGAATAGTTCAACAAGTTCAGAAGGCAGTTTTTTACTGAGCTCTATCTCTTTTTCTTCTTGCCAAACTTGTAAGAAATGTTCAGCTGGCGGATTGATTACTACAACTTCACCTTCTTGATTTAATGTAATAACCCCATCTGCCATACTACTCAAAATACTTGCTAACTGTTCTTTCTCTTGCTGCAGGGCATTCATATTAAACTTCAACTGTTTCCCCATTTGATTTAAGGCCGTTGCAAGCTCACCAATCTCGTCCTGAGATACCATAGGAGCTTTCGCATCAAACTTCCCACGCGACACTTCAAAAGCAACCTCACGCATTTTACGAAGTGGTGCTGTAATTCGAGTAGATAAGAAGAATGCAAAGAAAGTTGTTAATATAATCGCAATCCCTGCTGATAAGAATATAAAATCAGTCGTTCTTTCCATACCTTGTATCGGCACTTGTAAAGATTCGTACACAAACACTGCACTTTGATTTTTTGATTGCACTGGTTTTCCGACAATCATAATATCATTTTCAGTATTTTTATTCTTTCTACTATTAGAGGCTTTTCTAATGTTATTCTTAATTTCTTTTTTGTCTGTAAACACAGCCGCTAATTCTTTATCTTCTTTTAAGTCATCCATTGTAAGAGTGACTAAGCCTTCTTGTTTCGGTGAAGAAGAGATTTCTTTACCATCTTCTACAATAATAATCCTTGAAAGTGGATCAGAGAATTTGTAAGCGATATTCTCAATCGTTTTTACATCGGCACCTTCTTCAATTAACTCTGAAACACTTGTTGCGACTTTTTGAAGCCTAGCTTCACTCATATCAACATAATACGTTCTAAAAAACTGTGAAAGTAAAATCGCAACAAATCCAAGAACAAACGAAACGAGAAGTAATATGGTCATCCATAACTTCCCTACTACACTTCTCCAAAGCATCAGTCGTTCACAACCTCAAATTTGTAACCTACACCCCAAACAGTAACAATCATTTTCGCTGCATCTGGTGATTTTTTGCTTAACTTCTCACGTAAACGCTTTACATGTGTATCAACTGTACGTAAATCTCCGAAGAATTCATATTGCCATACTTCTTTTAACAGTTGCTCACGATCGAATACTTTATCAGGAGCTTTCGCTAAAAATAATAGTAACTCATATTCTTTCGGCGTTAAGTTTACTTCATTGCCATCTGCAGTAACACGGTGTGCATCGTTGTCAATTGTTAAGTGCGGGAATACAGTAACATCTTTTGTCGTTGTATCTTGTGTAAAGAATGTTGTTGGTACAGCACGACGTAATACCGCTTTCACACGTAGCACGACCTCACGTGGACTAAATGGCTTTACAATATAATCATCTGTTCCAACTTCAAATCCTTGTACTCTATTTACTTCTTCACCTTTTGCTGTCAGCATAATAATTGGTGTCGCTTTCTTCTCACGAACCCCTTTACATACTTCAATGCCATCTTTACCAGGCATCATAAGATCTAATAAGATTAAATCGTAATCATTTTGTAACGCCATTTCTAAAGCTGTATCACCATTATCTGCTTCTTCAATTGTGTATTGTTCTCTTTCTAAGTACATTTTCAATAAACGACGAATACGATCCTCATCATCTACAATTAAAATTCTTGATTCATTTTCCATCTCTACCCGCTGCGTACTCTCACTTCAGCGGTTCACACCTACCCTTCTTTACTATTATGTTGCGCTATTCTCGTTTATTTAAGCAATCTTCTAAATGTTTCACTTCCCATATTATGCTTCACAAGAATAATAAATTTTGTTCAATTTTTTTCCAAAACTATGTATTTTTTTTGAACAGTATATAATGTCCTCGACATCATTTTACAAAATCAACCGCTACTTTGTCATGTTTTTCTCAAAAAAGAAGAAAAGTTGACAAAAATAAAATAGGAAAGTGACATGCACTCTCCTATTTTATTTCTCTATGCATATGAATGTAAACCGGCAATAATTAAGTTTACTACAATAAAGTTAAACATAATAATTGCAAAACCAATTACTGCAAGCCAAGCTGATTTCTCTCCATGCCACCCTTTAGATAATCGTAAATGTAGTACTGCAGCATAAAAAAGCCACGTTATAAGTGCCCAAACCTCTTTCGGATCCCAGCCCCAAAAACGCGTCCACGCTATTTGAGCCCAAATCATTGCAAAAATTAACGCTCCTAATGTGAAAACTGGGAATCCAATTGCAATAGATCGATATCCGATTTCATCTAGTAAATCACTATTCGTATTCTTTACTAACGGCTGAAGTGCTGCCGATACTCGCTTCCGTAAAACAAGTCTTAATACAATATAAAGTAATGTTCCAACTAATACTGACCAAATAACAGTATTTAATTTCTTCGCATTTACAATCGCTGGAACTTCAACTGCCGGTTCTAATTTATTTTCTGTCAGTAACTTCCCTTCATGCGGTCCAACTAAAGCCGGAAGATTGTACTTCATTTCCAGTTGCTGTTCATTTTTATCAACCCATTGAAACTTCGCTTCATATTTCATACTAGAAAATACCGTTGTTACTCCAATAAATCCAACTGTACAAACAAGTGTAAATACTACCGTCTCTAGCCAAAATGTCCGTTTACTTCTCGTTGATTGATCTACATTTTTTAATAAATACATAACGCCCGTAATAAAACTAATCGCTAAAATTGCTTGTCCTGCTGCTGCAGTCGTCACGTGAATATGTAACCAATTACTTTTTAAAGATGGAATAAGCGGAGATATTTCCCTCGGAAACATACTTGCATAGGCAATTAATAAAAGCGCAACTGGTAATGCAAATAGTCCAATTATACTTACACGGTACATAAAATACATTACAATAAATGCTCCTACAAGCATCATGCCGAAAAATGTACCGAATTCAAAAAAGTTACTAACTGGTGCATGCCCTGATGCGATCCACCTTGTAACAAAATATACTGTTTGTGCTATAAACCCTAAAATTGTAATTGTTATTCCTACATTTGCCCATTTATGACCCTTTTCTTTAATGGCTCCACCAAAAAATAGAGTCGCAATTAAATATAAAATAAATGCGGTAAAGAGAAAGTTACTACTTATTTGCACCATATCGTTTCCCCACCTTAACTAATTTTTTTATCGATTACTTTATCATTTGGCTGTGGAATTGCTGTACCTTCTATTACTCTTTCAATATCTTTCTTTAAACCGAACCAATTTTTATTCGTATGCCCTGCAATCCACCATTCATCATTAACACGTTGTATCCAAATACGGCGATGATTCCAATACATACCTTGAATGACACCAACCATAAATATAAACCCTCCAATACCGAGAATCCAAAGCGTTAAATCTTTTCTTACAGTAAGTGCTGTTGCATTTTGCATTTCAACACCTACAAACGACATTTTATATTTGTTGTTTCCATCAGGTTCTATATTTTGCTGAATACCAACAAAACTCACTTCACCATCTGGTGTTTCAGGTGTAAACATTTTAAATACAAATGCAGGATTGTTCGGTAATTTCGTTTTTGTATTTGGTTTTCCATTCTCATCAAAATAAAAATCAGGAAAATAGCTTAATAGTTCTAGAGAATAACCATTTCCTAAATCATATTTTTCCTTAGGATTCGTTAAATCTACTTTAATCGGTCCCCATTTTTGATTATTTTCTTTATTTTGCAAGTTGAAGGACATACTTTTAAATTCACTTTCTTTATAATCCACTTGATACACTGCAAATTGATCAAATTTCAGTGGTTCATTTACTCGAATTTCCGCTTCTTTTACTTTTTCCAACTTTGGTTTTTGCCCTGCTATATTTTCGCCCACAGCTTTATATAATACAGCATTCGTTTGGAAGTTTTTCGCAATCATTTTATCGCCTACACGATCAATCGCTTCCTCAAAAACTTCCTTGTCCTTACTTTTATCATAAACTTCTTTTATAAATTTCTCGTTTTTTAAGTAGTATTGTCCATCCGTCCCTGGTATTTCTTTCGTTTCACCATCACGTAACCAAAGTGCTTCGTCTACGTACATACTCGGTAAAAAACGAAGCATCGCACCGAATAAAAAGATAATAAGACCGATATGATTTACATATGGACCCCAACGCGAGAAGCGTCCCTTTTCTGCTAAAACGTTTCCGTCTTCCACTTTCACGTTATAGTTTCTTTTCTTTAAATTCTTTTGCACTCTTTCCAGGTCACCATCTTTCGGTGTACCAGTCCCATATAATCTCTGTCTCTTTAAAAAGCTAGGATGTCTTTTTACGCCTTGCTTTTTTAAAGCTTTATAAAGTGGAATAACGCGGTCTAAACTACATATCACAAGTGAAATACCGATAGAAGCAATCAAAATCATATACCACCATGAACCGTATAAATTATTAAATCCTAATTGATAGTATAATTGCCCTAAAAATCCGTATTCTTGTTTATAATATTCAGCTGGTGCAATCCCTGGAGTTATGTACATTTCTTGCGGAAAAATAGTTCCTATCGCTGATGCAGCTAAAGTTATTACGATTAGCCATACACCCACTTTTACAGAAGAGAAAAAGCTCCAAATTTTATCGACTATCGTTTTTGTTTGCGTGAGAGATCTCCGTGCACTCCCCTCATAGCGCATATCCAATAGTTTTGCATTTTCATTGCTTTCAAATGGTTTCCCGCAAGCTTCACAAAAAACGGTTCCTATCGGATTAACATGTCCACATTCACATTTAATTTCTTTCAACACTCTCACCGCCCCTGTCTCTATATGTACTATTGTATATTCTAACCTTGAGTTACCGCAATACTCAGAATTTTTAAACCAGAGGCACTATAGACACGCACCTCTTATGTAAAGGCTTTCTTTATTACGGAGTAATTTTCTTTAAATACCCTTCTAACTGTTCTTTCGTTTGTTCACCTATAATTTGCTCCACTACTTTTCCATCTTTATCAATCAAAAAGCTTGTCGGTAATGGACCTACTCCATATGTTCCTATAATCTTTTGTCCTTTATCAATAGCAACTGGGAATTTCAAACCATATTGGTTCACAAAGTTCTTTACTGCAATATCCGTTTCATCCGCATCTAACGCTATGATTTCAACGCCTTTTTCTTTATACTTTGGATATAATTCATTCATATAAGGCATTTCTTTTTCACAAGGTTTACACCACGTACCCCAAAAGTTTAAAAATACACCTTTTCCCTTTAAATCTTTTAGTTCAATTTTCTTCCCTTCTAAATCCGTCACAACAAAGTTAGGTGCTTCTTTTCCGATTTGCATTTTCTCTTTATTAGCAAAGAATCCTTGATAAAGGGTAAATCCTACAGCACCACATAAAATGAGTAGAATAATAACGCGAAATAATAAGCGATTTTTCTTCATATTACCTCTCCTCTCCTCGGTAAATGTTATGTATTATCTTCTGTAAATGTTGTATTGAATAAATCACCAGCAGAGCACTCCACTGGTGAATTTTTAACTCTATAGCTTATCTTGGCTTTGTAGAAGCAAGCGCGCGTAATTGTTTCACCTCATGTGGTGTCAATTCTCTCGCATCACCAGGTCGCAGGCTTCCTACTTCTAAGAAAGCATAACGTTCACGTTTTAATTTCACTACTTTACAGTCTAACGCTTCAAACATACGACGTACTTGACGGTTACGTCCTTCATGAATTGTTAATTGTACAATAGCCATTTCTTTACGCTTGTCCCAAGAAATAATTTTCACATGTGCTGGTGCTGTTTTACCGTCTTCTAGTGCAACACCGCGTTCTAACATGCGAATTTTCTCACCTGTTAATGGGCCTTTTATTTTTGCAACATACGTTTTTTCAACTTTATATTTAGGATGCATTAATATATTTGCGAAGTCCCCGTCGTTTGTCATTAATAATACTCCTGACGTATCATAATCTAGACGTCCGATTGGGAATAAACGTTGTGTAATTTCAGGGAAAAAGTCTGTTACAACACTTCTACCTTTATCATCTGATACACTTGAAATTACACCAGTTGGTTTATATAGTAAAAAATAAACAGGTTCTTCTTTTTCAAGAGGGATGTTATTTACTTCTACTTTATCTTGAGGAGTTACTTTTGTTCCTAACTCTTTCACTATTTTTCCGTTAACTTTCACTTTTCCTTGCTGAATTAATTCCTCAGCCTTTCTTCTCGATGCAATACCTGCTTGCGCAATCACTTTTTGTAATCGTTCCATTTCTTTTTTTCACCTCGAATTTATCTTACCTTACATTAGAAAGACTTGGCAACCGCATACGCTTTACGGTTATTCGCTCCATCTCACTTAAACAACATAGCGATGATATTAAACATATAAAGGTCAAATCATGTTTTTATCCTTTATTATTGTCCATATTTTTCATATTTCTCACAATAAAAGTTCATCATTTTGTCAAAAATACCACATAAAAAAACCACTATTAAGCTACACCTTAATAGTGGTCGTATACGTATTATACGCGAAATAGCATAAAAAATGAATAGCTTTACTGAAACAATAGGGAAACAAAGACAATCGAGCAAATAATTCCGATTAAATCTGCAAAAAGACCTACTTTTAATGCATCTCCCATTTTTCTAATACCAACAGCTCCGAAGTATACTGTTAAAATATAAAAAGTCGTATCTGTACTCCCTTGCATCGTAGAAGCTAATCTCCCAATGAATGAGTCTGGCCCATATGTGGCAATTAAATCAGTCGTAATACTTAGACCAGCAGAACCTGAAATAGGGCGTATTAGTGCTAATGGAACGATTTCTGCTGGAACATGAATTAAATCTAGCATTGGCTTCATTACTGATATCATTGCATCTAGCGCACCTGAAGATCGGAATATAGAAATAGAAACAAGCATTCCAACCATAAACGGTAAAATGGAAATTGCAATTTGAATCCCTTCTTTTCCTCCCTCAACGAACGATTCATACGTCGGCACTTTCTTTATCGTGCCATATAAAAGGATAAAACCAATTACACAAGGGATTACCCATAAAGAAATTGTATTTACAATACTCATTTTTTCCGCCCCTTTCTACTCCTTCTTCGGTAAAAATAGCGGTCAATCCAAATCGCTCCAATCATAGAAAGTACTTGTGCAATAAATGTTACCCCAACAATTTCAGTAGGATTGGCTGATTCATACGTCATTCGAATTGAAATGACTGTCGTAGGAATTAATGTAATAGCTGATGTATTTAATGCTAGAAACGTCACCATAGAACGGCTCGCCGAATCCTTTCCTCCATTTAACTCTTTTAGTTGTTCCATCGCTTTAATACCAAGAGGGGTTGCTGCATTACCTAGACCAAAAAAGTTTGCCATCATATTTGATAGAATAAATCCCATGGACGGATGGTCCTTTGGTATTTCTGGAAACAACCTTTTTACTATCGGCATAAAAAGTGAAACTAATTTTTTTAACAATCCGGCTTCCTCTGCAATTTTCATTAAACCAAGCCAAAATACTAAAACACTAATAAGTCCTATACAAATCGTTACTGCATCTTTTGCTCCGTCAAATACAGCCTTATTCACTTCTTCCATCGTTCCATTTATCATGGCGTATACAATCCCAATGACAGCCATCGCTACCCATACGAGATTAACCATCGTTCCCAACACCTATCATGTAAGAAAAAATTTCTTTCACATTATTCCAGTAAAGTCCCGTTGTAGCTACTAACTTCCGTTTACTATAAAATAAATTCCGTTCTCCAACTTTCTCATTGCCAACATAAACATCTGTCTTTCCAACCTTTACTCCATCCTCAAGCGTTATACTTTTATCCAGTTCAACTTTTAATAACACGTTCTTTCTTTCCTCTTCAGTTAACGGCACGGAAAAACTATTTTTCGTATAAACATGGTTGGCATACTTCTTTTCATTTATTTCAGCAATTGCTCCTTGTCCTAAAACTTTCGTTTGCTTGAAACGTTCGAATCCTTTGTCAAATAGATTCATATGATCATCCCAATCACTAGAAGCACTCAAAGTTACGACAATTAAATCTAGTCCATCTTTCGATGCCGTTGTAACAAGCGTTCTTCCTGCTTTCTTCGTAAAGCCTGTTTTTCCTCCTGTTGCAAATTCATAATAAGACGTTACCAACTTATGTTTATTTTTCCACGGGTAATCCCAAGAATCGGATTTATACGTTTTTGTTCCAAAGATTTTTTTAAATGACTCGTTTCCCATTGCATACTTCGTTAATAACGCCATATCGTAAGCCGACGAATAATGTGATCCATCTCCATCTAAACCATGAGGGTTTGAAAAGTGAGTATCTTTCATTCCAATTTCTTTCGCCTTTTCATTCATTAAATATACGAATCCATCTATACTCCCACCCACACTTTCAGCAATTACTTGCGCTGCGTCATTACCAGATCTAAGCATGAGTCCGTATACTAAATCTTCTAACTTCACTTTTTGTCCAGGCTTTAAATAGATTGCTGATCCTTCCACCCTCACCGCTTCATTGCTAACTGACACCATTTCTTTCATCTTCCCTGATTCAGCAGCTAACAAGGCAGTCATAATTTTTGTTATACTAGCAATTTTTTGAGGTTCATGTTCTGCTTTTCCGTATAATACACGACCAGACTGTTGCTCCATTAATACAGCATTTCGAGCACTGACATTGCTGTTCATCTTTGCATATGTAGGAATTGGCATAACGCTTGCGTACATAATAAGAAGCGTAATGATTACACAAATTCGTCTCATATTTCCCCCCACGTCCTTTTGGCACTTTTTGTACAAGTGTATGCTTGGCCTTTTAAAATATGAACGAAATCTTCCTTCTGCTTCCATTAAAAAAGACGCAGAGAATTTGCGTCTAATATGGTGTCCATTCAATTTGTTTCGCAGTTTCAAACCTTTTTTCTACATCAGGCCAATTTACAACATTCCACCAGTTTTTAATATATTCATCTTTTCGATTTTGGTATTGTAAATAATACGCATGTTCCCAGACATCTAGTACAAGGAGTGGTATCGTATCCCATTGTGTAAATAATTGATGAAGTGTACTTTGCAAAATTTCTAACCTTCCAGACCGGGGCACCCAAACGAGAATTGCCCAGCCTGAACCTTCTACTTTAGAGGCCGCTTCTGTAAAATGTTTTTGGAAACGTAAAAAGCTCCCAAAATCTTGTTCGATTTGTTGTGAAAAAGCACCTCTTGGACTTCCACCACCGTCTTTTTTCATGTTATTCCAAAATATCGTGTGTAAGTAATGACCTGACCCATGAAAAGCCGCTTCTCTTTCCCAATGCTTAATTAAATCAAATTGATTTGTTTTTCTCGCTTCTTCCATCATCTTCTCTGCTTTATTTAACCCTTCCACGTAACTCCGATGATGTTTATCATGGTGTAACATCATAATTTCTTTAGAAATATACGGTTCTAACGCATTATACGGATAAGGTAATGGCGGGAGTGTATGTCCTCCAATTGGAACAGCTCGTTCGCTATCCCCTCTTTCATATAATTCATATTCCTCTTCTTCTTGCATAAATACTTCCTGCAAGTGATGCTGAATATGTTCTACATCATCACTTATTTCATACATAAACTCTGCATCTGTTTCATACTCATGCTCTTTCATACGCTCTAACAACGTCTGAATTTTATAAGCAAGCATATGGACATCATACACTTCCATTGCACGGCTATCTAATACGTGAAGAACACTTTCACACCAATTTTCTACTTCATGAAAGTAATCTGTAAATACACCTTGCTGATTCATGTTGCACCTCCCTAATGCTATCCACTTAACTATATTCAATGAAAATCCCTTATATAACTGTACAAAAGGAAAAGAAGCTAAGTCACCTTAGCTTCTTTTCCGCAATCAATATTTGTGTAACATCTTTGTCTGATAATCCGTCTCATAATATTCTAGTTCTTCACGCATCAATTGAAATTTACCTTCTAAACTCTTCATCACTTGCCCCAAAGATGCAGGTGGTGTTTGTTGAAAAACGATAGAATTTTTTCCTGTATATGCAGACCGACTATTTTCATACCAATAATCACTCTTCGGTGAAAAAAACTCTGCAATTACTTGATGGTAAATCTTATATAAAATTTTTTCAGCTGCTGTTTTTCGAAATGGCTGACTATTCAACAAAACAAAACATGCATCATGTCCTTCTTCGCAAAAAACGAGAAGTCGTCTCATTGATGCTAATAACCCTTTATAATATTGCTCGTTCCCTGCCGGTGTCTCCTCTAATAAAGAAGGCAACGTATGATAATTTACATAATTGGTTATTAAATGAATAGCATCTTCTAAAAATATAGAAACTTGCTCTGTTTGATTTTCAACCATCAAATTAGACATTTTTCTCTCTCCTTTGCCATTTTACGCTATTTCTACTCTTTTATTTTTATGTAATTCAGCCAATATTTCTTGTACTTTCAACACCGTTCCCTCATCAAAATATTGTTGAAATTCTTCCATATTATTTAAATACAAACGTTTTTGCGCACGAAGCTCCCTATCTTTCACTAAACAACATATCGCTACAATATCGCGCAAATATATGTGTTGTTCTTCTACTTTATACACTGGATTTCCTTCAAAAGGAGTAATTTCTTGTAAAACTTCTTCAAAATATCGAACGTATAAAACCGAAAAAGTTTTCTCTTTATCATTTAATATATATGTCACTTCAGATCTGTTAAAAAAATCCTCTGATGTATTAGGTTTCGCTTTTTCTAACTCATATCCTACATAACCTTTTATAATCATATACTCCCCCATCCTCCTTCTTTTATCTTATTCTAACTTAATTTTCTGATAAACAAAATATTCTTTTAAATATACCTATATAAAAAATAGCTCCCCTATACAGGAATTTACCTTTTTATTTTTCTTGAAGTTTGTCATAATAATATTATTGTCTCAGTTTTCTTACACAAGGAGAGTTGTATTTATGTCGTTTTCATGGAAACGTTTCTTACAAATCGGGAAAATTATCTTCCCATTTGTTGTATTAACAATTGTATTCTTTCAAGCAAAAAAAGAATTAGCGGGCATTTCTTTTTTAGAAGCGATTGATACAATTAAAAACATTCCAACTGGAGGAGTCTTTTTAGCAATTACACTTGGTGCATTCGCTGTATCAACAATGTTCTTTTATGACTATGTTATGCTTCGTTACTTAAAAGCTGATATTCCTGTCCAAAAGATTTTCCGTATCTCGTGGATTGCTAATACTTTAAATGGATTTATCGGGTTTGGTGGTCTCGTTGGAGCCGGCGTACGCACAATGCTTTATCGTCCATACATAAAAGAAAATGGAAAACTTATTAAAAGTATCGCTTGGATGACAACTGCCTTTATTAATGGATTAGCCATTCTTTCATTTCTTGGTCTTATCGGAATATTAGACACGAGATTTATTTTGCATGAAAAACCATGGCTATGGCCTGTTCTTATCTTCTTTGCTCTTTTCGTTCCTATATATATCGGGTTTTCTAAATTAAAAAATAGAAAAGCGACGCAAACAGAGGGACAAGAAGAAGAGGAGAAAAACCCAACCGTTTTATACTCATTAGTTTCATTAGTCGAATGGGTATCTGCTGGTATTGTTATGTACGTCATATTATTATTATTTGGCATTGAAATCGAATTCCAAAAGTTTTTAGGCGTATATGTCATTGCTGCTTTAGCTGGTGTCGTTAGTCTTGTTCCTGGTGGCCTTGGATCATTTGATCTTGTCTTCTTAACTGGGCTTGGGCAATACGGCATCGATACAGGTGTTTTACTCCCTGCTATGTTATTATATCGTCTCGTCTATTACATCTTACCATTCTGCCTTGGTCTCATTTTTGCAGCTTTTGAAATGACAGGAGTAGCCATTAAAAAGTTTGAAGATAAACCTTTTATTGCGCCTGCATTAGAGACAACTGGTGTTATATGGACTTTGCAGCGTGACTTTCTAGGAAAGTTAGGTTCTTGGGCATCTGCTGCTTTAACAGTATTTGCTGGCTTAATGGTTATTTTATCAACCATTCTACCGACAAGTATAAATCGGGCACACGCCTTACATATTCTAGCTCCAAAACACCTTATTCAATTTTCTTTTAGCTTATCGCTAACATTCGGTATTCTCCTACTCATTCTTTCACGGGGGATATATTACGGAACAAAACGTTCTTATTATATGACGATTGTTTCTTTAATTGGAGCGGCTATTTTTAATACACTAAAAGGAATTGATGTTGAAGAAACGTTTATTTTATTAATCGTACTCGCTGTATTGTATATGCTTCGTAAAAGGTTTGTACGTGAGAAAATGGAAGTCTCACTTTCCGATATCGTAAAAGTTTTTATATTCCTACTTGTAACGTTATATTTATATAAAAACTTAGGTATTTTATTTGCAGGTGCAAAGGAAGCTTTCAAACCTGATTTTGTCGTTCGTAATATTACACAAGTGAAACGAAGTGCATTAGCAGCTGCCTTTTTTGTTCCTACTTTTTTACTAATTGGTTCACTCATTGCAAATCGTTATCGAAATGAATTTCCCGGGCAACCAGCTAATGATAAAAGATTACAAAACTTCTTAGATGAACATGGTGGAAACGTACTTAGTCATTTAGGTTTTTTAGGAGATAAGCAGTTCTTTTTCAGTAGTGATGGAAAAGCACTCATTCTCTTCTCAATAACTGGAAAACGACTTATTGTACTAGGTGATCCAATTGGGGACCCTTCCTCCTATCGTACTGTACTGCAAGAGTTTTTAGCTGAGGCTGATCGATTTGGATACATTTGTGTATTCTACCAAATTGAAAGTAAATGGATGAGTTTATATCACGATTTTGGTTATAACTTCTTTAAGCTCGGTGAAGAAGCTGTTGTTGATTTAAATACATTTACAATAACAGGAAAGAAACGCGCTGGCATGCGAGCTACTTTCAACCGTTTTGAAAGAGAAGGCTATACATTCTCTATTCACGAGCCACCTTTCTCAGACGAATTATATGAAGAGTTAAGAAAAGTTTCAGATGCATGGCTTGGTGGAAAAAAAGAGAAAGGTTTTTCACTCGGATACTTCGATCGTGAATATATTAGTCGTGCCCCTATCGCAACATTATCTGATGCAGATGGAAAAATTATTGCATTCACAACATTCATGCCCGTATATCAAAACGGATCATTATCTGTCGATTTAATGCGATATTATCCCGATGCGCCTAGCGGCATTATGGACGCAATTTTCATCCACTTATTCCAATGGGCAAAAGAAAATGAATACCACTCCTTTAATATTGGTATGGCACCACTTTCAAATGTTGGTTTATCCACACAGTCTTTCTGGTCTGAACGAGTGGCTGCTGCAATCTTTAATAACGTTCGTTATACGTATAGTTTCAGCGGATTACGACATTTTAAAGAAAAATATAAACCAGCATGGAGCGGTAAATATTTAGCATTTAGGAAGAATCATTCTTTACCAATTACAATGCTCTCTGTAACAAAATTAATAGGAAAAAGAAAAAACAGCTAAATTCTTAGCTGTTTTTTCTTTTTTGAACTTGTACAATAAATTCTTTTTCATACTTCTTACCATTTATATAGAAATTCCCCCACATTTTATACGTGCCCTCGGCAGGAAATGTAATCCGGTATTGTAATTGCTCATCCGTATCTACAGGCATAGCGTATAAAAAGTTCTCCTTCGTTTCATCCACGATATAGAGTGACTCTACTTCTCCTCTCTCTGAATGTAATTTCAATTTTTCACCCTTTTTCGCTTGAAACTGAAATGTTAACGTAACTGGTTCATTCGGATGTAATGCGCCAAATAAAAGAGAAACTTCATACTCTCCTATTTTTTTTGTAAGTACACTGTCGATTGGAAATTTCACTTTTTTCTTATTGTTCTCCTCTTTCGTTCTACCAAAATCTTTCCTAGCGAATGACTCTACGGACTTATTTTTATCTTCGTATAAAAATATTGTATATTCTTCGTCTTTCGCTATTTTGGAAGATAACTTATATGACCCGTTCCCTGCAAATGTAGGTTTAATTTGTTGTATGTGTTTTAACTGTCCATCTACAATCACTGCCCGAATTTGATCATTTAAACCACGAATTTCATTATTCTTTTTGTTTAACAACTGAAATACAATATCTACTTTCTCATTTCCCTTTCCATTTGACACATCCCACTTTACTTCCTGAACATCTCCTACAGTCTCTTCGTTTTCTTGATATTTTTTTATGTAAAATCCTCCTGCCACAATAAGTACTAACGCAATAAGCCCAATGACAAGATTTTTCAAAACATCACCTACCATTTTTATTGTCTCTGTTCATACAAAACTTCTTAAGGTATATATTCTAGATTATGATTTATGAAATCCTCCTATTTTGCACATATTACAAATAATAAAAAGATTTTAATTGAAAGGATTCGTAGTGTATAATGCAAATGATATTGATTTCTATCAATACATTATAAGGAGGACTTTTCATGAGTGTACATATCGAAGCAAAACAAGGCGAAATCGCTGAATCTATTCTATTACCTGGTGATCCATTACGTGCAAAATATATCGCTGAAACATTTCTAGAGGATGTTACTTGCTATAATAACGTACGTGGTATGTTAGGTTTCACTGGAACTTATAAAGGAAAACGTGTATCTGTTCAAGGTACAGGTATGGGTGTTCCTTCTATTTCTATTTATGCAAACGAATTAATCCAAAGCTACGGAGTTAAAAATTTAATTCGCGTTGGAACTTGCGGTGCAATTCAAAAAGATGTAAAAGTTCGTGATGTTATTATCGCAATGACGGCTTGTACTGATTCTAATATGAACCGTTTAACATTCCCAGGATTTGATTTTGCACCAGCTGCAAACTTTGATCTTTTAAAGAAAGCTTACGATGCTGGAACTGAAAAAGGATTACACGTTCGTGTCGGTAACGTTTTAACAGCAGATGTGTTTTATCGTGAAAGCATGGACATGGTTAAAAAACTTGGAGATTACGGTGTATTAGCAGTAGAAATGGAAACAACTGCTCTTTACACATTAGCAGCGAAATACGGTGTAAATGCATTATCTGTATTAACAGTTAGCGATCACATCTTCACTGGCGAAGAAACAACATCTGAAGAGCGTCAAACTACATTTAACGAAATGATTGAAATCGCTTTAGATGCAGCAATTCAACAATAATACACTAAAGAACTTGTCATACGTCTGGCGAGTTCTTTTTATGTGACTTTTTATAAATAACTATTTCATAAAGAGACAGATTTCTCCCCTCTACTTTCTTGTAACGTTTGTTATAATAAAGTGAAACTTTAATCAGTGGGGATTTTTCCCATTCCCCACTGATTATTAGTTGAACCAATCAGGATTTTACGGGCAGTTGATCTCCCGCCTAACTCCCTTGTATTTGCCGAATTTTGAAGTAGGAGTCTTATTACCCGTTAAAGCGGGATAAAGAAATCATTTACAGTATTTCTCATAAGAGGTGACGCAGTGAAAAACAGAAGTATCGTCTTTAAACTATTTTTATTAACATCAACTTTATTTACAATCATATTCCTACTTTTTTTCCTAGGACAATCTCTATTTTTAGAGAAATTTTATATTAATAAAAAAGTAAAAACAGTTCAAACTGCTTTTGAAAAATTCGTAGATAATTATGACAAAAGTGATAAAAGTTATGAGAAAATTAGAAAACTAAAACAAGAATTTCATGATAAAACAAATGCCGATATGCAGTTTTTGGATTCTAACGGTATTATTAAAAGTGATAACAATTACTATATCGATGTATTTAATCCCAACAATAATAAACAGTATTCCATTCCACTCAATAATCTTTTAACACCAGAAGAATATAATAAATTCGAAAATTTAGGTTTAAAAAAAGATGTAATAATTAATGTTGATGGAGTCGTACAAGAGAATAATATAATCACACCACAAAAATTAGGAACGAATTATAATCAATGGCAAAACGAACATTTCTATTCGGATTTTCAGTCGATTAATGGTAATCCTTCCAAGAATAGACTTGCAAGCCGATACAAATCTACAACTCGCATCGTCTTTACAGGTGTTATAACTAAGTTACAGCTCCCATCAAAAGCTGAGGTTCGTCTTGCAAATGATATTGAAACATTACAAGCCGTTCAATATTTTGCAGATATTATTAGAGATGGCACTTCTAACTCGAACCAATTAAACACGTTCATATTAGATGGTGGCGAAAATATAAAAAATAGTATCTTTGTAAAACCGATTATAGAAAACGGAAAGATTACAGAATATGCTTTTGCGATAGCATCTTTGCAGCCCGTTAATGAAGCGATGCTCGTTTTAAAAGACTATTATGTTTATGCCTTAATCATCGTGTTTCTCGTTATTATTTTGTTATCCTTCTACTACTCAAAAATCATTGTTAAGCCATTAATTAAAATAAATCGTGTTACAAAAAAAATGGCTAATTTTGATTTCAGCGAGAAATTACCTGTTACAGCTGACGATGAAATTGGCGGGCTTTCTGGCAGTATCAATACATTATCTGTAAATTTAAAAGATCGAATCGATCGATTAAATGTCGCTAATACAAAGTTACAACAAGATATTGAACGTGAACGTCAATTAGAAAAAACAAGAAAAGAATTCATTTCTGGCGTGTCACACGAATTAAAAACACCACTGAGTGTAATTAGAAGTTTTGCAGAAGGAATTAAAGATGGTGTTAGTAAGGATACTTCGTATTATACTGATGTTATTTTAGAAGAAACAGAAAATATGAACAGGCTGATTGTTGAAATGTTAGAATTAGCAAAGCTGGAATCTGGTACTTACAAACTAGATATGACGACGTTCTCAATTGGTGAATTAACGCAACAAGTCTACACAAAATTATTATTTAGCATGGAAGAAAAACATTTACAAGTGAATGTCGATGCAGACCCTTCTATACTTGTTAAAGCAAATCGCAGTCGCATTGAGCAAGTAGTTGTGAACTTACTAAGTAATGCAATCCGTTATACGCCAGATGGAAAAAAAATACAAGTCTCTATTATAGAAGCAGAAGATACCGTAAAAGTCGAAATCGAAAATACAGGAAACCCTATCCCTGAAGAAAGTCTTGAAAAAATTTGGGATCGCTTCTATCGTCTAGATGCATCACGTAGCCGTCACACTGGAGGTACCGGTCTCGGATTATCTATTGTAAAAAACATTTTAGACCTCCATCATGCCGAATACGGTGTGTATAATACGACTAACAGTGTTGTATTCTATTTCAATTTACAAAAAGTAAAAGAAGTCAAATAATTTGTCTTAATTTCACTAGGAGTTCACATGAAATTCACACTCTCCCTTTATAGTAAGAAACAAGTTAATCCTTTCCTTTACACATATAAAAGAGGAGAGTGCGTAAAATGAAACAAGCAGGACAACCTATTCAAAATGAAAAACAATTAGAAACTATCAAAAATATACTTTTACAATCTTCGAAACGTGATGGCTTATTATTCGTATTAGCTGTAAATTCTGGCTTAAAAGTAAGTGAAATCTTACAATTAAAAGTTAGTGATGTAATCGATGAAAATGAAAATGTTCGCCATTCCATTTTATTTTACAATGAAAAAGTGAAGAAACATAAATGGTTTGCTGTAAATGAAGACTTACAGCACGCAATCGAAGACTACATGAAAGAACGTAAAACTTGGAAACGTAATGAACCATTGTTAAAATCTCAAAAAGGAACAAAATCTATTACGAGACAACATGCATGGTACATTTTAAACAAAGCTGCAAAAGAAGTTGGATTAGAAGGGATTAGCTCACATACACTTCGAAAAACTTGGGGTTATTGTGCATACAAATCAGGTGTTGATATTGCATTTTTACAACACTTCTTTGATCACAGTACTCCATCAAAAACTTTAAAGTATATCGGTATTGCTTAATAACTCTTATACATAAAAAAGGTTACCATTTGAAAATTTGGTAACCTTTTTTATATTTCATATTCTCTTTTCTTGTCTCTCCTATACTGTAGTGGTACTCTAATAATAAGGGGGAGAAATTATGAACACACTTACAATTGAATTACCAAAAGAAACGGCTGAAAAACTTGATTTATTAAAACAAGCTTATGAAAAGAAAACAGGTGCTTCTATCTCTGAGAGCACTCTCGTTCAAACACTTATCTCAAAAGAATTTATCCAGGCGATAACTCCTTTTGATTTACAACAATTCGTCAACGGAAAAGAACAGCATTAATGCTGTTCTTTTTTTATCTCTATTTAAAATATACAAAGTTTTTTATATATTTTTAGAAAAACCATTGACAATGATAATGATAACCATTATCATTTATTATGAAGCCAACAATTGATGAATCAACCAAACGCTCAGTAACATTGTTACCCCTCTTTTTCATATAGAAAGGCACTGTACATTCCCCCTGTTTGTACAGTGCCTTTCTTGTTTATTATCATTCAAAAAAATTTAATTGCTCCGGCTTCGGCTCACCATATGTAATGTTCATCATTTTCATCAGCTGTTTCGCATTATCTGCTGCATCCCCACCTGAATTGTTGTTAAACAGTACGTATATATCCTTTGTTTTCTTTTTTAATTGCTCTAGTCGTTCAACCCATTCTTCCAGTTCTTTATTGTTGTAGCGATATAAACAGCGAACCGCTCTCCAATTCTCCCCTTTATCAAGCCAACCATGAACATTTCGACCGTGAAAACGTATTAATGCCATGTCTGAATTCGTAACCTCTAACACGAGTGGCACAGAACCTATCCCAGCCTGTGGTTCATCACAAATTGTATGAACCCATTTCTCCTGTTCTAGAAACTGTAACGTCTTATCTCTCATTTCTGGATAAAACCATGTTTGATTTCGAAATTCTATTGCACATGGTAAACCTTCCATTTTTTCTTTCGTATATCGAAGAAAATCTACATTTTTCTTTTTGCAATCAAACCATGGTGGATATTGAAATAAAATTGTTTTTAATTTATCAGCTTCTAATAAAGGAAGAATAGACTGTTTATACACATCAAACATCTCATCGAACGTAGAAAAAGGAATTTCACCTTTCATATGTCCTGTCATTCCTTGATACGCTTTTACGACAAAAGAAAAATCTTTCGGCGTTTCCATTGCCCATTTTATATAATTTCGTGCAGGTTGCATCGCGTAAAATGAACTATCCACTTCCACAATAGGAAAATACTCGCTATATGTTCGTAATTTATTTCTATTTTCATAGGAATCTATGTATAAAGAATTATGATCTCCCCATCCTGTCACTCCAATGAACAGCACATATATCCCTCCCTTTTTAACTTCATCTTCTATTCACTTTCCAAACACTTTGCATCATGTAGCCTTTTCTTTAAGAGTATCCTTATAAAAATATGATATACTATATGGAAGAATTTTTAAAATGAGGGGTTATTTATTTATGCTTCCAAACGATGTTACTGTATCTCATGAAAAACGAATTGAAGAACTAGAAAATAAAGTACGTTTTTATGAAGAACTTGTGAATCAATTACCACATCATTTCACATACAAAAATCCACATATTGGTTTACGAATAAAGAAAACCAGAACAACTCATTCCATTCAAGAAATACCAAAAGAAAATAAAGAAGCTAATTTTCAACTTACTTGTGATTCATTATTTTTATTTGAACAACTTGAAAAACACTTTGTTCATATTTTTGATGCCTTTTCACATCATGTAACCTTTGTCGATAGTAAAGGGAATATTACTTTATGTAATCAAGTTGCCGCAGATGATTTCGGTGTAATACGCAATGATATTATTGGAAAACCAATTCAACAATTACTAAACTTGCCGGAAGAAAAAATTAAAGCAATTGAAACATTAAGAACGGGAACAGAAATATATAATGAAGAAGTTTTAGACAAAAATTACGGTATTATAAATAACCGAATTATTCGTGATTATAACGGTGAGATTTTTAGAGTTATTAGTGTCTTTCATTATTTAAATACAGAACGTGATGCAGAGAAGTTTTCGTTAGCAGGGCGAATCGCAGCTGGAATTGCACACGAAGTACGAAATCCTCTTACAACAGTACGAGGATACTTACAATTTTTACAAGAAAGCGTTTCTACATCAAATCAAGAGTTATTTAAAAACTTGCTTATCCCTGAATTAGATCGTGCAAATAATATTATTACAAAATTTTTAGCTGTTTCAAAAACACGGGAATTTACAAGAGAACCGTTTCCGATCAATACATTTTTACGTGACTATATTCAACAGTTACTAGCTAGTGAAGTCTCCTTGCATAACATTTCAATTGATTATAACTTCTCTAATGAATTAGATGATATTTTAGTCAATATTGATCGACATGAACTTGTTCAAGTGTTTTTAAATCTATTTCAAAATGCCGTCGATGCTCAAGGCGACAAACCTCTTTCTATTCAAATTACTAGTTATCGCCTTGATAACTTCGTTCGGATTACTTTCACAGATAATGGAATTGGTATTCCTCCAGCTATTCAAGAATATATCTTTGATCCATTCTTCTCAACGAAGGATTCGGGAACAGGACTAGGCTTGTCAGTAACAAAAAAAATCATCCAAAATCATAACGGCACATTAAAAATGACTAGTAATGAAGATGGTACAACTTTCACTATTTCAATTCCAATCTTACCTAAAACAACCCTTGAAAAATTAAATCAATGTAAATAAAGGACTAATCCACGAACTACATGCCAATTGTTAAACACTCCCAACAATTAGCATGTAGTTTTTTATGTTGCACTTTTCTTCTTTACATTATATAAACCTTTCTCTATATCTTACTTATTTCTTTCTAGGTGGGCCAATTTCTTATTTTTTTAGAAATGGTAGTTTGTCCATCACGAATTTAGTATAAATTTCATTTTAATATATAGTAATGACTAATGATTCTATGAAAGAAAAGAATGAAAAGATGAACAATAAAAATAAAGGAAAAGTATTTTATGGTAATGATTGTTGCGAAGTAAGAGCATGTAGCCATATTAACATCCCTAAGTCAGAACTTACAGAATTTGTTAGACTTCTTCAAGCTCTTGGTCAAGCTATTCTAGTTCAATATGGATCTGGTTGCCTAGGTGGAGGAACTACGGGGACTACTGGTGCTCAAGGACCTGCGGGCGATACAACTGCGACACTATCTGTCTTCCGAATTTACTAACCACAATTTCCGATAATATTTTGGGAGGACTAAGCACATTTATAAGTAATAGGTTTGCTTTTGATTGTCTATTAAATCTCTCTTTTAATAAAAAGGAGCACTTATTTGGGAGGATAAGTGCTCCTTCTTTACGTTTCTTTACCTCAAATTTACTCTATCTTAATCCTCATTTTGTATGATAAATAATGAAGTCAAAGATATGAAAGAGGGATGAAAAATGAGAGTTATGTCACTGATACGCATTTGGATTGCTCTTATGATATGCATTATTTTATGTGTAGGATTTTTTTTAACTCTAAAATACTCCACTATTTCAAAAGCAGAGAGAAAAACAGTTCCATACAAACTTTTGTATACGAAACAAAACGACATCCCTTATTCCAATTCCACAAATAATGAAAAAAAAGTTATAAAAGGAATGCTTATTACGAAAGCTTCTAATTACGAAACTCTACTTCAAATTGCTGAAACGATTAAAGATCAGTATACAAATAAAGGAATTGATGAAATCACGCTGTCTATCCATAATGAAAATAATGGTAGTTATGAAGAAGAATTACCTTACGAACCGATTAGTAAAGGAACAATAATCGTCACATACGATTCTCAATCCTTTGGCAGTACGAACATTACTCTTAATGAATAGTAGCATTTATCTCACTCATTATGAGCTCACTTTATTTTTCACACGAGAAAGAGGCGAATAATGAAATTCGCCTCTTTTTTTACCATAATGATGGAATCCACTCTTTCACTTTATCAAACCACTCTTGCTGTTCTTTTTTCCTTTGTTGCTCTTCTTCTTGCCTTTTCTTTTCTTCTTCTTGCCTTTTCTTTTCTTCTTCTTTTCTTCGCTTTTCTTCTTCAATTGTTTGCAATTGTTTTTTATAGTCCGCCTCAGATATTAACGACAATTGGAACGCTTTTTGGGCTGGGTTTGCATTTGCTTTTTTCATGATATCCCGGAACATCGTCGTTGTAATTTGGCTACCACCCGGAACATAATGCTCGCTATCTGTTTTGTCATATCCTACCCAAATCGCACCTACTAAATCTGGTGTGTATCCTACAAACCACGAGTCCTTTGCCCCTACGCTCGGGCCATTTACAAGTTGAGTCGTCCCTGTCTTTCCTGCTGTATCAACATTATTAACTTTCGCTTTTTCACCTGTTCCCTTTTCGACTACACCTTTTAATAAATACGTCATCTTTTGAGCAATTTTTTCACTCGTCACTCGTGTCTCTTTTTTATACCATTTTCCTATTATTTCCCCTTCAGCATTTTGAACTTCTCTAATTGCATGAGCCTCTACTTGAACCCCATCATTAGCGAATGTACTATATGCTTGGGCCATTACAAATGGAGATGTCCCTACATGCATCCCACCTAAAGCAATTGGATACGTACGGTCTTCTGGTACTAATGGAATA
This sequence comes from Bacillus sp. MYb78, assembly GCF_002975115.1. Lineage (NCBI taxonomy): Bacteria > Bacillati > Bacillota > Bacilli > Caryophanales > Bacillaceae > Bacillus > Bacillus sp. MYb78. The sequence goes on from NZ_PCOB01000001.1 coordinate 403,712, forward strand.
CCAAATCGCTCTAAAGATTTCAATCCTTTATCTAATCCTATTTGCTCTAATAACCACACAGCAGAAACATTATACGACTTTGCTACCGCTTCATACATTGTCACATTACCATGAAAAGCCTGATCACTATTTTTCGGTTCATATTCTTTAATATGAAATGGTTCATCCTTTAATATATCGTATACCTCATACCCTTGTTCTAAAGCGGGTACATATACAGCTAGAGGCTTTAATGTTGAACCTGGCTGTCTTTTTAATTGCGTAGCATGATTAAATTGTAAAAACTGATATGGTCCTCTCCCCCCAACTAAAGCTGGAACACCGCCTGTTTTGGGATTTATAAGGACTACACCCGTTTGCATAAGTTGATCTGAGCCACTATCTTTAAAATAACTATCATTATTCACAACATCTTCTACAGCTTGTTGTTTTTTCGGATCCAACTCTGTATAAATACGATAACCACCTGCTAAAATTTCATTTTGTGTTAATTCATACTTATCCATCGCTTCCCTAACTATATAGTCTACATATTGGGAGTATTTACCTTTATATTTATCATCAACCCCACGTTTTAATACAAGTCCTGACTCTTTTTCTTTATTGTATTGCTCTTCAGAAATATATCCTTGTTCCTTCATTAAACTTAATACGACATTACGTCGTTCAATTGATTTATTAAAGTTTTTATAAGGCGAATACGCAGACGGCGCTTTAATTAAGCCCGCGATCGTTGCAGCTTCTGAAATTGATAAATCTTTTACCTCTTTATCAAAATAAGATTTAGCTGCCCTCTTTATCCCCCAAGCACCTTCCCCAAAATAAATTTGATTCATATACATTTCAATAATTTCATCTTTTGTATAAGTACGTTCTATTTTTTTCGTTAAAAAGTATTCCTTTATTTTACGAGAAAATGTACGATCTTGTGTCAGAAATACATTCTTCGCAAGCTGCTGTGTAATTGTACTTCCCCCTGCTACAACTTCTCCTGCTGTAATATTTTTAAAAACTGCACTTATAATTCCACTATAATAAATACCATGATGGTTAAAAAATTCCTTATCTTCTACTGCAACAATTGCCTGAACCATAATATCAGGAATATCTTTTCTTTTAACGCCTTCTGTTTTCGAAGAAGCTAATTTAGTTGCGACCTCATTATTTGCATCATAAATTAAAGTCGGTTGTGGAACAGCTTGTTTTAATTCAGATATGTCTTGAATGGAAATTATTATATTTACAGCAATAAATATAGTAACGAGTACACTTCCCAATACAATTAATGAATTACGAAGTTTCTTCCTCTTATTGAACCACTCAAGCATTTTTTTAAAATGAGTGTTCTTCAATTTCATTCGTTCACTTCCTTCATTTATTTACACTCTTCTTTTTAAAAGGCAGAATATACCGCCTTTTAAATTTATTATAATAACGTAGTCATTCCTATAGTGTAAAGCTTTTCTTTTACATTCATACTTTTTGCAAGAAAAGGACATTCTACAAGTAAGATATTCACTATTGGATATTAATATTATTAATAGAACAACGAGAGTTATGTTAAGTTTTTGTAAACTTTTCGATAAAATGTTTTAAAAAACGACAGTTTTTTGTTAGAATTGATTAGCCAATATATTTTACATATATTACTTTTGTGGGGGTAACAATAATGGTCTTTAAATCAAAAAAAGATAAATTTTCTGAAATGTTAATGAATGTTTCCGAAAATTTAAAAGAAGGCGCGCAATTTTTCGTGGAGTATAAAATTAAAAATGCTAGCGATTTAAAAGAGTTTTCTATGCGCATGAAAGAGTATGAGTCAAAAGGTGACTCATTTATTCACGAAATCATTATGGAGCTAAACAAAGCGTTTATTACTCCGATTGAACGTGAGGACATCCTACAACTTGCAATGAGTATGGATGATGTATTAGACGGATTAGATCACAGTGCTGGTCTGTTCGAAATGTATTCTATTACAGAAGCTGATGAATACATGATTAAATTCGTAGAAGCAATTAATCAATGTGCAATTGAAATTGCAAATTCTGTTGAACTGCTGTCTAAAAAGAAGTTAGTCGACATTCGTACGAACGCAATCAAGATTAAGGATTACGAATCACAATGCGATGATATTCGTCGTCATGCGATTAAGCACTTATTCTCTCGTGAGAAAGATCCGATTAAGATTATTCAATTTAAAGAGATTTACGAAGAGCTTGAAGAAGTAGCTGATAGCTGTCAAAGCGTTGCAAACGTATTAGAAACAATTATTATGAAGAACGCGTAAGGAGTTTGATCATGGATACACTCTTGATACTGACCGTTTTAGTAGTCATTTGCGCTTTAGCTTTTGACTTTATCAATGGATTTCACGATACAGCAAACGCTATTGCAACGGCTGTTTCAACGAAAGCTCTAAAGCCTAGACATGCAATTATTATGGCAGCTATTATGAACTTTTTAGGTGCAATGACATTTACAGGTGTAGCAAAAACGATTACAAAAGATATCGTTGACCCATTTGCTTTACAAAATGGTTCTCTTGTAATTTTAGCTGCTTTACTTGCGGCGATAGCATGGAACTTAATTACTTGGTACTACGGTATCCCAAGTAGTTCTTCGCATGCAATTATTGGCTCAATCGCAGGTGCAGCCATTGCTGCTGCTGGTATTAGCTCATTAAACCTTAAAGGATTCATTAAAATTCTTGAAGCTTTAATCATTTCACCAATTATCGCTTTCGTTATTGGTTATATCGTATACAGTATTTTTAAAGTGGTCTTTAAAAACTTTAACTTAACGAAAACGAACAAAAACTTCCGTATATTCCAGATTTTCACTGCAGCATTACAAGCCTATACACACGGTACGAATGATGCACAAAAAGCAATGGGAATCATCACGATGGCTCTTATGGCTAATAACTATCATACTTCTAGCGATATTCCGTTCTGGGTACAATTATCTTGTGCTATCGCAATGGGGCTTGGTACTTCTGTCGGTGGATGGAAAATTATTAAAACTGTCGGTGGACAAATTATGAAAATTCGTCCTGTAAATGGTGTAGCTGCCGATTTATCATCATCACTTGTTATTTTCGGTGCAACATTCATTCACTTACCGGTTAGTACGACGCACGTTATCTCTTCTTCTATTTTAGGGGTTGGTGCTTCTCACCGTGTGAAAGGGGTAAAATGGGGAACTGCAAAACGTATGTTAATTACATGGGTTATTACACTTCCTATTTCAGCTTCTTTAGCTGCTCTGTTTTACTATCTATTACATTTTGTTTTCTAATCAAAAGTCGTCTTCCTTATTTTTCTAGGAAGACGACTTTTTTGTGAACAAGCCTATTTCTCATTAAAAAGCGTGTATAATAATTGGTGGATAAGTTATTTAGAGGAGTTGGCAATTTTGGAATACATCATGTTACTTTTCATCGGACTAATCGCCGGGACAGTCGGCAGCCTAGTTGGGCTTGGAGGCGGAATTATTATTGTTCCGTTATTAATTGGATTACACAGTTTATCACCACAACTTGCAGTAGGGACTTCTATGGTAACAGTCGTTTTTACAGGGCTATCTTCCACCCTTACTTACATGAAGCATAAACGAGTAGATTATAAAAGTGGACTTATTTTATTTATCGGAAGCGGCCCTGGTGGTATTATCGGATCATGGGCAAATAAATTTTTAAACCAAGACACATTTTCTTTATACTTTGGGATTTTCCTTATATTCGTCTCAATTCTACTTATGCTTCGAGACAAGTTAAAACCTCTTTCCCTCTCAAATACGTCTGTAATTAAGCGTTCTTTTACAGATAATGATGGAAATACTGTACACTACCAATTCCCACCGTTTCTTGCTATCTTTATTGCCTTTATAGTTGGGTTTATATCTGGGTTATTTGGAATTGGTGGCGGTGCCTTACTTGTTCCAGCAATGATGCTTCTTTTTGCATTCCCAGCACATATTGCAGTAGCAACTTCAATGTTCATCGTATTTCTATCAGCAATTGTAAGTTCTGCAACTCACATCTCACTTGGAAATGTCAGCTGGATTTATGCATTAATCCTTATTCCTGGTGCATGGATCGGCGGAAAAATCGGGGCTTACATTAATACAAAACTAAGTGGTAACGCCGTAATTAATTTATTACGTATTACGTTAATTATTCTTGGAACTAGATTAATCATTATTTCCCTTTTATAACGTATTCTTTTTAGAATGCGTTTTTCTTATACACATGAATATAAAAATCCTCCGAGGAGAACAAATAAAATTAAACAAACACATAATAACATATAATTTGAAATATGTACTTTCTTCAAGTTGACCACTCCTATAACTGCGACTGTTATCTTTATGATAGCGAAAAAATAGTTCACTTGCAGTTACAGAGTGCTAACAATGCAAAATCAATTATTACAAATTTTATCCTTATATTTCATTTCTTTGTATATTCTATCGATTTAATAAAAAAAGATGTCATATTGACATCTTTTTTAGTGAAGAAGTGACCATCCCATAAAGTCTTCATGTACTTGGCACGCCCTCTTATCATTTCGATCATATAATTCAGCATAACTATCTGTTTCTTCATCATAAGCCATCGTATAAATAATTTGGCCGTCTACTTCAACGGATAAAACGACTCCACCTTTCATCTCTTCTACATGAATGATAGCATTCGCCGGAATTCTCATATCCGTCATTCTCATCGCATCTAACAATATACTAAACCCCCTACAGCGTATTCATTGCTAGTACTATTACACACTAAATAGTATACTACTGTAATAGCATACATTTCGTCAATGAAATTGCTGTTGAAATAGCATATTGTCTATATACATATACGCTAAAATAGAAGAAATAGAAACATATTAATGGGGGGCTAACATTGATTCTACACAAAGGAGATGTACTATTCCGTCAAGGTGAGGACGGTCCTTTATACTTTATAAAAACAGGCTTATTAAAAGTAGTTCGGTTAGAAGAAGACGGAACACCATTTTTATTCAACATTATCGTTCCAGGCGAAACGATACCTCATCATTCTTTAATTTCACCGAAAGAATATCACGGTACAGCTATCGCTTTAATAAAAACAGAAGTGGAACCAATTACTAGTAGTGAATGGTATGAGAGACTTCAAGCAAATCCTGAATCATATGCCAACATCGCTATGCAATTGCAATCGAAATTAAGAATGATGCAACAACGAATTGATCAATTGACAACCGTCTCACCAAAAGAACGTCTTCATCGTTTACAAGAATGGTTCACATTATATTTAGGTGACATTCCTATATATGAAATATTAACACAAACTGAAATTGGTCAACTGATAGGCATACGCCGTGAAACAGTTAACCGTTTATTACGAGAACAAATAAAAAACGAGGTAAAATAAATACCTCGTTTTTTTATTTATTCTCATCCGTCTTATTGTAAGCTTGTTGCTGGGCCAAAAAATTCATAATGAATATGCTCTTGTTTCACACCTAAATCAGTTAGTGCAGCATTTATATGCTTCATAAATGCTACTGGACCACAGAAATAAAATTCTGCTTCAGTTGTCGGAATAATAGTTTTTAACCATTCGCTTTCAACGAAACCTTCTTTATCAAAGTTCTTCATTTCTAAATCTTTTTCAGTCGGTGCAGAATAACAAGTATATGCTTTAACTTGTTCATATTCATTTTCTACTGCCTTAACGTGTTCTTTCATTGCATGTGTATTACTATTTATTGCTGCATGAACAAAATATACATTACGTTTTGAATCTTGTTCAATTAACGTATTTAACATACTCATCATCGGTGTAATCCCTACTCCACCACTAATTAGTACAACTGGTAATGTTGAATCCATATTTAACACGAAATCTCCCGCTGGTGCACTTACTGGTAAAACATCTCCTTCTTTTACATGTTCATGTAAGTAATTAGACACTTTACCGTCTGGTGTATCTACACCTTTTTCTTTCTTTACACTAATACGATAATATTCTTTCCCAGGTGCATCAGATAAACTGTATTGACGATTATGTGTATATGTCTCACCTTCAATATTGATTTGAACCGTTACATATTGACCTGGGATGAATGAAGAAACTTTCCCTCCATCTTCAGGTTTCAAATAAAATGACGTAATAACATCGCTTTCCTTCACTTTTTTAACAATCACAAAGTTGCGGAAGTCTTTCCATCCACCTTCTTTATGTGCAGCTTCTTCATACATCTCTGCTTCAATGCTAATAAATGCATCAGCAATGACACCATATGCTTCTCCCCATGCATTTAAAACTTCATCAGGTGCACCTGCGACTTCTTTAATGGCACGTAGTAAACATGTACCTACAATCGGATAATGCTCAGCTTTAATACCTAAACTTCTATGCTTATGACCAATTTGTTTTACAACTGGAATAATTGCTTCTAAATTATCAATGTACGTTGCAGCTGCATAAACAGCATTCGCTAACGCTTGTTGTTGTCTTCCCTTTTTCTGATTCGTATGGTTAAAAATATTCAATAACTCCGGATGTTCCGAAAATAAAATTTGATAAAATCTCGTTGTAATTTCAACGCCTTTTTCTTGTAATAATGGTACTGTTGACTTTACGATTTCAATTGTTTTTGCACTTAACATTGTATCCCACTCCTCTATTTCCTTAACTGTTTTTAGTTTAACTGAATCTTATAATGCAGATTGTGATTTTAATCACTATTAACACGTTGTTTTTGTGAATAATATATGAACATTGCATTTACAAAAGAAAATAAGCTAACTAGAATTCTAGCTAGCTTATTATTTTGTTTGTATAGCTTGTTCAATTACCTTTCTATCTTTCCCATCGCCAAACTCCGTATACCCCCAGATATTCGTTTCACCTCTATATTTATTTACGATAATATCCAAGTCATGATATACACGGTGGGCATACACTACATACTCAATATTTTGAAGTTCCACACCTTTTTTTACAATTTCATAGCTTCTATTTACATCGCGTTTTATTTTTTCATTCTTTATTTCCGTATGTATATTTTTTAAAGATGGTTCTTGTTGTTGAAACCATTGCTTAAATTGCTTCCAATCCCCGTCTGTATAATTCTCTGCTTTACCGTAATTTAAGAAATTATTATAGCTTTCATGTGTCATTCGAATAAAATCTAGCACTTTTGTCTCTTCTTGCACATCTTCTACTCGAGCTATTGTATTTACCTCAGCAGGCTTATTCGCATAATGTAACAGCACTTTCATAAGACTATAACTCGCAATGATCATTACGATAATAATCCCGAATACACTTAACAATTTCTTCATATACAGAACTCCTTCTCTACTAAAGATATTACAATGTATGACTATACTTGTAACATTCTCTCGTAGAAATATAATTCCTGTATTAATTCTTCCTATCATTTCGACAATATTTTTCTACACATTTCGTCTTGGCAAATGCTCCTGTAAAACAATATAACCTTCATAAGCTGTATAACCAAGTATAGCTATTAATCCGATATAACAAGCAAATACTGTCCATTTCGTTTTCGTATCCACTTTATAATAGTTTTCTTGTTGTTCCTTTTCTGTTTTCCATTCATTTAATTTTCTTTCTGACGCTTCAAATGCTTCTCTTATGTGAATAGTATACTCATCTATTTCATCTTCATATGGAACATAATCTAACGGTTCAAACTTCGGTAAAAGATACTCTAACACTTCCATTTTTTGAAGTTCACCTATTTGTAACTCTTTTTCCCGTTCACTTTGTCTTAATGCATTCATCTCATGATGCATCATGTATATAGTCCGATGTACAGCTCCAGTTTCTTTTAATTCCTTTTCAAGCCTAGCAACATATTCTTTCATTCCATCAATTTTATGCCCTAATTCCTTAATCGGCTCATCTCTCTTTATCACTCTGTATAATTCCATACAACCGATAATAACAATAAATCCTCCCAAAATACTTTTAAAGTAAATTGAATAGCCAAGTAATAAAATAAGGCCTGCTCCCCAAATTTTAGTACTGACAACTGAAATAATTCGCCCACCATCTAGCGGCGAAACAGGAATTAAATTAAAGAAATTAATCATACTTCCAAGCAAAATAACAAGCGCCCAAAACGGCTCTTGCGTCATTATATAAAGTGGGATCGCTGGTAAAAATGAAAGAAGTCCGAAAAGCGGCCCCATATAGGCGATGTAAGCTTCATCTTTCGCATTTTTCGGCATCTCTTTCATTCCAATAAGGGCCCCCATAAACGGAATAAAGATTGCTGGCGATGTTGGGATCCCCTTTCTTTTCGCAGCCCATAAATGGCCCATTTCATGAACAAACAACAAATAAATGAGCGCCACTCCAAATTTCCAACCATATAGAACTGCGTATGCGCCAAGCGATAGAAACATACTAAATACCGTTGAAAACTTTGCTAATTTAAAAATTGCAAATACCCACTTTAACTTAGACAGTAAAAATAGACCTATCGCAACAATAATTCCCCATAATCCTTTTTTATTATTTTTCATATTCCTCTCCTTTATCTCTCATTAATGAATCATATTCATTCATCAAAGCTTGTTCTTTTCTCTATTATGACATATTTTTTTCTATTGTTAGAAATAATGTTTATTTAATCCATTTTTAGCCAAAAATATAAATAAAGGAGGTATATACGAATGAATTTACAATCTCTCATAATAAGTGTTTTATCATTTTTAGCTTCAACTCTTATTTTTTATACAGTGAGCTATGTATTATTATTAGATTGGTTGCCAAATCACTTACTTATCACTCTTATCATTCTTTCCGCTCTTATGATTTCATTTCTTATTACACGAAAATCAATGAATGAGCCATCTGCAAAAGCAAAATAATAGAGAGGGTGTTCTTCTCCCCTCTCTATTATCATTTCCTAGGAAAGGCTATATAGAATTTCAATTCAGTTACAGCCAATAAGGATCTTATCTCAAAATTCAGTTGGAACAAAGAAGTTAAGCGGGAATCAACGCCGAATTGGCAAAGACTATTAATCAACGAAAAATGAGCATCCTCTGCCGATTAAAGTCTCACTTTATCTTTGAAAATTCATTTTTTCACCATACTCTTTAACGATTTGAATTATATTTTGAAACACGCCTATTTTTTCTTTTTCACTGTTTAATATTTTCAAATCATACTTTTCGTAATATGTTTCTAATGATTTTAATTGTGATTCTGAAGCACCTTTTATCGGAACAGTAGCATGCAATTCATATTGCTTATACCCTTCCTTTACTTTTTCACCTAAAATCATTTCACTCTCTTTTGCTCCAATTAATTTTTGAACTTTTTCTGGGAAAGTGAGTTGCAAATAATACTCTCGTTCCTTCACTAACTTGTTGTATAGTGATTGTGAAATCGTATACCGTACCATATAATTCACGTTTTGATCGCCCGCTTTAATATGAAACGTAGTAATCTGCAAATCTTTTTTTGTTACTTCCGTTAAAGGACCTACCTGCATCTCATCTTCTTTTTGTTCTGAAACATTTGGAAATATAGCCAAAAGCTTTTCCGTATCTTTTTCATTCAACATATACATAGCTTTCTTATATTGCACCCATCCTCGTCTATCTTCTCCCCTTAACCATGCATAATAAGTTTCTTTTTTCCCATCTCTACTAATTTGTATTTCATATTCAGGTTCACCGAAGCTTCCGGTTATTTCTTGTTTCTCAGCTTTATCCAAAATGTCTATTACTAACTTCGCTTCTGATTCCTGCAACTTTTTCTCTTTATGTTTTTTTTGTATAACGGTTACCTCTATTGTTTCTTTCACTTCATTCACCGTCTCTTCTACTTTTTTTGTTTCTTTTTTTTGCTCAGCTTGACCACAAGCTGCTAGTAACATAACAAATAACAACAATACATATTTCCCTTTCAAATTAATCCTCCTTTTACGATAAGAAATTCTTATAATCTTCATACATAAAACAAAAACGTGACATCCTATTAAATAAGTTATACTAATCATTGAAAGGAGGTCTTTATCATGTCCATTAATTTTCATGATCCAAATAATAAATACACATACGCAACAAGAAACGCTCATATTTCTTGGGCTGAAATGGTAAAAAACATTACAGACATACAAAACAAGCAAATAATTGATATTGGCTGCGGTGGCGGGATTTATACGAAAGAACTTGCTCTTATGGGAGCCAAAAATGTTGTGGGACTTGATTTTTCAAAAGAAATATTACAAGCTGCAAAAGAAAATTGCAGCAACTTTCCAAATATTTCTTTCATCCAGGATGATGCACATAATATCCCATACCCTAATGAAACATTCGACATAGTTATTTCTCGTGCAGTTATTCATCATTTACAAGACATTCCTACATTTTTATGTGAAGCTTCTCGTATATTAAATAAAAACGGTGTACTTATTTTACAAGATCGAACGATTGAAGATTGTACAGTTCCAGGAAGTCCCGAACACATTCGTGGATATTTTTTCTCTATATTTCCAAAACTCATTGAAATAGAGTCAAAAAGACGTCCAAAAACCAACACGATACAGAAAGAATTACAAAAACATTCTCTTCACGTGCTTCCCACACAAACACAATGGGAAGTACGAAAAATACATGATTCTGTAGAAGCATTGCTACAAGATTTATCTCCTCGAACAGGTCGATCCATTCTATATGAGTTAACAGATGATGAACTTTCTCAACTTCTACAACATATACAGACCGCATTACAAAACGTCTCTCCTATTATTGAAAGAGATCGATGGACAATTTGGAGCGCCATGAAGTTGTAAGGAAGGAAGCCTCACAAAATAATGTGAGGCTTCCTTTCTTTCATAATCTAATTTTGCAACACTCTTGATATCCTCCACTTCTGGCCTGTGCACTTCCACACTTCGGACATACTAAATATCTAGACTGATTTGTCAACAAACTACCTTTTTGAAAGAGTAAAACTTCTGCTTGTTTAAACGAACGCGAATAATATAACCACATAAAACCAATTATAGCAATAATGCCAAATAATACTCCCATCGCAAGCATTTCAGTCACCTCTTTTGGTTTGTTCTTTCCAGCAAGTGGATTGTTGTAATATTCTCTGTAAATTCAAATAATCCCTTCTTTACTCCTATAAATATCAACTTTCTCTATAAATTTTACAATTCTCCACAAATTTTTACTCCCATTTTACAATTCATTATTCCTTTTGCAACAACGAATATTACTTTCGATATTTCCGTATATAAATATATCTTTCAAAAAACATATTGACTTTCTAAAAAAAACATGCAACAATACTGTCAGAATACTTGAATAAAAATTCATTGACGAGAACGAGTACGTTATAGAACTGTTCCCCAGAGAGTTGGCGATTTGCTGAAAGCCAACGTTCAGTGCGTAACCGAAAATCATCTCCGAGAAGTAGAACCGAATGTTACAGTAAGTTCTTACCGGCCGTCCCCCGTTACAAGGAACACGTATCATGTTGTACGTTGCAAAGCCGTATACATATAGATTTATTTCTACATGTGTAAATTAGGGTGGTATCGCGGGTAAATATAACTCGTCCCTTTCTTTAGGGACGAGTTTTTTGTGTTCTTACAAATGAATTTAAAAAAGGAGGAAAAACAATGAACACTGTATCAAAAAAACATATTTTTTTCACGGGTCTTATGCTATTTTCTTTATTTTTTGGGGCAGGTAATTTAATTTTCCCTCCCATGCTTGGACAAAACGCAGGTGAAAACTTTTGGCCAGCAATGATTGGATTTTTACTAACAGGCGTTGGCTTACCACTACTAACTGTTATCGCAATTTCTCTATCAGGAAATGGGATGCAGCAACTTGCAAGTCATGTTCACCCATTATTCGGAATTTTCTTTACAGTAGTTGTATACATTGCCATCGGTCCATCCATGGGCATCCCACGTGTTGCAAATGTTGCTTATGAAATGGGTGTTAGTTCTTTCTTACCAGAAACAATCCGCTCTAGCAGCCTAGTGCTATTTGTATATACAATCATATTCTTTACTATCGTATTTTGGCTGAGTTTAAATCCATCTAAACTTGTCGATCGTATTGGAAATATATTAACACCTATTTTATTACTCTCAATTTTCTTATTGTTTGTTAAAAGTGTCTTTACACCACTTGGGCAATCAGGACCAGCTATGCAAGAGTATCAAACTTCTCCAATCTTCAAAGGCTTTATGGAAGGGTACTTAACAATGGACACCATTTCAGCACTTGCATTTGGAATTATCGTTGTAAATGCAATTCGCTCTAAAGGTGTGAATGATCGTAAGTCCATTGCCATCGCCACAGCAAAAGCAGGGCTTATTGCCGCTACAGGACTCGTACTTGTATATGGTGCACTCGGCTGGCTTGGGGCAACTAGTGTCTCTCTCGGATATGCAAAAAATGGCGGACAGCTACTTACTGTTATCGTACAACAATTATTCGGTCCGTACGGTTTGCTCCTATTATCTCTTATCGTTACACTCGCTTGTTTAACGACATGCGTTGGACTCGTATCTGCGTGCAGCCAATATTTTTCAACATTATTGACTACATTTTCATACAAAACATTCGCGAGTATCATTTGCGCATTAGGATTATTAGTTGCCAACTTAGGTTTAACAAAAATTATCGCAATCTCTGTTCCAATTCTACTTGTTGTGTATCCAATTGCGATTGTACTCGTACTACTATCATTACTTCATAAATACTTCGGTGGATATCGCTCTGTTTATGTAGGTGCTTTAATCGGAGCAGCTGTAGTGAGCGTATTTGATGGATTAAAACAAGGTGGTATTTCAGTTTCATTCATCACACCATATTTTGAATTTATCCCTTTATATAATGAAGGAATCGGTTGGCTAATACCAGCATTAGCAGGAGCTCTTCTTGGCCTTACAATCGCTAAGTTAAGCGGTACGAAAAAAGTTCCATTACTAATCGAATCTAACGAAGTAAAAGCCTCCTAAAAAAACTCCCAAAAGGGAGTTTTTTTACATTTGATAAGCAGTATGATTAAAACTGCTTATTTTATAAGCTTTCGTATAATATTCAATATTTGTATCAACTGTTTCTACCTTGACAACATCATAGCGCTCTTCTTGCTTTACTAAAAATAAATAGTATTCCTCTGTTGCCTCAATAATCGCAATTTTATCTGTTTCAACATTATATTGTTCACAAAGTGCTTGTAATGCGTTCACATACTCCCCTAATTTTTTAGACTTATCCATTCCGAATATAGTTTGAACTAACATATACATTCTCCCCTTTATATGTACTGTTATCACCTTAATGATAACGCTTACATTATTTATCGTCAATAAAAACATTCGATGGTTTTAACGCCAAATCTATATTGTAGCGAGCCAATAATCAGCGAGGAATTCCCCGCCAATTAAAGCTTCACTTTATCACTTCGTTAATTGATGCCTAAATGCATAAATAACTGCCTGAGTACGATCACTTACATTCAATTTATTTAATATGTTACTCACATGTGTCTTTACCGTTTTCAGTGCAATAAATAACTCGTCCGCAATCTCTTGATTACTTTTTCCCTCTGCAATTAATAACAAAATCTCAAACTCTCTTTCCGTTAAGTCATCATGCAAAGGTTGCTCTTTCTTTTGACGCATACGGGACATCATTTTCCCGGTAACTTTCGGCTCTAATACTGTTTCTCCATCATAAGTAGCTCGTACAGCATCAGCAATATCACTTGCTCTTGATGTTTTTAATAAGTAACTGGTCGCACCAGCCTCAATAACAGGGTACAATTTTTCGTCATCTAAAAAGCTTGTTACAACTACAATTTTTGCTTCTGGCCATTCTTGAATAATAGCACGTGTTGCTTCGACACCATCCATCTCATCCATAACAAGGTCCATTAAAATAATATCCGGTCTTAATTGCAATGCTAATTCTGATCCTTTTCGTCCATTCTCAGCTTCCCCTACTACTTCAATATCTGGCTGTGTAGATAAATATGCCGATACACCCATACGAACCATTTCATGATCATCGACAAGCAATACTTTTATCATACTTCTCCCCCTCTCTCAATCATAATCGGTACTTTTACTTCTATTTGTGTACCTTTGGCCGGGAAACTAAGCACCTTGAGTGTCCCACCAATTTCATGAACACGCTCTTGCATCGATCTTAGGCCATATGAACCTGCCTTATTAACGCCTACTTCAAACCCAACGCCGTCATCAATAATTTTTAAAATCGCATATTGATCAATTTTTCGAAGGCGCACTTCTGTTTTCTTTGCCTTTGCGTGTCGCAACGTATTTGATAGCGCTTCTTGCACAATACGGAATAAATGATCTTCTACACCTTTTTTTAATTCTATTGGCTCAATAAGCCATTCAATTTTCATATGTTGTTTTCGCGATAATTCCGTTAATAATTCCTCTATACCTTCTGTCAGTTTCTTACCTTCCAATTGTACAGGACGTAAATGAAGGAGCAATGCTCTCATTTCTGATTGAGCATTTACAACCATATTTTCAACAAGTTGTAATTGTTTTTTTGTCACATCTGGAAATTCAGTTATTTGTTCATTAATCGCTGACATCATCATCGACATTGCGAAAAGCTGCTGACTTACTGAATCATGCAACTCCCTTGCTAAACGATGCCTTTCTTGAGAAATCGCTTCTTGTCTCATCTCTTCATTCCAATGAGCTCGTTCATTCGTTACTTTTTGAAAGAGTCCAGCTTGCTCCTCTAATCGACGAGCCAAAACGATTACTTTTCGTTCCACTTCATGAAATTCATCATCTGCAGTAAACGAAACATCGCTCGGAAAATTCCCTCGCTCTACTTCAAATAGAAACGTATTTAATCCTTGTATACGCTGCTCTATATAGTAACCGATTGCATATCCTACAATTCCCCCGATAAGTAAACTTGTAGTCATAATAAACAAGCCAATTGGAACAGAAGCGATGGATTCCTTCCATAATAAATCATACACTTGTTGCTCGCTTTTCCATACATATACAATTGTACAAATGAGTGCGATACTAACTGAGGACAACATAGAATAACGAATATACATCCACGAAATATTTTTTTGTTTCTTCATTATACTTTCCTCACTTCCGTGTCGCCTACGACAAGCGAAGAAATAATTTTAATACGACGAGGAGCCTCTTTATACTGCTCTGTTCTAAATGTAACATTGCGGTTAAACCCTGTCTCTTCATGACCTGGCAAGAGCACACGTCCGACAATAACAGAATGATTTAAAGAAAGTTCAATATCATATGGCACATATAAACGAATATTACCAACGACACCCCGAATAACAATTACCGTTTCCCCTTCTGGAATCATAGCAGTAGTTAAATCTATTTCCACATCACAAGCACCGTATTGAACATTAATATCCTCAAGTTCATAAATATGATCCATCATTCGTACATTGCCTACAAACATATTTTTCAAATATGGTTCTGTACGATATATTTGCTTCTCTTCGTCTATAATCCCTTTTTCTTTAATTTCAACCTTCATTGCTTTTTGCTGATGCCCTTGTTGAATCAATTGATAACCAATTAAAGCTAAACAAGCAAATACGACAAGAACAAATGCTGCTGATGAAAATAAGAAGAATAAAAATACGATACCACCAACAAATAAAAATACATTTCCCCGTACATAACGATTCTTTTTACGATAATGCCTTCCAAACATAAGCATAATAAATGCAAAAATGAGACCACCTGGTTCAAAATGTCCAAGTATCATATCAAGAAAAAGACCGAATCCAAATATGATGAGGAGCATCCCCATTAATTGTGTCTTTGAAAAATGTTTCTTCATTTCAGCTCCCCCCTTCTTGTCACATATACATAGAAGAAAAGGCATTGCTTTCCAACACCTTTTCTCCTATCACTATATCATAAGCCTGTTTTATAATATACTACTATTATTTTGTTAACTCTTTCGTTAACGATACATCATTCTTTTCTTTCATTTCACGCTCAAGTTTTGCAATTTTCATATCAAATGTGTCACGCTCATGTTCTTCATTCATACGAGTTTCTAAGTCACGAATGTGATCTTCAATTTCTTCAAATCGTAAGAACGGATTATTTTCATCCATTTTATGCATCGCAGTATTCATACGACGATTTGCATGTGCCATATTTTCACGTGCCATTAGTTCCATACGCTTTGCGTGCATTTCTTTTAATTTATTTTTCATTTCAGAAAGACGACGCTCTAACTCATCAATTTGCTCTACAACACCTGCATACATTTCTTCTAATCGAGTTACTTGCCCTTCATAATAAGCTACCTCTTCTAACGCACGTTCGTGCAATTGTAATTCGCCTGCTTCTTGAGCAATGATAGCTTGCTTTGATCTTTTGTTAACGAAATAACGTGCTTGCTCAAGCTCACGAGCAAAGTTAGATTTTAATGTTTTATGACGTTCAATTAACTTCTCAATTTTTGTTATTTCACGCTCACTATCACGTAAATATTGGTTTAACATCGCAATTGGATTTTTTCTTTCCTTCTCATCTAACACGTTATGAAAATCAGCTAAAATTGCATCGCGTACACGTCCGAATAAAGATTGTTTCATTATAAATCTTCCTCTCTTCTACTTTATTTATAATTTGATTTATTGTTTTAGTTTTTCATTAATTTGTTCCACTCATCTTCAAAGTTGCTATATGGTTTAGAACTTTCTGGAGCAGATTCAACAACTACATCTTTTTCTTTTTTCCACTCACGGTATCCGTAGTATAAAACCACTAAAGCAGCGATACCGATTAATGCTGGTGAATGAGAAAGCGCAATGGATAAACCGATTAAACCAACAATACCCCAAGCTAACTTTCCAAAAAATGACTTAGCTCGCACAAATGATTTATAGCTCCAATATACAACTCCTGCTCCGATTGCGAATCCTACAATACCAGCAAGACTACCAAGAGCAATTAAAGCCAAAATACCGGCTGCGATAAACGCTAGAAATTGTTTCATCTTGTGCTTGCCTCCCTTCGATTTGATACTCTTATCTTAACTATTTTTTCATCTTTCCATAACGAGCTTAAGAACCGTTTTTAACTCAGACTTAAGACCGAGTCATATTCAGCCCTTTACGCAAAAAAACGTGCAGAGTTTATTCTCTGCACGTTTTTTTAATTACTAACATTCATATTAAATTAAGCTGTTTTATGATACTCTTTTTTCTCAGCTACTTTCGAAAATCTTGGAAATCCAATTAAAATAGAAAGAATCCCACATACTCCAACTAAGATTGGATAAAATGCATATGGCAACAATTCAACCGGAGATAACGCTGCAAATCCTGCTGCCGTTAACATTTGGGCACCGTACGGAATTAATCCTTGTACACAACATGAGAAAAGATCTAATACACTCGCTGATTTACGAGGGTCTATTTCATATTGATCTGCAATATTTTTTGCAAGCGGGCCTGTAAAGATAATCGAAATCGTATTATTCGCTGTACACATATTAGTCATACTTACTAAACCAGCAATACCAAATTCTGCACCTTTTTTCGAACGAATATTACGTGTTAATACATTCATTAAATATTGAATACCACCATTATATTGGATTAATTCAACCATACCGCCAATTAATATAGCAAGTAATACTAACTCCATCATACCGCCCATTCCAGTCGTTACACTTTTAAAGAAACTTTCTAACGTGTAACTTCCATCTATAAGACCGATAACACCAGATAATACAGTTCCACCAGTTAATACAATAAGTACATTCCAGCCAAGTAGCGCTGTAATAAGTACTCCTGCGTACGGTAAAATCTTTATCCAATCAAAGCTATGTGCTTTAATTTGCGTGTCACTTCCTGAAGTAACTATTACTAATAGTACAATTGTAATAATAGCCGCTGGTAACACAATTAAAAAATTCGTTTTAAACTTATCTTTCATTTCTGTTCCTTGTGAACGAACAGCTGCGATTGTTGTATCTGAAATAAATGATAAATTATCACCAAACATCGCTCCCCCAACAACAGTAGCCATTGCAAGCGCAATTGAGATATCAGTTTGACCACTAATACCCACAGCAATCGGCGCTAATGCTGCAATTGTTCCCATTGAAGTTCCCATTGCTAATGAAATAAATGCACCAATAACAAAGATTCCAGCTACGATAAATCCTGGCGGTAAAATAGTTAACGCTAAATTAACAGTTGAGTCTACTCCACCCATTCCTTTAGCAGTTTCAGAAAATGCACCTGCAAGCACAAAAATTAATACCATAATCATAATATCCGGATTTCCTGCACCTTTAGCGAACCGCTCTACTTTCACATTAAAACTTTCTTTACGATTCATCACTAAAGCGACTCCTACAGCAATTGAAATCGCTACAAGTATCGGCAATTTATAGAAATCACCTGTAATAATTCCAGAACCAATAAATAGCGCCAAAAATATCCCAAGTGGTAATAAAGCTAAACCATTTCCTCTCGTTTCTTTCAAAGTACCATCTCTCCCTAGTTTCAACCTTTTTCTAATGAATAACAAAAGACCTCTTCCGGTGAGAAGAGGTCTTATACATCTATAAGAAACGCTCTTCTCATCTTTCAAGCACATGCTTGCTGGATTTGGCACAGCACTCTGAAATCGAGTCCGCTGCCGAGGCATCGTAGGGCCAGTCCCTCCGCCTCTCTTTATAAGAAGGTTTCATATTTATTTTTTAATAATAATTTCTTCCCTAACTTTACTCGCTTACAAAACAAAAGTCAATTATTTTTTGTATAGATTTTTTTGGTAATTATACAAAAACTTGAATACAATAATCATTTTAACTTTTCGATTTCTTCTTCCAATATTGAAATCCAATAAAATTCACTATTTTTTATTGCTGCTAATATCCATTTCGTAGTGTACCAAGCTAACTCATACTCTTCCTTCGTGACATCGCCACTTTTATAAGCATCCTCTAGCTCCTCTTCATCTAATACATACACCTTACCGCTAGGTAATAATACTACATCTAAATATAAATCATCAAAATACGGTAAACCACGATCGTCTATTTCATATTCTTTCGTCACATCAATATAATATTGCACTAAATTGTGCCTATCATCTAACATAGCTGTAATCGCAAAGTTCTTTCCATTAATGAAATATTGAACCCACGTATACCCATCACTTGCAATACAAATTTCTTTACCATCATATTCTTTACAACTAGGCTCTCTCACCTTTTTTATATCCAGTATTCCGAGCATTCCCTCTTCCACTTGCTTAAGCCTATAACTCTTTTCTATTAGTCTTTTCCACGAAGAACCGTCACCATATTTACGTTTCATTATGTATACTCCTCTTCTATATACAGAAAAGCTCCCACATATTATGTGAGAGCTTGTTCATATTATAATTAAGCAGCTTGACCCTTTTCAGAAATCTCTTTTAAATAAGCTTGTCCTTTTTCAGCGTCATATTGACCTTCCCACTTAGACATAACTACAGCTGCTAAAGAGTTTCCTACAACGTTAACTGCTGTACGAGCCATATCTAAAATACGGTCAATACCAGCAATGAACGCTAAACCTTCAGGTGGAATACCTACTGTACCAAGTGTCGCTAATAATACAACGAATGATACGCCCGGTACACCTGCGATACCTTTTGATGTAACCATTAATACAAGTAATAATGTAATTTGTTGTGTAATAGATAAATCAATACCGTACATTTGCGCCAAGAAAATAGCCGCAATTGCTTGATATAAAGTTGATCCATCTAAGTTAAATGAATAACCTGTCGGAATAACGAAAGATGTAATTGCTTTCGGACAACCGAATTTCTCCATTTTCTCCATGATTTTTGGTAAAACTGTTTCTGAGCTTGCTGTAGAATACGCTAAGATCAGCTCGTCTTTTAAAATCTTAAAGAATTGGAAAATGTTAATTCCAAATATTTTCGCTGTAAGTCCTAAGACAACTACAACGAAGAAGATCATTGCCCCATATACGACAATTAGCAATTTCCCTAATGGAATTAATGAAGCAAGACCAAATGTAGAAACTGTAACACCAATTAGTGCAAACACACCAAATGGTGCAAATTTCATAACTTGGTTTGTTACATAAAACATTGCGTCAGCTACACCTTGGAAAAATTGAAGAACTGGTCTTCCTCTTTCACCAATTGCTGCTACACCTAAACCAAATAGTACAGAGAAGAAGATAATAGCAAGCATATCTCCGTCAGCCAATGACTTCATAATGTTTGTTGGAACAATATTTACAAACGTATCTGCAAATGAATGACTTTGTACTTGCTCTGTCGTATGTGTATATTTCGAAATATCTGTCTTTGTTAACTGCTCCATATTTACGCCTTTTCCTGGTTGGAAAATATTCGCTATTAATAGACCAACAATAATTGCAATTGTTGTAATAATTTCAAAGTAAAGAATTGTTTTTCCGCCTAGTCGACCTAGTTTTTTAACATCGCCAACACCAGCAACCCCAACAACAATACTTGCTACAACAATCGGTACAACGATCATTTTAATTAATCGGATGAAAATATCACCAATTGGTTGTAAGTACTTCACAACAGCTGGATTATCAAAGAAAATCGCCCCAACCGCAATACCAAGCGCAAGCCCTATTAATATTTGCCATGCAAGTCCTATTCTTTTCATATTTGTTGTAACCCCCTCTTCGATGTGTCACTCTATCTCTCATTCTATCTCTATAAAACTAAGAAATTAAGAGTATTACATATTATTCGACAATTCACTACATTTTGTCCCTGTTAAAAATCATAAATCAAAATTTAAAATCTGACAACAAAATAACTTTGCCCGAATGCAAATAATTTTCTTGACAAAAAATAAACCCATGTTAGAAAACCTCACATGAGAACGATTCCTCACTAGTGTTTTATTAGCTTTCTAAGTACTATTTCACCCCATAAAAACTATTACTTTCCTCCTGTATTTTACAGATAAATCCCAAAATATACCTTTATTACAGCCATAAATAAAATGTAAGTACTATGACAATTAAAGTTGAAAAATGATAAATTCCGACAAAACTTAGCAATTTTATAAAGTTTTCTTTACATTATGATTACAACGATAGACACTCTTCTTCTTATGATATATAACATTCATAGGGAAAGGAGTCAGACAACTATGAAAAAGAAATTTGCAGCGTTTAGTGTTTTAGCAGCAGGAACGATTTTTGCTTCCCCGTTACTTTCACCCGTATACGCTGAAACAAATCAAGATAAATTATCTAACATTCAATCTGAATTAGAAGGCAAACAAAGTGACTTACAAAATAAATCAGTCGAGAAAGAACAAATAGAAAAAGAAATTCAAGAATTACAGAAGAAAATCGATGAATTAACTACTTCTATTAATAAAAACGAGGCTGAATTAAACGATACAAAAAAAGAAATTAGCAAAACACAACAAGTAATTACTGACAAAAAGAAACATATAGAACAATTACAAACAAACATAGATACACGTCAGGAAGTTATTAAACAACGATTACAATCTATGCAAGAAAAACCGCGTACAAATATCATTACAGAAGTATTAACAAACTCTACAAACAT
This sequence comes from Bacillus sp. MYb78, assembly GCF_002975115.1. Taxonomy (NCBI): domain Bacteria; kingdom Bacillati; phylum Bacillota; class Bacilli; order Caryophanales; family Bacillaceae; genus Bacillus; species Bacillus sp. MYb78. The sequence goes on from NZ_PCOB01000001.1 coordinate 425,389, forward strand.
TGCTGATCTTGTTGATAATATGTACTCCGTAAGTTTAATATTAAACAACGATACAGATATTGTAAAAAAACAAACATCTGATCAAAATGCTGTAACTACAGAAAAAGAAGCTGTTGAGAAAAAAGAACAACAACTGAAAGAATCTGAGCAAAAACTAGAACAAAAACAACAAGAATTACAAAATAACCAACAGCAGCAACAGACTCTTATTAACGATCTACATACGAAAGTAGCAAAAGTAGATTCAGAGATTGAAGGATTAGAAGAATCCAAAGGCATTTTAGAAAATCAACGTCAAGCTGTGCAAAAAGCAATTGAAGAAGAAAAACGGGCCGAAGAAGCTCGTAAAGCGGAAGAAGCTCGCCAGGCAGAAGAGGCTCGCAAACAACAAGCTACTAAATCTGCTCAAGCAACTCAAGCAGCTCCAACACCACATGATACAAACATCGGTGGCTTTATCAAACCAGCAGCTGGATCAAAAACTTCCGGATTTGGTGTACGTTCTTTAGATAACCATAAAGGAATTGACATCGCCGCTTCGGGAACGGTTCCAATTATCGCTGCTGCAGATGGCGTTGTTATTCGCTCAGAATTATCATCTAGTTACGGAAACGTAGTGTATTTATCTCACCGTATAAACGGAAAAACATATACGACAGTATATGCTCATATGAATAGCCGTTCTGTATCGAATGGACAAACTGTAAAACAAGGCGATCAGCTTGGATTTATGGGGAACACTGGCCAATCATACGGACAACATTTACACTTCGAACTTCATCTTGGAGAATGGAATGTCGGCAAGACAAACGCAGTCGACCCATCTCCTTATATCGGATTATAAAAAACCTCGGTACCTACCGAGATTTTTTATTTACACTTCACACAATATAGGCATTCTACATAGACTATAACTAAATGCCTATAGTTTACGAGGTGATCAATATGAATACGCAATTACAACAAAAAATAGAAGAAGCTAGAGCGACATTTATCGGCCGGATATTTACATTTGGCGGATCAGTTTTATTTTTAATCGGTTCATTCCTCGCAGTCACCACAGCCTATAAAGCGTATAATCGTCTATTACATTCAACAACATAAAAAAAGACGGGAGATCCCCGCCTTTTTTTATGCAAACATTTTAAATACACCTATCACATTTAAAAATACAATTATTACAGTTATCGGAATGACATAACGAAGTAAGAAGAACCAAATGTTAAATAACGTTTTCCCCTTCGTTTCCGTCACTTCTAATTCTTTCATCAACAACTCTTTACTCATTTTATTTGGTACAAATAATGAAATAGCTAGTACTCCTAACGGCAGCAATACGTTACTTACCGAAAAGTCGACTAAATCAAAGAATGTTTTCCCAAATATTTTCACGTCACTCATAATCCCAAATGATAACGCTGATGGAATACCGACTGCAAAAATAAGAATACCAATTAATAATGATGCTGACGGACGCTTCTTCTCATTACCTTTCGCAACAGATGCTACTACAATTTCAAGCATTGAAATTGCTGATGTTAAAGTCGCAAAGAAGAATAAAATTAAAAACATAATAAAGAAAAATTGACCAAATGGTATTTTTGCAAATACTGCTGGAAGGACGATAAACAGTAATCCCGGTCCTTCAGTCGGTTTAACTCCTAATGCGAAAATCGCTGGGAAAATTGCTAATCCTGCAAGTACTGTAACAAAAACAGTTAAACTTACAATAGATGTTGCCGATTTCGCTAAATGTTCCTCTTTCTTTAAATACGAACTATACGTTACCATTACCGAGGCACCTACAGTTAGCGAGAAGAAAGATTGTCCCATCGCATATAAAATTGTATCTGCTGTAAGCTTTGAAAAATCTGGTTTTAAGAAGAACTCTACTCCAGCAAAAGCACCATCGAGTGTTAACGCACGAACAATAATCGCAATAAATAAAATAAATAATAGCGGCATCATGTACTTACTTGCCTTTTCTATACCTTTCTCTACACCTTTACTTACAACAAAAATCGTACAAAGCATAAAGATAAATTGCGCTCCAATCGCACTTAACGGATTTGAAATCGTTTCACCGAACAATTGTCCATAATCAGCTACTCCATTCCAGAAACTTCCTGTCACACTATAATATAAATAAAGTAAAATCCATCCACCTACAACACTATAAAAAGATAGTACACTAAAACAAGTAACAACTCCCATACGACCAATCCAAGGATATAATTTGCTATTTGGCACTAGTACTTTATAAGCTGTAACCGCCTCTTTTTGCGTGCTACGTCCAATAACAAACTCCGCTATTAGAAGAGGCATACCTATAAATAAAGTTAGCAGTAAAAATACAAGGAAGAATGCGCCTCCCCCGCCATTACCTGCAACATATGGAAATTTCCATATCGCACCAAGACCTACTGCGGCTCCGGCTGCTGCGAGTACAAAGCCTATTTTCGACGTCCATTGCTGTGTTTCTTTCATCATAAATTCTCCTTTTCTGAATATTTAAACTTTTGTTAATTATACACTTTCATTTCATACTCGCACACCTCCTTTAGAAAATAAAAAAGTCCCCTACACGCAAATATGCATGTAGAGGACGATATATGTAATGTAAATACCGTGGTACCACCTCAATTGGATTGATAAATCCCACTTGTTCAAGTACAGGAATAATTCCGATACTCTATCCTTTTAACGGCGGAACCCGGGTTGCCTACTACAATGTTCAACATACCTCTCGCAAGCCCATTCTGTATAATTTATCGTACCGGGCTCCCACCTAACCCCAGCTCTCTGAACGCATCAAATATACGTACTCTTCTTGCTCATCGATTTCATCTATTGAAGTTACTTGTGATTATAAATTATATTTTTATATTTGTAAAGCGCACTTTATCTTTTATTATTTTAAAACCTTTCCCTCTAATTCTCGCAAAAAACTTTCTCTTTCTCTCTCGTTTTGCACATATACTGATTTCAACACTTCTTGGAGTAATATATTTCGTTCTCTCTTTTCTAACTGTAAATCTTTTAACTTCACCCTTACTTCATATAAAAAATCTAAATACGATTCATATGTCTCATCATATTTATTTGCAATCTCATCTCGAATTTTTTTTGCGAGCTTTGGGCTCGCTCCCCCAGTAGAAACTGCTATATTAAGCAAACCACGATGAATCGCTGCTGGAAAGTGAACATTACCACTTTCCGGATTTGTAATAACATTTACTAATTGGTTCTCTGCGGCATCTTCAGCAACTTGTTCATTTAATATTGAATCACTACTCGCTGCAACAACTAAAAAAGCATTTTTAATATCACTTTTTTCATATTCTCTTTGATACCAACGAATTTTCTTTTCTTCCACAAGTTTTACTAAATTCGCATCTAATTCTGGACTGATCACAACTATATCCGCACCTTGTTTGAGTAAAGGAATAATTTTAAATCCTGCAACTTTTCCCCCACCAATAACAACAACGCGTTTCTCATTAACTCGCACTGTAAGTGGATACATACTGATCTCCTTTCAATAACTCCGTCGTTTTCTGAATTAACATATCTTGTAACGCTTCATTCTTCCCTAAATATGGACTGATTTTTATCTCTTCCAATGCATATTGGCGCACTTCTTTCTCAATATGTTTCATAAGTAAACCTGTAAATAACAAATAAGGTAGCACAACGATGTTCTCCACTTCCCGTTCTACAACTTCCTTCAATTTCCTCTCAAATTTCGGCTCCGCAGCCGCTAAATAACAAACCTCAACTTTTTTAATTTTCTCCTCAGCTTGAAATAAAGAGGCGATCCATTTTATATCTTGTAATACTTCAGGATCACTACTTCCTCTTGCAACGAGCAGAAGGGTCACTTCAGCCTTCCCTTCCTTTTCAATACCACTTCCGTTATATACTGATTTGATAAGTGTTTCTGATACACCAAACGGATTACCATAAGTCACTTTAACATTCGGATATTGATTCTTGAGCTTTACCAATTCAAATGGAATATCTTTCTTCACATGACCTGCCGCTAATAAAAAAACAGGGATGGCAATAATCTCCGTGGCCCCACGCTTCACACATGTACGAAAACCATCTTCAATAGAAGGATTCGCTAACTCTAAAAAACAAACTTCTTGAATATTCGCTTCTATACGACTCATACACGATGTAATAAATTGAATCGCCTCTTCTTTCGCTGTCTTCAAACGACTTCCATGACATATATATAAGACGGCTTTCATTTTACAACACTCCACTTACTTGATAAGCATTTTCCGTTTGCTTCTCAAACCAATGGATTTTTTCTCTAAAACGGACAACTTCTCCAATTACAATCATGCTCGGATTTTGAATTTGCTCTTTTTTCGCAACATCTACAATTGTTCCTAATGTCCCAACAACTGTACGTTGCATAGACGTCGTCCCCTGCTCAATAATAGCAGCTGGCGTACTTTTATCTTTTCCATGCTTCATAAGTTGCTCACATATGTAGGGCAAATTACTAACCCCCATATATATCGCTAAAGTCTCTACACCTTTCGCTAAACTTTCCCATTTCACTTCTTCTTCAGCACCTTCTTTCCTATGCCCAGTCACAATAGCAAAACTTGCACTTGCATCACGGTGCGTCACTGGAATACCAGCATAAGCAGGTGCAGCTATTCCAGACGAAATACCTGGGACGATTTCAAATGGTACACCTTGCTTTGCTAATGCTTCCGCTTCTTCTCCCCCTCTACCAAATACAAATGGATCGCCGCCCTTAAGCCTCGTTACAACTTTCCCTTTTTTCGCATACTTAATAAGAAATGTATTAATTGTTTCTTGCTTCATCGTGTGATAATTCGGGAGTTTCCCGCAATAAATTAAATCCGCGTCAGGCTTTGCGTGTGAAAGCAGCTCTTTATTCACAAGGCGATCGTATAAAATAACATCTGCCTTCTCAATACATTTCAACCCTTTAACAGTAATTAAATCTGGATCGCCAGGACCCGCTCCAACAATATAAACCTTCCCCATCATCTCTCCTCATTTCTACTATTAAAATGAAACTTCCATTCGTATATAAGAATGGAAGTTTTTATTTTTTCGTATTACTAATCTCTACTCATGAATAACAAATGCTGCACCTTTTCGAATCTTCTTTTTTTCAAACAAAGAAATCTCTTTTACCTCTGGCAACGGTAAAAAATGTTTTTCAAGCTCAATCTCCGCAAGCTTAAATGCCTGTTCTTCACTTTGAGCAACAACAACAATCGGAACAATATCACTCACTAATACAGCTTCAAATCGATATAAATCCATATTGTCCCCCCTAAGACGCTATGACTTCTTCTAACACGTTATTTAACGCTATTTGTAATGTGTCTACACCAACACGCCCTACAAAATCATAAAATGTTTCGGCTGGTAATTTATTCTCTTTGAAATAACTTATAAATGATGCGAGTACATCAGGTAAATCCTCGCCATCTATTTTTCCTTTTAACTTTTGATTGTAGGCACCGCCATCTAACAACGTTCCACCTACATATATCTCAAATGCTTCAACAATTCCCTTTTCCTTCGTTTTCATTTTCACCCCTTGTAACCCAATGTCAGCAATTTGACGTTGACCACATGAATTCGGGCAGCCTACCATATGAATTCGAACTGGAACATCGAGTGCAATTTGTGTATCTAAGTATTCTGCAATTTTTCGTAATCTTTCTTTCGTTTCTACTAGTGCAAGATTACAATATTCAATACCGGTACATGAAACCGCATGACCAATAAATGATTTTGGGCTTGCAGATATCGCTTCAAACAACGGTTCACTAAGTAATCCTTTTACATTTTCCGGAGGAACGTTCGGAATAATGAAATTTTGTGAATTACATGTACGAATTTGTCCATTTCCATATTGCTTTGCGATTCTTGCAATCTCAAACATTTCTTCTGCATGTAAACGACCTACCGGTACATTAAAACCTACATATTTTAATCCCTCTTGTTTTTGGTCTTGAACACCATAAAAATAGCCTGCATTCCATCCTTTGAGTGCACTTTCCCCTTTACTTTGTAAAGGCCCTGTATACTCTATTAGTTTCTCTTTAAATTTCTCTGCTCCCCAGTCCGCAACAAGAAATTTCAAACGGGCTAAATGACGTTTCTCACGATATCCAAAATCACGGAATATAGTAGCAATCGCAATTGCCACTGCCTTCACTTCTTCTGGTAAAACGAACACATCTAATTCATCAGCTAAATATGGACGGGCTGATAATCCTCCGCCTACTTTTATATGAAAACCAACTTTTTTCTCACCATCTATTTCTTTCGTAGCAGGTGTAAATGCAACACAGTTAATCTCTGCGTTTGCTGAGTTATAAATATTAGAACTAATAGACATTTTAAATTTACGTGGCAAATTAGAAAACTCTTCATTATGTTGGAAATAGTCATATACCTCTTTCACAATATGTGTCGTATCAAATAGTTCATTTGCATCAATTCCAGCAAGCGGATTACCTGTAATATTCCGCGTTATATCACCACAAGCCCCCGCTGAAGATAATCCAACTCTTGCTAATCTTTTAAAAATATCTGGAATTCGCTGAATTTCTAACCAGTGAAACTGAATCGCCTGTCTCGTAGTAATATCTATTACATCACGTCCATAATCCTCAGCGATAGAAGCAAGTACTTCTGCCTGCGCATTTGTAATAATCCCTGACGGAATATTTACCCGCATCATAAAATAACCAGCTTCTTTTGGACGTTGTAAATACAATCCTGCCCATTTAAAGGCATCCCACTCTTCTTTCGGAATAGATTCAAATCCATTTTCCGCATAGTAAGGAATATCATTAAAAATTTCTAATCCATCTTTTTCTAATTTATTTTTCTCCGTTTGATTTAGTTTTTCATTGTTAGCCCATACTTTTTCATAACTCATTTTTAAATCCCCCTATATAAAGTGAAACTTTAATCAGTAGAGTTTTGTTCATCCCACGCTGATTATTAGCCTTAACCAATCGGGTATTTACGGGCAGCCCGACCCCCACCTAACTTCCTTGCCCCAACCGAACTTTGAGGTAGGAATTTTACTTCCCGGCAAATAGCGGGATAAAACTACGCTCTTGTAAGTACTGCACGATTTGTTCTGCACATTCTTCAATAGAATATTTGTGCGTTTCTACAATTAATTCTGCTTGCTCTGGCTCTTCATAAGGCGAATCAATACCTGTGAAATCCTTAATATCACCTTTTCTTGCCTTTTTATAAAGCCCTTTCGGATCACGTTTCTCACACTCTTCAATCGGACACTTCACAAAAATTTCAATAAATTCATCTGCCGCTAATAAATCTCTTACTTGTTTGCGGTCTACTCGAAATGGTGAAATAAATGCTGTAAGGACAACTGTTCCTTGATCTACAAATAACTTTGCCACTTCGCCAATACGTCTTATATTTTCCATGCGATCACTTTCAGAAAATCCTAAGTCTTTATTTAAACCGTGGCGAATGTTATCCCCATCCAGCACATAATTTCCAATATTCTTTTCAAACAATTTACGAGCGACCGCATTCGCTACTGTAGATTTACCCGAAGCTGATAAACCAGTAAACCAAATTACAAAACTGTGATGTCCATTCTTCACTCTTCTCTCATCTTTTGAAACCGAAGCTGTATGCCAAGTAATATTCGTATCCATCTCGTTCTCTCCCTATTCTGTTACTACTTCTTTTTTTAAACCTTTAATTAGCACTTCTACTACTTCTTTACGACTAAATGTACTTGGCGGAATCTCACCGTTTCTTAATAATTCTCTTACTTTCGTACCTGATAAAATAACATGATTTTCTTTTCCGTGCGGGCATGTTTTCGTTGAAGCCATCGCTTCACATTTCGTGCAGTAAAAACTATGTTCAAAGAATAGTGGTGTAATGCCTAACTCTTCTATCGTAAAATTCGTGAAGATTTCTTGCGCTTCGTATGTTCCGTAATAATCTCCTACTCCCGCATGATCACGTCCTACAATAAAGTGGGTACATCCAAAATTCTTTCTTACTAACGCATGAAATATCGCTTCCCTTGGTCCTGCGTAACGCATTGCAGCAGGAAATACACTTAAAAAGACACGATTTTTCGGATAATAGTTTTGAAGGAGTACTTCATAGCTTTCCATTCTTACATCAGCAGGAATATCGTCCGATTTCGTTTCTCCAACGAGTGGATTTAAAAAGAGACCATCTACAATTTCAAGAGCAGATTTTTGAATATACTCATGGGCACGATGTACCGGGTTTCTCGTTTGAAATCCGACTACTGTTTTCCACCCACGTTTTTTAAATTCTTCTCTCGTTTCAATTGGGTCTAAATGATAAGAAGGAAATTGATTATTTTCAAAGCGTTTTGTTAGAATAATAGTTCCTCCAACGTAAACGTTTGGTCGTTCATATAATTTTTTCACTCCTGGATGAGCCTCATCCGTTGTTTTATATACAAGTAACGCTTCTTTTTCTTTATCTGGTACGAAAATATCTTCTATTTGAATAGCACCATATATATTTCCATTGTTGACAAGCTTTACTTCCTCTCCGGTCTTCAGGCTTTCTGCGACTTCTTCTGTTACCGGTAATGTAATTGGTATACTCCACACACTACCATTTGCTAAACGAAGCGTTTCTACGACTGAATCATAATCTTCCTTCCCCAAAAAACCAGTAAGCGGGCTATATCCACCTGTCGCCAATAGTTCTAAATCACTTAAAGCAATGTTGTCTAATTTAATTTCTTTTTCAATTTGTGATATATCATATGTCTCATCTATACGGTTTACTAATTCGTTTACTGTGCTCATTTTCTATATCCCCTCTTAGCTTTATTTCAAGATTCATCTTATTGATAATGAAGACCACATTCGGTTTTCACTTTCCCAGCCCATCTACCATCTCTTGAATCGCCACCATCCCCTACAGGTAAAGTACATTTCTCACACCCAATACTTGGATAGCCAACATCATGCAACGGGTTATACGGCAAGCTATGTTTGTATACATATCGCCAAACTTCTTTCCACGTCCAATGAATGAGTGGACAAACTTTAATAGATTGAAAACGATGATCTTGATTTATAAACTTTGTATGCTTACGTGTTTCTGATTGTTCCCTTCTTAAGCCCGATATCCATGCTTTTTCCACGACTAATGATTTTTCTAAAGGTAAAATTTTTCTAATCTTACAACAAAGATTCGGATTGCTCTCCCACAGTTTTTCACCATGCAACTTCGCCTGTTCATCAAGTGTAAGTTCTGGCTGCTTTTCTATAATATTCAATGAAGGAAATCGTTCCCTCACTCTTTGAATTAATTCATATGTTTCTTGAAAATGAACATTTGTATCCAAAAATACAACTTTAGCAGATGGATTTACTTGGTTTATAAGGTGCAGTAATACCATACCTTCCACCCCAAAGCTACATGCGTAGACGATTTCATCTTTATACTCTTCATAAGCCCAATTTAATACTGATAACGCGCCTTTTGTTTCATCTTCTTCCGAAAACGAAACAACATTTTCTTCCCACGTTTCATACGTCAACATGTTTTTTCCCCCTGTAAAAGCAAAAAGACGGTTTTAACCTAATGAAAATAGGTTAAAACCGCCTCTAGTTTTTCTAGTCAGCGCTTTTCACTTTAAGCGTACTTTTTCACTTTTCTCTAACTGAATTACTTTTCCATCTTGCACAACAATTGTAATTGAGCCATATTTCATATCAGCAAGCATCGCTTCAATCTTCTCGGATACTTCATCAAAATGTTCCCGTACACCCACGCGAACAGCCCCCCTTTTTATTCATAAAAAAAATCTTTCCCATTTCGAAAAGACTGTTCGGTAATATATTTTACCTTATCTTTCAAAATGGATTCCATTTTGCTGGATTTAGCACCTTGCTTTCTATAAGCAGGTTGCCGAGCTTCTTCGGGCCAGTTCCCTCCGCTTCTCTTGATAAGCTTTGTATTTGTATTTTATCACAATTCTGATTTTTTTCAATCCTAGTTTTCCGATATATTTTAATTATTTTATTTTACAAAAAAGGAATTGCCCATCCGAACAACTCCTTTTTCTATTTAAACAAGCTCTTTAATACGTATGCGATCGTTCCCAATAATATTTTCATATGTTTCGCGTTCCACAACTACTTGCGATGTTCCGCCTTTTGCAAAGACAACGGCTGGTCTTCGAATCCGATTGTAATTATTCGCCATCGAGTACCCGTAGGCTCCTGTACAGGAAACTGCTAGTAAATCAGCAGAAGCGACTTTCGGTAAATGAATATCCCAAATCAACATATCTCCGCTCTCACAACATTTCCCCGCAATCGAAACGAGTTCCTCATTCTCATCATTCCCTCGATTCGCTAACATTGCTTCATAACGCGCACTATATAAAGCAGGTCTTAAATTATCTGTCATTCCACCATCGACTGATACATATTTCCGAATACCAGGAATATCTTTCACAGATCCAACTGTATAAATTGTTGTCCCAGCATCACCTACAATGCTACGGCCTGGTTCAATCCATATTTCTGGCAATGGATATTCACATACAGTAAATTGTTCTCTCACTGCACTTGTTACAGCTCGTACATATGTCTCAAGAGTTAACGGTGTATCCGACTCTGTGTAGCGTATTCCAAATCCCCCGCCTACATTTAACACTTTTACTACATAGTTTGTTTGCTCTCTCACTTCTTCTAAAAATTGGCGAAGAACTTCAATCGCTCGAACAAAGCCAGCTGTTTCAAATATTTGCGATCCGATATGTGAATGAATCCCTAGCACATTATAATTGGATTTTTGTAAAGCAAATCCAATTGCCTGCATCGCTTGACCGTTTGAAACGCCAAATCCAAATTTCGAATCATCTTGGCCTGTTGTAATATATTCATGTGTGTGCGCCTCTACTCCAGGCGTTACACGAATTAATATGTTCACAAACTTTCCATGTTGCATCGCTAAATCGTGTAAAACTTCTAATTCAAAGAAATTATCTACGACAAAACAACCGATATTCGCCTGAAGAGCCATCACTATCTCTTCTTCTGTTTTATTATTTCCATGAAAATGAATACGTGATGCTGGAAATCCTGCTTGGAGCGCAGTATATAATTCTCCTCCAGAAACAACGTCTAATGACATATTCTCTTCACGAGCTACTCGGCACATCTCCATGCACAAGAACGCCTTGCTTGCATATGCTACTTGATAAGAGAAACCACTTTCTTTAAAAGCACGATGAAATGCTCGGCATTTTCCTCGAATAGACTCTTCATCGTATACATAAAGTGGTGTTCCGTATTGCTTTGCTAGCTGCGTCGTATCGCACCCTCCAATTTCTAAGTGTCCTTGCCCATTAATTCGGCTTGTGCCGTGTAAATACATTTAAATTCCTCCCTTATTTCCTCTAAAACTCATAACCCCAATCTTCTATTCATTGCAGCACGCTTTTAGATAGACAAAAAACGCGCGGAACAATGTTCACACGCGTTTCTTATTAGGAAAAATATATATTGAAAAAATAAACGAGTTGTTATCTCCTCAAAATAAGAAACCGCATCAACATCTCCAAATAGCTCTCCATAAAATAAATCTTATGACAGTACTACATTTATTCAATGTAGTCCCAATATATGAATAAGATGGTTATTCTTATATTTCGGCAATAGTCCCTTTCAGCCTATGATCACAGATTCCATGAAATCTCCCATAGCTTACTCTTTCCTATCGCGGCCTCTACCTTTGAGAGTAGATGAGGTAAGTCTATTTAATTTTCAAACATCTAATTGTTGCTATTAACAATACCAAAGGACCATTTTATTTGTCAAACAATTTTTTATATTGTTTTTTTACAGTTTAATTTTGTATCATTTGGTAAGCGCTTTACTGAAATCTTTCTCACTTCCCATTCGCCTTCTTCGTTATTAAATGTAATCGTTACCTTCTCAAATGGGGGAGCAATTTTCCCAGCAACACGTTCATACTTTGTCACTTCAATACTTGCTTGAAATAAATATGTACCGCTATACACTTTTTTTAAACTAATAATTTTAGGACATTGATACGGTTTCAAACTTCCATATTGTTTTTCAATTGCTTTATTTATTTTTGGAAATAAAACAGAATAAAGTGCATCTTCCATAAGAGGTGCATCATATTGAGCTATTGACACACTCGGTGAGGTAAAAAGTATAACACTACTGCATGCTATAAAATATAATAATTTTCGCATTATAACCTCCGTATTATCACGCGATTCTTTCTGCGTACGATAATTATCATACATAGAAATTCTGTTTTATTGTCTCCCACCACTCTTTTTCTACTCGATTATTATAAAAAAGCCCACAACTCTCTTTTATTTTCGTATAATGATACTCATAGTATAATAATCATAATAACAAAGGACTGTTCGTATATATAAAATGAGTCGTTAAGCAAACTGACTCACAAGAACTGTCATGCTTTTTAGGAGAGGAGTATATTATGCTACAACATCTGTTTCCAAAACTGCGATTTGCACTCGTTGCAGTCGTTTTACTATGGATTAAAACATATATTGTGTACAAGCTAGCATTTGATATTAAAATTGATAATTTCTTTGAAGAATTCATGCTTTTTATTAATCCACTAGCTGCGTTACTTTTATTTTTCGGCTTAGCTTTACTTGCATCTAAGCACCGAAACCGAATTATAATTGGAATCAGTTTTATACTGTCATTTATTTTATTTGGAAACGCAATGTTTTATGGGTTCTATAACGATTTCGTTACTTTCCCGGTTTTATTCCAAACAAACAATATGGCTGATTTAGGGACAAGTATAAAAGAACTCTTTACGTACAAAACATTACTTTTATTTGCAGATGCAATTATTTTAATGTTTATTTCGCGTAAATTCCCATCATTTGGCGACAAAACACCACTTTCCCGCTCAGAGAAGCGAACTTTCTTTAGCGGTGTAACAGCTTTATTAGCACTACAAATTGTTGTATCAGTTATTTATAAACCACAAATGTTCTCGCGCTCATTTGACCGTCAAACTGTCGTAAAGAATTTAGGTTTATACACATATCATCTATTTGATATTACACTTCAATCCAAGTCTTCAGCTGAGCGTGTATTTGCAAGTGGGGATGGATTTTCTGAAATCAAAAACTATACAGACTCAAAAGACAAACAAGTTGATAAAAACTTATTTGGAGCTGCAAAAGGTAAAAATGTAATTTTAATTTCAATGGAATCTACACAAAGCTTTGTTATTAATAAAAAAATAAATGGAAAAGAAATTACCCCATTTTTAAATGAATTTATTAAGGATAGTTTCTATTTCGATAACTTCTATCATCAAACTGGACAAGGCAAAACTTCTGATGCTGAATTTATCGTTGAAAACTCACTTTATCCGCTAGATCGTGGTTCTGTATTCTTTACTCATGCAACAAACGAATACACAGCGACACCAGAACAATTAAAGAAATACGGATATTCTTCTGCCGTCTTCCATTCAAATGATAAAACGTTTTGGAATCGGGATGTAATGTATCCTGCGCTTGGATATGATCGTTACTTTAATTTAAATGATTACGCAGGAACGGAACAAATGTCTGTCGGTTGGGGATTAAAAGATAAACAGTTCTTTGAACAATCTATTCCAAAGTTAAAATCTTTACCGCAACCGTTCTATACAAAATTTATTACATTAACAAATCATTTTCCGTTTCTTCTAAATCCGGAAGACCAATATGTTGATGAATTCAACTCAGAAAGTGGTGTTGTAAACCGCTACTTCCCAACTGTTCGTTACACAGATGAAGCTCTTAAATTATTTATTAAACAATTAAAAGAAGAAGGACTGTATGATAATTCCGTTATTGTCATTTATGGTGATCATTATGGTATTTCCGAAAACCATAACGCAGCTATGGCACAGTTCCTAGGAAAAGATACTATTACACCATTCGATTCTATGCAATTACAACGAGTTCCTCTTATTATTCATGTGCCTGGTCAAGAAGGAAAAGTTGTTTCTAAAGTATCTGGTCAAATTGATATTAAACCAACGCTCCTTCATTTACTTGGTATTAAAACAAATAAATCCGTTGAATTTGGAACTGACTTATTTATTAAAGAAAAAGACCCGCTTATGGTAATGCGTGATGGTAGCTTTGTTTCTGAAGAGTATGTTTATACAAAAAATATGTGCTACAAAAGAAGTACGGGTGAAGAAGCTGATATGACGCTATGTCAGCCGTATATTGAAAAAGCAAAAACAGAATTAAAACTCTCCGATAAATTAATTTATGGAGATTTATTACGTTTCGATCCTAATAATCAATATAAAACTGGAACCATGACAACGAAATTTGAATAGTAAAGGAAGCAACTTTATACAAGTTGCTTCCTCTTTTTATTTTCACTTAATTTTTAAATCACCCTTCTATGAAATCTTTCACAAATTGGTAATTTCTTTCGTATGAGGAATAAATTTATGGTATGATAAAATAAGTAAACTTTCATACACTAATTAAGAATTTATTACAGAAAGCAAGGGATCAGATTTTGTATAGAGCAGCTATTCCAAACTTATTTACGCTCGGAAATTTATATAGCGGATTTTTATCAATCGGCTATGCATCTTTAGGATATTATAAATCAGCTGCTATTTTAGTACTTATCGGGATGATGTTAGATAGTCTTGATGGTCGTGTTGCTCGTTTATTACGTGTTGATTCACAAATGGGAAAAGAGCTCGACTCGCTTGCAGATGTCGTAACATTTGGTGCAGCACCTGCTGTTTTAATGTATTACACATCTTTCTCAAACTACGGAATCATCGGATTATACATAGCGGGATTATTCCCTCTTTTCGGAGCATATCGTTTAGCACGATTTAATGTAACACCATCTTCTACTTCAATGAAATATTTCACTGGAGTACCGATTACAGCAGCGGGAGGGCTTGTTGCTTTCTTAACATTATTTTCACATACCATTCCAAAAATCGTTCTTATTACCGTATTTGTAACGTTCGCATTTTTAATGGTGAGCCGCATTCGTATCCCAAGTTTAAAAGATGTACCAATTCCACGATATAGCATCATTATTACACTATTTTTAGTTGGAATCATTATTACAATGTATCAAACAGGATTTGGCAATTTTTCTGTTTTCTTATTCATTGCCATTCCACTATATATTTTGTACATGTTATCTCAATTCATTAGACAAAGACCGTCTAAAAAAGCGAATAAAGAAAAATAAGAAAACCTTCCGAGTCCGGAAGGTTTCTTTTTATTTTGTGACTAATACCTTTTGATTTACAGGTGTTACTGGCTCTTCGCCGTTTAATACAGCTAAAATATTTCTGACAGCCATTTCAGCCATCGCATCACGAGTTTCAAACGTTGCATTCCCTACGTGTGGAGCAAGTACTACATTCTTTAACTCTTTTAGCTCTTCTGTAATTTTCGGTTCAAATTCAAACACATCAAGAGCTGCCCCTTCAATTTCATTCGTTTTTAATGCATGAGCAAGTGCTGCTTCATTCATAATTGGTCCACGTGAAGCATTTACAATATACGCTGTTTTCTTCATCATTTTAAACTGCTCTTCATCAATCATATGATGTAATTTCGGATTATAAGCACAGTTAATTGTAATAAAATCTGCTGTTTGTAATAATTTTTCCAACGTCACATACGTTGCTCCCAGTTCACTTTCAGCTTCAAACTTACGATTTGGCCCTGTATATAAAACATCCATTCCAAATGCTTTCGCACGTTTTGCAACAGCCTTCCCGATTTCTCCAAGACCAATAATTCCGATTGTCTTACCGTGGACTTCTCGTCCTAAGAAAAATAACGGTGCCCATCCGTTAAATCCAGTCGTACGACATAACGTATCCCCTTCAGGAATTCTACGCGCCGCTGCTAAAAGAAGTGCAAATGTTAATTCTGCAGTCGCTTCCGTTGATACTTTCGGTGTATTCGTAACTGCAATTCCTTTTTCACCCGCATACGTGTAATCAATATTGTCGTAACCAGCACCATAGTTTGCAACAATCTTTAAATGAGACGCTGCATCAATAACTTCTTTTGGCACCTTTGTCGAAAGTAAACTTAACAATGCATCTTTATCTTTTACACGCTCTGTTAATTCATCTATAGAAATTAATTCCTCTTTATCGTACATTTCTACATCATGATCTTTTAATAGTTCTAATCCAATTTCCGGAATTTTTCCCGCTACTAATATTTTTGCCACTACTAACACCTCTTCTATAGAAAATAAGATATCTCTTATATTTCATTGTAAGAAATCCACATATAAAAACCAAGGAATTTGATTATAGTTTTGAAAATCGACACTTTTCCATGAAAAAAGAGGAGATGCAACTCTCCCCTCTTCTTACGCTTTTTCCTGCGATTCTTTTCCGAGCTTCACATCAATAGTTCCTTCTGCAACCGTATCGCTAATTTGCTCCTCAATAACCGATTGAGATGCAGCATTCGTTTCAGAAGTATAAGCTTGTTGCTGTGCAACTTGTACATTTTGTTTATTTTGTTGTTTCGCCATTTCTTACCCTCCTTTTCATTCTTTCTTATTTTGAACAAAAAGGGTGGTTTTCATCAAAAAATTGCGTTTCATTTTGAATTTGTTACTTCTTCTTCAAGCGACCTCATTACTCTTGCTCGCTTCGTAAATGTTGCAACCTGAGTAACACCGTGCGCTCGTAATGTTTGTACATTCTCTTGTACATAGTTCCCTAAATCATTTGGATAATGGGCATCCGAAGAAATCGTAATTGGAACACCATACTTAGCTAATACTTGTAAATATAGTGGACTTGGGCACATTTCACGAACAGGATAACGATAGTACAATCCTGCATTTATTTCTGTTGCCGTATTCGTTTCTACTAACGCACAGGCAATTTCCTCATAATAAGAAAGCTGTTCATTCTCATCCAATCGATAATTAAATACCTTTATATTATCTAGATGAGCGATAATATCAAATAACTCGGTACGAATCGCACTCTCAACTGTTTTAAAAAACGTATCGTATAATGCGCGTAGGTCATGCACCTCAAAATATTCTTTCGTATCTGGATTATCAAATCCCCAGCCATTTAGAAAATGAACGGAGCCGATTACATAATCAAAGTCTCCTAGCGCTAATAATTCTTTTAACTCTCCTTCACAACCAATAAAATAATCCGCTTCAATTCCAAGTTTAAGTGTGACACCTCTTTTACTCCATCGTTCTTTCGCCTCTTCAATTGCCTTTGTAAAATCATACAGTGAAACTACCCTTACTTGATCTAACCATTCTTTCTGTATACGACCGAGCTTAGAATCACTAATATCTACATATTTTTCATAATATCCTTTCGCTTCATGAAAACGATATAGATGATCAACAATTCCCACTTCTTTTATTCCTTTTCGCACAGCTTCTTCTAAATATAGATCTATCCATTCTGTTGTAAATGGCCCTTCCTTCACACGTTTTTGCAAACGCTCTTGTGTTTTCATAAGCCAATCCATAGAATGCCTTTCTTGAAGCGGTTCATAACATTCCAACGCTTCATTTATTTTAGCAAGCCATCCTATTGAATACGGTCCTTCTTCTAAGTGAAGATGATAATCTACTTTCATATACATTCCCCCTTATAATGTATCTATTTCCCTTCTATCCCCAACTCTCGAAAGCTTTCCATTTCGTTCTTTCACCTCTCGCATGACATCTTCCAATGCGATATTTTTTTCAGCTAATAAAACGAAACAGTGATAAAATACATCAACCATTTCTTTCACTACTTCTTCTTTATCATTATTTTTACATGCGATAATTACTTCAGCACACTCTTCACCAATTTTCTTTAAAATTTTATCTTCTCCTTTTGAAAATAAATAATTTGTATACGATTCAGGAAGTGGGCTTTCCTTTCGTTCTTCAATTGTTTTATACAGCAACTTAAAGGCATTTTCCATATGTATCCCCCTATATAATTTGATAGTGAAAACATGTCTTCTCCCCCGTATGACAAGCAGGTCCTACTTGTTTCACATTCACAACAATTGAATCTTGATCACAATCTAAGTATAGAGATTGCACATATTGAACATTCCCTGATGTTTCTCCCTTATTCCATAACGACTGCCTCGAACGAGAGTAAAACCATGTTCTTTTCGTCTCTAACGTTTTTTCATATGCTTCTTCATTCATATAAGCTAGCATTAAAACTTCTTTCGTACCTTCTTCGATGACAATTGCCGGTATTAATCCTTTTGAAAAATTAGGTTTCATAACCGCACCCCAACATTTGCATCTCTTAATTTTCGCTTTACACTCTGCACTGTCGCCTCACCATAATGAAAGATGGATGCCGCTAATGCTGCATCAACTGTTGTCTTTTGAAAAACTTCTATAATGTGATCCGTATGACCACAGCCTCCTGATGCGATGACTGGAATGGAAACACTTTTTGAAATTTCTTCTGTTAAACGAAGATCATATCCACTTTTCGTTCCATCTGCATCCATACTCGTTAACAAAATTTCACCCGCCCCGAGCTTAACAACACGATTCGCCCATTCTATGGCATCCATTCCTGTGTCAACTCTTCCGCCGTTGACGTATACGTTCCATTTATCTTCTGCTACTTTTCTAGCGTCAATTGCCACGACAATACATTGTGATCCAAAGTGTTCTGCGCCCTCTTCTATTAGCTTCGGGTTTCGCACTGCCGCTGAGTTTATTGAAACTTTGTCTGCTCCAGTTCTTAGTAAATTGTACATATCTTTCACACTTGAAATCCCCCCGCCAACCGTAAGAGGAATAAATACTTTAGCTGCTGTTTTTTCTACAACATCTATAATCGTTTTTCTTCCTTCATGAGTCGCTGTAATATCTAAAAATACGATTTCATCTGCCCCTGCCACGTTATATGCTTCAGCTATTTCAACCGGATCACCGACATCTTGTAATCCTATAAAATTTACCCCCTTTACGACTCGCCCTTCTTTCACATCTAGACATGGAATAATTCGTTTCGCTAACATAACTTCGTTACCTGTAACACTTCTTCTAAATCAATCGTTTTCTCGTAAAGCGCCTTTCCAATTATGACACCATATATATTCATATCATTTAACTTTTTCACATCTTGAATAGATGCCACTCCTCCAGAGGCAATGAGACGAATGCCCACACTTTTTTGAAGTAACGCCAATTGTTCAAAATTTGGCCCTGCAAGCGTCCCGTCTTTCGAAATGTCTGTAAACACAATCGTTTGAACATCTAAACTTTCCATTTGTTTCGCTAAACTAATATAAGAAATTTCAGACAGATCAAGCCAACCTCTCGTTGCTACGAAACCATTTTTCGCATCAATTCCAACAATGATTTTCTCTTTATATAGACGAACTGCTTCCTCTAAAAATGACTTATCATAAAGAGCTGCTGTTCCTAAAATCACTTTTTCTACACCTACTGACAATAACTTCTCCACCGCTACAAGTGAACGAATTCCTCCTCCCACTTGCACAGGAATACGTACCGCCTTACAGATTTTTTCAATGACGGGCAAATTTAACGACTCGCCAGCAATTGCACCGTCTAAATCAACAATGTGTAGTATTTCCGCTCCAAGCTTTTCAAATATGATTGCCTGCGCTACCGGATCTTCATTCATCACCGTTTCTTTACTAAACTCTCCTTGATAAAGTCTAACGCATCGTCCTTCTTTTAAATCGATAGCTGGGAAGATTTCCATGCTTCTACCACCCCTTGAAAATTTTTTAATATTTGCATGCCAATTTCACCACTTTTTTCTGGATGAAACTGTGCACCAAATACATTTCCTTTCGCTACAAACCCTGGTACTTGCATTCCATAATCACTTACTCCGCATACAATTTCATCTGGACAATCCGCGTAATATGAGTGAACATAATAAACGAAAGAACCATCCACTAATCCATTCCAAAGCGGAAATTCTCTTTCCTTCCTTAGTTCATTCCATCCCATATGAGGAATTTTATACGAAACTTTTAACTTACGAATTTCCCCTGGTAGTAAACCTAACCCGCTACAATCTTTTAGTTCCTCACTTCGTTCAAATAAAAGCTGCATGCCCAAACATATACCGAGGAGAGGTTTTCCTATATCACAAACCTCTTTTAGTACACACACTAAATCTCTTTCTTCTAATACGTCCATCGCTTTCGGAAATACACCTACTCCCGGTAAAATCACGCCATCGCTTCTCAATATCTCTTCTTTATCACTCGTTACAATGTACTCTGCCCCAATATATTTTAATGCTTGCTCTACACTGCGAATATTCCCCATTCCATAATCTATAATGGCAATCAATTACAACATCCCTTTCGTTGAATTTACACCAGTAATGTTGGCATTTTTTTCGACCGCTTCTCTAAGCGCTCTACCAAAAGCTTTAAATAATGCTTCAATTTTATGATGCGTATTACTTCCGTATAGAACGCGCGCATGTAATGTAATATTGGCAGCATGTGCAACTGCTCTAAAAAATTCTTCCGTCAATTCTGTATCAAAATCCCCAAGCTTCGGATTTGTTAATTCCCCTTGAAATACACAATATGAGCGTCCACTTATATCAATTGCGACAAATCCTAAAGATTCATCCATCGGTACATACGCAGAACCGTAACGATTAATTCCCTCTTTGTTTTGCAATGCTTCTTTCAAGCAATTTCCGAGTACAATTCCAACATCTTCAACGGTGTGATGTGCATCGACAAATGCATCCCCTTCTGCTTCAACTTGCAATCCAAATCTTCCATGTCTAGCAAATAAAGTAAGCATATGATCGAAAAAACCAACCCCTGTTTGAATAGATACATTTGTACTTTCATCAAGCTGCAAATTTAATTTAATTTTTGTTTCTGTCGTCTCACGTACTTGACTGGACTGACGCATTATTTTTCCTCCTCAAACCTTATTTGGATTGCTCTCGCATGTGCATGTAACCCTTCTTTATTTGCAAGCTCTACAATGTGATGCTGTACATTTTTTAATGCTTCCTCCGTATAAGAAATAAAACTTGATTTTTTCACGAAATCATCGACTGATAACGGAGAAAAAAATCTTGCCGTTCCGCTCGTTGGTAATACATGATTCGGTCCCGCTAAATAATCCCCGAGCGGTTCAGGTGCATATGACCCAAGGAAAATAGAACCTGCATGTTTCACATAATCTAGAGCATTCATCGGTTCTTTTATATGTAACTCTAAATGTTCTGGAGCAATTTCATTTGATAACTTTAGTGCCTCCTCTAAAGAAGGAACGATAAAGATGGCTCCATTTCTATTTATTGATTCACGTGCAATTTCACTTCTTGGTAACATTTCTAACTGTCTTTCTATCTCTTTTTCTACTTCTTTAGCTAGTTCCATATTCGTTGTAATACAAATCGCCGTTGCTCTCTCATCATGCTCTGCTTGCGATAATAAATCCGCTGCGATATATTTTGCATTACCTGTTTCATCCGCGACAACTACAATTTCTGATGGACCAGCAATCATATCGATATTTACTATTCCGTATACTTCTCGCTTCGCTAGAGCGACATACAAATTTCCCGGTCCAACTATTTTATCCACTTTCGGAATCGATTCCGTCCCGTATGCTAAAGCAGCAATTGCTTGCGCGCCACCTATCGTATAAATTTCATCTACTCCCGCAAGATTTGCAGCAGCTAATATATGCGGATCAATTCCTCCTTTCCTCGGCGGTGTTACCATTACAATCTTTTTCACACCTGCGAGTTTCGCCGGCAATACATTCATTAATACTGAAGAAGGATATGAGGCTGTCCCACCCGGTACATATACACCTACATTTTCTAACGGCCGAATGAGTTGCCCTCTAATTACGCCTTTACTTTCACAATCGAATATTGAGTGCTTCTTTTGCTTTTCGTGATACGAAACAATGTTTTTCTTCGCCTCTTTTAAAGCTTCTAAAAATGAATTCGTTACAAACATACTCGCTTGCTGTATTTCTTCTTCACTTACACGAAAATCTTTCATCTCTACACCATCAAACTTTTTTGTATAGAAAGATAAAGCTTCACCTTTCCCTTCCCTTACATTTCTAATGATTTCTCTTACACTTCTTTGAACAGTTTCTTCTATTATATTAGCGTTTTCTCTTAGCACTTTTACTTTAGATAATGCCTCCTTAAAGTCTTCATAAATGATTTTCATTTTAAGTCCTCCTATTTCCCTGATAAGATTTCTTGCTCCATCATATTTACGATACTGAATATTTCGTCTTTTTTAGTTTTTAAGGCTGCCTTATTTACAATCATCCGAGCCGATATAGAGTGCATTTCCTCAAATACAATAAGTCCATTCTCTTGTAATGTTTTTCCTGTTTCAACAATATCTACAATCGCATCTGCCAATCCAAGAAGAGGAGCGATTTCTACAGAACCTTCTATTTTAATAATTTCTACATCCTCTCCCTTATCATGAAAATAAGTAGAAGTAATATGCGGGTATTTCGTAGCAATTCTTTTCTTCCGGTAACTCTTCGGATTATACGTAGGAATAGAAGCAACACAAAACTTACAAATCCCCACTCCTAAATCCAGCATTTCATAAATATCTTTCTCGTTTTCCATTAAAATATCTTTTCCAACGATCCCAATATCAGCTACCCCATGTTCTACATAAGTAGCAACATCAACCGCTTTTACTAAAATAAATGAAACATTTGTATTTTTACTTTGAAATACAAGCTTCCGACCTTTATTTTTGAGATCGGAACAATCAATTCCAATCTGCTCAAAAAGTGGAATGACATGTTTTTCTAACCTTCCTTTCGTTAACGCAATTTGAATGTTACGCATGAAGCCTCTCCTTCTTTCTGGACTACCCATTTCTCATTCCATACATATTCCACTAAATATTCATTCTTTGCCTCAACGACCGTTCCTATTTTATTTTTTCTTGCAAATTGAAAGGTATCGCTTAAATTAGAGAATAGAGATAACCAAGCATTTTTCCCATCCTTTCGAAGTAAATTTCGTAACCTTTCTGCTTCCGCTAATCTATTTAACTCATAATGAATCACAATATCAATTTGATTTCGTTCATATGGTTCTTGCTGCTCTTGCAGCGCCTTCACAATTTGATTTACTTGTACCGCGAGTCCAACAGCTGGCAGCATTTCTCCAAAATTCCCAATTAGCTCATCGTATCTTCCGCCACTAACGATTTCTTCTCCAATTTCATATATATATCCTTTGAAAATAACACCCGTATAGTAATCTAAGTGTTGAATCATGCCCAAATCAATTGATATGTAAGAACCATATCCTAACGTTTCAATTGTTTCATACATTTCTTTTACTCTTGCAATTGCCATTTTCATTTCATTACTTGAAGCAAGCTTTTCTGCCTCCTCAATAACTTCTAAATTTCCAAATAGCCTTGGTAATTTCTCAAGTAATCTTACTGTCTCATCGCATCGATCTAATTTCTTTTCTCCGATAAAATTTGAGAGGGCAGCATAATTTTTACTTTCTATATACGTTCTAAGTACCCTTTCTTCTTCATCATGGATGGAGAGCTTTTTTACAATACATTTATATAACTGTACTTGCCCAATCTCAATTGTAAAAGATTGCACCTTCAACTTTTGAAGTGCTTGAATGACACTTATTACACATTCAATTTCAGCTCTTACATTATCAATCCCGATAACTTCAATACCACTTTGTACGATTTCATTATATTTTCCAGAATGGGATTCATTGGCTCGAAATACATTCCCGCTATACGTCACTTTAAGTGGCGTATCCCATCTCTGTGTTCCAATCACTCTTGCTAAAGGAATTGTCATATCTGGACGTAAAACGATAATCCTTCCCTTTTCATCAAAAAATTTATACATTTTCTCTTCATCTATCGGTCTATTTTGAAATGCAAAAACATCATAAAATTCAATTGTAGGTGTTCTTATTTCCTCATAACCTCTCTCTAAAAAAGTAAGCCTTAATTTTTGCTCCACTTCTTCAATTAACGTACATTCTTCGAATAAATAATCTCTCGTTCCATTCGGGTTCGCCCGTTTCCATTTTGTCATCTAAATTTTCACACCTTTCCCCTTCTAATGTATGCCTATTCCATTCACCTAAGCCGAAAATAAAAAGAGCCTTGTAGACAAAATACCTACAAGGCTCTTCAGTAGAGTGTAGGTACAACGGGAATAACCCTTGTACCTACACGTTTTCACGCTAGGTTCAAGGGTTTCATGTATGATGATGTAGTTGTGTAAGCATTGTAATAGATTTTATTGTATTCATAATACTTACTCCCTTTCTCCTCTGATTTTCACATAGTATATAACAGTTAATTTTGAATGTAAATACATTTTTAATATTCCGTCACTTTTTTTTAATGTAAAGCCACTTTTCTTTCATACTCTTTTATTTCTTGTTCATATTGCATTGTAATACTAATTTCATCTAAACCATTCAATAACTTCTCTTTCCACATTTTCTCGATTGTAAAATGGAATCTGTGCATATTCGTTATAATTATTTCATTTTCTAAATCAACTGTGATTTGTTCCCTCGCATCTGTTTTTGCAAGTTGTTCACGCATATCTTTGTCCATTACAATCGGTAACATGCCATTCTTCATACAATTCATATAAAAGATATCGGCAAATCCTCCAGCGATAATAACGCGGAAACCATAATCAGCAAGCGCCCATGGAGCATGTTCTCTAGACGAGCCACATCCAAAATTATCACCTGTAATTAATATGCTGGCTCCTTTTCTTTCTTGCGCATTAAGCGGGAAATTAGGGTTTTCTTGGCGATTATTATCATATCGCCACTCATCAAATAAAAACTTCCCAAACCCAGTTCTTTCAATTCTCTTTAAATATTGCTTCGGAATAATTTGATCTGTATCAATGTTATCATTCATCAGTACTGCGGCAGTACCTTTATGAATACGAAATGGCTCCATCATAACTCTCCTTTCTAATATCAACAAAATGACCATGTAACGCAGCCGCTGCCGCCATTGCCGGGCTAACTAAATGCGTTCGTGCTCCCTTTCCTTGTCTTCCTTCAAAATTGCGATTTGACGTAGAGGCACAATGTTCTCCTTCAGGCACTTGATCTGGATTCATACCTAGACACATTGAGCATCCGGGCTCTCTCCATTCAAATCCAGCTTCTTCAAATATGCGATGTAATCCTTTATGCATCGCTGCTTCTCTTACCCTTTGGGATCCAGGTACAACAAGTGCTCGCACACCTTCTTTTACTTTTTTACCTTTCACGACAGATGCAGCAATTTCTAAATCAGAAAGCCTAGAATTTGTACAAGATCCAATGAAAACATGTTGAACTGGAATGTCATACGTACTTTGTCCGGGACTCAATCCCATATAAGAAAACGCTCTTTCGTCATTTGCATCATGCTTTTCTGGCAATTTCTCATCAATCCGAACACCCATACTAGGATTTGTTCCCCACGTAACGTACGGCGCTAAATCCGTAACATCTACTATAATATGTAAATCATAAACTGCATCTAAATCTGTATAAAGTTCCGACCATTTTTCCTTAATAGATTCATAGTCTTTCGGTGCATATTTACGTCCTTTTACGTAAGCAACCGTTTTTTCATCTGGTGCAATAATGCCAGCCTTCGCTCCCCCTTCAATTGCCATATTGCAAAGCGTCATCCTCTCTTCCATATCCATAGCATGAATGGCCTCTCCGTAAAACTCCATTACGTAACCTGTTCCAACTGCTACTCCGTACTTTGAAAGGAGATGTAAAATAATATCTTTCGCATAAACACCTTGCGGTAACTTTCCTTTTAACTCAATGCCCATCGCTTTCGGCTTTCGTTGCCATAACGTTTGCGTTGCCAATACATGTTCCACTTCACTCGTACCAATACCAAACGCTAGTGCGCCAAAAGCACCGTGTGTTGCTGTATGACTATCACCACAAACAATCGTTTTCCCTGGCTGTGTGAGTCCAAGTTCTGGTCCTATAACATGAACGATCCCTTGCTCTTCATCTCCGATATCCGCTAATGGCACCTGAAATTGTTTACAGTTTTCCCGAAGTGTATCTAGTTGCTGCTTCGCAATGCGATCGGTAATATTCCAAACATCTTTCGTTGGAATATTATGATCCATCGTTGCAAATGTTAAATCTGGTCTGCGGACTGTTCGATTTGTAAGCCGCAAGCCTTCAAAGGCTTGCGGTGACGTTACTTCATGAACAAGATGTAGATCGATATATAATAAATCCAATCCATTTTCATTTGTCGCAACTACATGTCTTTCCCAAAGCTTATCTAGTAACCTTTTCCCCATTATCTTCCTCTCCCTACTAACGCTTGCTCTTCCATTTCTTGAATAACTGCCTTTGTAAACGAAGTTGTCGTTTCAGTCCCCCCGATATCTGCTGTACATTTTCCAGATTTAAGAACTGCAGAAACTGCTTCTTCAATTGCATATCCTTCTCTCGTTAATCCGAACGATTGCCCAAGCATCATTGCAACAGAACGCATCATCGCAATTGGATTCGCCTTATTTTTCCCCGCAATATCCGGTGCTGATCCGTGAATAGGCTCGTATAATGAAGGCCCCTTTTCAGCGTGACTTGCTGATGGAAGCATTCCTAATGATCCAGCTAATACTGAAGCCTCATCACTTAAAATATCACCAAATAAATTTTCCGTTACAATAACGTCAAATCTTCCTGGATTCCGAATTAATTCCATAGCCGCTGCATCTACTAAAATGTGTTCTACTTCCACATTTGGGTAGCGAAGTGCTACTTCTTCTGTCACATTTCTCCATAGTTTACTAGACTCTAAAACATTCGCTTTATCAATAGATGTTACTTTTTTCTTCCGCTTATTTGCTAATTGAAAGGCATACGAAACGATACGTTCAATTTCATGTCGATGATACGTAAGTGTATCTGTCGCCACTTCTTCCGTTCGCTCTTTCGGATAAGAAAAATAAATTCCGCCTGTTAATTCACGAACGACAACGAAATCAATTTCATCAGCATTTTTTAATGGTGATAAATGTGCAGTTGCACTTTCTACCGTTACAGGGCGAACATTCGCAAATACACCGAGTCCTTTTCTTAATGCTAATAATCCTTTCTCAGGCCTTTCTTTCGCACTATCCCACCTTGGTCCACCTACTGCTCCAAGTAAAACCGCATCACTCGCTAAACAGGCGGCAAGTGTTCGCTGTGGTAATGGTTGCCCAGTTAAATCGATAGCAACACCACCAAAGTACTCATCTTGCAAATGAAAATGATGTCCATATAGCCTTTCTACCATATGCAATACTTCCTTCGCACTTTCCATAACTTCTGGACCAACACCATCACCAGCTAAACAAACGATACGTTTTTCCATTTTTAACACTCCTTTTAACTGAATTTCCAGAACTTTGATTTGATAGATGAGGAAAGCTTCTCTCACCTATCAAATATTTATTTCACAAGCGCTATAAGAGATTTTAATTTCCCTGCTGCATGGACATAAGCTCTCGCCGACGCTTCCAATACGTCTTGCGCAACTCCAAAACCTGATATTTGGTGACTACCTTCTTTTAATTCAACATGGACGTGAGCAAGTGCATCTTGACCTTGTGTAATAGATTGTATGCGATAATCTGCCAATTCACATTCTAATCCTAAAATTCTTTGAATCGCATTGTATATCGCTTCAATACTACCAGAACCAGTGGCTGCATCTTCATATACATTTCCTTCCTCATCCTTCAGCACAACTGTTGCGCATTGTGTACTATTTGATACGAAATGCACTTGTAATTGCGTAATGTTATATTGCTGGGCTGCAAATGCTGCTTCACCAAGCATAATTGCGCGTAAATCTTCCTCAGTAATTTCCTTTTTACGATCCGCCAATTTTTTAAATGCTTCGAATGCCGCATCTCGCTCTTCATTTGTAAATTCATAACCAAGCTCTTTCATTTTTTCCGTAAACGCATGACGGCCAGAATGTTTCCCAAGTACAAAGAGATTTTGAGATTCTCCTATAAGCGCTGGTTCGATAATTTCATAAGTTGTTACTTCTTTTAGAACCCCATCTTGGTGGATGCCTGATTCATGAGCAAATGCATTCGCTCCAACGATTGCTTTATTTTTCGGTACAACCATACCCGTTAACCTGCTTACTAATGTACTCGTTGCCTTAATCTCTTTTAAAGTCATCGAAGGTTCTGCTTTATAAAAATCTTTTCTAATATGAAGAGCAACCGCAACTTCTTCTAACGCTGCATTCCCTGCTCTTTCTCCAATGCCATTAATCGTTCCTTCTACTTGCACTGCTCCGCCTTCAACCGCAGCTAACGAATTTGCTACTGCCATACCAAGATCGTCGTGACAATGACAAGAAAAAATCGCTTTTTCATATGATGGAACGGATTCTTGTAAGTATCTAAAAAGAGAATAATATTCTTCCGGATTCGTATATCCAACTGTATCCGGAATATTAATTACATTCGCTCCTGCGCGAATCGCAGTTTCTACTGCTTCAGCTAAAAATGCTCTCGATGTTCTTGTCGCATCTTCTGCAGAAAATTGTACTGTCGGAAATAATGATTTTCCAAGCGTAACCGAACGATGAATACTATTTAACACATCTTCTTTTGACATACAAAGTTTATATTTCATATGAATATCACTCGTAGCTAGAAATACGTGTAGACGAGGAGATACAGCACCTTTCACAGCTTCATATGCTCTTCGAATGTCACTTTCTTTCGCTCTAGCTAAACTCATAACCGTAGCATTTTGAATTGTATTCGCGATGCGTTTTACCGATTGGAAGTCACCTTCGGAAGCTGCCGCGAATCCAGCTTCCATTACATGAATACCAAGCCTCTCTAATTGCCTAGCAATTTGTAACTTCTCTTGTTCATTTAAATTTACTCCTGGTGATTGTTCGCCATCACGAAGCGTTGTATCCATGAACAAAATCTGCTTCATATTATTTAATCCCTACCTTTACTCGCGGCTGTACGAAAGGCATCATTTCACGTAATTTACGTCCTACTACTTCGATTTCATGTTCATTCTCTTTCTCATTTGTCGCGTGGAAATTTGGTCTTCCTGCTTTATGCTCTGCAATCCAGCCTCTTGCAAATGTACCATCTTGAATTTCTGCTAATACTGCCCCCATCGCTTTCTTCGTATCTTCAGTAACAACGCGTGGTCCTGATACGAAGTCTCCCCACTGCGCTGTATCTGAAACTGAATATCTCATATTTTCAAGTCCACCTTCATACATAAGGTCAACGATTAGCTTCAGTTCATGTAAACATTCAAAATATGCAAGTTCAGGCTGGTATCCCGCATCAACTAACGTTTCAAATCCTGCTTTTACAAGTGCAGTCACTCCGCCGCAGAGTACAGCTTGCTCTCCAAATAAATCTGTTTCTGTTTCTTCTTTAAACGTCGTTTCTAATACACCAGCTCTCGTTGCTCCAATTCCGTCAGCATAAGAAAGTGCTTTTTCAGTCGCAACTCCTGTTGCATCTTGATATACTGCAAATAATGCAGGAACAGCCCCTCCCTCGGTGAACGTACGGCGTACGAGATGCCCCGGTCCTTTTGGCGCTACTAGAAATACATCTACATTAGCTGGTGGTTTTACTTGATCAAAGTGAACATTAAATCCATGTGCGAACACGAGAGAGTTTCCAGCCTGTAAATTTGGTGCAATTTCAGCTTCATATACTTCTGGTTGTAATTCATCAGGTAATAGAATCATTACTACATCAGCTTTTTCCGCTGCTTCTGCTACTGTATATACAGAAAACCCATCTTCATTCGCTTTATCCCAAGACTTACCTTTTCTTAAACCTACTACTACATCAAATCCGTTATCACGTAAATTTTGCGCATGCGCATGACCTTGCGAGCCATATCCGATGATTGCTACTTTCTTTTCCTTTAATACATTTACTGTTACATCTTTCTCATAATAAACTTTTGCCATTTTCATTTCCCCCTATATTTAAATGATTATTGAATTAACATAACTTGCTTATCTTGTTTTTTCATACTACGTGTAAATGCTGTTACACCTGTTCTAGCAATTTCTTTTAAACCGTATGGACGAAGTAATTCAATTAACGCTTCTACTTTATCTTGCGTACCTGTTACTTGCACAACTATGGAATCCTTCCCAACATCTATTACAGCGGCTCGAAATGGTTCAATTAAACTATATAATTCTGCCCTCGCTACAGAAGTTGCTACTTTAATAAGAGCAAGCTCTCTAGCAATCATTGCTTCTTCTGTAATATCTGATACTTTCAGAACATCGATTTGCTTATGAAGTTGTTTAATTAACTGCTCAACTTGCTGTTCACTTTCAACGTGTACAACAATCGTCATTCGCGATATATCTGATGATTCTGTATGACCTACTGAAATACTTTCAATATTAAAATGTCTTCGTGTCATAACCCCTGTAATTCTGTTTAACACACCACTTTGATTTCGAACTGTCGCTGTAACAATTCTCTTCACCCTTTTTCCACTCCCTCCATTTGGTGAACACCTTTTCCTGGTGCAACCATCGGCATAACCTTCTCTGATTGAAGTACACGACAATCGATTACGACTGGCTCTTGTAATTCGATCGCATGCTGGATTTGCTTCTTTGCAAGAAGTGGATCGTCAATACGAACACCTTTTATACCATACGCATTCGCAAGAGCGACGAAATCTGGTTGGCATGGCAATAAAGAATGTGAATATCTTTGATTGTAAAATTCATCTTGCCATTGTCTTACCATTCCTAAAGCTTCATTATTTAAAATAAATACTTTAACGGGTAAAGCGTGTTCTTTTAATACACTTAATTCTTGCAGAGTCATTTGAAACCCAGCATCACCAACAATTGCAATAACTAATTCTTCAGGATTTGCAATTTGCGCACCGATTGCTGCTGGAAATCCGAACCCCATCGTTCCTAATCCGCCAGAAGTTACCCATTTATCTGGATTTTTCAACGGATAGTATTGTGCTGCCCACATTTGATGTTGCCCAACGTCTGTTGTTACAATCGCTTCTCCTTTCGTGATTTCATATAGCATATCAATCGCGTATTGAGGTTTAATACTTTCAGAATTTCGTTTATAAGAGAATGGATACTTTTCTTTTCTACTCTTTAATAAAGAGAGCCATTCATGATGATTTTCTTTCTTTCCTTCTGATTGAAGCAATACTTCTAACGCCCGCTTAGCACTTGCAACAATAGGAATCTCTGTTGGCACATTTTTCCCGATTTCTGCTGGATCAATATCGATATGTGCAACAGTCGCCCCTTTAGCAAAAAAAGCTAAATTCCCAGTAAGACGATCGTCAAATCTCGCACCTATATTAATGAGTAAGTCGCATTCATATAACGCCATATTGGCTGTGTAAGAACCGTGCATTCCCCCCATCCCTAGAAATAGCCCATCATCTGGCGGAAAACCACCAAGTCCAAGTAACGTATGCACAACAGGGATTTCATATTTACGGGCAAAACTTGTCAATTCTTTCGAAGCTTTCGCATGCAGTATACCTGCTCCAGCTAAAATTAACGGTTTTTTTGCGGTTTCAATTGCTTGTAGTAATTTGTTTATTTGAAGTAGATTCGGTTCATAATTAGGGTTATATCCTGGTAAATCCATTTGTACATTGCTACATCGCTCACCTTTCTCGACTACCATATCTTTCGGAAGGTCAATAACGACTGGTCCTGGTCTTCCTGTTTTAGCAATATGAAATGCTTCTTTAATAATTCGAGGTAAATCTGAGGCCTTTCGCACTTGATAGTTATGTTTTGTCACTGGCATCGTAAGTCCCATAATATCCGCCTCTTGAAAAGCATCGCTCCCAATTAACGTTGTTGCTACTTGGCCTGTAAATACAACAAGTGGCAATGAATCAATCATCGCATCCGCTAGACCCGTAATTACATTTGTAGCACCTGGTCCACTCGTTGCAATTACAACCCCTGGGTTCCCTGTAATTCTGGCATACCCTTCAGCAGCGTGAATTGCCCCTTGCTCATGCCTTGTTAAAATATGCGGAATTTCACAATCATACAGTGCATCATAGAGAGGTAAAACGGCACCACCCGGATAACCGAAAATCACTTTTACGCCTTCCTTTTCTAGCGCTTCTAACAATAGCTGTGCACCAGTTGCCAGTTTCTCTTCCGTTTTTGAAGACATTGTTCTTATAAGCCCCCTTTTTCAAACTTTTATACAATAAAAAAATCCTACGTCCACACTCCAGCTATGTGCTGAAGGGACGAAAGATTTCGCGGTACCACCCTTCTTTGCAAGAATACTCTTGCCTCAGTGATCCATAAATGGATCTAGCTAATAACGGAGCTACCGTCTAAGCCTAGACAAATGCTTTAGCTTAGCACTCAAGGGCGATGTTCGTCGACGTGAACCATCGGTTTTCAGCAACCACCGACTCTCTGTGAGGCTTCACAATCAACTACTCCTCCCTATCAACGCTTTCTTATGTTAAAAAAGTTGTTATCCAACTTTATTTTCTTCGTAAATTTTCTCTCCATCTTCTACAACTAACTTACGAAACTCTTCTAATAAACGGTTCGTATGTGGACCTGTTTGCCCTAAGCCAATCGTTCTACCATCTACTGTCGTAACAGCAATAACTTCAGCAGCTGTTCCTGTTAAAAACACTTCATCAGCTACATATACATCATGTCTTGTAAATAACTCTTCTCTTACGTCATATCCAAGTTTTTCGCCGATTTCTAAAATGGCGTTTCGTGTAATACCTTCTAACGCTCCAGCAGAACTTGGTGGTGTAATTAATTTATTTCCTTTAACAATAAACACGTTATCTCCTGAGCCTTCAGCTACATATCCTTGATCATTTAACATAAGTGCTTCTTGTACTCCAGCTAATTTCGCTTCAATACGAACTAAAATATTGTTTAAGTAATTTAAAGATTTTACTTGAGGGGATAAAACATCGGGACGATTTCGACGCGTTGCAACTGTTACAACTGGAATCCCTTTCTCATAATATTCTTGTGGGAATAAAGATAATTGTTCTGCAATTACTACTACATTCGGCTTCTTACATGAATCGGGATCCAATCCAAGATTTCCTGCTCCTCTTGATACAACAAGGCGAATGTATCCATTAGATAATTTATTTTGTCGAATCGTCTCAACAACAATATTTGTTACTTCATCTAATGAATATGGAATTTCTAAAAGGATTGATTTTGCTGATTCATACAACCGGACAAGATGCTCTCTCAAACGGAAAACATTACCGCTATAAACTCTAATTCCTTCAAACACTCCATCGCCATATAAATAGCCATGATCATATACTGAAACTTTTGCCTCATCTTTTGGAACAAATTCTCCATTTAAGAAAATCCATTGCTCATTCACTAGAAGCGCCTCCTATGTTCTATGAATTTTTTATTGTTTCCTAGTTTACTCTCCTTTCTAAATAAATCAAGTGAATTTTTAGAAAATTTATAATTTTTAATCGTACGTACTTCTTTACTTATATTGATTTAACAACATTGTTAACGTTTACAAAAAGTCAAAAAATTTTTTTCGCCAATTTCCACTAAAAAAATATTTGTTTAAAAGAAGGATTTTCATCAATTGATACGAATCTATTGTATTCAATAAACGGACGTCCGATTTTATAAATCCGGGAATATATAACGACTTTTGCTGAAAAAGGGGGGAAATAACAAAAATAGCGCTGTCTAAAAATAACATTCATATTTTTCATTTCGTAATCATAATCCTATTTTTAAAAAACAATTTGTCAAAATGAAGGAGGAAATAAATATGGCGTGTGTACAAATTAAAGGAACGAGACAAGAGGTAGTAGAAATGCTGCAATTATTTGATCTAATGGATACGAAAGGTTTTTGTAAATTCGATAATTACGTAGAGGTAGAACCAAATACGCAAGAACATAATCATTTTATTGCTTCAATCGACATCCATTCAAATACTTCTTCTGCCCAAGATACATTAAACGATCAATTCGTTAGTCAAATGCTTACTGGCGTATATAACGACTAAACAAAGATTTACTTCCTACCGTCTTTTCATAAATGCAGTGAACTTGAGCATACTAGCAATTAGATGGTAGGAGGTGAGAATTATGGCTAGAATTGGCGTTGAAAACTCATTAACAGACGTTCAACAAGCTCTTCAGCAACAAGGTCATGAAGTTGTTACACTTAACTCAGAACAGGATGCACAAGGGTGTGATTGTTGCGTTGTAACTGGGCAAGATTCTAATGTGATGGGCATTGCAGATGCATCAATTAAAGGATCAGTCATTACAGCTCACGGTTTAACAACGGATGAAATTTGTCAACAAGTTGAAAGTCGCACTTAAAAAATGAAAGAGGACTCCTTTTAAAAGGAGTCCTCTTTTTTATATTCACCTAACGGGAAAGTAACATATACTGGATGAAAGCCCTACCTCTCTCTCATCATTACGGTTCCACTGACCGCTCCTTGATTCACTAGTATACATATATAGCTTACAAATACAATTTATAGGGTTTGTTCACAAAAGTTGTTGATAAAATTACCCGATCTTTCGCAAACTTTTCGTATTGCATTCATAAGAGATATTTACTTTACACTAGCTGTAACCGAGACACGAATTAAAATTCTAACACCAATACAATAGCTTGTCAATATTTTTCCGCAAATTAAAAACAGACATTAACGGTTTGTCTGTTTTAGAATGGAGCTTTTTCTTTTATTACATATACAACAAAGCCGCTTACTAACATAAATAAGCCAACTACTAAGTTTTTGATATTAATCATAAATTCCTCTCCCTTATTCCACACATCATATATATTTACATTTCAATTATTCCGATCATCCTAAAGCGCACTTTTTCTAATATATCATAATTCCTAAAAAATGCAAGTTCACTTTTGACGACCATTCACAAATTTATCTACAGTGCTTGGTACAGTATTTAAAGCCTTTTCAATTAAATGTGTACTGCTGTTGAGATGTAATACTTGCACCCCATTAGAACCAACTACTAAAAAAGCTACTGGACTAATAGAAACCCCAGCCCCGCTTCCTCCTCCAAATGGATGCCCTTGCTTGTTCTCTTTATGCTGATTTTGCCCACCGTTATGTTTTTCAGTAATGAAACCCCCTTTAAAATCACTTCCACCAGCTCCAAAACCAAAAGCCACTTGAGATACTGTTAATACAACATTTCCGTCAGCTGTTGAAACCGGGCTCCCAACAATTGTATTTACATCTACCATCTCTTTTAAATTTGTCATTGCCGTTTTCATTAAATTTTCAATTGGATGTTCCATTATGTATTGCACCCTTTCCTCATTATTCCTTTTTATACTTTCCAAAATAGAGGAAGTCATACTAACTTTTCCTATTTCAAGAAAACATTTTCCTCCTTTTAATAGATATTACTGCCCGTTAATGCGGGATAAAAAAGAAAAAGAGATACATACTACTATTGAACCTTGTTATGAAAGGAGCCATGACTTTGACTGAGAAATTTGATGATTATAAAAGAAGAGATAGAATAGATAGTGATTATAGTGACTATAAAGAAGAGTATGCCGCTGAGGTTGCACCACAACGCATTGATTATGATTACGATGATAAAGACGATAAAGATGTTGTAAAATCGTCCGCTGCTGGATCAACTGCTGGTTTTATCGCTCTTGCGCTATCTATCTTATCGCTATTTACATTCCCAACACTATTTGGTCTTGTTTCTGTTTTACTCGGTATTTACGCTTATAATCGCGGAGCTACTGTAACTGGCGGTATCGCTGCAGTTGTCGGTGGGATTGCTGCACTTATCGCAATTTTATTCCGAGTAGCACTTATTAGTTTACTGTTCTCCCTTTTCTAAAAAAGAAAAAGGTATCTCGCTTAACGCGGGATACCTTATCCTGTAAACACATCTTCCGATGGATATTTTATTTTTTGTTTTGCTGGTCGCGCTAAAGAGAACACAAGTGTTAATGGTCCAATTAATCCGCAGAACATAACAAACATAATAATACATTTTCCGAATGCCGATAGCTTTGCAGTAATTCCCATCGTTAATCCGACTGTACCAAACGCTGATATTGTCTCAAATAATAATTGAATAAAGCTGAAGTTTTCTGTAAGCATTAATATAAATACCGCTGCAAAAATAAGTATTTGACTGGCAACAGCAATCGCTAAGGCCCTCGTTACTGTCGACATTTTAATTGTACGCTGAAATAAAACAATTTCCTCCTTTTTTCTAAAGAAAGAAAGGACAGATGTAATTAAGATAACAAACGTTGTTAATTTAATTCCTCCACCTGTTGATACACTTCCTGCACCAATAAACATTAAAATCATCGTAAATAATATAGATGATTCTTCCATACCTCCATAGTCAACCGTATTAAATCCAGCTGTCCGCGGGGTAATACCTTGAAAGAAGGAAGCCCATAGTTTTTCATTTAAAGATAAATTCCCTAACGTCTTCACATTATTATATTCCAATACAAAAATTACAATCATTGCTATAACATTTAGCACTACTGTTCCAATAATCATTATTTTTGAGTGAAGTGATAATTTTCGAAAACTGCGACTATACCATATATCAATTAATACGGTAAAACCGAGTCCACCTATTACAATTAAAGAGCAAATCCCAATATTAATAATGGGATCTCCTACATATCTTGTTAAATTATCTGGCCATAAAGCAAAGCCTGCATTATTATAAGATGCAATTACATGAAAAATACTATAGTATAAACCTTTTCCAAAACCAAACTCTGGAATAAAGCGAAACGATAAAAAGATGACCCCAATAAGCTCAATACAAATCGAAAATATAAAGACACGCTTTACTAATTTTACAAGACCACCTATATTTGTTTGATTAAACGCTTCTCCAATTAATAAACGATGGCGTAATCCGATTTTTTTGCCTAATACCCAAACAATTAAAATGGCAATTGTCATAAGACCTAGACCACCTGTTTGAATTAAAAACATAATAACAATTTCGCCAAACATCGTAAATGTACTTGCTGTATCCACTACTCCCAAACCAGTTACGGTCGCTGCTGACGTTGCTGTAAAGAAAGCATCTACCCAACTAATATGTGCTTTCGTTGCGAATGGTAACTTTAATAACAAACCGCCAACCACAATTAAGCAGAAAAAACCTAACGCTAATATTTGTGGTGGGTTTAATCGTATAAGACGATTATACAGCCCTTGTTTTTTTGTTACTTCCATATCACTAACTCCCTTATTAAAGTGAAGCTTTCCCCTCATAAATAAAAAGCTTTTTAAAAGCCCTTAAAGAATTGGGACAAACCTTATATTCTTATAATATAGTTGAGCATAATCCTTTTTTTCATAGATTACAACTTTTATTTATATTCAGACTTCTTTTTTCTTTTATGCTGGAAAACTATATATCCTAACTCAATATTGCTAGCAATAACAATTTCATATGTACTATTTTTCAAATCCCCATATCTTTCACTCTATGTTCACATAGAGGTCCCATTCACCTTTTATAGTATATGTATCGAAGCTGTTCCTCCCTAATTTATAAGACATTCCCCAGTGTCTTTGAATAGCTTCCATCCCTAATTAAATTGACATAAATTGTCCCCTTCCCTTGACCATCTTATGTGATGGTCTTATTTTTTTGTCTTTCTATCTTTTATTTAAAACTTCCTCTCTCTTTCACTCTATGTTCACACAGAGGTCACATCCGCCTTTTATAGTATATATATCGAAGCTGTTCCTCCCTAATTTATAAGACATTCCCCAGTGTCTTTGAATAGCTTCCATCCCTAATTAAATTGACATAAATTGTCCCCTTCCCTTGACCATCTTATGTGATGGTCTTATTTTTTTGTCTTTCTATCTTTTATTTAAAACTTCCTCTCTCTTTCACTCTATGTTCACACAGAGGTCACATCTACCTTTTATATTATATGTATCGAAGTTGTTCCTCCCTAATTTATAAGACATTCCCCAGTGTCTTTGAACAGCTTCCATCCCTAATTAAATTGACATAAATTGTCCCCTTCCTTGACCATCTTATAAATGATGGTCTTATTTTTTTGTCTTTCTATCTTTTATTTAAAACTCCCTCTCTCTTTCACTCTATGTTCACATGAGAGTCACACCTATCTTTTATAGTATATGTATCGAAGTTGTTCCTCCCTAATTTATAAGACATTCCCCAGTGTCTTTGAACAGCTTCCATCCCTAATTAAATTGACATAAATTGTCCCCTTCCCTTGACCATCCTATGTGATGGTCTATTTTATTTTCCAAACACAAAATCAATCTATCTGTACTTAAATAAAAACCTAAAAATTCAGAAAATATTGTCAAATTAGGTATTTTTTCGGTATAATTACTTTAGGAAGGAATTTCGCAAAAACAAAAGGGGGATTTTATTGAGACAAACAAAAGCAATCTTAATCGCATTATTTCTAGGTCTAGTTGTTGGACTCACTCTAAATTTAGCCGCTCCATCTATCTTTGAGCCACTAAATCAATATGTGTTCAACCCAATTGGTCAATTGTTTATTCGACTTATTAAAATGCTAGTTGTTCCTGTTGTGTTCATTTCTATCGTACTTGGTGCTGCCGGCCTTGGAGATCTGAAACAACTTGGAAGAATCGGTTTAAAATCAATTTCATTCTTTCTCGTAACAACTGCGGTTGCCATCTCTATAGCGGTTACATTTGCACTTATTATAAAACCAGGAGCTGGCGGTAATTTTAAAACAGAAGGTCTTAAGTATGAAGGTGCAAAAACTGAAACATCTTTCGTCGACACATTGCTAAATATCGTACCAGATAACCCAGCAAAAGCGATGGCTGACGGAAACATGTTACAAATCATTGCCTTTGCCGTATTGATTGGACTCGGTATAGCTATTTTAGGAAAACGAGTTCAAGGTATCCATTCATTACTTGAACAGGGCAACGAATTAATGATGTATCTCGTTAATCTCGTTATGAAATTAGCCCCAATTGGAACATTCGGTTTGCTCGCTTCATCCGTTGGTAAAATGGGGCTTGCAGGCGTCGCTGCGATGTTCAAGTATATGATTGTCGTTATGTTAGTACTCATTATTCACGGGGTCTTTGTATATGGTGGCTTATTAAAGGTATTAGCAAAAGAAAGTATTGTTCGTTTCTTTAAACATTTCGGACCAGTAATGGCAATTGGATTTAGTACATCTAGCTCTAATGCATCGCTTCCATTTGCAATGAAAACAGCACAAGATAAGCTTGGCGTTCCAAAAGCGATAAGCTCATTTGTACAACCACTAGGGGCAACTATTAATATGGATGGTACTGCCATTATGCAAGGAGTAGCAACTGTATTTATCGCTCAAGTATACGGAGTTGAACTTACATTACCGCAATTAGCTATGGTCGTATTAACTGCTGTACTAGCTAGTCTCGGTACTGCTGGTGTACCAGGTGTTGGACTTGTAATGCTTACAATGGTTTTAAATCAAGTAAATCTACCAGTAGAAGGTATCGCTTTAATTATTGGTATTGACCGTATTCTAGATATGTCTAGAACAGCTGTAAACATTTCTGGGGATGCAATTTGCGCAATGATTGTCGCAAAATCAGAAGAAAAATATAATACTGATCAATCGGCAGCATCGTAAATCAAAAAAGGAGTGAATATATTCACTCCTTTTTTGATTTACTCCCTTTTTTAGAACGATATTCTTTCCCTTTATTATCATTACCAGTTTCAAATTCAGTGCTAAATTCCTGATTAAACTGGCCGGACTTTGGTGATCCTTGATTACCGCTCCCTTTACTACCGTTACGATTCGTCATATTTCTCCCTCCCTTCCTTGTATTAGTAGTATGGCGCTCTATCTTTTTTCATACACATTTTATTTTTTAACATCTATTACACACGAAAGAAGACCTTCCATATATAAGGAAGATCTTCTCTTTCATCACGTAAGCGTTTTCTCGTTTATAATCACTTAAATAAGTTTTTTGGAAATCGAAATCATTACATTCATTTCATCTTCTGAAAGTGTAGAGAATCTTTCTTGTAAATATTGTTTTTTCGCATCTTCCATTTTCGCAACTAAATCTTTCCCTTGTTCTGTAATCTCTAAATACACAACTCGGCGATCTGATGTAGAACGTGAACGAGTTACAAAACCTTTATTAATTAATTTTTCTGTAACAGCTGTAATATGACTATTCGACACATTTAATTCATTTGCTACACGCGATACCATTTCTTTATTCGTACGATTTAATATTCTCAGGACGATGAATTCATTCCACGGTATGTAACCACCGAATATTTTTCCGATATCATTACGCAATGTGCGAAACATAGCAAACACATTTGTCGATAGTTCTTCCATTAATTGCTCTCGATTTTGAGACAACTTTGACAGCTCCTTTTATTTCATTTAGTTAAATAAAAACCTTATTAATAATTTTACATGAAATCTTACTTTTTGTCACCTTATTTTCCCATAATTCGTAGTTTTTTAATATGTATTTCATGATAAAATGAAGTTAACTTCCAGAAAAAGGGGGTGTTTTAATGCATGAGGAGGAGAAATTCTCAAATCTCAGCCTAAAAGATAAAACGATTATCATTAGTATTATTGCTCTTTTTCTCATTATAATTTTTGCATTTATATTTTTTGTATATGTAGGAATCTTTCAAATTACAGGTATCGAGTATAGTTCACGTACTGCGTTACTTCTCTTTTTTTTATTAATCACTTTCTTAGACAGTATTACATTTTTCATCTTCAGTTTCTTCAAAGCGCTGCTATATCCACTGACACAAAACATGCCAAATTGGATTTCTATTACTCTTTTCTCATTCATTGAAATTACACTAGATTGGTTCGTCATTCATACTGCTGATGATTGGATAGAAAGCGTACAAATGTCCAACATAGCTGAATTATGTGTCGTACTATTCTTTTTCCTCTTAAATAAATTATTAAGTGACGAGAAAGAGTAAGAATACAAGCTTTTCTATATAAAAATTGGTACAATGAAAGCAAATCTTACTAAAGAGGTGTTAATTATGAACTTACAACAATGGGCTGATAAAGGTATGTCCTTTGATACATATGTGAATGAAATGCAAGTAAACCAATACGAGCTACTACACATTTACAATAACTTTTTAATTCCAAATGAATTACTTCCTGTATTAGAAGAACGTCAAAA
This sequence comes from Bacillus sp. MYb78, assembly GCF_002975115.1. Lineage (NCBI taxonomy): Bacteria > Bacillati > Bacillota > Bacilli > Caryophanales > Bacillaceae > Bacillus > Bacillus sp. MYb78. Next base: position 466,833 of record NZ_PCOB01000001.1, read on the forward strand.
TGACGGCTGGCGTGTTATCGTATTAACTGCTGATTGGTGTGGCGATGCTCTTTTATGCGTACCTGTTATGAAACGAATTTCTGAAGTTGCAAATATTGAAATGAGTTTATTAATTCGCGACGAAAACTTAGAATTAATGGATCAATATTTAACAAATGGAACAGCACGTGCGATTCCAATCTTTATTTTCATTGATAAAGATGGAAATGAACAAGCCGTCTTTGGACCACGCGCTCCAAAAGTACAAGAATTAGTAACTTCAATGCGCGCTACATTACCTGAAAAAGAAGATCCAACATTCGAAGAAAAACAAAAAGAAATGTATGCTAATTTCCGTGCTACATTAGCTGATGATACTTCTCTTTGGGAGCATGTAATGGAAAATATGGTGGAAAAAATAGTAAAATAAAAAAACCTGCCGAGCTCGGCAGGTTTTTTTATTACATAATGAAGAAATAGAATACCGCAGCTAAAATGAAACGATAATAAGCGAACGGTGTTAGTTTTACACGAGATAATAATTTCAAGAATGAAACAATTGCAAGCATCGCAACAACGAATGCAGTTACAAATCCTGTTACAAATAGCGTTATATCTGCTGAGCTTAATACATCCCAGCTTTTAATTAAATCTAATCCACTTGCAGCTACCATCATCGGTACCGCTAAAATGAACGTATATTCAGCTGCCGCTGTATGCGACACGCGAGCTAATAAACCACCACTGATTGTAGAACCAGAACGAGAAAATCCTGGCCAAAGAGCTAAACATTGAAACATTCCAATTGTAAATGCCTGTTTATATGTGATTTCATCTAACGTTCTTGCTGTACTTGGTTTTGAAAACTTCTCAGCAACAATCATTAAAATACCACCGGCTACTAAGCTAATAACAACTGGTCCTGGACCAAATAAAACCTCTTTAATAGTGCTATGGAATAATACACCAAGTATCCCGGCAGGAATCATCCCGATAATAATATGTAATAAATTTAACGATGGTCCGTCTGTTACTTTACCTATTCCAACTAACGACCATAGACGCTTCCAAAATATAACAACAACTGCTAAAATCGATCCCAATTGGATAACAACTTCAAAAACTTTCGCTCTCTCATCGTCAAATCCAATTAAATGTCCTGTTAAAATCATATGTCCTGTTGATGATACTGGTAGAAACTCTGTTAACCCTTCAACAGCACCCATGATTAAACCAATTAACCAATCAGCCACAAGTAGTGCCTCCTTAATAACAAATAATATGTAATTTTTTCACACCTTATCATAATACCTTATCCCTTTTCAAAGTGCATCCTTTTTTTATTGGTTTCATATGTTGTAGGCGCGTATTTCTTTTCTAATCTTTGATTAAATTGTATGATAGTAAGAGTTTGTTTTTTTATATGGAAAGGGGATTTTATGAAAGAAACTACTTCATTTTCACAAAAGTTAAAGCAATTTGTATTACTATTTTTTCCGATTTTCGTAACGCAAATGTCATTATTTGCGATGAGTTTTTTTGATACAACAATGTCAGGACATGCAAGTCCAACTGATTTAGCAGGTGTTGCAATTGGAACAAGTATATGGCTTCCAGTTAGTACGGGATTAACAGGAATTTTAATGGCTACTACTCCCATTGTTGCACAACTCGTCGGATCCAAGAAAAAAAAGGACGTTCCCCACGTTGTCATACAAGCAGTTTATTTAGCAATTTGTGCTAGCTTCGTTGTTATCCTCATCGGTTTCTTCGTCGTTTCACCTATTTTAAACGGCATGCGCTTAGAAGAACCTGTGGAACGAATTGCAGCTCAATTTTTAAGTATTATCGCAATAGGAATTATACCTTTATTCACTTACACTGTTTTACGTGGATTTATTGATGCATTAGGAAAAACTCGAACAACGATGATTATTACATTACTATCATTACCAATTAACGTAATATTAAATTACCTATTAATTTTTGGTAACTTCGGTTTCCCAAAGCTTGGTGGTGTCGGAGCAGCAATTGCTTCCACTGCAACATATTGGTGCATTTTAATTATTACAGTCATTATTATTCAGACGAAAGAGCCTTTTGCCTCTTTCAACATTTTCAAACAATTATATCGCCCTTCTCTTTCTAGTTGGACAGCATTCTTAAAGCTTGGCGTTCCTATCGGATTTGCTATCTTTTTTGAAACGAGTATTTTCGCTGCGGTAACGCTCATGATGAGTAATTTTAGTACGACAACTATTGCAGCTCACCAAGCAGCTATGAACTTTGCTTCCTTGTTATATATGACTCCGCTCAGTTTAGCAATGGCAATGACTATTGCAGTCGGATTCGAAGTTGGAGCAAAACGTTACGATAATGCAAAACAATACGGACTGATTGGAATTGGATTAGCCCTTGCCTTTGCTTTATTATATTCAATTCTTCTCTACTTCTTTGATAATCAAATTGCTTCTATTTATACGACAGATGCAAAAGTTCATCATTTAGCAAAAGAATTTCTTATCTTTGCGATTTTATTTCAAATTTCAGATGCAATTGCAACCCCTGTACAAGGAGCTCTGCGTGGTTATAAAGATGTAAATGTTGCTCTAATTATGACTTTAATTGCTTATTGGATAATAGGTCTACCACTAGGTTACATATTAGCAACATATACAGAATGGGCCGCAAAAGGTTATTGGATCGGTCTTATTATCGGTCTAGCATTTGGCGCTGCCTTCCTCCTTATCCGTCTCTTTCAAGTACAACGAAAATATACAACACAAAACAGCCGCTAATAATAAAGCGGCTGTTTTCTTTATGCATATTTTTTCTTGTAACGTATAATATAATGAAAAAGAAAGGTGGGTACATATGGACGACAAAGAAAAAAAGCAATCATTCGATGAAGAATTTGCCCCTGAAATTTCACCTGGATATCGGCAAGATGTACATAAGCCACCTAAATATAAAAACACTTCGTTTTTAATGGGCATTACCATTTTCGCTGCTGTATTACTCATACTTATCATTTTCGTTTATTTTTGATGAAAGGTGGCCTATTATATGAAGAAACAAAATTCCAATCGTTCCAAAAGAACTGTTAAAACACAAAAAGGATATGCAGGCGATTCTGTTCATACACTTAAACAAGTGGAGCAAGGAAATTTATATATTGCTCAAAAAGAACTTGGTCAACAAAATGAAAATCTTTAAAGGTCCTTGATTCCTTAAGGGCCTTTTTATTCCGCATTAAGTAGTACACCCCAAAATGATCTATTGAGCAATGAATTTCCTTTATTGTACGCGCTGCTTTTGTTCTAGCACCATAAATATATTATTAACCTTTACAATTTTCACTTCATAATTCAATTTCATTTCGCTTCTCTTACCATTTTCAGTACCCGCAACGTACGCTACAGCTTGATAGAGAAAACTCTCATCTTTCTCTTCACGTATCTCCTCGTTTGTAAATTTATACTCTAACTCTTGAAAACGATTTGGATAATAATTTCCCATTAATTGTTCATACCCTCTATTTAAAAATATTTCTTCACCTTTTCGTTTCACATCTTCTTTATTATTAAACTCAAACACTGATAGTTGTTCAGTCACAAAATGCTCTCCTACCTTTTTCATTTCATTATGAGTTAAATTTTCTATACTTTTATTCTTTAACTCCTTATTTAATCCGTACTGATCAATCGGTTTAAAGGTAGCAAAAACCTCCTCTTTATATGACCAAAACAATACAAAAGCGATACATAGAGAAATGATTAACAGTCTTTTTTTCGTAATACTCCCGCCCTTCTTCATAATGATAGCTATATTTTAACATATAGAAAGAAAATTCTGATATTATAAAGTAGAATAACTTAACTCAGAAACGAGGAACAATTATGGACTCTTACAAACATTATATAAAAGAAGCTTTGCCTAATCTTTCTATACATTCATATAAACAAAATGAAGAAGGTTGGGATAATATAGCAATTATAGTAAATGATGAGCTACTGTTTCGTTTCCCGCGAAAACAGGAATTTGCAATGCGAATTCCGTTAGAAAAAGAACTATGCACAATTCTCACTCAATCACTACAAGAAATCGAAGTTCCACAATATCACCTAATTTATAAAAATGAATCTGATGAGGTTCCTCTTTGTAGTTACTATACTCTCATTCATGGTGAACCTTTAAAAACAGAAATAGTTACTACACTAGAAAAACAAGAACGAAAAGCACTTATTACACAATTAGCAACTTTCCTTGCTGCTCTACATAGTATTCCTCTAAAAAGTGTTACAGCGTTAGGATTCCCTATTGAAAAAACACTTACCTACTGGAAAGAGCTACAAACTAAATTAAATCAGTATGTTACTAACAATCTTACTTCGTTCCAGAAATCAGCCTTAAATCGTTTATTCGAGAATTTCTTTGCCTGTCTAGCTACATCTAAATTTCAAAATACAATCATTCACGCTGATTTTACACATCATCACATTTTATTTAACAAGCAGAACAAACGCATTTCAGGTGTTATCGATTTTGGTGATGCGCAAATTGGCGATCCTGCTTTTGATTTTGCAGGACTATATTATGATTTCGGACATGAGTTTACTACATCTGTATATGAACAGTACAGTACACTTATTTCTCATCATGATCCATTACTCATTCACCGCATTACTACCTTTTATCAATATAGTCCTTTACTACATAATATTATTTATAACTTTGAATCAGAGAATGAACTCGAATTCATTACAAGTACAGAACAACTAAAAACGATATTACAGGGATGAGATTACATTCTCTCCCTATATACTCTCTCCTCATACATCATTAACTTTTTATCCATTTCAACAATAACTTTATACAATTGAAATGCCTGTAAAATTTGCAGTTGAATTTCAAAAGGAGCATTTTGTTCTTTTAACCATTGAAATACTTTCGTTTCATCTTTCATTGATTATTCCTCCCTTTATCCCGCTATTTGCGGGTAGCCCGATTGACCCCCACTGATTAAAGTTTCACTTTATTAAAATCTGCTACAAATATACCGTAAATGATGAAAAGCTTTTCATGTCAATAACAAAAAAGGATGCAAAGTTGCATCCTTTAATGAACTATATTTTTCTTCTGTTTCGCTTCTTTCTTTACTTCTTCCCCTTGGCATTCACTACGAAACGCACAACTTATACACTCAGAACGAAAATGACGCTCTGTATAATGCTCAGGTTGCTGTAACATTTCTTTCATTCTAGATAACTCAGCCATTCCAGTTATAATATCTTCCTGTTTCGGAATGTACTCATACTTAGTTCCTTCTATTAAATTAATAACTTCAATTTTTCCTGGAAGAACGCCGAAAGCTTTATAACTAAATACTGTCATTAGCTTCTGACAAAGAGCAAGCATTTCCTCATCCGCATCGACAACATACTTTTTAATTACAAACGACTCAGCATTCCACTCACCAACTTCAAATGTCAATGACATGTGGACACCTAACTCTTCCATATATGTTTGAAACTTCTCGTATAAAAACAATGGTGGTGTCTGACTATCATCCCTTTCAACAAACTGTAATAAGTGATCCGTTAGCTTCGCTAATACAATATAGTACTCCGTCTTCGAAGCAAACATATTAATCCTTACTTTTTTCCAATACTTTTCTATTAATATTAAAAGTACAATTTTCGTTTGTTGACCCGCAGGTAGCGTGTAATACTCGTTAATAATTTGATTCACAATCATTTGCACTATTTGTTGCCATTCAAATGAAGAAGGTTCTCTTCTTTTTATATGACGAAAATAAAATTTATGCGGACACCGCATAAAATCATACAAATGATAATCTGTCATCGTTTTGATTGAGATTTTCTCATGCACTTGCTCTTCAGCTCCCTTCTGCCATTAAGAAAGGTGTTTTACAAATTCAGCTCCAAACTGTAAACATTTTTCTACATCTTCATCTTCTGGCGTTAATTCTACTTTTAGTCCTTCTAACACAACTGCTGCCCCGCGCTCTTGTAGCTTTTCTATTAAAATGTCAACCGCCACTCCGTATTTCGGATAAGCCGAATCACATGATCCGAATACTGCCGCTTTTTTCCCAGTTAAATCAATAGAATCCATTGCATCATAAAAATCTAAGAAATCATCAGGAAGATCACCATCTCCCCATGTGTATGCACCTAAAATAATTCCATCATACTGTTCCAATATAGAAGCTTCTGGTGAATCCATAATATCAATAACTTCAATTTCATTTTCTGTTTCACGAATTACGCCGGCAATATGGTCAGCCATTTCCTCTGTATTTCCACTCATACTTGCAAAAATCATTACTAACTTACTCAACTGAACCTCTCCCTTTACTTTGTATCTCTTTTTCTGTTTGAATGCTCTTCTTCTCATCTACATATTCAGACCGAATTACATTTCGTTGCCATTCCATATGCTGATCAACATCTTTATTTTTATCTTTTAATCCCCTCCGTAGAAGGTGAAATTTTTTTCTCATTAACATGTCGCATCCACCCTATTGATAATAATTATCAATTTCAACTATATTTAGATTAATTGACATTGATTATCAATGTCAACAACTATTTTTAAAAAAATGATTAAAATGTACAAGCTTGTCCGTTAGCTATTCATATACTATAAATGAGCATAGTTCTTTCTCAGCCCTCTCTGACGGAAAGAAATAAAAGCAACTGCGATAGAGCGCAGTTGCCTTTTTTTGTTTTTCTATGATTTTAGTAATCTTATAGTCGTCTCTAAAAATAGCTCCACTCCACAAATTAATGCTGATTCATCCACGTCAAATTTCGGATGGTGATGTGGATAACAAGTATATATATTTTCATTACCTGTTCCTAATTTAATGAAACAACCGGGTGCTTTTCTTAAATATGCTGAAAAATCTTCCCCACCCATAGAAGGTTCAAGCTTCACAACACGCTCATTCCCAAACAAATGTAGTGCACTTTCTTCTACTATTTTCGTAATATATTCATCATTAATAACCGGATCATATCCATATCGATACGTATATGTATACGATCCTCCATGTGCTTCTGTAATTCCTTTCACAATTTTTTCGATTTTCCCTTCTGCTTCCACCCTCAATGCTTGATTAAATGAACGAACAGTTCCCATTAAAGTTGCTGTACTAGGAATAATATTGTCAGCCACTCCCCCATGAAACTGCGTAACTGAAACGACTCTTTGCATGAAAGCACTTGTATTTCTAGATACGATATGTTGTAGATTTGTAATAATCTGCGCTCCGATAGCGATAGGATCAATCGTTTCTTCTGGCCGCGCCGCATGCCCTCCTTTGCCTTGGATCTCAACTGTAAATACGTCTGGTGCTGCCATCATCGGTCCATATACAATTCCTACATTCCCACTTTCCAAGCCAGACATAACATGTAAACCTATTACATAATCAACACCGTCCATAACACCCGCCTCAACCATTTCTTGTCCACCACCAGGGTATACTTCTTCTGCATGCTGAAAGAATAGACGAATTTCTCCTACAAACTCTTCCTTCATATTATTAAGCACCTCTGCAGTACTTAATAATATAGCTGCGTGAGCATCGTGCCCACATGCATGCATCATTCCTTTATTCACAGATGTATAAGATTTACTTGTCTCCTCTTGAATTGGCAAAGCATCTATATCAGCTCGAATCGCAATTACTTTCCCTTGCTTCACACCCCTTTTGATTGCTAGTACACTATACTTCGTCGGTCTCGTTACTTCAAAAGAAGAAAATGAGCATAATGTATCATATATAAATTGCGAAGTTTCTTTTTCATGAAATGATAATTCCGGATACTTATGAAAATGCCTTCTCCATTTCACGATATTTTCTTCCGATATTAGACTCTTCCACACTCTATTCATGATAATTTCCTCCTTTTCAAAAGAACTAGAAATTTAAAATTTTACTCCGTCTTAAATGATTAATAAAAACAAATACTGCATTTTTACGTATTCTTATAGTCCACTTTTATGTATTCACACAATCCACTTTCTATTTACATGTCAAACCCATTACAAATTCATGCTGAATGTAATATAATTGCTAAGTTAGGGATTTTCTTTTTTAGTATTTAGTGCTAATATCAGAAAAGAGCCTTTTGACTTATTTTTACCTAAAATGTGGGATTTTGTTTTTTTCACAATAATGTAGGACATGATACCTACAAAGAGCTATTATTTCATTAAGAGAGGGAAAGACATGGAAAGATTAAAAGAGATATGGTCTCGACCACTCACACAATGGGTTGCAAAGACGGTTTATTATCTTGCAATTTTATTTGCATTACTTTGGTTGTATGGATTCCATGATACAAACACAAGTACATTTATTTACAATGAATTCTAGGGTGGGAACGTTATGAAGTTATTAGAACAAATTGAAAAGTGGGCTGCAGAAACGCCTGATCAAACCGCTTTTGTTTGGCGAGATGCGAAAATTACGTACAAACAATTAAAGGAAGATTCTGATGCGTTAGCACATTGGATTTCTTCTGAGTATCCAGACGATCGTTCACCAATTATGGTGTATGGCCATATGCAACCTGAAATGATTATTAACTTTTTAGGATGTGTAAAAGCTGGACATGCTTACATTCCTGTAGATTTATCTATCCCAGCTGATCGTGTACAACGTATTGCTGAAAATTCTGGTGCGAAATTACTTTTATCGGCAACAGCAGTAACTGTAACTGATTTACCAGTTCGCATCGTAAGTGAAGACAACTTAAAAGATATTTTCTTTACTCATAAAGGGAACACTCCAAATCCTGAACATGCGGTAAAAGGTGATGAGAACTTCTACATTATTTACACATCAGGAAGCACAGGTAATCCGAAAGGGGTTCAGATTACTTATAACTGCCTTGTTAGCTTTACAAAATGGGCTGTAGAAGATTTCAACTTACAAACAGGGCAAGTATTCTTAAACCAAGCACCTTTCTCATTCGATTTATCTGTAATGGATATTTACCCATCATTAGTAACAGGTGGTACACTTTGGGCAATCGATAAAGATATGATTGCGCGTCCAAAAGACTTGTTTGCTTCTTTAGAGCAATCGGATATTCAAGTATGGACTTCCACACCTTCTTTCGCTGAAATGTGTTTAATGGAAGCATCTTTCTCTGAGAATATGCTACCGAACATGAAAACATTCTTATTCTGCGGTGAAGTGTTACCAAATGAAGTAGCTAGAAAATTAATTGAGCGTTTCCCGAAAGCAACAATTATGAATACGTATGGTCCAACAGAAGCTACTGTCGCTGTAACAGGTATTCACGTGACAGAAGAAGTGCTTGATCAATACAAATCACTTCCAGTTGGCTATTGTAAATCAGACTGTCGCCTTCTTATTATGAAAGAAGATGGCACGATTGCACCTGATGGTGAAAAAGGTGAAATCGTAATTGTCGGTCCAAGCGTAAGCGTTGGATATTTAGGAAGCCCTGAATTAACAGAAAAAGCATTTACTATGATTGACGGTGAGCGTGCCTATAAAACAGGCGATGCTGGCTATGTTGAAAATGGTCTTCTATTCTATAATGGTCGTCTTGATTTCCAAATTAAGCTGCATGGTTATCGAATGGAATTAGAAGAAATTGAGCATCACCTTCGTGCGTGTTCTTACGTAGAAGGAGCAGTTATCGTTCCAATTAAAAAAGGTGAGAAATACGATTATTTATTAGCGGTTGTTGTTCCTGGGGAGCATTCGTTTGAAAAAGAATTCAAATTAACATCTGCAATCAAAAAAGAACTCAATGAGCGATTACCAAACTACATGATTCCACGTAAATTCATGTATCAATCTTCTATTCCAATGACACCAAATGGAAAGGTAGATCGCAAAAAATTATTGAGTGAGGTTACAGCATGACCGCATATGGATCATTTTATTTTTTCGCTATAGTGGGCATTTTATTAATACCTACTATCATAGCTGGATTAAAAGGTAAAATGTTGCGTAAATATAATGCCGTTTTAACATTAGTCATGATTGCTATTATCTTCTCGGATAAACCGAAGCAAGCAATGATGTTAGCTGCATTTATTATTTGGCAATATGTCCTTATTAAAGGCTATTTAATTTTAAGAAAACAAAATAATAGTACATTCACATTTTGCATAGCTGTTATTTTATCGATTTTGCCTCTTATTTTGGCAAAAATCGCACCATTTGCATCGTTATTACCTGAGTTAAAACTTGTTGTTTTTCTAGGTATATCTTACGTAACATTCAGAGCAGTTCAAATGGTATTTGAAGTTCGCGATGGTTTAATTAAAGAGCTTTCTTTCTTTAACTTCTGGGAATTCGTTTTATTCTTCCCTGCGATTTCAACAGGACCTATCGATCGTTACCGAAGATTCCAAAAAGATATTCAAAAGCCACCTAGCGCTGAAGAATATCAAAATTTACTATATACAGGACTAAATCGTATTTTCCAAGGTTTCTTGTATAAATTTATTATTGCTTACTTAATAAAGCAATATTGTATGGATCCAGCATTCGCTCAACACGATACAATCTTTTCAAATATGATTTACATGTATAGCTATAGCTTATATCTATTCTTTGATTTTGCTGGTTATAGCTCTTTTGTAATTGGTGTAAGTTATATGATGGGAATTAAAACGCCAGAAAACTTTAATAAGCCATTCCTTAGTCGTAATATTAAAGACTTCTGGAACCGCTGGCACATGAGTTTATCATTCTGGTTCCGTGATTTTATTTACATGCGTTTCGTCTTTTTTGCAACGAAGAAAAAGTTAATTAAGAACCGTTACACAATTTCGTATATCGGTGCATTTTTAAACTTTTTCATTATGGGAATTTGGCATATCCAAGGAAGCGCTGTTGCGCAGTATATTATTTATGGTCTATATCATGCCGCACTGTTTATTTTATTCGATATTTTCGAACGAAAAAACAAGAAGCATAAGTTTTGGCCAAACACTAAATTTACACGCATCCTTGCGATTGTAATTACGTTCCACGTTGTATGTTTCGGTTTCCTAATTTTCTCTGGACACCTTAACAGATACTTTTAATGCACCCTTCTTATTCCATTAAGAAGTTGCACATATAATATATTTCGGATATAAAGGAGATTTTAAAAATGGCAGAATTCAAAGAGCAAGTATTAGATATTTTAGAAGAAGTATGTGAAAACGATATTGTGAAAGAAAACTTAGATGTTCAATTATTTGAAGAAGGTATCCTTGATTCTTTCGCTGTAGTATCTTTATTAGTTGAATTCCAAGAGCGTTTAGATATTGAAGTTTCTATTTCTGATTTTGACCGTGACGAGTGGGCTACACCAAACATGGTTATTAAAAAGTTGGAAGAAATCCGATGAACAAAGCAAAATTTGGTCCGATGCTTTTAGCATTGGCCCTTTTTGCTGTATTCTTACTTATTCCAACGCGCTTCCTACTTCCACTTTTAAGTGATGAAAAAGTAGAACAAGCTGCTACTTCTTTAAAAGAAGAAAAAATTCAAAGTATGATTTTACAGCAAAAGATGTTAGCAGATCCAAAATATCTTCCGATGTACGGTTCATCGGAATTCGCACGTATGGATGCTTTCCATCCATCTAATTATTTTAAAGTAAAGCCTGAAGGATTTACGCCATTCCTTCTTGGACGCGGCGGAACACAAGACCTTGTACATGTGTTAAACTTCGCATCTACAATGGATCAATTGAAAGATAAGAAAATGGTATTCGTTCTTTCTCCGCAATGGTTTGTACCACAAGGTATTGATGAAACGCACTTTGCACCTAACTTTTCAAAGCAACAAGGTTACCATTTCATTTTCAACAATGATTTAAAACCTGAAATGAAAAAACAAATTGCAAAGCGTTTATTAAACTTTGAGATTGTAAAAAAAGAAACTTTATTAAAAATTTCGCTTGAAGGCATTGCTTATGATGATACGAAGTATAAAGTAAAAGCACTTGCTGCTAAACCTTTCGCTTATATTTATCGTAACATTTTAGATCGTAAAGATTTATTTACAGCTATGTTTAATATTAAACCGCACAAAGAAAAGCTTGATCCTTCATTAAAACAAATGAACTGGGAAGAGGCTCGTAAACATGCGGATCAAACAGGTGCAGTAGAATCTGGATCTAATGAATACGGTATTGAAGATGATTATTTCAATAGCAAAATTAAGAAAAAATTAAAGCAACGTGAAGGTTACTTAAAAAATGATGCTTATGACCAATCGCCAGAATATGAAGATTTACAAATTGTACTTGATTTATTAAAACAATCTGGTGCAAAACCACTCTTCATTTCTGTTCCTGTCAAAGGTCCTTGGTACGACTACGCTGGATTCCCGAAAGAACGCCGCGAAGCATACTATAAGAAAGTTCATGAGCAAATCGAAAAAGCTGGTTATCCAATTGCCGACTTCTCAAATCATGAATACGATAAATACTTCTTAAAAGATCATATGCACTTAGGTTGGAAAGGCTGGGTTTACATCGACGAAGCCATCCAACAATTTTATAAAGCAAACTAATGAAAAGACCGCTTGAATTACTCAAGTGGTCTTTTTGTATATATTTTGTAATTGCTCGATTGCATTCTCCGCTTCTTTCATAACTCGCTCCACTACATGCTGAGCTGATTCGATTCGTGCCAACGATGCTGCCTGTCCTGCCCAAAGTGACATATATTCTTCCTTATTTTGCTTCGCTGCCTCTTGGCGTATTTTAGAAGTTAATACGTTTTGCACTGGATACATCGGAAGCCCTTCTTCTTTTCCTTCATGTCTCTCTATAAATTCATTCCGGATACCCCGTGCATATTTCCCGGAAAACGCACGAGTTACCGTTGTGCTCGTATCTGTACTATGTAAAACCGCTTCTTTATACACATCGTGCGTAATACTCTCTTCACTTGTTAAAAAGGCCGATCCCATTTGAACACCTTCTGCTCCTAGTGCCAATGCCGCAACAAGCCCTTGTCCGTTCATTACACCACCTGCTGCGACAATTGGGATATGCGGAACAGCCCCTACTAACTGAGGTATTAACGCAAAAGTACCAATCATAGCATCTTGTTCTTTCCCGACAAATGTTCCTCTATGCCCCCCTGCCTCGCTGCCTTGACCGACAATTATATCTACCCCTAATTCTGCAAGTACTTTTGCTTCTGTCACATGGGTAGCTGTTCCGATAACCTTTATTCCACTTCTTTTTAAGTCATCTATTTCTTCTTTTTCTAACGTTTGAAATGCAAAGCTAACGACCGGTACTTTTTCTTCTAATAACACTTGTAATTGTTCCTTATAGCTTTTTGGAAGCTTTAACGTTCCTTCTACTTCTATACCTAATTCTCTATTCACTCCGCTTAGTAATATTTTCGCCTCATTTACCTTCTCTTCTTCTATTTGTATCTCTTTCGTTACAAGTAAATTAACACCGAAAGGCTTATCTGTTAGTTCTCTTATTCTATAAATCGCTTCACCAATTTGTTCTGGGCTCATATAGCCCGCCCCAAGCGTCCCTAATCCTCCGCTATTACTTACTGCTGCAACGAGTTCTGGCGTCGTAATCGCGCCTGCCATACCGGCTTGAACAACAGGATACTCAATTTTTAATATGTCTGTTACTCGACTTGTAAACATCATTTTCCCTCCTATTTCCCTTATATCTTCTTTATTTGATAAGCTTTCCCCTGCTTTTGCAAGGGTTGAACTTCATATGAAGCGAATATATTGAAAGAGAAGGAGGCTGAGCTTAATGATTTATCCAAATGCATTAAAACAAGGTGATACAGTAATGATTATTGCACCATCTGGTCCACCTACAATCGAAAATGTATTAAAAGGTGTGAATGTATTACAAGAGATGGGGTTATCCGTAATAATCGGGAAGAGTGTTTACGAGAAATATGGATTTTTAGCCGGAAGTGATCAAGTTCGGCTTGACGATATACATGAAGCATTTACAAATAATGAAGTGAAGGCAATTTTTTGTGCACGAGGTGGTTATGGAAGCGCTCGTCTTCTTCCTCACATTCAATATGAAGTTATTAGGCAGAATCCAAAAATCTTTTGGGGATATAGCGATATTACAGCTTTACATACTGCTGTTTCACGTTATGCAAAGCTTATAACATTTCATGGTCCGATGATTGAAGAACTAGGAAAAGGTATTGATTCCCTATCTTTATCCTCTTTTAATCAGCTATTCCATCCGTATTCAACCATTTTATCTGCATCAGAATGTATCGTACCTAGCTCCCACAGTACAGTTACAAGTACGTTAGTTGGAGGAAATTTAGCTGTGTTAGCAAGTATAATTGGCTCGCCCTACGAGATAAATACGGACAATACACTTTTATTACTTGAAGACATTGGTGAAGAACCGTACCGCATTGACCGTATGTTAAATCAGCTACTTTTATCTGGAAAGTTTAATGAATGCAGGGGCGTTATTTTCACAAGTTGTCACGACTGCACTCCTTCAAAGCCATCTCAATCATTGCAAACAATATTATATGAATATTTCGCGCCATATCATATACCTGTCCTATTCGATTTACCAATTGGACATATAAGTCCAAACATCGGTATTCCACTTGGAGCTACAGCGACAATAAACACGAATAATAAAACAGTCTCTATTTCTTCTGGTATAGCCACTTCATATTCAAATTAAAAAGTAAAAGGAAAAGCGATTACGCTTTTCCTTTTACTTTTACTTATAATAATTAAAAATTCGTCCAGATGCGATATCTGCAATTTCTTCTGGAATAAATGTTTTACTTATATCAGTGCCAACATTTAATACAGCTGTAGCATCTTTCTCAATGCTACCAAATAACTCTTTCCCACGTATCGTAATAAGGGGCGTTCCTTCTGGCAACACATCTTTTACAAATTCCATTTGTGTAAAGAACGGAACGATCCATCTACCTTCTCCTTGGAAATGACGCAAACGAAGTATTCCTTCTGTTGCCCCGTCCTCTGCTTCTAGTGAACCAGCAACATAAAACTCAGTAGATAAGAGCAATTCATAAAATTCCTTTTGCTTCTGTTTATCATCCCCTGCTACAACAAGTACCTCTTCTAATTTCTTTACTGAAATTTGCTCCATATGATGCCACCCCTATTTTCAAAATGATTGTACTTAGATTATACGAAATATTCTTATTTTTTTCTACATAATTCGCAATTATTTTCTTAAAATAATTTTAACACTTCTTTTGTCGTCACAATCGTAGCAAACTCTTCATGTAAATTTACAAGTGTCATATTGTGAATATCTTCTGCACTATACTCTTTACCATCTAAACCTATACGGTTAAAAGTAGCCGTTGCATCACTCACTAAATATGTTGTAAATCCTAAATTCCCTGCCATTCGTGTCGTAGTTTCCACGCAATGATTTGTCGTTAATCCTACAACCACTACTGCATTACATTTGTTCTTTCTTAATTGCTCTTCTAAATTTGTCCCAATGAACGCGCTGTTAACGAATTTCTGAATAACCACTTCACCAAGTAGTGGTTGCACTTCTTCTTTAAAGTTTACCGTTTCCGCTCTCTCATAAAACATTGACTGAGCATTTTCTTTATTTACATGTTGAATATGAAAAACTGGTCGTTCCCTTTTTCTCCATTCTTCTAACAAAATTCTCATGTTTTCTTCAGCAAAAATATTATTTCTCTCGCCCCAATCTGGTAATTGAAATGCCTTTTGTACATCGATTATGATAAGTGCTATTTGATTTGTCATCATTTCCCCCTTAATTTGGCTGTAATTGAAATAGAAAACCAAGTTGTTGTGACGCAGTAATAAAGCAAACATAGGCGCAAAGCTCTACAATTTCTTTTTCTGTCCAATATTGTTTTAATACGTGAAACATAGTATCATCTATTGCTTTTCGGTTATGAACAAATGTATGCGCAAAAGTAACGGCTACACCAATCTCCTCTGCCTTTTGCACATCATCAGGTCTTCCCTTTGCCATACAGTACGGACATTCATTCCCATACGCTAATGTTCTTCTCACTTGCTCCTTCAACTCTGCTGAAAGAGTTCCTTTATTGTACAGTGTATCTTCTAACTTACTCCACGAGTGTAATATATCCGAATTATGCCCTAATAACTTTTGAAACTTTGTATCTCCTACATTTGATAATGAAATTCTCTCCATCATTTTCCCTCCTATTTCCTTCTGTTTTATTGTAAAATAAATAACGTTCACTTTACATTTCATATGAATCTTAATTTATATTTTTCCTTTACAAAAATCATTATTTTACTGGAGGTATATTTACAAATGCAACTAGACCGTGTTGATCGAAAAATTTTAAATGAATTATATAATGATAGTCGCCTTTCTATGCGTGAATTGGCGAAACGAGTAAACTTATCTGCTCCGTCTACTGCAGAACGTGTTCGTAAACTTGAAAGTGAAGGCGTTATTCAAAAATATACAATCGATATCGACTATAAAAAAGCAGGACTAGTTTTAGATTGTATTTTAGAAATCACTTTAAAAAATGGTGATACAACACGTATGCAACAGTTTATTCAGTCTTATCCATCTGCAAGTTTTTGTTACCGAGTGACAGGAAGCTTATGCTACATTGTAAAAATTTCTGTTCCTTCACTCGTTGAACTTGAAGAATTTATCAATGATGTTTCTTCATATGCAACGACAGTTTCTCATATCGTATTATCAGAAGTATCTCTTACTCCTGATATAGAACATATCTTCCCAGAAGATTAATTTATTTTTATTCATAAATTATAAAAAAACCCCTTACAATAAGAATAAAAATAATATATTATGTATTAAAATACATAAAATTCGAGAAAGGGGCTTTACATTGAAAATCTGGTTTTATGAAAAAACGGCACAATTAGATGACTTGCTTGGTATTTGGGACAATGTTCCGACCATCCCGCGAATTGGTGAAAAAGTGGAGATTTTAAAGACAGTCCGCACTGTTACAGATATTAAATATGTAAAGAATGGTAATAATTTTCGTGTAGAAATTATTACAAATTAAAAAGTAGCTCCTAAGAGCTACTTTTTAATTATCTATTATGTGCTTTCTTTATAACGATTTTATCTTCTTCTACAGCTACTGTTACATAATCATTTTCTTCTAACCGAAGCTTATTTACAGCCTCATCTGGTAACTCTATGGCCATCAATCTATCGGTTACAATCACTTGACTATACACTTCATTTTCTTGTGATGAATTCACTACTTTTTGCTCATTTATAAAACGTACTGGTGGCACGCCAACTTCTTTTACTGTACGCCATTGTTTCCAAACATACGGAATTAACCATAGTAATCCAACAACTGTAAGACCGATACCAATCCATAAATTACTTTGCGCTTGTAATTCAGTAATTGAGATTGTACCACTTTCTTCTCCACCGAAAAATTGCATACTTGTTGCAATCAAATTATTTAGAGCGTGCACAGCTATATTCGTCCATATATTTTTTGTCTTTATGTATAAAAGACACATAACGACACCAAACATGAACGCACCAATAACATCAAAATGTCCTAGGCCAAAAATAATTGAAGATATAATTACAGCTTTTTTAATTCCCCATTTATGAGCCATCCGCTGTAAGAAAAATCCCCTAAAAATAACCTCTTCCATAATAGGTGCTAACACACATGCTGAAATGAAAGTAAATATCGTCATATATACGTTACTCGTATTAATAACATTTCCGTCTTCTAGCATAGTAACTAAGAAATTCGGTAACGTATGTGCTAATATGTAAAATTGAATCTGAGATATGCCAACTGAAAAAATCATCCCCATTATCGTTGCTAATACAATTAATCCCCAAGATAAACGCCCTGGCTTATCAAAAAAACTGTTAAATACAATATTATTTTTATTTGTTTTTACGTATAGCCAAAGTAACGGAAATACAAAAAATACAGTTATTTGTGAAATAACCTCCATCGTATTCTCAGAAACATTTGCTAGACCTAATGGTATCATTATAAGGAACACCCCTATAATCATCCATCCAAAAAAGCTACGTAGCCTTATACGTGAAAATGCATAGTGCATATAGAACACCCCCAAAGATAGTAAAAATAAAATAAAACTTTAATCAGTACTTTATAGGCAATCCTTTCCCTATAAATAGCAGGATAACTAAATTATAATATGAATATAGTTAAAATCCTTCCTATTTTTCTCAAATCATTTCAAACAGCATAGCTCTTAAAATACCATATCGCTGTTCTTCAAGTTGCAATCCAAGTGAAATTTATGTAATAAAAATCCCCGTTTTTACAAGCGGGGATTTCTTTTATTATAATACGTCACGTTTTTGGAATAATGCACTTGATGCTACAAGTAACACAACAAAGTATGCAGCTACAAGTAATAATGAAGTTGTAAACGTAAATTCTGTAAATGTTGGTTCCATTCCACCATTGATTAATTTATTACTATCGTAAGCTCTTAAATCCAAATGGTTGAATACTACAAACTTCGCTACACCTTTTGCAAACATTATTAATACCATGTTAATTGCACCTTGTAAGAAGAATAGGAACATCGTAATAATTAATGGTAATACAGACTTTCTAAAGACATTTGCTAGGAAAAATGCAAGTGTTGCAAAAAAGAATGGTGAAAGTAGTTGATATAAAGTGGACTTCATTACGATTCCTAACGTTAATTCTGTTTTACTACCATCCATTACAATACCGCCAATAATCATTGCAATTAGCATACCAGCTAATACGATAAATAACATTGCTAATAACACTGTAATATATTTAGAAAATAAAACTGCAAGTCTTTTTCTTGGACGGATTAACAATTGTTTAATTGTACCTTTTTGGAACTCATCAGTAAGAGTACGGGCAGCAAGTGTAATCCCAAAAATCGTTGTAAATAAAACAATTAAGCCAATCTCTGAGTTTGCATAATCTAAATATGATCCCTTAAACTCATCACCTTTTCCCCACTTCAACATTGCTAAAGTACCTAAAATTTCGAGTGCCGCAATGACACCAATTAAAATATACATACCTTTTTTCGCATGCAACTTTAAAAATTCATTTTGAATTAATTTAAACATTACGCTTTCACTCCCCCAGTAATCGCTAAGAACTCATCCTCTAACGTTTTATTTTGAACAGTAACTCCGTATACAAGCACATCAGCATGAACAAGTTTTTTTACAAGTTGCGGAATGTTGTCTTTTGTTACAGATGCTACAATTACATTCCCTTTTGCTTTACCTTTAATGATTTCATTTGCTTTCTGAACTTCATCTACTTCAAACGCTACAACGACTGCCTCATCATGTTTCACTTTTTCATGTAAGTTGTACTCTTGTACAAACTCACCTTGTTTAATAATAACAACGCGATCACACATTAATTCAATTTCACTCAATAAGTGACTTGATACGATTACAGCAATATTCTCTTCTTTCGCTAAACGTTGTAAATAATCACGAATTTGGCGAATACCAGCTGGATCTAATCCATTTGTCGGCTCATCTAAAATTAAGATTTTCGGCTGATGAAGTAATGCTTGTGCAATTCCTAAACGTTGTTTCATACCAAGTGAATATGTTTTCACCTTTTTATGAATCGCATGCTCTAATTCAACAAGCTTTACAATCTCAGCAATGCGCTCTTTACTAATTGGAGTAATGGCCATGTTCGCAAAATGCTTTAAGTTTTGCATTCCTGTCATATAATCATATAGTTCAGGATTTTCTACAATCGCTCCAATTTGCTCTAGTGCCTTTTCACGCTCCGAGCGAATACTATGTCCACAAATTGTAATATCGCCCTCTGTCATTGAAATAAGACCTGTCATCATACGGATCGTCGTCGTCTTACCGCTACCGTTCGGCCCAAGGAATCCGTATACTTCTCCTTCACGAACCTCAAATGATAAACCACGAATAATTTCCGTTCCACCAATCCTTTTTCGAACATTCTCTAACTTTACTACTACGTTTCCCAATGCTGATTCCTCCTTTAGACTTCTAGTTTTTTATCGATAATATAAGCAATTACATATATTATTAGAGCACTAACCATTACCATGAAACTTATATTAAAAATGTTAAATCCATTTTCTTGAAACATATTAATAAACAGACTCTTGCTTTCACTATGATATTCTACTCTTCGCAATACTTGGAAAGCTGGAGCTAATTTTCCTAGCAAGGTTGTCGCTAAAGTAATCGCTATATTTATTACTAGAAAAATAATAACGATTAGTATATTTTGCGCCTTTTTCTTTTTCGTAAGTAACTTAACTAGAGTAATTACTAATATGATTTGTAACACACTAAACAAAAACTCAAATAAATCGCTTATCGTATATATTAAATTATTAATTATGCCTACTTGCATAATCTCTTTTGCCTCTACATATACAGAAGTCGTAGGAAAAGCTAATATATAACTTACGTAGAAAAGAATTCCACATATCCCATACCATATAGCCATTGCGATAAATGAGAAAATAAGCATAGAAATTACATATTGTTTCCCAGATATTGCTGTAAGTCGTAACATTGGATTAGTTAGTAAGCGTGAATATGATTTCATTGTTTGTATAAACATATAAACAATATAAAAGAAAAATATAATCATAATGATTCCAAATATACCCTCTTGTCTACTGATAGCTGCATCACTTTTTCTTACAATCATTTGTGAAAATAACACAGCTTCAATTAGCACAAAGAATAAAAAAGTAACAATATATCTTTTCTTATTTACATTCCATAAATAGGAAAGTACTGACTTCACTTACTAAACACCTCCTTAAACAATTCATGAACTGCTTTTCCTCTCTGAAAACGAATTTCTTCTACATTTTCATATAGAACCATTTCTCCATCTTTTAAAAAGATCACTTCATCAAAAATATTTTCAATTTCATTTATTAAGTGAGTGGAAATTAATATCGTACAATCTTCTCTATAGAACTGTAGAATTAGATCCAATACATGTTCTCTAGAAAGAGGATCTATCCCGCCCAATGGCTCATCCAGTACGTATAGCTTCGCTTTTCGAGAAAATGTTAAAATGATTTGCAGCTTCTCTATCATACCTTTTGACAATGCTGTAATTTTTTCTTCTAACGGTATTTTAAATTCTGCAATCGTATCTACCGCTTTTTGAATATCGAAGTCTTTATAAAAATCCCGGTAGAAAAATAAAGCGTCTTTTACAGTCATCCAATCATCAAAGACTGGCTTATCGGACATGAATGAAACGATTTCTTTCGTCTGTAATCCTACCTTTTTACCGTCTATTGTGATACTACCTTCAGAAGGGTGTTGCAAGCCTGCAATCATTTTCAATAACGTCGTTTTCCCGCTCCCGTTATCTCCAACAAGCCCAACGATTTTCCCTTCCGTAATCTCTATGTTTAATTCACGGATCACTGCTTTTAATCCGTATCTCTTCCATAAGTTTTCTATTTTTAATAGCTCTGTCATTGGCTCTCCTCCCTCTTATCATGTAATGAAGAACGAAGAATTGTAAGAATTTCTTCTTCTGAAAAACCTAAATTGTCCATTCCATCTATAAAAGAATGAAGTAATTCTTTCGCCATCTCTTTTCGCAGCTCCATAATTTTCTCCCCTTCATTCGTTACATACCGTCCCATTCCTCTACGTGTTACAACAACTCCATCCCGTTCTAGCTCTTGAAATGTACGCTGAATCGTATTTGGATTCACTTGTAATTCACTCGCTAATTCACGGACAGAGGGAATTTTATCACCAGGCAATAAATGTCCTGTTACGATCTCTTTTTTTATGTATTCCATTACCTGAATGTAAATTGGTATATTTGGAGAAAACTCTATTTTCATTTCTTCCCTCCTTTTGTATCGGTGTACTAGTTAAATAATACACTGATACAAAAAGTTTGTAAATACCCATTTAATTACAAAAAGTTCTATCCGTTAACCGAATAGAACTTTCCAAACATAAATCTCTATATAGAAATAATAGTGTTATGTAAACAAAATTATAAAGAAAAGCTGTCTTATCAATGAATAAGACAGCTTTTCTTTATAATCCTATATTAAAAGTTAAACACGAAGTCATCGTCAGCTAACTTTTCAACGTTCGTTGCTTTTACGTAACCATTTCCTTTTACAGAGAAGAAATCATGGTTTTTCGTATCTGTACGTAAACCATTTAAAACGATTGGGTTAATTTCTTCTTCTTCAAACTTCGGCTCAAGTCCTAAGTTCATAAGCCCTTTATTCGCATTGTAACGAACGAAACGATTTACATCTTCTACAAGACCGATAGAAGTGTAAATTTCTTCTGTATAGGCCATTTCAATTTCATATAGTTCCATTAATAACTCTTGTGTTTCTTTTTGCACTTCTTGTTGCTCTTCTGCAGAAAGTTCTGCGAAGATTTGTTGTGCTAAAATACCGACGAATACGCCGTGAATTGACTCATCACGAATTATCAAGTTAATAATCTCACCACTTGCTGTTAGTTTTCCTTGACCAGCTAAGTAAAGCGGATAGAAGAATCCACTATAGAATAAATAACTTTCTAAGAACACACTTGCTACCATTGCCATGTATAACTCTTTTTTCGTTACTTCAGGCTTTAACAAACGACGATAGTAACCAGTAATAATACCAGCCTTTTTCTCAAGTAATGGATGAGTATCTACCCATTCAAAAATATCATCAATTTCTTCTTCAGTAGCTAACGTCGTAAAGATATGACTGTAACTCTTCGCATGTACTTCTTCCATAGCTCCCATGAAAGCTAATACACTTTTTGCTTGTAAATTTTCAAGATGAACAAGTACAAGTGGCATCCCTTCGCCGCCTTGTTTCGTATCTAACAGTGTTAAACCACCTAATACACGCTTATAAGCAACCTGCTCTTCTTTTGATAATTGTGCCCAAGTATTTTTGTCAGAAGATACCGCGATTTCTTCTTCTGTCCAAAACTGAGCGATATTTTGCTTCCAAAACATTAAACTAAAATCATCTTCTTTTTTGTTCCAGTTTACCGCACGCATTAAATCGCCCCTTCTCTAAATATGATAACTAAGCATGAGCAGGGTTCAGAAAACCCTGCTCATCATGTCTCACTTTTTATATTAAACGGTACAAGCCACACACTCTTCTACGCTTAATTTACGTGTTCTCGTATAATACAGACTCTTTAAGCCTTTTTTATGTGCATAGATGTAGTAACGTGCTAATTCACGTGTTGAAATATCACTATTAACGTAAAGAATTGTACTAATTCCTTGGTCAATATGTTCTTGAATTTCTGCGATTAAATCAATTAATTTAAACTGATTTATATCGTAAGAAGATTTATAGTACCAGAACGTATCTTTTGATAAATACGGCATTGGATAATATGTTGTCGCGTTCGCATATGTTCTTGATTCGATTTGACTTACGATCGGCATTACGCTTGAAGTTGCATTTTGAACGTAACTGATTGATTGTGTTGGAGCGATAGCAAGACGATATGAGTTGTATAAACCATTCTTCTGCACTTGCTCTTTTAAACTTGTCCAATCTTCTTTTGTTGGAATATGAATTCCTTCAAATAGTTGCTGAACTTTTTCAGTTACTGGGCTGTAATCTGTTGTTTCATACTTTTCGAAGTATGTGCCATTCGCATAATCAGATTTATCGAAGTCTTTAAATGTCTCGCCTTTTTCTGTAGCGATTTCCATACTTTTCTCAATAGAATAGTAATTTAACATCATAAAGAATGTACGAGCGAATTCTTTCGCTT
Organism: Bacillus sp. MYb78; assembly: GCF_002975115.1. Taxonomy (NCBI): domain Bacteria; kingdom Bacillati; phylum Bacillota; class Bacilli; order Caryophanales; family Bacillaceae; genus Bacillus; species Bacillus sp. MYb78. Next base: position 490,667 of record NZ_PCOB01000001.1, read on the forward strand.
CTGCACTTTCATAAGCGATTTTATTTTTTGCTAAATATCCGTGTAAGTTCATTGCTCCAAGTCCAACTGAATGAAGCTCGTCATTTGCTTTTTTCACAGTTGGTGCATTCGGAATAATCGTCATATCAGAAACAGCTGTTAAAGCTTCCATTCCCGCATGAACTGCTTCACGAATTTCTTTATTTTCCATTACGTTTACGATATTTAACGATCCTAAGTTACAGTTAATATCACGACGGATAATGTCATCTGTACCGTAATCATTTATTTCTGAAGTTTCTTGAAGCTGGAAGATTTCTGTACATAAGTTCGACATCTTCACAGTTCCAATATCCTTCAATGGATGTTGATTATTTGCATTTGATTTAAACATTAAGTATGGGTAACCAGACTCAAGCTGAATCATAGCGATTTTAATAAGCATATCACGTGCACTAATATCTAGTGGCTTCTTCTTCACTTTCGGATTGCTCATTAATTCATCGTACATTTCATCAATGTCAATATCATCTAAATGCTTGCCATATTCTTTATAAACCGTATAAGGCGCGAAAACATGGAAAGGTTCGTTTTTCTCAGCAAGCTCAAAGAACTTACTTGGAACGATAATTCCGATTGATAGAGACTGAATACGGCTCTTCTCATCGGCATTTATTTTTTTTGTATCAAGGAATTCAATAATATCCCAATGGAAAATGTTTAAATATACTGCACCGGCACCTTTTCGTTGACCAAGCTGATTCGCATATGAAAACGAATCTTCAAGCAACTTCATAACAGGTACTACGCCACTTGCAGCGTTGTCAATACCTTTAATTTGCTCACCGCGTGCGCGTAGCTTAGATAAGTTTAAAGCTACTCCCCCGCCGATTTTCGATAATTGCATCGCAGTATTAATGTTAAAGCCGATTGAATTTAAGCTATCGTCCATCTCTAACAAGAAACAAGACACCATTTCTCCTCTTCTGCTTCTTCCCGCATTTAAAAAGGTTGGTGTCGCTGGTTGGTAGTTTTGTTTTACAATCATGCTTGCGAATTGTCTTGCCTTCGAAACATCACCGCGTCCTAAGTATAATGAAACAATTGCTACACGATCTTCATAGCTTTCTAAGTATTGTTTTTGATCATTCGTTTTTAACGCATAATCTTTGTAGAACTTAGATGCTGCCATATAAGATTGGAACTCGAAGTTTTCACCATAAGCGATGTTATATACTTCCTCTACTTCCTCCAAGCTATACTCGTCCAGAACGTTGTAATAGTAATCATGTTCTTTCATATACTCCATTCGCTCTGCCACGCTATTAAAAGGAACGGTATTCTCTCTAGCTTCTTCCATAAAGACTTCTAATGCCTCTTTATCTTTATGAAGCTGATAAAAACCGTCCTGCATTTGCGTGATTTCATTATTCAGTTCAATGTGTCGCAATCTCCCGCACCCTTTCCTTAAAATATTCTACATCGTTATTTGTTCCAGATAACTCAAATTTTGATACAATAGGCACTTCATATTTAGTAGAAATCTTGTCAGCACTTGCACCGAACATGTCTCCCCAGTTACGATTGCCGCTTGCAGATACGCCTTTTAATTTTTCATTATTGCGCTCTAAAAAGTCTAAAACACGTTCTGGTACATTGCCAAAACCTGTTGTATACGTAATAAGAATAAAGTCTTCATCTATTACTAGATCTTCATCAATTTGAACGGCCGGCATATTTAATTTGTGAATGAAACGCTTCACGTTTCCTGTCATAGAATCATATGCAACTAACATTTCCGACCCTCCCTCTCAAATCTATATTCTCTATATGTTGTTCTTGATTTCTCTATATATTGTATTACGTTTCAAAATAAGACACAAGATATATGTATAAATTCTTTCTTTTTTTAACTTTTACTTTTCGACATGATAGCCGTTTTTTTTCAATACAATGACTATGAAACAACATTCTAAAACTCATGTCAATAAAGTGCTTTTCAAAAAAGTTGTCAACGAATTTAACCTTATTTTTAAAAAAGTTAACAATATATTTTGTCATAAAACGGTAGATGCTGAAGAAATATATTTCTCCAGCATCACGCAAAAAAGAACAGATATAAAACGATAATCTGCTCTAAAAAACGATTACATTTATCAAATTTACCTTATTAAATATATTATACATATACTTTCGTCTCTCGTTACATACTAAAAGATAACTATTATAGAAAAAGATTATTATTATGGAACTTCAATTTATTTATGAAAAGTTTATTCAGAGTGCTCAATACGCAAAATATCTTTTACAAATATGTGATGTGGATTTTCATCTTTATCAAGCATTGTACATACAGGAGCCTCTTCATCAAAGTATACAATCATTCCTTCTACATACTGATATGTATGTTGAACTTGTACAGTTACTTTAATTTCTATCGCTTCTTCATATGCTCTTTTTATTTTCTGAAGCATTTTTGCTGAACATTTTCGTTTCTCTGGATACATAACCATTCCCATAAATCTATTGCCGGCTCTATCTTTCCACATATAATCCCAATGTGGTAAAATGCCTTGTTTAAAATCGCCCATAATTCCCCTCTCCTTTATCTTTTATTTATCCCACATTAAACGTCCAGTTGGTGAAGGTTACTAATCAGTGAGGGATGCCCTGCTGATCAAAATTCCCCTTTATGAACGTGGCGTTTCTGAATATGTATAAATCACTTGCCCGCCTCGCTGTGCGTTACCAATGAAATGCTTAAAGTCTTCTCTATTTACAACAACTTCTCTGAACGTATAAAATACATCTTTCGTAACAACATACTCCGTTATTTCACCATTTTTCAGCTGATCTAAAATTGTATTTGCTAATTCTTTATCCATGTATTTCACCTCTCTGCAATATTTTATTCTATCGTATATTCTATAGGTCAACAACTGTAAAATTATCCCGCTATTTGCGGGTAGTCCGATTGGTGTTGACTACTAATCAGTCGTGGAATGAACAAAAAATCTTACTGATTAACATTTCACTTTATCTTGTTGTTATGCCATGATTTTATTTTCGTTATTTCGCAAACAATATCGTTTTACTATATGTCCACTAAATATCATATACTAACATAGCTACTTCTCTATATCAAACATTTCGGCATTCAATTATGCAAAGTTCCATACCACTATGCTACAATATACAAATAGAACTAGGAGGGATACTATGATTCGGAAAGCAAAAAAGACAGATGCAATGGCAATAGCTCCTTTATTGTATAATGCTCTGCATGAAATTGCTGAAAAAATCACAGGTAGCACAGTTGAAGCAGAAGTATTACTAGGACTTGAGACATGGTTCTCAAAAGAAAATAACCGTCTGAGCTACGAAAACTGTTTTATTTATGAACAAGACGAGAGTGCAGTTGGAATTATTGTCGCTTATCACGGTAGTGAAGCAACACAGCTTGACGCACCAATTGTACATCACTTAAGAGAATTACATAAAGATGAATCGATTACGTTAGAAAAAGAAGCTGAGCTTGATGAGTATTACATTGATACATTATCAGTTTCAAGTGCACACGGTGGAAAAGGTATTGGTTCTAAATTAATTGAAGCTGCCGAAATCTATGCAACTGAAAAAGGGCATGAAAAAATCGCTTTACTTGTTAATTTAGAAAACACACGCGCCTATTCACTATACGAAAAGTTAGGTTATAAAAAAGATGAAATTGTTATGCTAGTAGGCGAACCTTATGCTCATCTCGTAAAACCATTAAACGTCAAAATTTCTATATCTTAAAAAGAAAGCACACGATTTATATAAATCGTGTGCTTTTATGTTAAATTCGTATTTAATATATTTCCATCCATCGCCTCGTGAAACGTATATGTTGTACATCCCCATGGCTTTCTATGCAAAATAGGAGAACCAGACCATCCCATTGCCCTCAGCTCCGTTCCAATCATCGAATTAAAATAATTATGACCTACAAGAGCAATACTTCCATGTACGAGAGCATAACGATGTAACAGGTAAGCCGCTTGCCTTGCCCTCTCTCTTACTTCCTTATAAGACTCAACATCTTTATGGTAGCCAAGTATCCATAATGTGCGCCCAATGAACATCCATACCTTAATTGTGCATTTCAACCACTTCGGAGCAAAAAAGTATGAAGGAACTTCAGCTTCTCTAAAAAGAGAGTTTTGCATAAAAGATAAAGAATCCGTTAATTCAGCTGCTGATTGTACAGCACGCCTTTGATCACTTGTTAAGACAAATTTCGCTGCTTCAATTGCCTCTATTGTTTCTATCGGCATTTTAGCTTTTTGTATCATTGACTCGGAATCATACTGTTTCATCCATTCGTGAAATGAATTAATTGTCATCGGTTCTCTTATACGACCTAAACAACCATGACGAATAAAAGAAATCTTCATTCTTTTCACTCTCCATTCATCACTTACGAACTCTATTATGCACTAGTTCTAAACATCATACCACGCAAGAAAAGAAAGTCATATACCTTTACATCTCCCCACCACTATCATGCGTTATCGAAGCATGGATACCATCCATCCCATCAAAATATGTACTCGTATCATATTGACGAATCTTTTTTAAATGCATATAAGAAAATAAAAATAAAATTAAAGCTATAACACTCCCCACAAATTCAAACATCATTTTACCGCCTCTAATTTCTCCCACTTCAGCAGGTTATTCTACTTTTTCATTATACCTCGATATAAAGATTCCCGCATTTTTGCTATTTTTTTCAAATAACATGGATTTTCTACATATTTTCTTACAAAAAGTGAATATTTTTCGAATTTTTACTTTGGAAACATTTACAAAGTAGGAAATATGGTTCAAAATAGGAGGAAATAAAAAAAACCCAAATTTATTCTTTTTTTGGGAAAACTGTAACAAGGAGAGTTGCTTATGCAGATCGCAGAAACTGGAGATATCATCGAATTTAAAGGTGGAATGCAAGGCCGTGTTCAAAAAGTAAATCAAAACTCTGTTATTGTTGATATAACAATTATGAAGAATTTTAGAGAACTAGATATGGAACCTCTTACAGTTGTAAGTCATAAAAACTATACTGTCATTAATCAAAATGCATAATATAATAGAAAGAAAGGGCCTGTATAGTATACAGGCCCTTTCTTTCTATTAACGATTATCAATTGTTTCCGGATATAGATCGTGGTTCATCATGCGGTAGTCAGCCATTTGTTCATACTTCGTCCCTGGGCGACCGTAGTTGCAGTATGGATCAATTGAAATGCCACCACGTGGTGTGAATTTCCCCCATACCTCAATGTAACGTGGATCCATTAATTTAATTAAATCGTTCATAATAACGTTCATGCAATCTTCGTGGAAATCACCATGATTGCGGAAACTAAATAAATACAACTTTAAAGATTTACTCTCTACCATTTTTTGCTCTGGAATATAGCTAATATAAATTGTTGCAAAATCTGGTTGTCCTGTTTTCGGACATAAACTTGTAAATTCAGGACAATTGAATTTTACAAAATAATCACGGTTTGGATGATTATTATCAAATACCTCTAATATTTCTGGGCTATATTCAAATAAATATTTTGTATTTTGATTTCCTAATAATGTTACATCTTTTAAATCTTCATCTAATCTTCCAGTCATTTTAAACATCCCTTCTCGTTATACGCCGCGTTTATTTCCCCATACTAACGCATGAAGCTGAGGCAATACTTTTGCATCATTCATCTCTTTACAATTTACAGCTTTATCAATCAGCCACTCATACTTATCTAATAATTTTTTAATAAGCATCGCATCATCCACTGTTTTTGTATCATCGTTTCCTACTTGCAGGAAAAATGGTACACCTGGATAACGTTCGTGCATCTTAACTGCATATTCAAAATCATGATCATCGAATACTACTACTTTTAAACTAATATCTTTTCCTGCTAGTTTCTGAATAATAGCATCTAACTTCTGAAAATCTGTTTTCATCGTCGAACTTGGTGGTTTTGGAGAAATTGTTACCTCATCAATTTGAAGTAACCAATCTTGCCATTTACTCCCTTGCGTTTCAATTGCCGTTCGCATTCCATTTTCTTTTAATATTGAAAGAAGAAACTCAATATTTTTCAGTAATGCCGGATTTCCACCTGAAATCGTAACATGAGAAAAATTTTCTCCTCCAATTGCAACAAGCTCATCCCAAATATCTTCTGGTGTCATCTGTCTAATTTGATCTTTAGCTGATCCATCCCACGTAAAAGCAGAATCACACCAAGCACAGCTATAATCACAACCAGCTGTACGGATAAACATTGTCTTTTGCCCTACAACCATTCCTTCACCTTGAATAGTCGGACCGAATATTTCTAAGACAGGGATTTTACTCATCAAGCATCCACTCCCGTCTTACTTCCGCATAACTAGTCGGCGTCTCAAATAGACGAACAAATTCAACGCGAGCTCCTTTATATTCGTTCACTCGATTCTCTTTTGTTAGTGCTTCTGCCATCTTTTCATAAATCCAAACGACCATATTTTCAGCAGTCGTATTCATTGCAGGTAACGTTTCGTTTAAATAACGATGATCTAAATAAATTTCGATTTCATTCTTCCAAATTTCTTTTATATCTCCAAAGTCAATTGCAAGACCTATTTCATTTACATATCCACTAATTCCAAATACAACTTTATATGTGTGACCATGTAAGTTTTTACATTTCCCTTCATAACAGTGTAAATGGTGTGCTGCATCAAATGTAAATTCCTTGCTGACCATTACTCTTTTATTATGGTATTTGAGTTGTTTACGCTGAATATCCTTGTCCATTTTTTGCAAATTCTCTACGATGCGAAATCCAAAAAAGTTATCCATTAGTTGTTCGCTCCTTCGCGTTCCTGTAGGTACGTATCTAATCCTGCTTTACGAAGTTGACATGCTGGACATTCACCGCAACCATCACCAATGATTCCGTTATAACATGTTAATGTTTTTTCCCGAACAAACTCAAATGCTCCAAGTTCATCTGATAATTTCCATGTTTCAGCTTTATCAATCCACATAAGTGGCGTGTGAATGACAAACGGGTAATCCATAGATAAATTTAAAGTAACGTTTAACGATTTCACAAACACGTCACGGCAGTCTGGATAACCACTGAAATCAGTTTCACATACACCTGTTACAATATGACGTGCTCCAACTTGTTTTGCTAATACAGCAGCAAATGATAGGAAGAGTAAATTTCGTCCATCTACAAATGTCGATGGCAATTCACCTTCTTCATGTGTAATCTCCATATCCGTTCTCGTTAACGCATTTGGAGCAAGTTGATTTAATAGACTCATATCTAGTACCGTATGCTTTATTCCTAGCTCTTTTGCAATTTCCGCTGCACAATCAATTTCTAGCTTATGACGTTGATTGTAATTAAATGTTACAGCTTCTACCTCTGCAAACTGCTCTATTGCCCAAAATAAACATGTCGTACTATCTTGTCCTCCACTAAAAACAACAACTGCTTTTTCTTTTTTCATTTCACTCATTCTCCTTCTCTACTATAAATAAGAAGAAAGAACGTTCTTGAACTGTCACAATAAAAAAACAAAACAATACCTAAGGATATTGTTGTTTCCATAGTTTTTTATAGAGGGAGTTCGCGAACCTCTCCCGCGCGGTGCACGGAATTTCTTCTTTCATTGACACAGCTTATTGTAACATATTGTATACTAGCGTAAAAATTTCTGATTTTTCCGCTATTTATCATTTCATTTCTTTCATTTTATAGTATGATTAATTTAATATAAGAAGAGAGGAGGCATCCCACTGAAATCCTTTATTATTTATCTCTTTTTAAATATATTATTCATCCTGATTACAATGCTCGTATATCATTTATTTTGGAATCAAAAAGGGAAACGCTCTCCTAAATTAAATTCAGCTATATTCATTGTACTCTGTTGCCTCGCTACCGTACTCTGTATTACATTTGCAGCAAAAACAAATAATGGTTTTCAATTTGATATGCGCCATATTGTATTAATTGTCGGTACATTAACGGGAGGGCCTATTGCTGGTGGTTCTATCTTAGTTGTATTAAACATATATCGCTTATTATTAGGTGGGATCGGTGTTTTCCCATCTCTTATCGGTTCTGTTCTTCTATTTATTGTTCTACTATTAACATATAAATTTTTCAATCGAACTTCTAATCGTATAAAAATAACACTTGCTATTATCTACAGTCTCACATACGGATTTAGTTGGATACCCTTCTTCCTTTCAAAGGTTACAAATAAGACTGATTATATACCGCATATTATTGTGTATGAGTTATGTTCAATGCTTGGTACGATTCTAATTTTATATTTACTACACATATTACAAACTCAAGTTCGTCTCCAAAACGAACTTATAAATGCTGAAAAATTTCATTTAATTGGTGAAATGGCAGCGTCTATCTCTCATGAAATTCGCAATCCATTAACTTCAACAAAAGGGTTTTTACAACTGTTACAATCAGATACATGCACTGAGCAGGAACGAAAATTATATATCGACATTGCCATTAACGGCATTGAACAAGCAAATCATGTTCTTACAGATTATTTAACCTTTGCTAAACCAAGCATTGAAAAAGAACAAACATTACAGTTAGAAGAAGAATTACTACATGCATTGTCGTTAATTACACCGCTTGCTAATTTAACAAATGTACGTACTCATTATATAAAGCAAAGCACTTCTTTTTTTATCGCTGGAGAAAAGCAAAAACTAAATCAATGTTTATTAAATATTTTAAAAAATTGCATTGAGGCTATGCCAAAAGGCGGTGATCTTTATTTCACATTAGTTCCTGATCATAAGCATATTCAGTTATATATAAAAGATACAGGAGTCGGTATGGATTCAGAACAAGTAAAACGTCTTGGCTCGCCTTTCTATTCAACGAAAGAAAAAGGCACTGGACTTGGAATGATGGTCGTATTCAGTGTTGTTCAAGCTATGAATGGAAAAATTGATATTATAAGTGAAAAAGGAATCGGTACAACCTTTTTATTAACTTTTCCACTCATACAAAAAACGTGATGAAATAATCATCACGTTTTTTCTGTTCCTTCAACTAATTCAGCAAAAGCTTTCACTTTTCCGTGCGGTTGTTGATTTTCTTTACGCGCTTTCCAGGCGCGCTCTTCTTCTCGCTTCTTCTTAGACATATTTTTTCAACTCCTTCTTTTCTTTCTCCATGTAGTATTCCAAAATAAGAAAGAAAACTATGCACGTATCAAAAAAAGAAGTGGTTTCCCACTTCTTCCACTTTAGCGCTGCAAAATTGCATGTTTCGCCTCTTTTAATTGCGTAAGATGTCTTTGTTCATGCAAATCAAGAAATTGAACCCATTGATACAAATTCAGATCATTAAAAACAGGATGCTTTAATCCATTTTCAAATAGATCTTTTTCATCTATAACACTATGAAGCGCATGTAATAGTTCTTGTCGTGAATGTTCTAGTAATTGAATTCCTTGCTGTTTTTTCATTAAAGTTTCTGTTGGTTGCATTTGCTGAGGAGCTTCTCGTTTATGTGTGCGATCAAGCGTAAGTTGGAGGTCTTTAAATGGAGTCATGTTTCTTTCATTTTTTTGTAAAGCATATACAAGGGCAGACGTGACAGATTGTTCAACTAAATGCAAGTGGTGTAAAATTTGAATAATACTCCATTTATCACGGCGTGGCTTTACATTCACTTCTGTATCATTTAACATTTCAATTTCTGATAATAGCGTGCTTCGAGTAGACTGTAATGAGCTTACTAAACTTTCTAAACTCACATCCATATTAGATTGAAGCATACTTCTTTCCCCCCTTTTTGTTGGTGAAAAGAGGTGCTCCTTATTAGAAACACCTCTTTAGTATTCTGAATTTTCTTTTATTATCTCATCATTTTCCCATTATGTCGATGTTAAACATGTGAAAAAAAGCGCATGTTTTTTACAATTTTGTGTCGTCAATCGCATGTAACCATGCTTCAATTTCTGTAATAACACTTTTCACACAGCCTTCAGCAAATGGTGATGTTAAATTTGCAATTTCTACTAATTCTAAGAACGATTTACTTCCACCTTGTTGGCACAGATTCACATAATCTTCCCATGCCTCTTGTCTATTATCTCTTGCACGTTTCCAAAATTGTAGCGCACAAATTTGAGCAAGCGTGTAATCAATATAATAGAAAGGTGAGCTATAAATATGCCCTTGACGTTGCCAAAAACCACCGCGCTCTAAATAATCATTATCCTCATAATCACGATGCGGTAAATATTTCTTCTCTATGTTACGCCATGCTGTCTTACGCTCTTCAGGTGATGCTTCAGGATTTTCATATACATAATGTTGATATTCATCAACAGATACACCATAAGGTAAAAACAGAAGTGCTGAACTTAAGTGAGAGAAGTAGTATTTATCTGCATCTTCTTCAAAGAATAGCTTCATCCATGGCCATGTAAAGAATTCCATACTCATAGAGTGGATTTCACATGCCTCATATGTTGGCCAATTATATTCTGGAATTTCAAATTTACGACTTTCATATACTTGGAAAGCATGACCTGCTTCATGTGTTAATACATCAATGTCACCAGATGTTCCATTGAAGTTTGAGAAAATAAATGGCGCTTTATAATTCTCAATATATGTACAATATCCGCCACCAGCTTTTCCTTTTTTCGCAACTAAATCTAATAAATCGTTATCTAGCATGAAATTGAAAAATTCATCTGTTTCAGCCGATAACTCTTTATACATGGTCTTTCCATGATCAACAATCCAATCCGCATCTCCTTTTGGAGTTGGGTTACCTGTAGCAAACTCAAAGTTTTCGTCGTAATAAGCTAACTTCTCTACACCGATACGTGCTTGTTGTCGCTTTCTTAATTCCGTTGTAACGGGAACGATATAATCCAGCACTTGCTGACGGTAATTAGCCACCATCTCCGCATTATAATCTGTACGGTACATTCTTGCATATCCAAGTTCAACAAAGGTTTTAAAACCTAAAGATTTTGCGATTTTCGTTCTCACTTTAACAAGCTCATCATAAATACGATCTAGTTCTTCCTCATTTCCAGCTAAAAATCCGTAGTATGCTTCACTTGCTGCTTTACGTTCGCTTCTTTCTTTTCCTTGCATAAACGGAATCAATTGCGATAACGTTCTTTCTTCTCCAGCAAAGTCAATTTTTGCGGATGCTAATAACTGTGTATATTGCGACGATAATTTATTTTCTAATTGTAAATCTTTCACGACTTCATCTGAATATGTTTTTAAATCACATTCTGCTAGAGCAAATAATTGTTTTCCATAATACGCCTCTAATTCTTCACGAAATGGAGAATTAATAAGTGCCTTATAATATTTTGTACCATATCCTTGTACAACTGGAGAGAATTCATCAAAGAAATCCTGCTCCTCCTTATAAAAAGTATCCGTCGTATCAACAGAATGGCGAATGTAACAAAGGTTTCCCATTGTACCAAAATCGTTGCGAATTTCATTAATTGAATGAATGACTTGTTTTTGTTCTTCTACAGTTTTTGCGTTATCAAACTTCTCTAAAGCAACAGTAAATTTCTCTTTTAACTCTTCAATATTTGGGCGTTTATATTCATAGTCTTTAAATGACATGAACGAGCCTCCTCTCCATTACATACCTTTATTATAATTCAATACGTATTCTCGAATTCCCTCTTAATTTTCAACAAAATTCGGCAGTGACTACTCTGAGTTCATTGCAAATAAAAAAGCCCTGGATTTATTTATCCAAAGCTCCTTTGGAACATATTATTATTTTTCATACTTCCCAATTTTTTTTAATAGATCAAGTAATTCATCTTTTTCATCTTTCGTTAACATTTCAAAAGACTGATGTATAACTTTCTCATGCCCCGGAAAAATAGAAGCAATAAAGTTCTCGCCAGACTCAGTTAATTGCGCGTAAATAACACGTCTGTCATTCGGACATGGGATTCTCTTTACTAATCCCTTTTTCTCCAGCTTATCTACAACATATGTAATGCTGCCACTGGCTATTAAAATGCGCTCACCAATTTGCTGGAGTGGTTGACCGCCTTTATGATATAGCAGTTCTAATACAGCAAATTCAGTTGGATTTAACCCGTTACTTTGTATAGATTTATTTGTAGTATCCATAACAGAACGATGTACACGAGATAATGCAATAAATACTTTTAAAGATTGAGAAATATCTTCTCGTTCATTATTTGATGTCATACAACTTTCAACCCTTCACTTAAATTCTCACCAATAAAAAGAAAATGCCACTTCATACTTCATGTGAATTCCGAATGAGCATTCACTCATCCATTTCCTCTCCCCTAATATATTAAGAATCATTCTTGAATAAAAACATGACAATTTTAACATAGTTTATATATAATGATAATAAAAAAAGAAGGAGTACCACATTTGAAAGTCAAATTCCAAAGCATAATTATATATATATTGCTTGTTATCCTACCGACAATAGGGATTGGTGCTACATTTTATTCGTATCATACATATAAAATGAAACAGGAAAATAAATTATCCGCTCATACAGTTCTCTTTTTATATAGAGATTATTTAGATCATCATCTTGGTGAAGCAATTTCTGCTTTAGACATGCTTGCAAAAGTTGTAGGCACCGAGACTGGTAATATAAACGGCATTAAACAAATTGTACATGATACAGATGGGAACGATGCACGCTTTTCTGGTTTATATTACGCTACACCAGAAGGGGTCATTACAATCGCATCTGAAGATGAATCAAAGCCTATAGATGTTTCAGACCGTAAATATATTCAAGACGTGCTACAAACTAAAAAAACCACTGTATCATCAGTCATTACTGATCGCGTTCTTGGACATAAAGCTATTATGATTGCTACCCCCATATTCAATAAACAGAAAGAGCTCTCAGGATTATTATTAGCTAGTTTACGCTTTGATTACATTTCATCTTCTTTAAATGCCATTAAACCACAATACCATTTTGAGGTAACTGATAAACATGATGTAGTTTTTCTAACCGATGATAATAACGACACAAGTGATACGCATTCTAATATGCTTACTACCCCACTCCAAAGATTAAATTGGAAGGTCTCTGTTTCTCCATTACCTATTCATCAGAAAACCTTATACCAGTGGGTTGCAATAGAGTGTATCGCTACTTTATTTTTAATGTCTGTTTTATTTTTACTTGCTCAATATATGTTGTTAAAACGTCAAACAAAACTTGAAAGACAACAAAACGAACTACAGAAAATTGAATTAGTTGGAACTTTTGCAGCAAGTACAGCACACGAAATCCGTAATCCTCTTACTGGAATTAAAGGACTCGTCGCTCTATTAAAAGAGAAATATAAAGATGAACAAGATCAGTTCTACTTTTCCGTAATTGAACAAGAAATAGAGCGAATCAATGAAATTGTAAGTGAATTTCTTATTCTCGGAAAGCCAACCGCCATCATCGAACAAACATATGATGTAAGAACAATTCTAAATGAGGTAGCATTAATTATTCAATCTGAGGCGAATTTACATAACATTGTATTCCATTTACATTTGCCAGACCATCCTGTTCATATCCGTTGTTCGAAAGACCATATGAAACAAGTGGTTTTAAACATTACAAAAAATGCAATTGAGGCTATGACTTCTAGTGATACACTAACCATTGTAGTAAAAAACAATGAAACACACGCACAATTGCAGATTATAGATACTGGGAAAGGGATTCCACAACATATTCAAAAACACCTCTTTCATCCGTTCTTTACTAATAAAGATACTGGAACAGGTCTTGGACTTGTCATATGTAAACGAATTGTAGAGATGTATAATGGGCATATTTTTATTGACAGTACAGAAAACGAAGGAACGACAGTTCATATCGAAATTCCGTTACACATAGTATAATTATCCTTATCCTATAAGGGTAATTATACTTATTTCATAAAACCAGCGACAAGCATTCGCCAAAAATTATTTGATTTTCCTTCATACCCGATTTGGAAAATAGGTATTTTTATAATTGAAAACCATTTCGGTGTTTGTTTTTCTTTATAACACTGATATTGTAAAATAAGCTTGTCCAATTCTTGACTAACTTGAATTGTCTCCTTACTATTTAGCCCACTTGTTAATCCTAGTTGAATCATTTCTTCACGTTTCATATGAATATCACGTGAAAGCTTTTCTAATGTGTACTTCCTTTTTACAGTAAACATCCATATCCCCCTTATTATACTTCCATGCTCTCAAGTTCACTTCTCCATTGACTTTTTTAACTACTTAATCATATGCAAATTTGAAGAATCAGAAAATTTAACATTTTCTCCCTGTAATTTACAAATCTTTACCCTCACTTTGAGAATTATTACAAATTATTCTATCTTTGTAAATACATTCGCAATAATAGACATTTTTTTCATCTTCTTTTTTTACAAATTCTACGTAAACCGGGGATTCTTAATTTTCCACCTACTTTTCTTCGACATTTTTTGTTTAATTTATATAAAAAAGCAAAACATAATGATGATTGATAAAGTGAAACTTTCATCAGTGTTTTTTGTTCAGCCCCACTGATTATTAGCATTCACCAATCGGGCGTTTATTGGCAGTGAATCTCCCACCTATCCAGCCCAATGTTGAGGTGGGAGTCTTACTACCCACAAATAGCGGGATAACAAGAGAAAGGAAATATTTATATGCGAAAATATACGATTGCATTATTCATCATTGTTTTGTTTTTACCGTCCTTCTTATTTCCTATTCAAGCAACTGCTCATACGAATAAAGTTGCTATTGTCATTGATGATTTCGGCAATAATATGAAGGGGACTAATCAAATGTTGTCACTTCCAATTCCACTAACTGTTGCTGTTATGCCTTTTCTTCCTTCCACAAAAGAAGATGCAATAGCTGCCCATAAGAAAGGCCATGAAGTTATTATACATATGCCAATGGAACCTATTAAAGGTAAAAAAGAATGGCTTGGGCCGAAAGCCATTACAACCGATTTAAGCGATGAAGAAATAAACAACCGACTTGAACAAGCGATTCAAGAAGTTCCGCATGCAATTGGAATGAACAATCATATGGGGTCAAAAGTAACAGCGGATGAAAGAATTGTTCGCCTTATACTTGCTGCTTGTAAAAAACACGGTTTATTTTACTTAGATAGTAAAACGAATCCTAAGAGTGTCGTCCCAAAAATCGGAAAAGAATTAGGAGTTCCTATTATTGAAAACCAACTATTTTTTGATGATGTGTATACAGCAGGACATATTTCAAAACAAGCCCAATTACTCATCAAAAAAATTCAAGAAAAACCCATTATGGTAGCTATCGGGCATGTGGGCCCCCCAGGTGAAATTACATCACGCGTTATTGAAACTTCTATCCCTAAAATTCGTGAGCATGCAGACTTTATTTTTTTATCTGATCTAGCATTATCCCCGCCTCCTGTTTCAAAATAAAGTTCATTACTCACATATAACCAGCCCTCACCAATCGGGCTTTTACGGGAAGCCCCCCATTGCTTTCACTGAATTTTGAGGTGGGGATCTTACCGCCCACAAATAACGGGACAAAAAAGTACCTATCTGTATATAACAGATAGGTACTTTTCTTTTTAACTTAAATATAATCTACATGACTCACTCTGAATCCTTTTTTCTCTATTTTTCCGATTAATTGCTTTAATCTTGTTTCATCTAACTCATCTGATATATTTACAATAACCCGACGGATATATTGATCACCGTTATCGAGTGTAAACAAACCACCGATATTATATGCTTTTAACAATGTCCCAAGCTCTTTAATCGTCCCCTTACAATCTTGTGTTGCAATTGTTAATATATAACCACCTGTTCGCATACCAAATGAATCTTCAATAACATCAAATATATTCGAATGCGTTAACATACCGACAAATTCATTATAATCATTTAGCACGGCTAAAAACGGAAGCCGACGAATTACATAAAAGGCTCTGAAGAAGGAATCCTTTTCAAAAATAAATGCATTGGAATTGTCAAGCATATCTCCTGCACTTACATGATCTAATCCGCTATTGCATTTTTTTTCTAATAAATCTACTTTATAAATAATCCCCATGAATTTCTTCTCATCTTCTGCTAATACCGGGATGGCTCGAAATCCCGTTTCGTTCATCATTTGCAGTGCCTCTTCACCAGAATCATTTATTTTGCAAAATGTTACTTGCTGCTTTGGCAGAAAATGATATTTAACTCGCAAAATATGTTCCTCCTTACATGTCAACATGTAATCTATATATAATAAGGAGACCTATATTTTATGAGTGAAATTATTTTTAAAACGCTTTCATTTATTTATTAACTTGTATCCATATCACATACATTTTTATATAACAGAGCTCCTTGCGCCCTTAATCATTAATAACTTTACATGATAGTTCATTAAATATTCTATACCCTCTAGCCATTTTTTCGATTCTTCTGGCGTTTTCCCCCACACAATCATGCCGTAATTATGAACAAGAACTACTCCTCCACCTTCAATGAAATTCGGAACATTACTTTCTAATAAATCAGCGAATTTTTTTTCATCTTCTACAATTGGAATTGTCATTTCTGTTATACCTTCTTTTCCGAAAACACGCTCCACACTGCGTTTATCGAACGTTACTTCTCCTTCTTCTCCATATAACTCTGATATTAAATGACTATCTACAGTCTGCACTTGTAAAATACATCCTGCACTACTTTTTTTATAAATATCTGCATGCATAAATGACTCTGCAGCTGGTTTTTCTTCATTTTCAAATACTGACTCGCACATGCAATTTACGACAATAAAATCTTCTTCCGAAAATAGCCCTTTATCTCTTCCCTCAACATTTACTAAGAATGTTAACGGCTCTTTTGACGTACATAGCGATAAACTAATTTTGGTGCCATAAAACCAATCACGAAGTGCCAATTCAGATTTCACATCTTTTAATTCATTCCATCTCTTCAGAAAAAATAACATTTCGTCACCCCCGGCATAATATTCATATAAGGTTCGAATCCTTTCTATGTAAAAGGAATATTTTTTGATTATTCTAAAAATTAATTGAATTATCACATGAGAACGCTTTTTTGTCAATATAGTTTCGTGGTTCTTCTTTAAAATAGGCTATTCATATGTCTATACTCCTATCTATTTCCTATTTCATTTTGCACATAAAAAAATACGCTATTCTTTAATTAAAGAATAGCGTATTTTCCTCATTTTTTATCCCGCTATTTACCGGGCAGTAAGACCCCCACTGATTAAAGTTTCACTTTATTTCTTTATTGCATTATATAAAAACTGTGCGTATTGTTCACGTGTTACGAAATTATCTCCTAAAAAGTTCCCTTCCCCGTCACCTTTTGATATTTTATTATCTACTAAAGCTTTCACATATCCTTTCGCCCAATGGCCATTTGGTATATCTTTAAAGTTCTCTGCACTATTTTCATTTTCTTTTAACTGAAATACTCTTTGTAGTACTACTGACATTTCATATCGAGTTAATACTCCATCTGGACGGAATGTATCATTTCCATACCCTGTCATAATCCCAGCTTGAACTACTGCATCAATAGCCGTTTCATACATATTTCCTTTCGTATCTGTAAAGGTCGTTTTTGGTTTTAGATTATTTTCTAATTTTAAGTACCTTTGTATTAGAAGTGCTACTTGTCCACGAGTAATGTTATCCCCAAATCCAAATTCACCATTTCCATAGCCTATAAATAACTTTTCTTTCGCTAAGTAATTAATTGCTTCTTCTGACCAATGTCCTTTTGGCACATCTTTAAACTCTACCACTTCTGTTTTCTCATCTTCTTTAGATGTATTACCGTCTTTACTTTCTACTACATTTTGAATAACAGATCCTGTAAAGAAGATTCCTGTATCCGCGAATGGATCTTTCACACCAAATTCATATACTTTCTCACCTGGTGTACTCCATTTCACTACACCATTACTATACGTACCGTTATCGCTCTTCAGACGGATTTTCGTAGAAACCTCACCATCTTTTTCATATATAGGTACTTTTACTTCTTTATTTACTTCTGTTTCCTCTAAAAATACTTTTTGATTTTGGACATTAATATAAGCCGTCTTACTTAGTTCTATAACTGGTCGGACATCACGGATTTCATTTGCAACAAAACTTAGAAATACTAATTTTTTCAAATTGCTCACTGGTGATAAGTCTGAAATATAATTCGCTTCTAAATCAAGCTTTTGTAAGTTTACTAGACTTGATAATGGCGTAATATCCTTTAACTCATTGTTAGGTAAGTGTAATTGTTTTAACTGTGTCATCTTACTTAGAGGAGTAACATCTTTTATTTCATTTTTCCCGATCCACAATTCTTCTAATTGCTTCATTTGCTCAATGCCGGATAAATCTTTAACTTTATTACGTGTTAATACTAAATCTGTTAAAGGTAATGAATATAACGCTTTAATATCTTCAATTTGATTACCTGCTAAAGTTAAGTATGTTACATTTTTCAAAGCGCTTAATGGAGCAACGTTCGTAATTTTATTATTTGCTAAATTCAAGTAATCTAGTTGTTCCATTTTCGCTAATGCTGTTACATCTTCTATTTGGTTGCCTGATAGATATAAACTTTTTACATTTTTCATTTCAGTTAGTGGTGCAACGTTTGTAATTTTATTATTACTTAAATCAAGAGATTCTAAATTATCCATCTTAACAAGTGGCGTTACATCTGCAAATTCATTACCACGCAAAGCTAAATGATTTAATTGCTTTAAGTTCGCAAAGAACGACGGGTCTTTTATCTTCGCATTCGCAACTGTTAAAGATTTTAAATTTGGCATATATTTTAATGCACTATAATCAAGTATCTCATTTGTATTTAAAAATAAATCCTTTACTTGTAATAACTCTTCTTTCGTAATTGGTGTATTTAAATCTTTTCTATTAAATACTTTTTTATTCACAAGTTCTCTTAATTTGTTATCTGTTATCATATTTTGATTATCAACTGGAGTATCCGTTTCCGTATTGCCTGAATTAGAGTTATCATCTGATTTCTCTGTTTCTTTGTTACCTACAGTTGGATCTTTAATTTCAAATTGAACTTGATATTTGTGATCATATCCAATAGCTGGAATAAGTATATGCATTTGCATATTGTGCTTCTTCTCAAACTCGCCAATTTCAAATTGGACTACTTTCGTTCCGTTCTTCCTCTTATCTTCTGATAAAACCTTCACATCATGAAATACACCAGGCTGGTTTCTATCTTCTATTCTAAGATATTGAAAATAATCGCTATCTTGCATTGTTACAGTGACAATTTTTTTGCCAGCTGCAATCGTTACTTTAGGATCTTTTATATATTGAGAAACCATAGATGGCTCGTCTTTTTGGTCCTTATATATTTTAATTTCAGTATCATACGTGCGATCACTCGCTGCTGCTACCGATTGATTTGCTTCAACTTTTAATGCCGCTAATGCTGGAGTAGAATACGTAGCAAATGGAATCGCTAATGTTGTCGCTACTACTAGCGCCTTCATATAATTTTTTTTCAAAATAATATCCCCTATCATATATAATTTTTATAATTGATAACCCTTATCAATTACACACAAATAAATGATAATGAATCTCATTATCATTGTCAATGAGAATATTACATTAAATTTATATTTTTAAAGATAAAAAATAAAAAGCCCTTTATTCAAAGGGCTTTTTTACCTATCGTATGAAGAATTTCACTTTTTTCCTTCTCATTGATGATACCAATTTTTTGCAAAATATTCGCGTACAATACAAGTTTATTATATATTCGTTCTGACATGTTCTCCCTTCTTTCCTTCGACCAACTTTTTTTGTATTGGTAAATTATATGAAAGAGATGAGAAAATGTGTCCACTTTTTGCATAAATGCAAATCTTTTATTTTACGATTTGCAGACAATAAAACTCCCTCCTAAAAATTAGGCGGGAGTTTAGGTACTTTCACTTTATTTAACAAACTGTCCACTGAATATTATGCTTCATAAGTTCTTCTTCAAAACTATATGGCATTTTTTTATCACAAATTACATGTTGAATACGTGAAAATGCTGCTATACGATAATTCCCTTTCACGCCTACCTTCGTATGATCACATAAAATATATGTCTTCTCAGCTAATTTCATCATCGCCTCTGACAATTTCGCTTTCTCTAATTCAAAGCTGGAAACTCCAAAACTAGGTAATAACCCATCAATCGAAACGAACGCTTTATGAAAATGGAATTGCTGTATTACTTGCTGAGAAATAGACCCTGATACACGCGAATGCTTTGGAGATACTTTTCCACCTATAAATAAAACTTCACCGTGAAACATCTTTTTATTAATAGAAGAAATTAATTGTGTTGCGACTGGAAATGAACTTGTTACAATCGTTAAGTTTTTACGATGAACAAGGTATGGAACCATTTGAAGCGGTGTACTTCCATCATCAATTGCAATGACATCACCATCTTCTACAAATGTCGCTGCTTTATAACCAATTCTTTTCTTCTCTTCTATATGTAACATTTCTCTTTCTAACATCGGTGCCTCTACCCCAGCGCCTGGAAGTTGAACAGCTCCACCATACACTTTTTTCAGCTTCTTTTCACGATCTAATTCTTCTAAATAACGACGAATCGTTTCTGTTGATACAGCAAATTCTCTCGCTAATTCTGAAACCTTTACTTTCCCTTTAAATTCTACCTTTTCAAGAATGGTTCGCTTTCTTTCTTCTCCTACTACAGACATAGCTTCACCTCATTTATATCTCCCTCATAAACTTCCTTACTTATACAAAGTTATAATTTTCTTTGTAAGTAGAAACTTCTTCATGAATATGAATACCGCGCTTTGCTAGCTCATCAAAAATTAATTGTGGATTTTCAAAAGCTTCTTCAGGCGTAACAACACCCACCCTATTTACATTTCCATTTGCAATTAACTCTGCGGCAATCCCAAATGGAATACCGACGTTTCTTGTATACGCTCTTAATTTTTCCCATCCTACAACAGAACCATCAGATAACGGATGTGTATGATATAACACATGTCTTTGCTTCTCATTATTTTTCATACCTATTACTTCTACATGAAGTGCATAACCATAAAGCTCTGTTTCTTGTCCTTCTTTCGATTGCAATAAATACTGTGAAATACAATCCATAATGCCTATTTCTTTCCCGTTTATTTCAATCTGATCATTACGCAATATGCCGTAATCATATAAAGCACGTACAAGTTGCATATTTTGCTTTGGCCAAGTTCCTCTCGTCTCTATCAGTTTGACACCTTTATTTTCTAGTGCCTTTGCTAACGTAATCGTTTCAGAATGCGGAATGATATACTGCGTTTCCTTACCATAAGGCGCTGGCAATTCTATTTCTCTCGGACGCGCAAACGGAAGTACTTGTTTAAATTCACCATCTTCATACACTGTACGCGATGGTAAATGTGGATCATATTCATATGTCGTTGTCTCTGTAATTGAAGCAGAAAAAGCAATCGGACGATACGAACCGTGACTTACGCGGACAGACTCTACAGTATCCAGTTGATTTGCTGCATGCATTGCCATCATTTGCGTTACACCTGGCGTCATGCCAAACCCAGGCAAACATGTTTTTTCATTTTGAACAAATATAGCATGCGATTCATTTTCTTCACCAAATCCATTTAAGTTCACACCGTGGCAGCCTGCTTCTGCAATACAGCGAGTCGACAATCCGTTTAGCTTTATCGTCGTACCGTCCAATACAATGTCATAACCTTTCATTTTTGCAACCGTATCCTCGTGATTCGTTACATCTACTTTTACAAAATCAACACGAGAATCGTTGAGCCATTCTACTACTTTACGGCCTTCTTCCTCGTTAAAATCGGCTACAGTAATCGTCTCAAAAGATGAAAATTGAACTAAATCCAAAATAGCTTCACGACAAATTTTACCTGCTCCCCCTAAACAAAATACTTTCACCCAATAACAGCTCCTTTAGCAATACTATCAACTAAGCGATTAATATCTTCTTCATGTACATCACCTATATTTCCAATCCGGAACGTATCTACTTTCGAAATTTTCCCAGGGTAAATAACAAATCCATAGCATTTTAATTCGTTATATAACTGTTGAAACTCGAACTCCCCTTTTGGATAAATGAAAGATGTAATAATAGGAGATTGATATTTCTCATCTACTAGTGGCTTAAATCCGATTTCTCCCATTCTATTCACTAGTAGTTTTTGATTGTTGTAATATCGATTGTAACGCGCTCTTACTCCACCCTCTTTTTCTAGTTCAAGTAGTGCTTGATAAAAAGCATGTACAACATGTGTAGGTGAAGTAAAACGCCATTTCCCATTTTGTTTTTCCATCGTTTCCCATTGATCATATAAATCAAGAGATAAAGATCGTCCTTGCCCTTTACACTTCAATAATTCATCACGTTTTGCGATTACAAATCCGAATCCAGGAACCCCTTGAATACACTTATTCGCACTACTAATTAAAAAATCAATTTGTAAATCAGCAATGTCTATTTCAATCCCGCCGAAACTACTCATCGCATCAACAATTGTAACCTTTCCATACTGCTTTCCTAATCTACATACATCTACAATTGGATTTATAATGCCTGTCGTTGTTTCACAATGAACAACTGCAATATGCGTAATCTCTTTATCTTCTTGCAATAACTTTTCTACTTCTACAATATTAGTAGGTTCCCACTCTTCTGTTTGGCTGACCACTACATCAATCTGTAACATCTCTGCCATTTGTACAATGCGCTTACCGTACGCACCATTTGTACAAACGAGAAGCTTCCCATTTCCCGGAATAACAGAACCAATTACTGCTTCAACTGAAAACGTACCGCTTCCTTGCATTAACACTGTTGTATATTTCTCTTCTTCCTTCGTCGCTAACGATACAAGTTTAGCTCTTACTTCTTGCACCATCGTATTATATTCAACATCCCACGTACACCAATCGTATAGCATAACTTCTTTTACGGATTTTGTTGTCGTTAATGGTCCTGGTGTTAATAATAAGTAGTGATTTTCATTCATGATCCCGTACCCCTTTTATGAAATAATAAGTTCTTGTTTCTCGATATGTTCCATTACGTTTTCGAGCTCCTGCATCGTTTCAATCGTAAAATGAGCCCCATTTTCAACAAACCGATTACGAACTATTTCTATTTTTTCACGAAGCTCTACCGAATCCATACTCTCCACTTCCGCTTCCGTTAAACCGAGCTCACTACTTCCAAGAATTACACCAACTGTCCACATTCCAGCATTTCTACCTTCTTTCATATCTGATACTGTGTCCCCTACTTTTATCATATGGTTCATCGGATACACACCAAGTTCCATAGCATTTTTATAGCACATCCATGGGTATGGGCGGCCTGCTGGAACATCATCTGGCGTAACAAGAAAATCAGGTTTATATCCTTGTAACGCTGCTTCCTTTGCTACAATATCCATCATTTCTCTCGTATAACCAGTTGTTGAACCGATTTTAATGCCTCTCTCACGTAAAGAAGCGATTACTTCTTTTACCCCATCAATCGGCTTAGCATAACTTGGCAAAATAGAAAAGAGAATTTCTTCAAACTCTTCATACATCTCATGAATGTCTGCTTCTGTTGGTAAGTGACCAAAGACACGCTTCCACTCATCCGCAATACGAGGCATTTCTGTTAGTGCCCTTACATGATCTATTTTTAATAATCCCATTGGCTTACGTGCTTCTTCTGCTGTAATTTCAACGCCGCGTTTATGAAAAATCTTCATGAATACTTCTAGTGGTGCAAAACATCCGTAATCAACCGTCGTGCCTGCCCAATCAAAAATAACTGCTTCAATTTTCATTCTGTCCATCACCCTTCTTACTTATCTTTTTTGCCATTGTGAAGTTCGGTTACGAAGTGCTTTCGTTCCCCATTCATATACAACTCTCACTACAATATTTGTAACAACAATAAGTACACTCATTGCAGCTGCTGGCGCTACATTTCCTGCATCATCCATATTTACGATTGATACGGCAGCTAGTTTAAAATCAGCTGCATATAGGAACACAACTGCCGATACAGTTACCATTGAATTTACGAAGTAGTACATTACCATTTCTAAAATTGCTGGTAAACACATTGGTACTGTTACTCGGAAGAATGTTTTATAAAACGGAATACCCATCGACTGCGAAACAAGCTCAAACTCTCGGTCTAATTTCTTTAAGGCAGTCGTTGCCGTGACAAATGTTACAGAATAAAAATGAATGATATTTACTAGTACTAATACAGCGATTGTTCCGTATAAAGAATGAAACGGATTCGTTACTGATAGTCCAAGAATTTGAATCGTTGGTTGACTAAAGAAAAAGACATATCCTAATCCGAGTACTAAACCTGGTATCGCTAACGGCACTATAGAGAAAAAGTAACCTGTTTTTCTAAAAAATTGTAGCTGGTCTATTTTCTCAATTGCATATGCGAATACAAATGTTAAGATCGCCCCAATAACTGCTGTAACTGCTGAAACAATTACGCTATTTTTAAATGCTTCAAGTCCATCTCCTGTTAAACTTGAAAAATTAAAATGCTCAAATGTAAAACTCATATTATATGGCCATACTTTCACACTTGCAGCAATACCAACTGCAACAAATAATAGAATGATCATAAGGGTAATCACACTACAATATATGAATGAGATTACATCTCTTTTCTTATTAGCTATTATTCTGTATGGTACTGCTTTTGAAGATAAGAAATTCGCCTGCTTTCTTTGCGTAATACGATCAACTACAAATGCGAATATAGCTGGGATTAATAAAATCATTCCGACAGTTGCACCCATCGGCATATTTTGCTGTCCAATTACTTGTTTGTATACGTCAGTAGCAAGCACATTATATTGCCCACCAACAATTTTTGGTGCCCCAAAATCAGTAAAACTAAGTGTAAACACAACAAACATTGCACTAATTAATCCGTACTTTACACTAGGTAAAGTAACCGTGAAAAATTGCTTTGTTTTACTGGCTCCTAACATATTAGAAGCTTCATATAAACGATAATCAGATCCTTGAAAGGCAATTAGCAATATGAGAAAGGCTTGCGGAAATGTATACATAACTTCAGCTATTACAATTCCTACTGGTCCATATAAAGGGATTTGTATACCTTCAAATAAACCAAACATTCCTTTCGTTACTAGCCCTTGATTACCAAATAAATATGTAAGTGCTATACCGTGCATCATCGTTGGTGCAAACAATGGTAATAACGCTACATACTGAAATACGCGCTTTCCAAAAACATTCGTACGGGCAATTGCATATGCGTAAACGAATGCGATTGCAACTGAAATAATTGTTGTTGCGCCCGAAATCCATACTGTATTTTGTAAAGACTGCACTAAAGTTGGTGTTGTGAAATATTTACTGAAATTCGCTAAACCAATGAAAACTCCATCTTTATTATAAAAAGCTTGTGTAAATAGTTGTAATAGCGGTAATACAAGTATGATAAGGAAGGAAAGAATCATACCGATAATTACGAGCCTTTGGATCCATTCCTCTTTCCCTATACTTCTCTTAATCTTTTTTTTCGTACTTTCTACCTTATAGTTTTCTAACATCTCCATCTATACAATGACCTTCTTTCCATATGACAACATATGATTTTCTGAGAAAGAGATTTGAATCGGCTTTCCTTTTCTAATAGCCGTTGCTTCTACTTCTGATGCTAATATATCCACTACAATTTTCTCATTATAAAGGTGTGTGTTTTCTTCTACGACTCGCACTTCCGTCCGATATACAGATCCGCGAAATTCCATACTTTCCACAACTGTTTTAATACCGTCCTTTTGTACAATTGTTACATGTTCAGGACGAATTGCATGTTCTTCGTTATTTTTCGAAAAGAAATTAATAGAACCAATAAAATCTGCCACAAACGGATTGGCTGGTCTTTGATAAATCTCCTCTGGTGTTCCAATCTGCATAATTTCCGCATGATTCATTACAACAATTTTATCAGCCATCGTTAATGCCTCTTCTTGATCATGCGTTACCATAATCGTCGTTATTCCTATTTTCTCTTGCAAATCACGCATTTCCCTACGTAATTTTTCACGCACTTTTGCATCTAAAGCTGATAACGGCTCATCGAGTAACAAAATATCTGGAGACAGAGCGAGCGCACGTGCAAGTGCTACTCGCTGCTGTTGTCCACCAGACATTTGAGCAGGATATTTATCTTTTACATTCAGCAAATCTACAAGTTTTAACGCATCTAGCGCTTTCTCTTTCACTTCTGCTTTCCCATATTTTTTTGTCTTTAAGCCGTATTCAATATTTTCAAGTGCTGTTAAATTCGGAAATAAAGCATACGATTGGAAAACCATTCCGAAGTTTCTCTTCCCAGGAGGCAATGCTGTAATATCTTTTCCATTCACAGCTATACTGCCAGTCGTTGGTTCCTCTAGTCCCGCTAAAATGCGAAGCAACGTCGTTTTCCCACAGCCACTCGGGCCTAATAAACAAACAAACTCATTTTTGTTCACAGTAAAAGAAATATCTTTTAACGCTGTAAATGCATCAAACTGTTTTTGAATGTGTTGAATTGATAAATATTCGCTCATTTTTCTCTCTCCCACTCACTTACTTTTTCGGTTCTGCTTTTTGGCCAAACTCTTTTTCCCATTTTTCTAAAATTTTGTCACGATTTTCTGCTGCCCATTTAAAGTCATTCTTTTTATATAATTTTTCAGTAACATCTTTCGGGAATCCCTCTGGAAGTTTATAATCATTTTTAATTGTCGCAAATCCATTTTTCTCAAAGTATAACTTCATTACATCATCAGTAATTGCCCAATCTAAAAATGCTTGTGCTAATTTATCATTTTTCGCATTATCTTTCTTAATAAGTGCGTTCGCTTCTACTTCCCACCCTAATCCTTCTTTCGGCAGTACAACTTCAACTGGTGCACCTTTTTGTTTCTCTTTTAAAGCACTATAAACCATTGATACACCGACTGGATATTCACCTGCTCCTGCTAATTTCGCTGGTTTTGATCCTGAATGCGTATAACTTGCCATATTATCATGAAGTTTCTTCATGTAATCCCAGCCTTTATCTTCACCCATGATTTGTAGCCATGCAGAAACTGTTAAAAATCCTGTTCCAGATGATGCTGGATGTGGCATAACAAGTGTTCCTTTATACTCTGGTTTCGTTAAATCTTCATATGATTCTGGCATCAGTAAATTTTTCTTCTTTAACTCTTCTTTATTTACAGCAATCCCCGTCATAAATGCAGTATTTCCTACCCATTTTTCAGGTTGCTTATCATCTTTAAATTGTGGAAGAACACGATCTGCTCCTTTTGGAGAGTATCCTTTTAACATATCTTTTTTATCTAAAGCTAATAGACTTGATGCCGCAGTTCCCCATACAACATCTGCTTGTGTATTTTTCCCTTCAGCTAGCAATTTCGCAGTAATAACTCCTGTTGAATCACGTACAATGTTCAATTTCACATCAGGATATTTCTTTTTAAAGGAATCAAGATAAATTGGTACAAGCTCTTCTTCAATTGCTGTGTAAACAGTTAATGATCCAGATAATTTGTCATCTTTCACTTTCGCTCCAGCACTTTCTTCCTTCTTTGCACCACACCCCATTAATAACGAAAATACCATTCCAGTCGCTACAGCTTTAAAGATTGTTTTTTTCACTGTTTCTCTCTCCTTTTACAAATCTTATGTACAACTCAAATATAAACAACTAGTGTAAAAGCAGTATTAAACCAACATTAATCTTTTGTTTGTTGTTTGTTTTTGTGTAATACGTTGCTACTTCTATGTTTTTTCGCATTTTTCTGCTAATAGAAAACACTAAATTTACAAATAATTAAAAAAACCTTTATAATCCCACAAAAAAATGAGGCGTTTGTAAAAAACGCCTCATTTTTGTTTCCCTTTTTTTGAATTACGATTAGCATACTTTGCGCTATTTTCTCCTTCATACTCTAATGCAAATTCTGCATCTGGTAAGCTTTCTTTCGGAGTTTTATTATTATTGATTGCCGCATTTTGTTTCACTTTTCTTTTTACCAATACATTCACCTGCTCTCAAGAAATCACTTTCTACTCTAGTTTGAAACAACTTAAAATAATTATTACTGGCAAGTGTTAACAAGTACATAAGGGGCGTTAGATGGAAATACTACATATGAAGAAATCATTATAAAAAGGAGCGATAATTTTGAAGAAAAAAGAAAAGATTCAATCACCAATTTTAGACGAAACGCTCCCGCATCAAATGAATTTTCCATCTTTTAAAGGAACAGGAAAAACGATGCAACAACCTTTTGTGAATCAATATAATGTTGTAATTGGAGACAGTAAATATAATTCCGAGAACAGTCCGCTTAACAATTGGAGTGATGAAGTAGATCCTGCCATTATGGCTGGCGATGAGTGGATCCATCCGACAAATGATATTGGGTGGATTTCAGAAGAAAATCAAGAGTTACTAAAAAACGAAGTGGATAATAAAAATGAAGCTTTTATGCATCCACAATTTGGCATTAACGACTAAAAAACCATTCTACCTAACGTAGGTAGAATGGTTTCATACTATCCAATAATAATCCGCTCTTTCGGGTATTTATAGCGAGGTGGTTGTTCCCTTCCACCACTAGCTAAAATAAATGTTAAAATACCAACGCGTCCGATAAACATAAGCACAATGAGTACAAGTTTCCCAACAGTTGTTAAATCAGGCGTAACACCTGTTGATAGTCCCGTCGTTCCGAAAGCAGAACAAACTTCAACAATTAAGCTCATAAGCGGTACATTTTCCGTAATAGATAAAATGAATAGCGCAGTAGCACATAACAAAATCCCCATCGTCATAACGACAGATGCTTTTAGTACATCCTCTTCATGTAGCTGACGTTTGAAGACTCTAACTGTTCTACCGCCCCTTGCAAAGGTGTATAGTGA
Source organism: Bacillus sp. MYb78 (assembly GCF_002975115.1). NCBI lineage: Bacteria > Bacillati > Bacillota > Bacilli > Caryophanales > Bacillaceae > Bacillus > Bacillus sp. MYb78. The sequence goes on from NZ_PCOB01000001.1 coordinate 519,829, forward strand.
CAATATACTAACAGCAAATGTAGTTGTACGTATTCCGCCCCCAACCGAACTGGGAGATGCCCCTATAAACATTAATATACTCATAAATAAAAGCGTCGGTTGTGACAATTCACGTATATCCATCGTAGCAAGTCCACCACTTCGCGTCGTCACAGATTGGAATAATGTATAAAATACCGTTTCATGCCATGACTTTCCTACTAAAAAGTGATTTCTCTCCAGTAAAAAAATCATAATTGTACCAACAACAACGAGTGCAAAAAATGTTGTTGTCGTCAATTTTGTAAATAATGAAAAACGAAATAATTGTTGTCCTCTTTTACTAAGGAATTGTTTCACTTCCATTAGCACAGGGAAACCAATCGCTCCTAAAATAATTAGTAACATATGAATCATTTGAACAATATAATCTTTTTTATACGGAATTAACGATTGTCCTGTTAAATCAAATCCACCGTTCGTAGTCGCACTAACTGCTGCAAAGAAACCGTGAAAATAAGCTTCTTGCCAAGTCGGAAAGTAAAGTAAAAATCTTGTACCTAATAGGATTGCTCCAATAAGTTCTATCGAAATAATTACAATTAAAATAGAACGCATCAATTCTACAAGACCCGATAAATTTCCTTGATTATGGTCTGCCATAATTAATCTTCTTCTTTGCAAACCAATCTTTTTCCCCGTAATGATCCAAACAAATGTACCAAGCGCCATAATTCCTAAGCCGCCTAATTGTAAAATAAGGGCTAAAACAATAATTCCTGCTGTAGTAAACGTATCTGAAATCGTAATAACAGACAGCCCCGTAACACTTACCGCACTAACCGATGTAAAAAGGGCATCTATAAATGTCCATTTCACACCAGGTTTCGTAACAAACGGTAAACTAAGCAAGATTACCGATACAACTACTGCTAATAAATAAAATAAAACAATGAGTTGTACTGGACGTAATTTTTGTAAAAACTTTTTTATATCTCTCATTCCATCACTTCGCTACCTTTTTTCTATCGATTAAATAAAGAAAAATCTTCCCTTTCTTTATTTGTAAATAACTGTTCAAATAATTTGGCAAAGACCATTCCATATACAGTTCCATTACCTCCATACGGCAATGCGTAAAATAAATTATGTATCTTTTCGTCTTCTTTTAAAATGGGGAGACCATCATGAGTACCACCAAATGCGGCTGCCCAATAGTAGTCTGCCTGTATATTTTTATACTGCGGGAACATCTCTTTTACAATATTAATAAGGATATCACGCTTATGCAATAATTTCGTATCACCGATTGTTTGAATTTGCATCGCTTCATCTAATCCGCCTACAATAATGCGGTTTCGATACGTTCGAAAATATAAGTAAGGCCGTTCCGTTTCCCAAATTAACGATCGCTCATGCCAGCCTTCAAACTGATCTATTTCATTTGTTACAATTGCATAAGAAGTTTCTACTGTTGTATTTTTTTCTTTCTTTCCAAAAAGCGCTTCATAACCTGTCGCCATAATAATATTCTTTGCTACAATTTGATTTCCTGTTTTCGTGTAACAAATTAAATCATTTTGGCGTTTTTTTATATGTATTGCCTCTGTATGTTCATATATATTAGCTCCTATTTGGTTTGCTTTATGCAAAAAACTATGCACTAATAAATACGGATTCACCTCAGCATCACCTTGCGTATATAACGCTGCTTGTTTTGCAAAAGAATAACGTTTCTTAATATCAGCTTCTGTAAAATATTCAACTGGAAATCCATAATTCTGTAACGTATTATATTCCTCTTGTAAAAATGAGACATCCTCACTTTTACTTGCATAATATAAACTATTTCGCGGAATAAAATGGGGATCAATATCAAGAGTCGGTATAACCTCTTCCATTGTTCTTAGCGCTTCATAACAAAGCTTATATGCTCGTACCCCTTTTTCTTTACCAAATGTATGGATAAGGGAGGTTAACGATTTATCATGAAGGAATTGTAGTAAACCTGTATTAGCAGCTGTGCTACCACACCCAATTGCTCTTTTTTCAATAAGCGTAACACTCATGCCAATTTTCGCTAACGAATGCGCTATATGAGCACCAGCTTCGCCGCTTCCGACTACTAGCACATCACATATCATATCATTTTCTAACAGTGGATAACAAGGTACAGAAACTCCTGTATTCCAAAACAACTTACCGTTCATAAGTTTCATAATTATACTCCTAAAATATAAGTTTCTCCTTTCTATGTTTTGTTATTTTCCATAAAAAAATCCAACTAACATAGGCTAGTTGGATTTTTTATTTTTAATTAGAACGCTCTTCAAGCCAATTTCCAATCGTCGGATATGTTTGTTTTACAGCTGTTCCACCGTAAACGATAGACATATGCCCTGTCGGTAAACATACATATTGTTTATCTGTGCTAGAAATATGGTCTAGTAATGCTTCTACTTGACATGGCAAAGCGATATGATCACGTTTCCCGGAAATATTTAAGACATTCGCCTTAATATTTGCAAGGTCTACCTTTTGTCCGCGAATAACGAGTTCACCCTTAACCAGTTTATTATTTTGATAAAAATCACGAATCCACTGTCTGTATGATTCACCTGGGAACGGAATACCATCACCAACCCACTTTTGAACCAATCTCCAGCTTTCGACGAAGCGCTCATTCTCTGAACGATCTACTAAAGCAACATATGGACCGACAAAGTTCGTAATTGGTTTTAACATTTTGTTTCCGAAATCAATCATTTCTGGCGGAATATTTCCAAATGTATCAACCGCTTTATCTAAATTGAAGTATTTCTCATCTAACAAAGGACCATACAATCCTGTTTCAGAGAAATCAAAAGGACTTGTCATGAAAATTAAATTACGAATTGGCATGTGCGGATGAAGTGCTGCATAAATAGAAGTTAGCGTTCCACCCATGCAATAACCAAGTAAAGAAATCTCGTCCGATTTTGCAGTTCGCATTACTTTTTTTACTGCTTTTGCAATATAATCAAACACGAAATCATCAAATTTCAAATGACTATCTTCTAAACCAAATGTGCCCCAATCAAGCATATACACATCAAAACCACGATCCACTAGATATTCCACTAAACTATTTCCAGGAGTTAAATCCATAATATATGGTTTATTAATAAGAGCATATATTAACAGAATTGGAACTCTTTGTGTTTTTTCTTGTTTTGGAATGTAGCGATAAAGCTTCGTCTTATTCTTCGTCCAAATAACCTCTTTCGGCGTTAATCCTACTTGCGGCTCTGGTTCACGTAATAAAATTTCACTCGCCCTTTTCACTCGGCGGTATGCTTTTCGGTACTCTTCTGGGTATAGCTCTAATTGCTTTTCCCATTCTGTTGCGAATGTAGTCATTTTTTTATCTCCTTTTTGGTCGATTTCCTTCTTAAAAAAGAAGTGCATTCCTGCTATGGATATGCACTTTTTTCTTACTTCATTACATATATAATCCGCCGTTAATGTTTAATTGCTGACCTGTGATATACGCACCGTCACGGCATAGGTATACTACACCTTTTGCAATTTCATCAGCTTGACCAAAACGTTTTTTCGGGATTTTTGCAACGATTTTTTGACGTACTTCTTCTGGCACTTCTGCTACCATTTCAGTATCAATAAATCCTGGGCAAATTGCATTTACAGTGACATTTGTTTTTGCAAGTTCTAACGCTAATGATTTTGTAAATCCTAACATACCCGCTTTTGCTGCTGAGTAGTTTGTTTGGCCAAATCCACCTGCTTGACCAATAATAGAAGAAATGCTAATAATTCTTCCTTCTTCCGCTTCCGTTATGTATGGAAGAACCGCGCTTGTCGTATTAAATACGCTACTTAAATTCACGTCAATTACGCGCTCCCAATCTTCACGATTTAACTTTTTGAATGTACGATCTCTTGTAATACCAGCATTATTAACAAGAATATCAACTTTACCAAAATGATTCACAGCTTCTTCTACAAGTCGGTTTGCATCTTCTACTTTTGAAACATCCGCTTGCACTGCATAAACGTCATGTCCGTCTTTTCCTAGTTCATTTACTAAGTTTTCAGCTGCTTCTTTACTGCTATTATAGTTAATAACAACTTTAGCGCCCTCTTGTGCTAAAGCTACTGTAATTGCTTTTCCAATCCCTTTTGCTCCACCTGTTACGATTGCTACTTTGCCATTTAATTGAACCATTTCTTTTCCCCCTTAAATGAATTTGTGAACGATTGTTATGAATCATTTTGGTACTCATACTGTAGAGTCCCTATATAATTATGTTTCGCCGTTTACATGTGAAAAGAGATTCTCCCTCTCTCTTTTTCCTGTTATAAACAAGCGCTTTTATCATTTTTTATTTTCCGGCTTATTCGCAGGCTTTATCTCTTCTTTTACAGGTACTTGTAGTTTAGCTAGTACTGCATTTTGCTTTTCTAGCAATTCTAAAATTTGATCTACTTTTGTTTCAAGCGTACGAATATCTTGTTTCACTTTTGTCACATCACGCTTTAATGTAGGAGCTTGTCCTAAAGAATCTACTTTCTCCTCTAGAAACTCCTCAATGTTATCTACTTTATTTTCTAAGTTAATAACAAGCGTAGCCACTCTTGCGATATCCTCTTTCGTCGGCACATTTACTTGTTCTAAATAGTTTTTTGTCGTATCATTTAATGCTTTTTGATAAAACAAATTCAAATCTAGAACGCTGCCCATCCAAGCAGAATATTCTTCTGTTTTAATTGTTTCATTGAGCGCTTTTCCCCAAAATGTTTCGGTTTGTTCATAAGCATTTTTCCATGCTTGTAGTGGATCGAATTTTTGATCAATCACTTTACCTACACTCCCTTTTTCTTTTTTGAAACAATTCAACCTATTCACTATTTTCTAATATTCTGAATAAAACTTCAAGTCTATATTTTATTTTTTTCTATTTTCTAACAAATGTGTTGACTTTAAAAACAGATAGGTGTAAATTGCACTTATAAGCAAAAAATTCCATCTAACTGATTCATGAGGTGATGCACAATCATGCTACAAAATGAACCAGAACAACGCGAAAGTTTGGAGAACAACCAAGCGAAACAACCAAACTCCATGCCAAAAAACTTCTTAGTTCCCTTCTTACTTCTCTGTCTAAAAGACTGGAGTCTTCATGGTTACAAACTTATTCAAATGCTAATGGATATCGGCTTTTCTTCTGTTGACCAAGGTAATGTTTATAGAACACTACGCAAATTAGAAAAAGAAAACCTTATTTCTTCTACTTGGGATACAAGCGATGGAGGGCCGGCAAAAAGAATTTATTCTTTAACTGAATATGGAGAGCAATATTTAACAACATGTGCGACTTCTTTTGAACATTATCAAAATATGTTGCGGACGTTTTTCACGTTATACACCAATGCATTCTTTCCATTTTCTACTTCTCCAGAAAAGGATGAAAAGGATTCTTCATCTTCACCTGGTGGTACAGCAGAGTAATCTGCGTTCACAATATGCAAAAAAACATTTGGGGGTCAAACAATGGAAACTAAACCATACGAATTAGTCGATGCATTTTGGAAAAACTGGTCTCAATCACTTTCCCTTTTTTCTTCAGCTGGGAAACAATTAGAGCAACTTACTTTAGAAACATTAAAACAACAACAAGACGCTTTGCATAAATTAACATCAGGAGTAGATGAACTAGAAAAAGAACTACAACAAATCACTGCTCAGTTCAATAACCAATATACAGATTACGTGAAACAATTAACTGGTAACTCCTTAAATGATCAAATTAACGAGTGGCAAGACAAGTGGAAAGAACTTTCTGCTCATATGCAGCAGCTGACTGTTTCTCCTACAAAAACATCTTTGTCAATTCTTACACAAACAAGCGGTCAATTTGAAGAAACAACAAAACAATTTATTGAGCAACAACAATTACAACGTGAAGAGGCTCAAAAACAGTTAGAGGGTTTTTTGGAAGAGTTCAAGTCAAAACAGTTGGAACTCGCAAAAAAGTTCGAGGAAAACTCAAAAAATCTATTTACTTCCATCAAGTAAGAAAAATGTGGGAGCTAACTGCAGCACAAACAAAACTCTTTCTTCCTCCTACTACATCAAGATGGCTAACATTTTTCGATATGGAAAAGAAGGAGGACAAAATGAATCCATTTCAAGAAGCACAAACTGTTCCGGAGCTTCGTTATGATGAGATTCAAGTCGGTGATCAAGCATCCCTTACAAAAACAATTACAGATGAAGATGTTATTAATTTTGCAAAATTGACTGGAGATGTGAATCCTATTCACATTTTAGATTCTTTTGCAAAAACGACAATGTTTAAAGAACGTATTGCTCACGGTATGCTCGTTTCGAGTTTTATTTCTACTATCCTTGGAACGAAACTCCCAGGCAAAAATACGATTTATTTATCCCAAAATGTTTCATTCCGTGCCCCTGTCAAAATCGGTGATACACTTCGCGTTGTGGCAGAGGTTATTAAGAAGCGTGACGATAAAAAAATCATTACGTTGCAAACAAACATATATAATCAATCAGATGATATTGTCGTGGAAGGAACAGCGACAATACTAAAAAAAGAGTAGCAAAGTTGCTACTCTTTTTTTCTATCCAAGAACTTCTAATCGCACCGATTACTTCCGCGTATGAGTATGTCATTTCCACATAAAATAACGTTACCAGTTTAGATAAGAACTTAGCTGAACTGGACTACTCATAAGGATGTGTATCAACATGGTAAAAACAAACAAATTATTAGTTCCAGGTGCAGAACAAGCGCTTGAACAATTTAAATATGAAATTGCACAAGAATTTGGTGTAAGCTTAGGTTCTAATACAGCATCTCGTTCTAACGGTTCAGTTGGCGGTGAAGTAACAAAACGTCTTGTTGCTTTAGCTCAACAACAATTACGTGGATAATTATATAACATATGGCTTAGAGGCAGATATTATCTGCCTCTTTCTATTTTCAACATACATAATAGTGCTTTTTCACATACTAATCAAAGCAAAACGAAAGGAGCAATATGTGACATGAAACGGATTAATATTAGCATGAGCCCTCCCCGCGTTCTTACTTTATCTTTTATTGTATTATCAGTTGTCGGCACATGCTTATTAAAACTGCCAATTGCTACGACAACGTCCATTTCATGGCTCGATGCCTTATTTACAACCGTTTCCGCTTGTACTGTTACTGGGCTTGGTGTTGTGGATACTGGAAAAGTGTTTACTTTATTTGGACAATGTGTCATTTTAACGCTTATACAAGTTGGCGGGCTTGGCATTATGAGCTTTGCGGTCTTAATTGCTATTATGCTCGGAAGAAAAATCGGTCTTCAAAACCGTATTTTATTACAACAAGCATTAAATCAAACGAATATCGGCGGCGTTATCCGTCTTGCCAAAGCATTATTTTTATTCTCTTTTACAGTCGAATGTATCGCTACTTTAATTCTTTCTTTTGAATGGGTACCCAAATATGGGGTTGCCAAAGGGATCTATTATAGTTTTTTCCATTCAATCTCAGCCTTTAACAATGCTGGTTTTTCTGTGTGGATCGATAATTTAATGTCCCATTCTCATAGCATTCTTGTCAATTTCGTCATTTCCTCTCTCATCATTTTAGGTGGAATTGGTTTTACAGTAATTGTAGACATAAAAAGAAAGAAAAACTTTAAAAACCTTACACTACATTCAAAACTTATGCTCACTTCTACTCTAATCGTCAACATTATTGCTACCCTTTTTATTTTTATATTCGAGTTCCATAACTCCCTTTCTATGAGAGGTTTTACCCCATTTGAAGAAGGAATGGCCTCTTATTTTCAAGCAATTTCAACACGAACTGCCGGGTTTAATACTGTTGATATTTCTACATTGTCAAAACCTTCCCTCCTATTAATGATGCTCCTTATGTTTATTGGTGCTGGTAGTGCTTCAACGGGTGGTGGGATTAAGTTAACAACATTTTTAATCATATTTTTTGGCGTATTTAAATTTTTACAAGAACAAGAGGATATTGTCGTATTTAAAAAATCCATTAAAGATACTCTCATTGTCAAATCATTAACCATTACTATTATTTCCATTTCATTTATCTTTTTTGCTATTTTAATTTTGAGTATTACTGAGCGAGTTCCTCTATTGATGAGTGCTTTCGAAGTATTTTCAGCATTCGGGACTGTTGGCCTCAGTATGAACTTAACGCCCCACTTAACTATAATCGGAAAAGCTATTATTATCTTTATGATGTTTTTTGGGAAAATGGGGCCTTTAACATTGGCTTTTTCATTTGCTCGTAAAAAGAACCGGAAAATAAAATATCCTAATGAAGATATTTTAACAGGTTGACAACCGTATCAATTATCCATATAATGAGAATACAATAACATATCTCCAAAGGGGAGTAGCGTCCAAGAATATTTCTTGGAAACAAAGTCGTCATTACGTAGAACTTAGTTCTTCCGGCTTTGTTGGCATTTTTATTACATATGTCTAGCAAGACCTTTGCCTATTAACGGCAGAGGTCTTTTTTGTATTCATTTCCAAATTCTTCCAAAGTTAATAGGCAGGAGTATGGGGAAACTAAATAGTGGGGAAATTCTTCACTTATTTAGAACTTATAGAGATGAGAGGAGAATGTACATGGATGTATCATTATTATTGGAGTATGGTTGGGTATTACTCATCCTAATTGCACTTGAAGGGATTTTAGCGGCTGATAACGCTCTTGTTCTTGCAATTATGGTAAAACATTTACCAGAAGAAAAACGAAAGAAAGCACTATTTTACGGATTAGCGGGGGCATTTGTTTTCCGATTTGGATCGTTATTTATGATTTCGTTCTTAGTCGATGTATGGCAAGTGCAAGCAATCGGTGCCATCTACCTTATGTTTATCGCTGGTAATCACTTATTTAAAACATATGTTAAAAAGAATACAGATGAAGAAACAGAAGAAAAAGAAGCAAAGAAAAAACAAGAGAACTTCTGGTGGACTGTATTTAAAGTTGAAGTTGCTGATATCGCCTTCGCAGTTGATTCAATTTTAGCTGCGGTTGCACTAGCAATGACTTTACCAAAAACAGGATTAGGTACAATTGGTAGTCTAGATACTGGGCAATTCGTTGTTATCTTTGTAGGTGGACTTATCGGATTAATCATTATGCGATTTGCAGCAACTGCATTCGTGCAAATCTTAAAACGTAAACCAGGACTTGAAACTGCAGCATTCTTAATTGTAGGTTGGGTTGGTGTGAAGCTAGCAGTTTATACATTAGCACACCCTGCATTAAATGTAATTCCACATTCATTCCCAGAATCCACTCCGTGGAAGCTTACATTCTGGATTGTATTAGTCGGAATCGCAGTTGGTGGTTGGTTCTTCTCAAAAGAAGTAGAAGTAAAAGTAGAAAAGAATTTAGACGAAAAAGCGCTGTAATTACAGCGCTTTTTCTTTTTCCTTTCTTCCTCTCAATGTCCAGAAAAAATTCCATTATACTACCTTTTGTAAACGTTTTCTTAACGTATGTATGTCCTTTTTGTGAAACATTGCACAAACTTATTGAAAGTGAGAACAATTCCATGTACTTTATTCATATAAGGAGTATTTATAGAAGATTTACTAAAGGAGCGTATTACTCATGCTAGAACAAGGACTAGATTATGTTGTCAAATTGGCTAAAAGCAAAAAGAAAATGCTAGATACAAACCCAATGCAATATTTCATTCGTGCTGCACTTGCGGGTATTTATATCGGTTTTATTATTGTACTATGTTTTAAATTAGGTAACTTTTTTCACATTGCAGATTCACCAGCAACTTATTTAGCTGCTTCTATGTTTTTCGGGATTGCTCTCGTACTTATTATATATGGCGGTGCTGAATTGTTTACTGGAAACACAATGTACTTTACTGTAGCAACTTTAAGAAAAGAAACAACGATTTCTGATACACTTCGTAACTGGGTTGCTTGTTATGCAGGTAACTTAGCCGGCGCGTTATTCTTTGCCTTACTATTTTACGCAACTGGAATTTTTGAAGCAATTGATCACGGTCACCTAATGAATAAAGTCGTTGAAGGAAAGATGAACACACCTACAATGCAGTTATTCTTTAAAGCCATTTTATGTAACTGGCTCGTATGTCTTGCTTGCTTCTTACCATCTCAGGTTAAAGGCGACACGGCAAAAATAATGGTCATGATGCTACTTGTTTTCACATTCTTCTTATCTGGTTACGAACATAGTATTGCAAACTTGTCACTCTTTGCTTTATCTTTAGTTTCACCACATCCTGAGACAATTTCTTTTTCAGGTGCTATTCATAACTTAATTCCTGTTACAATCGGTAACATTATTGGCGGATCAGTATTTGTCGGTATGGTATACCACTACTTAACAAAAAAAACACCTGAAGTTCAACAGGAAGAAACTGAAATCGCAGCAGCTCAACAAGAAGAGATTATTCCTTTACAAGCACATATGAAACATTAAAAACTCCAAAGTTTTACTTTGGAGTTTTTAGCTTCCCACGTATTTAACAACAAAGTGAGGATTAATTTCTCCTTCTTCCTTTCCCTTATCCATTCTCTGTTTCATCTTGTGCATACCGATGACATCATTCGTATGAAGGTGAATTTCATTTACATATAACCCATCTGTACAAAAAGCTTCTACAAAATCCAGTCCATTTTTTGCTCCCCACCCCATATTAAAATCAAGGGAAAGAATATTCACATCATAATCCCGAACCATTTGCAAAGCACATTCTACTGTAGTTGCGGGCACATACCCGAACGGGCAACTTCTTTGATCATCCATATATACGTTCATTTTCTATTCCCTCTCTAATTTGAATATGCGGCCAATACATAACATATTGCCCCAAGACTAATAAAAGGACCAAATGGAATTGGTTTTCGTACTTCTATACGTTTTAATACGATACCCACCCCAAAGAAACAAAGACTGAAACAAGATGCTAAAAATAAAATGATAAAAACGCCTTTCACTCCTACTATAAACCCAAGTAATGAAAGTAGTTTTATATCACCTCCGCCAAGCCCTTCTGGATATATCTTTTGCATGCAATATAACAAAATGAATATAACACCACTACCAACTATACTATCTGTCCAAGTAACTAATTGTACAAAAACACTTTCAAGAATGAGTAAAACGGCAAACGAAATTAAAATACAATCAGGAATTAACATATATAAGTAATCTGTAACTGAAATAATAAGAAGTAGCGAAAAAAGGGATAAAATGATAATAAGCTCTCGTTCTATTCCAATCATATACACGGTAAGAAGAAATATACTTCCTGTTATACATTCAAATGCTACATACATAATTGGAATTTTCCTCTTACAATTCGTACAACAGCCTCTTTGTATATAAAATGAAATGATGGGGATTAGTTCTTTTGGCCTTAGCACATATTTGCAATAATAACAATGTGAACGCGGGGTAATAATAGACGCACCTAATGGAACCCTCATCGCAACTAGCATAAAAAAAGAACCAAACACCATCCCTGCTAACAGTGCATATAAATAAGTGAACATCCCTTCCTCTCCTTTCCCAAAAAACATAGCAAAAAAAGGAGAGAACTTCTACTTCATATTATCCTTTATTCTACTAAAAAGCAGGCCATTTTCTGGCCTGCTTTCCCCTCTTTTATACGATAAAATATACTGCTTTTAATGGTCCATGTACTCCGACAACAAGATTCATCTCAATGTCAGCCGAGTTACTTGGCCCTGTAATAAAGTTAATACAAGATGCCGCTGTCTCCCCATTTTCTACGCGTAAGTTCATATCCTGAACTGCTTGTGTAATACGAGGCACAAGTGTTTCACGTGGAATAATAGCAAAATATACAGTCGGTAAAAAGTGTAAAGAACGTCCTTGCCCTTTATGACTTTGTACAACAATTGTACCAGATTCAGCTAATGTATAATCACTAAATGCAATACCAATATTCGCTTTTTCAGCTAAACGCATATTTTCGTCTTTTCTCTCTGGATCCCATACGTTTACTTCAACGTCTCGCTTTGGAAGTTCTTCTTTAAATAAAGATGTTAAACCATATGCATCAAAACGCTCATCTGCTGATAATAAAATAGGTCCACCGCCGTTTTCCATGATTACTTTTTGAAGGTCTTCACCTAATCGGTCATTTGTCGTTTCTACTACAGTTGTATGAATGTTTGTACATTGCTTTTTAAACACTTCTAGTAATTCTTCTTGTGAACAATCTTTTAACGTTTCTATATTCACATTACTTTTCCATACTGGTCGCTCTACACCTTCTGTTTTACGCGCGCGCCCAAGTTCTTTTGCAATGTTATCTAGAAAGGCATCACGGTTTTGAATTAATCCTGTCATTATTTATCCCCGCCTTTCTTATGATCTTTATACCAATCACGGAATCGCTCTTTACTTGGAGCTGGGAATTCCCGAATATCCGTCCAGTTTTTAAGTGGTCCAACACCTTTTGATACACGATTACCAGATGTAAATGGACTCATTGCCGCTGGTGCCATTTTTGATCCCATTTTATATAAAGCAGCTGAAGAAGCACCCATACTAAACATTTTCATCGCTAGTTTTTCTGCAAGTGGTGCACGACCTTCTTGCTCAACAATAACTTGACGATGTTTTAATAATAAATCATGCAATGGAATTTTTACTGGACAAGCTTCTGTACATGCTCCGCATAAACTAGATGCATAAGGAAGCTCTTTGTAATCATCATATCCACCTAGAAGCGGTGTTAATACCGCACCGATTGGTCCTGAGTAAATCGATCCATATGAATGTCCACCAACGTGACGATATACAGGACATACATTAACACAAGCAGCGCAACGAATACATTGTAATACTGAACGGAATTCAGATCCCAGAATTTGAGAGCGACCATTATCAACAACAACTAAGTGGAATTCTTCAGGTCCATCAACTTCCTCTTCTTGAATTGGTCCTGCTACTGTTACATAACTTGTTAATTTTTGACCTACTGCACTACGACATAGTAAACCAACTAAAACATCTAATTCTTCCATTGTCGGAACCATACGTTCCATACCCATTACCGCAATTTGTGTTTTCGGAATTGACATAACAAGATCTGCATTACCTTCATTCGTTACTAAACAAAGAGAGCCAGTATTTGCAACAGCAAAATTACAACCAGTTACACCAATTTCTGCATCCATAAATTTCTCACGAAGTTGTTTACGAACAAACTTTGTCATTTCATACGGGTCATCAGAATTTTCATAGCCTAGCTTTTCTTTAAATACATCGCGAATTTGCGTTCTATTTTTATGAAGTGCAGGTGCAATAATATGTGAAGGTGGATCGTTATCTACTTGCAAGATATACTCTCCTAAGTCACTCTCTAACACTTCACAGCCAATCTCTTCAAGCGCATGATTCATACTGATTTCTTCTGTTACCATCGACTTTGATTTTACTACTTTTTTCGCTTGTTTCTTTTTGGCAACGTCTTGAATATACTTTGCTGCTTCCTCTTTCGTCTTCGCAAAGTACACGTGTCCGCCTCTTTTTGATACATTTTCACTTAACTGCATTAAATAATAATCAAGATTTTCTAACGTATGTTGACGAATTTGTTCACCTAGTTCTCGCCACTCTTCCCAGTTTCCTAATTCATCTGCGGCTTTTAAGCGATTCGTATATAAACGCGTTTGTGCAGAAGAAACTGCTCCGCGCATAAACGAATCTTGAATTCCATCACCAACGCGATCATTAAATTTTTTCTCACTGATTTTCATAGACATAGCTTATGTTCCCCCTTCATGAGCGACTATTCAGTACCTCAGCAATATGCATTACTTTTACTTCTTTTCCTAAACGCTCAATACGTCCGCCAATGTTTAACAAACACCCACAATCTGCACCGATTAAATAATCTGCACCTGTTTCCATTACACTATCTACTTTTTCGTCTACCATTTGCTCAGAAATTGGAGTCATCTTAACTGAAAACGTTCCCCCAAACCCGCAACAATTTTGCACGTTTGGTAAATCTCTCACAGTTAATCCTTTTACATTTGATAATAAAATTCCTGGTGCTTCTTTTATTCCGAGCATACGTGTCATATGACATGATTTATGAATAGTAGCTATCCCTGGTAAACTTGCACCAACATCTGTAACTTTTAAAACATCTACAATAAACTGTGTAAATTCATAGGTTTTATCAGCAACTTTTTGTGCACGTTTAGCCCACTTTGGATCATCTTTGAAAACATGCGGATACTCATGAAACATTGTCGCACACGAACCAGATGGCGTAACGATATATTCTGCATCTTCGAAAGTTTCAATCATATGTTTCATCGCTTCTTTTGCTGCTTCTACATGGCCACTATTATAAGCAGGCTGGCCACAACAAACTTGTGCTTCTGGAAATTCAATTTCACAACCTAAACGCTCCAACACTTCAACTGTTGCTTTGCCGACATTTGTTTCGAACATATCGACTAAACAAGTAACAAATAAAGTAACTTTCATAACTATTACTCCCCCTTTTTACAACTTCGCCAACAAACATATGGTCATCAGATGACTGAGTAGAGAAGAAATAGGCTCAACCATGGCCTATCCTCTCCCTCTTCTAAAGAAAACGCTTACTTAATCTTTCTCTATTTTATCAGAAAATTAAATTTTTAAAAGATTAAATTACGAATTTATATCGTTTTTACCTGTGACAATATGTTCTACATTTGTTAAATGATCTAGCATTGCTTGCTGCGCTAATTCTACATCTTGTTTTAACACCGCATCATATATAACTTGATGCTCTTCTATAAGTCGTTCTGATGTCGTTTGTTCACCATATAAAATAATGCGTCTTGATTCACCAATCGTTTCAGCAATCATCTCTGAAACATGATTCATGAGTTCAAGCAAAATGTTATTATGCGAAGACTCTGCAATTCCCATATGGAATTGAAAATCGGCTTTTTCGCCAGCCTTTTCATCTCCAATGCTCTTTGCCATTTCATCTAACCAATGTTTCATATTTTGTAAATTATCTTCCGTACGTTTTGCCGCCGCTACTCGAACTGCCCCCACTTCAAGCACCTTTCGTACTTCTAATAAATTCAAAATATCTTCTTTCTTCATTAATAATCTATTGTTTAATGATTTCGTTAATGAAGAAGAATCGAAGTTCTTCACATATGTACCTTCTCCTTGTTTCATCTCAATTAAGCCCATCGCTCTTAGCGCACTTAGCGCTTCACGAACAGCAGATCTACCAACTTGAAACTGCTCAGCTAATTGATGCACAGGGAGTAGTTTGTCACCAGGTTTTAACGTACCATTTTTAATCATTGTTAAAATAGCTTCAGATACTTCTTCGTAAATTTTTTTCGGTTTAATAGATTTGTACTCCAGTTAAATCACCTCAGTATCTTCCAAACAACAATTGAAACGATTTATAAGAACTTTGCATCATAACTATTTTAGACCGAATTGATAAGAAGTACAAATGTTTTGTTCATAAAATAGTCAAATTTTCGATATTTATTACATATTAATTTATATTTTTACGTATAAAGTGAAACTTTAATCAGTAGGGGTTTTGTTCATCCCCCACTGATTATTAGCCCTCACCAATCGGGCTTTTACGGACAGCAGGGCCTCCACCTAACTTCTTTGCTTCCGTTGAATTTTGAGGTGAGGGTCTTACTGTCCGGCAAATAGCGGGATAAATATTTTCTTCAATATAAAGAACATGTCCTAAAAATTAGAACATGCCCCCCTCATCCTGTACATTCAGTTTAATAATAACCGTTGTTCCCTTATCTTTTTCACTTTCAATTTTCCAATGTCCACCATGTATATGAACAATTTGTTTCACAATAGCAAGGCCTAAACCTGTTCCACCGTGTTGACGACTTCTCGCTTTATCAACTCGGTAAAAGCGTTCCCCAAGATTCTCCAAATGCTCTATATCAATGCCAATTCCTGTATCTTTTATTTTCAATTCACAGTAATCATCGATTTGCTCTAAAGTTATAACGATATTTCCGTTTTGATTTGTATACCGTATCGCATTATCTAACACATTATGAAGCACTTGTTGCATACGATCCTCATCAATCATGACAATGATCTCTGGATTTAAATTGGTTGAAATATGAAGTTCCTTTTCTATAAACTTAATCTCATACGTATCTAATACGTCTTCAATCAGCTGTGAAAAAACGATAGGTTGCTTCTTTAACGGAAAGTGCTCACCTTCTAATTGTGCTAAGTCTAACAAGTCATGAACGAGACGCTGCATACGACCTGCTTCTTTATGAATTAGCTGCGTTACTTTTTCCTGCTGCGGTCCCTTGGCAACGCCATCTAAAATAGCCTCGCTATACCCTTTTATATAACTAAGTGGTGTTCTAAGTTCATGCGAAACATTTGCTAAAAATTCCTTACGCTTTACATCTTCTGTTTCTAATGAATTGGCCATTTTATTAAATGCTTTTCCTAGTCGTCCAATCTCATCCTCTGAAGAAACTGTAATCCGCTCCGAGAAATCTCCCGTAGCCAAATGATTTGCAACCCGTTCCATTTGCGAAAGTGGCTTCGTAATTGCAATTATAATTTTTCTTCCAACCCATATAGTAATTAAAATCATAGCAATTGCTAACGGTGCTAAAATAAGACCCATATCATAGATTAAATCTTTTATACTTTTTAAAGGAATATACGAATAGACAATTCCGACTAATTTTTTATTTTCCAATACAGGGATGACAACCCCCATAATATTACGGTCAAAATGTTCTTCATATCCTATTTTTGTCACAGTTTTCCCATCTAATAGCGTTTGCCTATCTCCTTCACTTATAAGGGAATGATGATGCACATCAAAAGGCAAACATGCACTTAAATCACGCGGATTAGACACGAAAATAACGTCTGAACTAGATATTTGATCAAACGATCTTACTTTCTCTTCAAAAGTTGATATTCCTTCGTGCTTATCATATTGGGCAGCAAGATTTTTTCCTTCCATTACTAATGAACCTTTTAAATTATCAACGTATAGTTTTTCATACGAGTATAAAGATACGAAATAAAGAAAGGACACTGTTACACATACTGCACATACTACTGTAAGCCAAAGTTTTTGTACCATTGTAAACATACGTTACACCTCGAATTTATAGCCTACACCCCAAACAGTTTGAATGTAGTTTCCACTTTCTCCAAGCTTCAAGCGCATCGTTTTCACGTGCGTATCTACTGTTCTTGTACTTCCGGCATAATCATATCCCCATACCTTTTCAAGTAATTGCTCCCGGCTAAATACTTGTCCTGTATGCTGGCAAAGAAAATATAGTAAATCAAACTCTTTTACAGTAAGAGAAATCGACTCACCATCCGCCTCGATTCTTCTACTTTTTTCATTGATAAGAATTGGTCCAAATTGAATCTCTTCTTGCTGTTCTTGTTTTGTATATCTTCTTAACACAGCTTCCATACGGGCAACTAATTCACCAGGACTAAACGGTTTTACAATATAGTCATCTGCTCCCATACGTAAACCGTTCACCCTATTCCACTCTTCACCTTTTGCGGTTAAAAATATAATCGGTACATCTGACGTTTTTCTAATTTCTTTACAAACTGAAAGTCCATCCATTTCTGGCATCATAATATCTAATACAACGAAATCATAATGATCCGTTTCTAGTTTTTTAAGAGCCTCTTTTCCATTCTCAGCTTCTCCCCACTCATATCCAAAGTTATCCAAATACATTCCAACAAGCTGCCTCATATCACTTTCATCATCTACAACTAGTACTCTATATTTATTCATTGTCCTTCCCTTCCCTCTCTATGAGTTGAAACGGTCCTTTTCCGACTTTAATTGTTTGTTTTATTTTCAAATTCTTCATATCCATAACGCACACTTCATCACTATCATAACTGGCTACATATCCTTCTGCTCCGCTCTCCAAAAATGCAAATGGATTTGATCCTACTTCTACAGAAGCTATTTCTTTATATGTGCTAATATCAAACTTTCTAAGTGTATTCGACCCATGACTTAATGCATATACGTACTTACTATCCTTCGTTATATTCACAGGCATAAATGGAGCATGTAAAGAACGTACCATTTCTCCATCCTGCAAAGAATATACTAACACTTTCTCATTTACTTGATTTCCATCACCATGTCCGCCAATCCATATTTCTTTCCCATCAGGACTAATCGTTGCTCCTGTTGATGCTGGTGGAATCATAAAGGATTGAACAACTTCTTTTTTCTTCGTATCAATTGTCGTTAGTTTCGTATCATAAAAGTTTAATACAGATAACCGATTATGATACTCTACCATCGTTATAGGTCCTTTGCCTGTTGAAACATTTCCTGTCTCTTTCCCATTTATCGTAAAGAACCTTACCTTTTGAACATTTTGATCGGCAGCAAATAATTGTTTTTTATCTTCTGATACGACCACATTTACAATGCCCTTTCCAGTTTTATATTTTCCCACTTGCCTTCCTTCCGTTAGTGAATATACATACATATATTCTAATTGCTTACCGTATACAAGTATTTCCTCACCATTTGGAAGCAGTGTGATTCCGGCCATTGGCTCATTTAGTTCCCATGTCGTGATTAACTTTTTATCTTTTTTATCAATAAAACTAATACTGCCTTCTTTTATATTCGTTGTTATAATAACATTTTTATCTTTAGCAATTGGTGTATACGAACTTCCTTGACACCCTACTAATAGAAATAAAAAACAGAGAAGAAAAACATACTTTCTCAAAAGATTCCCTCCATCTTCGGATGATTTCGTTATAATTGTAAAATAACAAATAAATGTGTGGAAAGTGTGAAATTTTCCTTTCTTACTCAATTTACATATATAATGTACAACAAATAGAATTTGAGGTGTGTCAATTATGCTATTTCCTGATTTAGCGAATAAAATTGTACGAGAAGTACGCAGACTAATTACAGAAAATATTATTATCATTAATATAGAAGGCGTTATTATCGCAAGTACAGATACAGAAAGAATTGGTCAATTTCATGAAGGTGCACTCCGCTGCGCCAAACAAAAGAAAACCGTCATCATTACAAAAGAAGATGAAAGGCGATTGCAAGGTGTAAAGGCTGGGATGAATCTTCCTTTATTATTTCATGATGAAGTAATTGGTGTCATTGGAATTACAGGAGAACCTGAAAATATTTCACGCTACGGCGAAATATTGCGTAAGATGACCGAATTATTAATTCATGAAAACTACTTTTTAGAGCAACTAGAACTTGAGCACCGTTCTTATGAAGCTTTTGTCTTTGATTGGCTTCAAAATACAGAGTGGTCCCCGAGTTTTCTTGATCGCGCCAAAACACTTGGCATTGATTTATATAAGAAAAAACAACTTATTTTGTTTTCTATTGGCAAAAATGACACGATGCTCCAGCGTAAAATATGGCAACACATACGTAATATTTTAACAAAAGAGCATCTATTTGTTCGTTGGGGAAATGATCGTTTTATTTTATTTACAGCAACGAGCTCCAAAGAGCAAACTTATCAATTTTTAAAACGGTTAAAACAAGACTGCGAAACTTTATTTTCTATTCCTTTATATATCGGGATTGGACAAACAGTTACCTCAAACAATATGAACATATGTTACGAACAAGCATTACGCGCTCTTTCTGTATCATTGGAAACGAAAAAAATTGTATTTAATGAAGATTTACGTTTAGAAATGTGTTTACAAGATATTTCTGCCGAAACGCGTGAACAATTTCTAGAGCGTACCATCGAAAACTTATTATCATTTCCTGAGCTTATGCATACTTTGCGCTTATTTATCGATTATAACCAATCTTATAAACAGACGGCTAAACAATTACATATACACATTAACACATTACATTACAGGCTAAAAAAGATTGAAGAACATACAGGACTTGATCCAAAACAATTCAAAGACTTAAACGTTTTATACTTCGCACTCCTCCTATTAGATGATCATACAAAAAAGAACGATAAAACAGATTAATCTTCAGATGATTACACATAGAAAGAATCCCTCGACTTTTTTATCATTATAATGAAAGCACTGTTACCACGTTGTTTATTATAACTAAGCACGTTAACAGTTTGAGGAGGATTTCCAATGTTAGAAAAACAAATTATTCATTCATTCGTATCTATTGTTGGCGAAGATAATGTAGATACATCCAATATGGGGCGTTTAACTTATAGTTATGATGCCACTCCAAACTTCCAAGCAATGCCTGATGCAGTCATTGCTCCTCGTAATACAAATGAAGTAGCTGAAGTGTTAAAAGTATGTAACACTCACAAAATTCCTGTGTATGTGCGCGGGTCTGGAACAAATCTTTGCGCAGGAACATGTCCACTTGAAGGCGGTATCGTCCTTATTTTCCGCCATATGAACAATATTTTAGAAATTGATGAAGAAAACTTAACAATTACTGTACAAGCTGGTGTCATTACACTTGATATTATTAAAGCGGTAGAAGAAAAAGGTTTATTTTATCCACCAGATCCAAGCTCGATGAAAATTTCTACAATCGGCGGTAATATTAATGAAAACTCAGGTGGATTACGCGGTTTGAAATACGGCGTAACACGTGATTATGTAATGGGGCTTGAACTTGTCTTACCAAATGGCGATATTATTCGCACTGGTGGTAAATTAGCAAAAGATGTAGCTGGTTACGATTTAACTCGTTTATTTATCGGTTCTGAAGGAACACTTGGCGTGGTAACAGAAGCTATATTAAAACTTGTTCCTATGCCTGAAACAAAGAAAACAATGCTTGCATTATATGAAGATATTAATGAAGCTGCACGTGCTGTTTCTTCTATTATTGCAAATAAAATTATTCCAGCAACCCTTGAGTTTTTAGACCAACCGACAATTGAAGTTGTAGAAGAGTTTGCACAAATCGGTTTACCAACTGACGTAAAAGCAATTTTATTAATCGAACAAGACGGCCCGCCCGAAGTAGTCAATCGAGATATTGAAAACATGGCTAACGTTTGCCGCTCTATGAATGCAGTTGATGTTCGCATTGCAAAAGATGAAACAGAAGCAGATGCGCTTCGTACTGCTCGCCGTAGTGCTCTATCAGCGCTCGCACGATTAAAACCTACTACAATATTAGAAGATGCGACTGTACCACGTTCACAAATCGCTCCAATGGTTGAAGCTATTAATGCCATTGCAAAAAAATATAATATTCCTATTTGTACGTTTGGACACGCTGGTGATGGTAACTTACATCCAACTTGTATGACAGATGCTCGTAATGCAGAAGAAATGCACCGAGCTGAACAAGCTTTTGCTGAAATATTTGCGAAAGCAATTGAACTTGGTGGCACAATTACTGGTGAACATGGTGTTGGTGCAATGAAAGCTCCATATTTAGAAATGAAATTAGGTAAAGAAGGTATTGCAGCTATGCAAGGAATAAAGCAGGCTTTCGATCCAAACAACATTATGAACCCTGGAAAAATGTTCGCGAAAGACACTCGAAAAAGAGTGGTGGTTGAGCGATGACCACATTAAATAAAGAAAATATTCAAAAAGAATTTAAAGAACGATTAAGTGAAGATGAGCTACTTAACTGTATGCGATGCGGTTTTTGTTTACCTACTTGTCCTACCTACATTCAATCCGGATACAAAGAGTCACATTCACCGCGCGGACGTATCGCATTAATGAAAGCAGTCGTTGATGGTTTAATCGAACCAGATGAAGATGTTGAAAATACATTAAACGTTTGTCTTGGTTGCCGTGCTTGTGAGCCTGTTTGTCCATCTGGTGTAAATTATGGACATTTATTAGAAGAGGCTCGAGATATTATTAATCAAAATAAAAAATTCTCAATGCCAGTGAAAGCTGTTCGAAAAGTCGTTTTTGAAGGATTATTCCCCCATCAAAATCGAATGCGAACATTAACCGGACTAATCGGATTTTATCAACGTTCTGGTTTACAAACGCTAACACATAAAACAGGTATTATGAAGTTATTCCCTGAAACACTTGCAACGATGGATCTCGTTTTACCAAAAGTCCCTAAAATGAAAGCAATGAAAGATCGTCCTTCATTTTTACCTGCAGAAAGTACAAAGAAAAAACAAGTTGCATTCTTCGCAGGCTGTTTAATGGATACGATGTTTTTAGAAACAAATAACGCAACGATGAAACTTCTTCAATTAGCTGGTTGTGATATTGTTATTCCGAAAACACAAAGTTGTTGCGGTGCATTGCATGGACATGCTGGTGAAAAGAGTGGAGCAAAAGAATTAGCAAAGCGAAATATAAAAGCATTCGAAGATTTAAACATCGACTATATTATTACGAATGCAGGAGGTTGCGGAGCTTACCTCGTAGACTATGATTATCTTTTAAAGGATGATCCGGATTGGGCTGAACGTGCTAAGCAGTTTGTTTCTAAGATTAAAGATATTACTGCTATACTAGTAGAACTAGACTTCCATAAGCGAACTGACTTACGACTCACGCCGCAGGTTATTACGTATCAAGACTCTTGTCATTTACGCAATGTTATGCGCACATCTTCTGAACCTCGTATGTTACTAGAGGCTATCCAAGGTGCAACATATCGAGAAATGAAAGATGCGGACCGCTGCTGTGGCTCTGCTGGTATTTACAATATTGTTCATTCAGAGTTATCAATGGAATTTCTAGATTACAAAATGGACCGTGTGCATGAAACAGACGCAGCAACCATTGTTACTGCAAATCCAGGTTGTTTATTACAAATGAAATTGGGCATTGAGCGAGAAGGGCTTTCTCATAAAATGAGAGGAATTCACATTGTGGATTTATTATTAGAAGCAATTGAAACTAACTCGTAATAACTCGTAACATACGTAATAATAGGAAAACGGCTATCTCCTTCGTCTATGTAAAGAGATAGCCGCTTTTTTGTCTGCTACAACATTAAAAATATGTTACTTTATTATAAAAAAGAACAACAGAAACATTACAGTTTTGTAAAAATCAATCCATTATATTCCTCAAAAAATCGCTCAAACCATTGATACAATAGGATTCTTCATTTTCTATTTAGGTAACTTTATCCAAAAACCCCCTCTTAAAACCAAGTATAAAAACACTATAAATTCCTTTTATACTCTATATTTCTCTTATTTTTGCTCCCTTCTTCTCTTAGGATAAATTAGGTAATTTTAAAGTCTATGAATTTTTTTCCATCTTTTTTCTCGCAAATTATATGCTACGATGAATTTGTCAGTCAGACAGGCTGTCAAAAACAAATCGTGTGAAAACAAATTAAAACTTTATATAGGGGGACACACATCATGAAAAAGCGTGTTTTATTATCTGTAGCTGCTGCAACAGCTCTTACTTTAGGAGTATCTTCTCTAGATGCACAAGCTGCAACAGTACAACCATCTAACATAAAGGTTCAAAATATTCAGCATTCAAAAGTGATGATGAAGCAAATGAGCCAACAAGAACTACAAGCATTCTTACAATCTATGGGAGTTGAATCATTAGCACAATGGCAACAAGGAAACTTCCAACCAAACTGCTTCATTCCTGGTCAACAACCTACTGAAAATGTTGTAACTGAGCAACCAACAGCTAAGCCAGAAACTCAAAAGCCTGCTGAAGAAGTTCAAAAACCAGAAGCTCAAAAGCCTGCTGAAAACAACAATACGCAAAAACCTGCTGAACAAAAACCAGCTGAGCAAAAGCCTGCTGAAGAAGCAAAATCTTTAAGCGAATTCGAACAACGTGTTGTTGAATTAACAAACGCTGAGCGTGCAAAACAAGGTTTACCAGCACTAAAAATCGATACTGAATTAAGCAAAGTAGCACGTATTAAGTCTGAAGACATGCAAAAAAACAACTACTTTGATCATAACAGCCCTACATACGGGTCTCCGTTTGACATGATGAAGAAATTTGGTATTTCTTATACATCTGCAGGTGAAAACATCGCTCAAGGCCAACGTACACCTGAAGAAGTGGTACAAGCTTGGATGAACAGCGCTGGACACCGTGCAAACATCTTAAATAACGGCTTCACTCACATCGGTGTTGGTTATGTAGAAAGCGGCAACTACTGGACACAACAATTTATTACAAAGTAAATAGATTAAAAGAGTCTTCTCATAATGAGAAGACTCTTTTTTAAGTTTCATAACTTTCTATTATGTATGAATAGAAAATATATAACATAAATAGCATAGATCCACAGCTTATTACACTAAGCAATACATAAAATCCCCACTCTAAGTTCAAAAACAATGAAAACAATATGCCACATGCCATCACTTGAAAAATCCGTCTACTTACTAAACGAATTTTTTGTAATTTAATTGGGTCTTTTTCTTTGCCTTTTATTTTCTTAAATTCTTTACTCAGCATAAAAAGAAACATACTAATCCCAATCGTTAATCCTGTTTGAAAGGATATCAAATCCTCAAAATTAATAAAGAGGATAAGCATATGAATAAACAACATAAATAACGTAATTTTCTTTATAAATCCGTCTATAATACCATGCTCTCTTTCATTAAACTTAAATATATTATGTGAAATAATATACAAAAATCCATATGAAAAAATAATAAAACAAGGAATAAATGCTACAACAACTTGTTTACTCATAAACTCGTTTGGCTCACCATTTACATTCCAATGTACTGCCATACGAGTTGGTAAATAGGGATAGAGACATAGAGTAACTAAAAGACAAGCGAAAAATATTCCAAGTACATACTTATATTTGATCAAGTGATTCTCACCTCTCTTTTCTCTTAACGGCTTCGCTCCTTTTAGAGAAATCCCTGCAAAAATCTACTTTTTTCAAATTAAAACTTATACTTTACGCATTTTCTTTTTGAAATTCTCTTATTTTATTATCTAACTTTGTAGGAAACGGCACATCAACTTCAATCGCTTCTTTCGTAATTGGATGCAAGAAATTTATCTTCATCGCATGCAATGCTTGACTGGACATATATTTTGTTTGTCCACCATATAATACATCCCCAACTAGTGGATTACCATTATGGCTCATATGAACACGAATTTGATGCGTTCTACCCGTTTCTAATTGTAACGTTACGAAAGTCGTGTTTTGCTTCTTAAAATACTTTTCTACTTTATAATATGTGATAGCTTGGTTACCTTTTGGAGAAATACGACGCCTTGTAGCATGATGGCGATCCCTTCCAATAGCAGCATCAATCGTTCCTTGTTTCCCCTTTACTTTCCCTTCAACGAGCGCTGCGTACGTCCTTTTAATTTTTCGTTCCATTAATAAACGATCCATAATTGCACCAGCAATTCTATGCTTAGCAAATACGACACCACCTGTCGTATCTTTATCTAAACGATGAATATGACGCACCTTCGCCTCTAAACCTTGCATTTGAAAATGAAAAGCAACAAGATTTGCAAGCGTCCCGGTTCCACCTTTTTCAGCAGGATGTGTGTCCATTTTCTCTGGTTTATTTACGATGAGTACGTGATCATCTTCGTATACTACATGCAATTCACCATATTCTGGATCCACACCGTACTCTTCCTCCGCAAACATATGAACTTGTAACTTATCGTTCTCTTTTAAAAGCTCATTCCATCTTCTTTGTTCTCCGTTAACCGTAACACCTTTTTCCATACGAAGCTGATGTAATAGCTTTTTCGGTATTTCCCATTCTACTTTTAATACCGATTCAATACTTATACCATTCCATTTAGCTGGAACGGTAATTTCACACCATTCGCCCTTTTTCTTTGTTTCCATACTGTTTATCACCTTATTTCTATTGATTCTCTCATTGTAACGGAAAACACACTTTGTTGCACCGTCAAAAATAGAGGACAGTCTTATAATAGACTGCCCCTCAAGCTCTAAGTCTTTTCATTTCTAACAATACTTCTTCAGCTTTTTGTTCATACGATAAATCTTTAAAGAAATCCGCCAACCTTTTATAGTCATTGTAAGCATCTAATAAATCGTCCATCCTTTCTATTTTCATCACTTGTTGTTTTTGTTTCATTTTTACTGGATAACGATAACCTGATACTTCTTGTATTTTGTAATACTCATCCTCTACTTGAACGACCTTTACAAGTTCTTCCTCCTCTGCATCCATCGTATACCCGTCAAATTCTCTAAGTAGTTCATAAATGATATGAGTCCATTCATCTTTTGGATAAAATCCCTTTTCTAACCGATAACCGACAATGCGATACATATGCCCATCGTTTTCTGCAAACTGTACTGTATCATTTAACTTAAACTTAAAATAACGAAACATTGCCTTCACCTACTTGTATGTAATGTTCTTATCACATACTATTTGCAAAATGTAGGTCTTGCTATTCATAAAAAAATGCTCATCAATATGATGAGCATTTTTTTACGATGATTTTTCTCGTTTTTTTCGAAATGGTAACCACCAATTCCAGTCTCCAAATAACTTCATTAAGCTTGGAACGAGCATAAGACGAATAATTGTTGCATCAAGAAATATTGCTAATGCCACGCCAAGCCCCATCTGCTTTACTGGTAAAATATCAGTAAATGCGAATGCACCCGTTACAACAATCATAATTAATGCAGCTGATGTAATGATTCTACTTGTTGAAACGAGCCCTTCTAACGTTGCTTGATCGTTATCTCCTGTTTCTTCATAGAGCTCGTGAATACGTGAAATAAGAAATACTTCATAATCCATACTAAGCCCAAATACGAGGCCAAAAATGAAGATTGGTAAGACAAACAGAACCGGACTCGCTTCTAAACCGAAATGACCACCTTCAAATAACCAAACAACAATTCCAATGGTTGCACTCAAACTAAGTATATTCATAATAATTGCCTTAATTGGAATGAGTATAGATCGGAATGCAAATAATAATATAACAAAGGTCGATCCAAATATAACAGACATACCAATTACAACTTTATCTTTAATTTCATCTTCTAATTCTTGTTGAAACGTCGTCATTCCGCCTAGATAATACGTAACATTCGTTTCTTTATAGTTCTTTTTAAAGTCACGCACCCACTGTTTTGCAGTCTCTGTACGTGGTTTTGTTTTCAAAAAAACTTCTATCGTCGTCTTATTCCCTTTTGTGTATGCTTCAAATACAGGAGTTAGTTTTGCTGCTTCTGGCGACTGCAATATTCCAGCAACTTGATCTGCTTTCATTCCAGTTAACCCGTCGTATAAACTTCTTACTTCATGTACTTTTTTATCATCTTTTAACGTTTGAACGACTTCTTCTATCTTTTGTAGACTTTCTTTTTCTTTCATATCTTTTTTCGTCTCTACAACTAACGTAACATCAGCGTGTGTTTTGACAGTTTTATTAAATGCTTCTTCATACTTTTCATATGCAATCCTTGTATCACTCTTTTCAGGTAAAGCTTCAACACTAGGGAACTGCAAATTAGCTGTACGTAACGGTAATAAGCAAATAACAATAAATGTTGTAACAACAACAATCATTGCAATTGGATGTTTCATCACAAATTGTGCAAATTTACGCCATGCTTTTGCCGGCGTATGTGCTACTTGATTCTTTTTTAATATTTTTTTACCGATTAACGATAATAACGCTGGAAGAAGTGTGAGTGAGAATAAAATACTCATAATCACAACAATCATTCCGCTAATTGCGACAGATTGAATATAATCTATCTTAAAGAAAAACAAACCGGATAACCCAACAAATACGCATAATCCTGAAAATACAATTGCACGTCCTGCCGTCTGATATGTAATTGCTATCGCTTCTTTTACCGTTCGTTTAGCAACTTCCTCTCGAAAACGGTTCACAAATAATAGCGCAAAATCAATAGATAGTGCAAGTCCAATCATCGGTGCAACGTTTAACACGAAAATAGATAGTTCTTTATCCACACCGATGAAATACAATATACCCATCGTGCTAATAACACTAAGCGCTCCATTCAAAATCGGTAAAATTGATGCCAAAAGGCTACCAAACGAAAATAGTAATACAAGAAACGCAATTGGTAATCCAATCATTTCTGCTACTTTTAAATCATTTTGCGTTCTTTCATTAATCTCTTGATTAATTTTCGGAAATCCTGTAGGTGTTACTTTTAATGCTACATTACTTTCTTTCTCAATCTCATTAGCAAATTGTAATGTCTTTTCCATTCTTTCTTTATTTGTTTTCCCGGAAAATAAAATTGTTGCATAACCGATGTCATCTTGTAGCATTTCTTTATTTTGGATTGGGTGATGGAAAGATTCATAGTTCTCTTTCTCTTGAACATTCTTTACAATTTCATCTATTCGCTTTTTAAATTCCTCATGCGAAGCATCTTTATTTTTCTCAAAAACGAGCAGAAGCGTATCTTGAGACTTCTTAAAATCTTTATCTAAAATTTCTTTTGTTTTTTGATAGTCTCCTTCCGTTTGGAAACCGTCACCACCTAATACTCCCGGTAGCTTTGGAGCAAAAATCCCAAGTGCGATTGCAAGCAACAGTAACGCTACAATTACTGTATAACGAAATTGATACAAAAAAGCTCCTAACTTCCCCCACTTATCAACTTTATGAACATTTGTCTTCACACATTTTCACCTACTTTAAATAATTCAATTGTCACTTATACTGTATCATATCTTTATACAAACAAAAAACGCCTAGGAACACTATAATGATAGTTTTTCCAGGCGTTTTTTCTATCTCTCTTTATTAAGCCCCAATCTCTCAGTAAGTAAACGATGATAGTAAATAGCGATAACTAA
The DNA here is from genome assembly GCF_002975115.1 of Bacillus sp. MYb78. Lineage (NCBI taxonomy): Bacteria > Bacillati > Bacillota > Bacilli > Caryophanales > Bacillaceae > Bacillus > Bacillus sp. MYb78. The sequence goes on from NZ_PCOB01000001.1 coordinate 548,699, forward strand.
CAAAATACCACCTACGCAGTAACCAGCTAAAATATCAGTTGGGTAATGTACATCTAAAATGACTCTACTTAATCCAATCGATAGGATTACTATACCCATCAAAATCGTTATGACACATTTCCCAGCTATGCTTTTCAAATTAGCAGCAATGATATAAGCAAGAAATCCAAATGTCATAATCGATAGCATTGCATGTCCACTAGGAAAACTATATCCAAGTGCATCTAACGCTTCATTTAATGACGGACGTTCTCTCTTTACAATCTCTTTTATCCCTTTATTCACAAGATGTGTTATTAAAATTCCCATTGGATACACAATCATCGCAGCATAATAACGCTTCTTCCAAAAAACAAGCAAACTTATAACGAGCGTAGCAGCTATCCCAATTGCTGACCCCAATTTTGTAAAGTACGAGAAAAATGTAAGGGAACTTTCCGTTTGTAGCCCTTTTACTAATCCGCGGACATATGTATCCATTACTGTAACGCCACCTGCATGTACGCGCCAAGCAACAATACTAAATACAGCAAATAATAAACCGATACATATTACCTCATACTGATGTAACTTCTTCTTCAAACGATTTCCTCCTACTATGAAAAAATGCGATTTCTACTTTAGAAACCGCATTTTCTTACTTATTTACCTTTTGTTTTTAGCTCTGTCCAGTAACGATCATAGTCTTTTAACTTATCGTCTACATCAACAAGCCATTCTGTACGATCTAACTCTTCTTTCGTTAAGAAAATCATGTGATTATCACGGTATTCTTTACTATGAAGAGGATGAGCTTTTTCATTTGGATTACTGTAACCAATTGACTCGTAGTTTTTCACACTTACTTTTTCATCAAGTAAGTAGTTCATAAACTTCTCAGCAAGCTCTTTATGTTTTGCACCCTTTGGAATTGCTAACGTATCAGCCCAAATTGTGCCGCCTTCTTTTGGTACAACGTATTCTACATCTTTATTATCTTTTGCGATAAATGCTGCATCTCCAGACCAAACTGTTCCGATCCAAGCATCTTCTGTAATGAATTTTTGTTTAATGTTATCTGTATCAAATGCTAATAAGTTTGGAAGCAGCTTCTTTAAATCATCTGCTGCTGTCTTTAACTCTGCATCTTCTTTTGTACTGTTTGAGAACCCGTGCTTCTTAAGACCCACTCCTAATACTTCACGAGAATCGTTTAATAACGTTACATGTCCTTTATATTTCTCATTCCATAAGTCAGCCCAGCTTGTAGGTGCTTCTTTCACATACTTTTTATTGTATGCAATCCCTGTTACACCCCAAGTGTACACTAAAGAATATTTATTCTCTGGATCAAACGCAGGTGTTTTGAAATTAGAAACCATGTTTTCGATATTTGGGATATTCTTTTTATCTAACGGCGCTAATAAATCCATTTTTGCCATTGTTTTAACCATGTAATCAGATGGTTGAATTAAATCATACTTTGCGCCACCAGCTTGTAATTTCGCAAGCATTTCTTCGTTACTTGCGTACTTATCATAGTTAATTTTCACATTATACTTCTTTTCAAAATCTCTTAGCACTTGCTCATCAAAATTGTCAGCCCAGCTATAAATATTTAATTCTTCTTTCTTTTCACCACAACCAGCAAGCACACCAGCAACAAGGCTAAAGCTAATTGCTGCGCCAGCTATTCTTTTCATTAATTTCATCGGTTTATTACCCCCTCGTACTTTCTATATCGTTCGTATTATAAAGGAAGGTGTCCTCCAGAGTTTTCTTCACCATCTGCACCTTTGTTACGGAAGATTTCAGATAGAACCATTAATCCTACGATAGAAACAATTAAAATTGTAGAAAGAGCATTAATTTCTGGTGATACTCCGCGCTTAACCATACTGTAAATGTATAATGGCAATGTTGTTGATCCTGGTCCTGATACGAAGAAACTAATTACAAAATCATCAATTGATAATGTGAATGTTAATAATGCTGCTGAAATAACTCCCGGTGCAATTGCTGGGAACGTTACAAAACGAAACGTTTGCCAAGGCGTTGCTCCTAAATCATTTGCAGCTTCTTCTAAGTCACGTCCCATACTTGAAAGACGCGCAGCTAAAATAACAACAACAAACGAAATACTAAATGTAATATGTGCAATAATAATCGTTGTTTGTCCAAGTTCCATTCCTAGCTGACTGAAAAGAATTAGTAAAGATAATCCCATTAAAATATCAGGAATTAAAATTGGTAAATATACAAGGCCATTAATAGCCCCTTCGAAACGATATTTATAACGATGTAAAGCAATCGCAAAGAATACACCAAGTACCGTTGTCACAATCGTTGTTATAACTGCAATCGTAATACTATTTACAAATGCATCAATAACATCTTGTTTTTGAAATAAATCTGTATACCAATGGAATGTAAAACCTTCCCACTCCGCATTAATGCGAGAGTCGTTGAAAGAATAGACCATTAAAACCATCATTGGAAAATACAAGAATAACAAAATTAACCAAGAATAAGAAACTAAAAACTTCTTCATCTTTGCCTATTCCCCTCCGTTCTCATTATATTTATATACTTTCGTTGCACGATAATATAAGTAAATTAACAGAACAGAGAATAGAACAACGATAATCGATAACGCAGATCCAAACGGCCAGTCACGTGCACCTAAGAATTGGTTTTGAATAACGTTTCCGATTAATGCTACTTTCGATCCGCCCATCACGTCTGATACAACAAACATTCCGATAGAAGAAACGAATACTAAAATAGAACCAGTCGCAATTCCTGACATTGTCATCGGCACTGTTATATTCCAAAATGCCTTTATTGGTGTTGCTCCTAAATCATAAGCCGCTTCTAGCTTACGCTTATCCAGCTGCTCAATTGCTGCATACACTGGTAAAATCATAAATGGTAATAAAGAATAGACCATTCCGAGTATTACAGAAGGCGTATTATATAATAAATTTAACGGTTCACTAATAATGCCGAGTTTTAATAACAACGTATTCACAAGACCTTGTGAACGTAAAATAACAATCCATGCGTATGAACGAACAAGAAAGTTAATCCAAAACGGGATCGTTGCCAATAATAAAAGAATAGAACGATATTTGCGGTCAACAATTGTAATTGTATACGCAAATGGATAACCAATTAATAAACATATTACTGTAGTAATAACTGCAATCTTAACAGTTTCCCATAACGTTCCTAAGTACAATGGATCAAACACACGGGATATATTCTCCAGCGTAAATTGCATTTCTACTGTCCCGTAAGCTCCGCGCTGCATGAAGGCGAATCCTAATACGAATACGAGCGGGATTAGGAAGAAAATTAACAGCCACGCGACTGTAGGTAGTGCGAGTAATTTCCCTTTTTTCAATTTAAGGTCACCTCGTCCTCTTGCTCCCAGCCTACATATACATTATCTCCAATGCTCCACTGCACTGCCTCTTCAGCAGTTTGATATGCCATTAGTAATTCTGATGTTTTCTCATCACGTACATAAAGCTTCTCCATATTTCCGACAAACTCGATATCTTCAATATGTCCAAGATGGTATTCTTTTAAAATTGGTTCTTCAACCGAACGTACTTTCACATTTTCAGGGCGAATTGCTACATAGCCTTCCCCATTTTTCACAATATTATTTTCACCGATGAATGTCGCAACGAACAATGTTTTCGGCTTATTATAAATTTCTTTCGGCGTTCCAATTTGTTCGATATGTCCTTTATTCATAACGACGATACGATCGCTCATGCTCATTGCTTCTTCTTGATCGTGCGTTACGTATATAAACGTAATTCCTAAATTACGTTGTAAGTTTTTCAATTCACGTTGCAAGTCTTTTCGTAACTTAAAGTCAAGCGCTCCAAGTGGCTCATCTAATAGTAATACACGCGGATTATTTACAATCGCTCTTGCAATTGCAACACGCTGCTGTTGTCCACCAGAAAGCTTAGCAGGTTTACGATTACGGAACTCAAGTAACTGCGTTAAACGCATTGCCTCTTCAGCACGCTCTTTCTGCTCTGCTGCTGATACTTTCTGCATTTTCATACCAAAACAAATATTCTTCTCTACTGTCATATGTGGGAATAGTGCGTAATGTTGGAACACTAGGTTCATATGACGCTTATATGGCGGCAAATCGTTAATTCTTTCATCATCTAATAAAAGATTCCCTTTAGTTGGAGTTTCAAATCCTGCGATCATACGAAGTAAAGTCGTTTTCCCGCAGCCACTCGGCCCTAAAATTGTTAAAAACTCTCCCTCTTTAATATCTAAAGAAAGAGGTGGGATAATCACTTGATTTCCAAAATGTTTTTCAACTGCTTCAACTTTAATAATCTTTTTCATTTTCCCGTCCTATCTACCTTAAATTTTAAATTTTTATATTCATGAATAAATATTTATGTTCTATAGACTATTTTTTGTTTCGATCCAAACAAAAATGGTTATTTAGCAAGCGTTCGTTTCTATTCTTTATGTAGTATGTTTGATTCATTTTCGCATGATACATAACGTCGAACAGAAAAACCCCTTCCATCGCGAAGGGGCTATTATCATACGGCTACGCCTACTGATAAACACCATCATCATTTTAACAACTTTCGTATGAATTTTAAAGCACTTTTTGTAGAAGAGTAACGAATTTTCATGTCGAATGCTGTAGATTGGGCTAAAATGCTTTTATAATGTGAAAAAGTCCGAAAACTTTCTTCCCCATGATAACCCCCTAATCCACTACTTCCAACACCCCCAAAAGGTAAATATGGCGTGGCAAGATGATAGACAACATCATTAATACAGCCTCCACCATATGAAATATTACTCGTCACTTTCTTTTGTACTTCTTTATCTTCCGAAAATACATATAACGCTAACGGCTTCGGATGTTGCTGGATTGTGCCAATTACATCTTCTATATTGTCGTACTCTATGATTGGTAAAATCGGACCAAAAATTTCATCTTCCATAACAGCATCTTGCCATGTAATATCCGCTAGCACTGTCGGTTCAATATGTAATGTATCTTTCTTATAGTTTCCACCAATTACGACTTGACCATCTTGTAAAAATCCACATAATCGTTCAAAATGGCGCTCACTTACAATACGCACGTAATTTTCATTTTGCAAAGGTTCTTTACTATACTGCTCTGTGATTTCATGTCGCAGTGCCTCAACTAGCTGTTCTTTCACGGAAGAATGCACGTACATATAATCAGGCGCTACACATGTCTGCCCTGCATTTAAAAACTTACCCCAAACAATTCTTCTTGCTGTCATCTCTATCTTTGCATCTTTATGTACAATACAAGGACTTTTCCCGCCAAGTTCTAACGTAAGCGGCGTCAACTGTTTCGCTGCTGCTTCCATTACAACTTTTCCAACGCCAACACTACCAGTAAAGAAAATATAATCAATTGGTTCCCTCAGCAAAGATGTACTCTCTTCAACGCCACCTTCTACTACCGCTACAAGCTCTTCTGGGAATAATTCACCTAACATTCTCTTAAGCACTTTTGAAACGCTTGGCGTTAACTCTGACGGCTTTAAAACGATTGTATTTCCAGCTGCAAGTGCTCCTACAAGTGGTGCAATTGCTAATTGAAAAGGATAGTTCCACGGTGCAATAATAAGCGTCACACCATACGGCTCTGGCACTACTTTTCCTTTTGATCCAAAATGAGTGAGTGCTGTTCGAACTCGCTTCGGTTTACTCCACGATGACATATGTTTCAATTGAAAGGAAATTTCTTTTAATACATATCCAACTTCCGTTGTAAACGACTCGTGAACTGACTTATTTAAATCTAATTTCAATGCCTGAAATATTTCTTCTTCAAAACGCTGAATGCCTTCATAAAGCTTCTTCAAATTATTCTTTCTCATTTCGATGCTTCTCGTACACCCTTTTAAAAAATATTCCTTTTGCCTACTTACAATAGAGGTAATACTCATTCACTCACCTTCTCCCACTATTTTTATCCAATTCTTTCATTATTTATATAGACTTCATATATAACAAATTTCTATTCTTAAAGTTACATTATATATGACTTTTTCAGCTATATAAAATTCATTGCTCACAAAAAAACTACCGAAAGAAAATCTCTCGGTAGTTTTACTGTATTAACGATATAAACGAACAGCACCTGCAGAATTATCATCAGCTTGTCCTACTACTTCAAATTTTAAACCAAGCTTCGGTAAAATACGTCCTGCATCTGGAATCTGTTGATTAATATACGTTTTCGAATCATCAAACTTCGGTACGCCTGCTAAGCCATCATACGTAAATGTTCCACGCGTTGGAGATACAACTTTCCAAGCTGGCGTTTTGTCGAATGAGAACGCAGCATCAGCGATTTGGAATCGTGTACTGCTCTTAACTGTTGGTTTACCATTTAAAGTACCAACAATTGCTTCTGGATGAGAATCAACAACACCAAGGAAACCGTGTCCTGGATGTACACCAACCCAGTTATCTGTATAAGCTGAATCTGCATACCATACAACCATACCAGTGTTAAATACTGGACCGCGAGCAAATTTCAACGCGTTATCTGCCCCAGCATAGTTTCTCCACTCAACATAGTAGTTATGTTTTTTCTTTTCTGTTCCGTTAGATACAACGAAACCATCTAATTTTAATTGTGGTGTACCTTCTGCATCATCAGAGAATACTACTTTACCATCTACTGTTAATGAAGCATTATCAAGAGCGAATCCATTTAATGCTAAACCACCATCAGTAATGTAATCAAATGTTAATTTTACTTTCTTGCCTTTGAATTGACTTAAATCATATGATTTGTCAATCCATTTTCCATTTGTCGAATCTGCATTTCCACTAGTTGCTTTCTCGCCAAGTCTTTCAATTAACGTTTGTTTACCATCTTCTGTTACAGCGTGTACTTCAAGGAAATCATAACCTGCTTCAATCTCATATAATGACTTGAAATCAAATTTTGCATTCGTTGCATTCGTTAAATCAAACAACGGTGTTTCCATCTTCGTATGAAGATCGTCACCTTTTGTGCTGTAATAATATTGTTTACCAAATGCTGGCTCAATTGTTTTAACATCTTTATCTGGTAAGTTAACACGAATCATACCTGGTCGATCTGATTTCGTAACACTTTGATCCAAATATGTCGCTAGACCGATACCTTTATTTAATTTCTCGTAATCTACTTCTACGATATTTGCCCAGTTACCACCAATTGTTTTTTGGAAAAACTCTTTATTTTGTGGTGAGAAACTCGTTGGCGTCGTTCCAGCGATTTTACCAGCCCAGCTTCCGCCACTCATAATAGACCAAGCTTCAATCGGCTCACCTTGACCACTATATTGTGTATCGTACTCATCTGGAAGACCTAAATCGTGACCATATTCATGTGCGAATACACCAACCGCTCCATCTTCTGGTTCAATTGTGTAGTCAAATGCTGCCATCTTTCCGCCCCAATATGGAACTTTCGCTTGTGTACCTTCAATTGGGAATGGCTTTGGTCCAACTGTCCAACGGTGCGACCAAATTGCATCATCGCCTAATTTACCACCGCCTGCTTCTTGTCCAACACCCGCATGAATAATCATTAAGTGATCGATTAAACCATCTGGTTGATTTTTATTTCCATCACCATTTACATCGTATTGATCAAATTGATCGAACTCTGATAAATCAATACCACTATCTACAGCTGCTTTTAATGCATCTTTTACTAAATCACGTGGCCCTTTTGGTCCTTTATTATCATGACCTGTAGCAGCATCTGCACCGTAATCAGCAGCTTTACCAGGAACTGTTAACCATTTTGTAACTGTTCCGTCCACTGTGTAACTACCACCAGATTGCTCTTCGTAATATTGTTTAAATGTTTCGATTTTGCTTCCATCATCTAATGTGAATGGCTCGTTGCCGAATAACATTTTTTCATAATGTTCTTTATTAAAATCGTTAGAATACATATATCCAGGCTCTTTGTCGATATTATTATGTTTAAAGTCAGCGTACTCTACAAGTAAAACGAGTACTTTGTCTTTACGAACTTCACCGTTATAGTCTTTTTGTTTTGCTGGAGAAGTTGGCACTTTACCATTTAGTCCGCCTTTAACTGGGCCTGTCGCTGCAGGTGTCCCTGTTGCTGGTTCATTTAATTTTTCTTTCGTGTCTGCTTTCGCATCTTTTACTTTCTTTAAAAAGTCGGATGCATCTTTCGTAAGCTGGTCCCCATTTGCTGCTTCTTTTCCAGGATTTTCACCCTTTTTGTTCTCTACATACTTTTCGACTGCTTTCTTTGTTTCTGTCTCTGAAGCCTTCGAATCAATTACCCCACGTTTTTTTAGCGCATCTGCTAAACGTTCTTCCGGAATTAAATGATCATCAACTGGGCTCGTAGCTGTTTTATTCACAGGCGTTTCAGCATATGCAGATTGAGTGCCAGCTCCGAATGAAAGGCCTAATACAGCTGTTAAAGCGATTGATGACAAAACTTTGAACGGTTTCTTGTTCATCCCATATTTCCTCCCCTAATAAATAATATGTATTACAAATTGAATTTTATTAAAAATTCAATATTTTTTCAATATTTAGTCATATCATGTAATATTTTTAATATATTTGTAAAAATTTCATAGTTAGCATACGAATATATCACAATTCAACAATGTTTTCTGAAAATATTGAAAGTTTTTATCGAACAATTTATAATTTCCATAGAGGGAGTTTAATGGGGATTTTATCTTTGTTTCATCTACACAATATTTGATAATTCACTATATAAAACACAAAATCGGATTGCATTATCATGTATTCTGTAGCAGCAATTATGACCGATAATTAGGGAGGAATTACATTTGTACAAAGATAAGACAGACGCACTGGATCAAGAATGGATTGATTTAATACTTGAAGCTCTAGATGCTGGTATCGCCATGCAAGACATCGAGCAATTTTTCCAACGTATGAAGCCATCCAGTCAGGCTCAATAGGTTTGTTCTTTTTAACGAAGTTTATGTTATAATAATGACATCATAAGACAACTACATATTGATAGAAAGGTGCGCAAATATGATTGGAGAACGTATAAAACGCCTTCGTTTACAAAAAGGGATTTCATTAACTGAACTTGCCGAAAAAGCTGGCGTTGCTAAATCTTACATTAGTTCTATAGAACGAAATTTACAAAAAAACCCTTCCATTCAGTTTCTTGAAAAGATCGCAGCAGTTCTACAAATTCCAGTTGATACTTTACTTCATGATGAAACAACAAAGGAAACTAACCTAGACTCCGAATGGACACAACTCGTTAAAGATGCAATGAACTCTGGTGTCTCCAAAGAACAATTTCGTGAATTTCTTGAATTTACAAAGTGGAAGCAAAATAATAAATAGAAAGAAGTGCTTACAAGTAGCACTTCTTTTTCTTTATAAAAAAAGCGGGGGATACCCGCTTTTTTATTATTTTTCTTCCCCAGCTTCTTGGTTAGCATTGAATGTCCATTCTAAATTCAATGTATCACCTTGGAAGATATTTTGATCTTTTCCATTATCTACAAATTCAAATTGTACCCATAGATAATCCTCTGTACCAGCTGCTAATCCACCCTTTTCTCCCCACTCAGGAGCAAAGATGTCTTTAGCTAAAAGATCTGGATCAACTTTTTGTAAGTCTGCTAAAGTTGTTTCGTATACAGGCTCACTTTGTTTATCCCAGTTCCAAAGGAATTTTACTTTAACGTGCTTACCAAAGTCTTCACCAGCATTATCACCTTTTGCATCTTTAACAGTATACTTTGTTGCTAATTTAACGTCTTTAATAGTTAACGAACCGCTGTTTTGTAATAAGAACTCTTTCTTAACAGAATCCCCTGGTTTTAAATCTTTAATATCTACAAGCGTCTTAGGGTTTAATGTAAGGTCTAACGTCCCAGCTGCAAATGTATTGTTTGATACTTCTTTATCGCTAAAGAATGCAAATGTTCCTCCACCAATTAAAGCTAACCCCAATGCTGCTGATGCAACTCCCATACCTAATTTCTTTTTCAGACTCACAATCAATTCCCCCTAGCTTTTTTTTATATTTTTATCACTTATTTTTCAATAAGAGATGTAAAGAAAACTATATTAGCTTAGCTAATATGTGTTCTTTTTTAAAAACCTTATGTTCATTATAACGAACAAACCTATATAAACACAACACATATTTATTAATATTTTCAGTTATTTTTATTTCTCAATATTATTTAGACTTTTCAGAAAAACGAATGATAATTTATATCTTTTTTCACACTCAAATCATTTAATACTATAAGAAAAAGCAAAACAAAGAGGTGAGGGCTAACTTTCCCTCACACTCGTATAAATATTACTAGTCTTGCTTATTCGTTCACACTCTCTTACACCACATTCTTGTTTTCCGGCTGTTTCACTAAAGCAGTTACTCCGCTTTCTTTTGTTCTTCTGCTTTCTTCTGTTCTTCTGCTTTCTTCTGTTCTTCTACTTTCTTCTGTTCTTCTACTTTCTTCTGTTCTTCTACTTTCTTTTGTCCTTCCGCTTCAATTGCAACGTTTAATTGTTGCTGAAGAGCCTGAATTTGCTCATCAATAGCTTTCAAGCTAATTTCTTTCTCAATATAGTCACGTTTCTCTTTGATACTGCGAAAGCCTTCATTTACATATACGGACACTTGCTGCATCGACTCATCTTTATTTACCTTTAATTCTTCTTGTATTTGATTATAAGGAGCTTCTATTTCAGTATATACATTTTGCAGAGCTTCCTTCTCAGCAACAATTTTCTCACGCCCTTGTTGCCATACAGAAATCGCCTGTTTTATTTCTTCAATAGAAGTTGCTTTCGATTTTCCCTTCATCGTTCCATACTCACGCTCAATAAACTGTTTATGTTTCTCAGATTGCTCTTTTAACGTATTAACTGTTTTCGGAAATATAATTGCTGTAGAAAGCGTCGCTTCTACTTTCGTTTCATGAATGAACGCCGCTTCTGTATGAGTCATAATTTGAGATCCTAAATAAAACGTAATAGAACACATACACGGCAATATAAGCATCTTTTTAAAATTACGCGGTCTTTTCAGCATCTTAATCTCTCCCATCGAACATTACGTTCTTTATACAGAACATTATCTATATTATAGTAAAGAACTATTAAAATTGATAGACAAATACTAGAAAAATAGAAAAAGGGCTATCCATGTGATAGCCCTTTTTGTTATTATCTTTCTTCACCTGCTGTTTGTTGTGCATCAAACGTCCAATTTAATTGTAACTTATCGCCTTGGAATTGATTTTGATCTTTTCCATTATCAACGAACTCAAATTTCACTTTGAATTTATCAGATTTACCTGCTGAAATACCTTTTTCATCCCAGAACCAAGCCGATAAATCATTATCTACAGCTGTAAGTGTGTCACCTTTTAATTTATCTAAAGTAGTTTGTTTCACAATTGTCTCATGCTTATCTACATTTTTTAAGAATGTTACTTTAATATGTTTACCAAAATCATCTTTATTATCTTTCTTTACATCTTCTACATTATAATCTGTTTTCAGTAAAACCTTTTTAATATCTAAAGAGCCTTTATTTTCTAGTTTAAATTCTTTTTCAATTGTATCCCCAGGTTTTAAATTCGATACGTTAACAACTGTTGATGGATTTAATGCTAAATCCAGTGTCCCAGCCGCAAATGTATTGTTTGACACTTCTTTATCACTGAAAAATGCAAATGTTCCTCCACCAACTAACGCTGCTCCTAGTACTGCTGATGTAATACCCATTCCTAATTTTTTCTTTAAAGTCATGTCCATATCCCCTTAATATATATATTTGTTAACTTCCTAAACGGAAAGTATAACCAAACGAACTAGACGGATTGTTCTACTTTTTTATCTTTCTTTTCTCCGTCAATGCTACGAATAGCCCCCAAAATAGAAATCGCGGAATATCCAAGTAAAAAGACTCCTGGAATAATAAGAAGTAATGCTGCTCCCGCTTTTGAATTCGCATAATTCAGTAAATAACCAACGTACGGAACTGTAATATCTGCATACTTTCCAACTACATTTTCTGCAAGTACTGGCTCTAAATCTGGTCCGTTGTTGTTATCCCCTTTTGTTTCATACATTACTTTTCCATTTGTATCTTTCACACCGATAATACGGTGAGTGATAATTTTTTGATCTTTCTCTTTAAAGGTAATAACATCACCTTTTTGATATTTAGAACCATCTTTGTTTGGTTCTATTGCAATGATTGATCCTGTTAAAAACGTCGGCTCCATTGATCCTGAAAGAACGCTCTTAAATTGATATCCCATCACTGTCGGATCACCACCGCTCGCTTTTGAAGAAATAACTACAAAAGCTAAAAAAACCATCAATGCAAATAAAACAAATGAGATCGCGTTGCTAATTACCTTCCAAATTAATTTCATCGTCTCTCTCCCTCTCCGTTGTTTTATATTATTTGAAGTATGCAATATCCATTACGTTCTTTAACAAGAACACAAGTAAATGATATAACGAACTTTAAGTTATTGCAATAAGAAAATTTACAATTATTAGTTAAATATCTTTTTAGCATATAAAAAAGACTGTGACAAAATCTCTCCACAGTCTTTTTACTACTACGTTATTTTTCTTCTGTTTTCATCCCTTTTGTATTACGGCGTAACACTACATATAAAATGGCTCCAAATAATACAATTGCGCCTATCCCAACACTTATTACTTTCACATTTGACTCTTTTTCCTCAGATGCAACTGTATCTTTCTTAGGCATCGCAAAAGTGACATCTTCTGTTGAAAGAACATTTACCGTCGCAATTGTTTGATTATTTTTCGTAATATCAACTGCACCAACTACCTCACCACGATGTATTCCTTTATGATACAAAGATTCTTTATCTAATGAAGCTGCCCGGAAAATAGTTTTCACATTTTTCCCTTCATCTTTCTTAAGCATCAGTTCTGCACTTTTTTCCAACTCAGAACTAACATCTTTATTTAAATATGTTGTTTTTTGATGCCAATTATGTTTATCGAGCACTGTTTGCTTCGTAAATTGACCGAAAGAATAGTCCGCCATCTGCTTCAAATCTTCATAAATTTCAGGTCTTTGAGAAGCCATTACTACACTTATAATACGATTTCCATCTTTCTCATTTAATAAAACAAGTGTATTACGCGCTTCATTCGTAAACCCTGTCTTACCGCCAATGCTATATGGATTTTCAAAAAAATTAGATTTATTAAAAATAGACACCGTCTGCCTAGACGTCGTAACTGTCGTTCTTTTCGTATTCATCGCTTGTAAAATTTCAGGATACTTTTGCACACCCTTCGTAATCATAGCCATATCATACGGCGTCGTATAATGGTTCGGATCATGCAGTCCATTCGGTGTTACAAAGTGGCTATCTTTCGCCCCTAATTGCTTCGCTTTCTCATTCATCATATTAGCGAAATTCTCAACACTCCCGCCAATCCGCTCCGCAATCGCATACGACACATCATTCGCACTCAGCACCATTAAAATCATAAGCGCAGTATTTCTATTAATTGTCTCTCCAGGTTGAAACTCAATTTGATAATTACTCTTCTCTTGATCTAATGCTAATTGTGAAAATGTAAATTGATCCTCTGGCTTTGTATGCTCCATGAGTAAAATCGCTGTTAACACCTTCGTCGTACTAGCAGGATATGCTCGGTGATATGCGTTTTTGTCATACATAACATCTCCTGTTTTCGCATCAATTGTCGTTGCAAACTGACTAAAAACATTCGGTCCTTCTGCAGGTGGTGGTGCAACTTGTTCTGGATTTACTCCAATATTCGTCTCAGCACGCAATGTCATAGGTGTCAACAAAAACAAACAAATAACTGTAATAAAAACCAAAATTTTCTTAAAATTTACCATATGACTCTCCCTTTTCCATTTACTCCTCTAACAAAATAAGAAATCTACCAATCATATGTAATTTGTATTAAACTGGAAGAATTTTCACTATTTTTTACTATATCATATTTTTACGATAAAGAACATAAATATACAATAAAAATAAGAAGGAATTACTCTTTCTTATCCTTCTCATCTATCAACGAATCTATTAACTTTTGACTAGCTTCCTCGGGCGTAATCTCATCGGTTATCCCCATAAACGACCAACCTTTAGAATCGACCCACTCAACAAACTCTTGTAAAAATTCATCATGTGTAACATCCACATCAAGAATCGATCCATTAATCGAAATCGTTCTATTTTTAGACACGCGCATCTTGAACGTTTTTCTTACCATTACAACTTTTCTCCCTCTACTTCTGAATATTTATAAAGTGAAACTTTCATCAACCCTCACCAATCGGACTTTTACGGCCATCCCGACCCCAACCTAACTTCTTTACTTTTGCTAAATTTCGAGGTAAGGGATCTTACTGCCCGCAAATAGCGAGATAAAATAATCATGTATCTCTGTTATACATGATTTTCAGTAAATTGTAAAAAGGATATATTGGCCAATTTAAATAGCAAAAATGAAAATCTCTTACCTACGTAAACGTAATACGACATACAATCGCTCATAAATTATTAAATAAATCCATAAAAATATACACTTTAAAACATAATTGAGTAAGCCATTCTAGTCTTTTGGAAGATATTATCTAAAATAGTATACTAAACGGATAAAGGATATTTGAATAAAGAAACTGAGGCTTTCTATTTAGCTGGACTCTTAAATTGTAGACTTAGAGACTGATGCCGGAATTCATATTTAATTTCTATTTCTGTACATAATATCGTAAGAAAGAAGGTAGTACTGTGAAAACAACAGAAAATTTTACTGACAGGGCCGATATATATGCAAAATATCGCCCTAGTTATCCTAATGAATATATTGATTACTTGCTTTCAGCTAACCAACTGAAAGGGAATCGGATTGTGGCTGATATTGGTTCAGGTACGGGGATATTTAGCCACCAGCTGCTTGAAAGTGGTTTACATGTTATTGGAGTTGAACCAAATGATGATATGAGGAAGATCGCTGAGCAATCGTTAAAACTATATTCTCGTTTTCAATCCATAAAAGCAACTGCTGAACATACCACTTTAAAAGAAAATAGTGTAGATTTAGTAACTGTTGCCCAAGCATTTCATTGGTTTAATAAAGAGGCTTTCAAAATCGAATGCCAACGAATTTTAAAACAAAAAGCAAATGTTGCTCTTGTTTGGAATAGTAGAGATTTAACTAGTCCACTTATTAAAGAGAACGCAGAAATTTGCCAGAAAACCTGTCCAAACTTTAAAGGATTTAGCGGTGGAATAGATGAAACTCCAGAAATATTTAATAGCTTTTTTAAGGATGGAAAGTATGAGTTTAAAGAATATCAAAATGATTTACTTTTTGATTATGAAGGGTTTTTGGGAAGGAATTTATCAGCATCTTATGCTCCGAAAGAAAATGATGAACAGTATAAAAATTTTATTTTTCTCCTATCAGAGCTATTTGAAAAACACAGTAAAAATAGAAAAATTATCCTCCCGAATTTAACGCGAAGTTATCTAGGCAATGTATAAACAGCCTGATACAAAGGGACTTTGATCGAAATTAAAACAAGCCTAGCCCCTTCCTGAATGTAGAATGGGGTTAGGCTTGTTTTGCATTTTACCACATCAAATTCAAATGACTTTCGTACAATAAAGTAGAATATATTAGAAAAAACCTTAAACTGAGGAGGAACTCAATGGCGCGTTGTACGTATTGTAAAACGAAATGGAAAGTAAAAGACGTATGGTCGATACTCTTGGCATTTGAAAAAGATTGTCCGTATTGTTTTGGGAGGCAATATCTATCAAAGAAAACAGTGAATGCTATGCCAGAACTTATAAGCTTACCTTTACACTTCTTGTTCCCTTTTCTTGTTGATTTGAGTGATGAAGGTCCTTTGGATTGGTATCGGAAATAATATAACCTCTACATCCAAAGACTACTTTCTACTAAATTCGCTTCTCATCATTATCCCTTTATACATTACTCTCATAATCGCTTATACTTTCCCTTTTGAAGATCCCGTAGCTCAGCAGGAAGGGCGTCCCCTGGACAAGGTTTATCAATTATGACTTTAATAAACGATGATATATGTATACTATTAAACATAAAAAATAAGCATTAGGTTCCAATCAAATATTAATTGAAACTCAACACTGCTTGTATTCTGTAATTCAGAATACAAGCAGTGTTTTTTATTATGCATTTTTGCATACAGTATTATTTTCTCTTGTAAATAGATAATAATGGTATATAATAAAATCAATGTTTTGCCAATAAATGGAATCAAAACTATGAAATTATATGTAGAGGTTAGACTACTACAAGATGAAAGATTCATAGCGAATACACTCGAGGAAAAAAGCGTTCGATTAGATTAATGTTATAAAACTACTTAATGTGATATCTATGGAACGAATTGAGAATATACTTAGGGGGAATTTCAAGTGAAAACATTTAGTAAAGTATTATTAACAGGAGCTTTAGCTTTAGGCGGTTTAACAGCTATGAACATTGATACACCAAAGGCACATGCTGACGGAGCAAGCGAGTTCTGTCGTTATATTTGTGGTCCTAGCGAAACGTTGAATGGTGTTACAGTTCAAGTACACGCTACAGAATATAGCTTTGGTCAAAACGTAATTGCAAGAATTACAAATGAACGAGCTGAAGATATTCATTACAATGTCAGCATCGAGAAAAAATATGGCGATAACTGGAGAGAATATGATACTTTCTTCCATTGGCAAAATCAATGGATTCCAGCTAGAAGTAATGATGAAATTTCTACTTTCACAGGATATGGCGAAAACATTTCAGACAATGGAACATATCGCTATAAAGTTGAAGTTGTAAGTGCTGACGGTTCTGTAGATACAATTTACACAGCAGGAATGACAGTTACAGGACGATAGCTCATGAACGAGCCCCATTATTTATGATTGTATTTTTGAAAATATCATTGATAATCGCGGTGATATTATTATTAAAATAAGCTCTTCGGGGCTTATTTTTTATATAAAAATTGGAATGGTAATATCCAGAAAATTAAATCTTTACACCATTAAAGTTTGTTGTTATTATAGGAATACATTAAATGTTAAAATATTCAATAAATTATACAAATCCTTCGATTACATGAATGAAATGAAAACACATTGCTGATCGTAATATTTATAGTTGGGATCCCGTAGCTCAGCAGGGAGAGCGCCACCTTGACAGGGTGGAGGTCGTGAGTTCGAGCCTCTCCGGGGTCATAAAACCTAATAGTATCAAGGCTTGAGAGAGTATTCTCAAAAGCTAAAACTGTGGAGGTCTCCATCAGACACCACAAGTTAAAAGAGGACTACTTCTAGTCAGCAAACCAGCTGACTCAGGGGTAGTCCTCTTTTTGTTTCCATAAAACTGAGAAAGGACTGAAAAGAAAATGCTACTTAAGTTTGCTATGAAGAATTTCAAGGAGGAAAAAGAGTTCGCTAATCTGTCCCCCTCGTACAATTGTAGTTAGCATACGAGCTGGAAAAATCTCTGAAACTCTTAGTTTTAATCTAGACGAATTAACTGAGGAGGTAAACAACGATACGTTTAATAGATAATACCTGCCGGGCCGACTCGAACATCCTAATTTAATGATACCCTAATTAGTACTTCTATACAAAAATCAAGCAGGGATTTCTCCCTGCTTCTGTTAATTGCTTTTATTGAGAAGATTAGCCACCAATATTCTTATCTGCCATTCTATACAATTTATATCTATTTCGCCCTCTTCTTTTTCCGATTTCTAAATATAATCTCTAACGCTACTACTGTGATGAATCCAACAGTTAGTTGTATGCTTGTAAATAGCAACTTATCATTTAGCGGAATATCAGGTGCACTCCACAGCAGCACTGGAGGAACAAGTATGCCAATGATTACAATAGCTCTCATTATCTTTCCCATTTTGTTTCCCCTATCGTATTTTTAAAATCTATATGTATTTTCCAACTAACCTATAATTCTACTAATTTCTCACGTAGAATCAATTCACTCTCAGTCATATACCCTCTATGCATTTCCTCTACAATCTTATCGTGATTAAAACATAATACTTTTTCATCCCCAAGATAGCCAACTGGGTAAGGAACACCTACGTAATCAAAATCACGTTTATCTGCTGATACAACCATTCTTCCAATAATCATTACAATTTGTTCTATATCTTCTAGCTTAACTACTGTTCCGATTGGTAAAAGTTTCATAGTTATTCTCCTTTTCTTTTCTTTTTAATAATGTAGTCTATTAAAGTAAGTCCACCTAACCCGATTGCACCATAAACAAGCATGCCGAATGTATGTACCATCTTTTCTTTTAATGAAAATGGAGCTATTAGCCCTGCAATGATTACAATTACAATTGCTATCATCATTACGATTCTCGCAATTTTTATCATCATACTACTCCTTTGTATTCTTCTCAAATTTAGCAAAAAAACCTCCGCCATGAGCTTTACCAAAGTATGCACCCATCTCTTGACCGAGGTGTATTTTAGCCCCTCCAGTACCAAACCCATATTCTAAACGAACTGTTAAATCATGATCCTTAAAAAATGGGATAAAGTCTGGAATATCAATTTTTTCAAATAAAACTTCATATTTCTGTGCTGTAACTTCCGCTCCTAACTGAAAAGTATACTCATCTATTCCAACAACAGCAGATGCATCTGCAAACTTTTGTGTAACTGTTGCTTTTTCTGCAAAACCGCTATTTATTTCTTTTTCTATTGAGTCCTCAAAAAGAGAAGCACCAACTTTAAAGCCTACTAACCCCCCTCCTGCAACATCACTAATAAATGTCTTTTCATCCATTGGAACACTGGTCTCTAAGGAGCCATTTCCCCCTTTAAAAGTAAGCTTTGTTCCTTTCGAAATCTCATATTCACCTTTTATCAATGAACCTTCTGCTTTCATTCCCACTCGATTTCCTTCTGCTAATTTAAAATCACCTGTTAAAGTTTCGTAATCCCCTTTAAAAGGTTTCCCAGTTAAAATACTGGAAGCCAACGCAATAGCAACATCCATGTTATCTACTTGTTCAAATTTATTAGCAGAATCAAGAAGAAACTTCTCAAGTGGCTCCAATATGATTATAAATTGTGCCATCTTAAAGGATGAATCACGGAAATCCGTATTAAATTTCATATAGGTTGAGCCCAACCAATTACTAGAAATCATATCAATATCTCGTTTTAGTCGCTCCTGTGTTGCAGTTGCATTCGTGATAGTTGATCTAATAGTCCCTGCCACTTTTCGCAACTGTTCAGGAGTAACTTTTATATCCCCCATAGCCATTCCCCTTTTAAATATTTATATAGAATATTTTACCACAATAGAGTTTTTGCAACTATGAATATTTTATATAATCTTAAAAATCAGAAGTCTTTTTTCTCCTCAGGGTTATCCTTATGGCACTTGAAATTATAACTTATGCATTTGTGCTAACTCTGTAATATAACCTACTTTTTTGTATCTTTTTAATGATAATTTCTGCCTGTCCAAATGTTCTTTGATTTATTTCTTCTCTTATTTACTTCAATGTTTCTCTCGTTCCATCTGGTCCTCTCACATCTATCACGACAGTCTGATGTGAACCTTCGGGCAAATATTTCAATCTATCTTCCAACTGTTTTACTACAATGTTTATTAATGAAAGTCTACCACTAGATTTCATTAATAAACATTGTAGTTTTTAACTTCTATTAAAACATTAAACATTTTTGGTTTTACTTCGTTAAATCTCTGTTAAAATTGTTCTCTACTCGCTCCATTCCATTGTATAGCGATATTCTTAATTTGATTGTATAAGTCATTATGTAAGTATTCTAAGAAGTGCCTGATGTTATTTACTGTCTTTGCAGTCTGTTCTAACCGTTCAGGCGTTACTTTTATCTATACCATTCCTTCTTTACATATTGATTTATTTGTTTCTTCATTATAAATAGCAAAATAAAAACCAGCAACTTTAAGGTTGCTGGCTTAGCTCTTATTCATATTCGAAAAAACAATAACAACTGCTCCAAACAAATAATGCCCTACTACCATCCACATACTCCAATCAAAAATCATAAGCAATAACCAAAGTGATATATTCATAGCAGCAAATAATAAATATAAAATGAAATCTCTCTTTTGTATTGCTCCTCTATTCATCAAAATGCAAGCGGCACCGATAGGGGACAAAATAAAACAAAGGAAAAAGTTTTTCTTAACACCCACGGATACGAAATTACTGTCTGCATATGAATCTCCTTTTCATCATAATACTTGCTTCAACATCGGCCTCACTACCCTATATTTATCACTATAAGCTTCCTTTATGATTAAAGGCGGGTAATCACTTTTTTTCTTCCTCAATCATTGTGAATACTTCTGTTTTCTCTTGTAATTTATTAGATTCTTTATTTTTAGTAGGTTTTTTACTTGTTTTAATTTTCTTTGTTACTTCGCCAAGTTTTTGCCCAACTTCTTCTATTTTGGCAGATTCATTCGTAACATAGTATTCTTGTTCGTCCCATACTAACATAGGTGGCACTTGTTCTCGTTTGTTACATATTATATAAGTAGTACTAGCTACAAGTAGTAGACAAGTTAATAAATAGAAGATAGTTTTTTTATTCATATACTACACTCCTTATCTATCATTTCATTGGATTATATAATACAAGTCATTTATAGTAAATGGATTTAGTGGTAATTTTTAGGTTGAACAATAAAGAAAAAACCTTACCGAAGTAAGGTTCCGTTTTTACATTCTATAGTGACCGACTTATTAAAACAATCATTACAATAATCGCAATAAACATAATAACTAAACAGCCGATCATTTTATAAAATCCTCGTTTCGTTAACGTCCCGCCTTGAACGTCTTTACGAATAAATAAGAATACTGCTAAAAATAATACAAGCCCAATGCCAAAAGCATACATCATTTGCATATGTTAATCTTCCTTTCTCTCTTCCATCTTAATATCTTTTTGCCAAAACAACAAATGAGATAAAGACGGTACTCATCGTAAGTGCCATAAGTATATTCAATAATTCAGTAGCAGATAGTGTAAGTATTTTTAAGTTTAAGCCGATAGAGAAAAGAAGATAATATGCCGTTAACGCAAAAAAACTGAAGAACATTCCTTTATAACGAATGAGTTTCATTCGCTCATCTTTTTCTTTAAATTGCGGGTGTAAGTAACTAAGGCAGAAACACATAACCATCATTGCAAGTAACGTATAAGTAGGACTTGGCGGTGCAGAATGCGTCATTATACCTGTTAATATCATAAATCCACTCATAAATAGAAAAATAATCCCCATAATTACAAAGTACTTTTGTGAATAATTCATCCCTATTCCCCCTCTTCTTTTCCTTCATAAATAAATACATGTTCTATCGTTGTTTGAAATGTTTTTGCTATTTCAAATGCTAACGGAAGTGACGGATCGTATTTTCCTTTTTCAATTGAGATAATGGTTTGTCTTGAAACGCCAAGTTTCTCAGCTAATTTTTCTTGAGATAGTCCAAATTTTTTTCGGTATTCGACCATTTTATTTTCCAAGGAAATTTCTCCCTCCTCCCATATATCGAGTATATATGTAAAGTAAACTTTACGTCAAGGTTCCTTTACATTCCTTTTAATCATTTTTCACTCTATTTATATAGAAGAAACTTGTTCGATTTCAACACGTCTATTTTGTAATAAAACCTGGAACACTGTATGTAATCGTTACTATATTTCCTCCTCACCTTTTTTAAAATTTAATATCTTCATATTTGTTTTATCCTTTTAAAATATTTCATTCTCTTCTTTATTAGATGAAATGCGTTATTGGTTTTACGGTGTTTTTTGGCATATTTATAGAAACTAACGGGTTATGAAGCAATTTTTATGTTTAGCCACTTTTTTTGTGGAAATCCTTCATTTTCCTTTCGATAGTTAACACTATCGAAATAAAGTTTACGCTAAATTCATAATTTTTTATTTTTTATACTATATTCCGTTATATTGTTGTATAATATCTATGAAAGCGCTTATTATTTCAATATACATAATTCTAATCAACTTTTATCAAAACATTCCAACGATTATACTTATATTTACATGTAACAATTCTAGTTTTTAATGTAGGTATACCAAATATATCCACCCCATTTTTCTGTAAAATTACTTTATAAAGTGAAAGATTAACTTGGGTGATAAGTTATTGTGAATGTTTTTTTACAAAACAGATAAGTAATAGTGTTTGGTATTATGTAAATTATTGTAATAACATAAGAGTAAAGAAAACATTTACATTGATTATTGATTCATTACTTATTGAAAAAGAGCAAAATGCACCTTTGTATGGAAAAAGGATTATATGCATTGGGAGGTTTAAACAAATGACGAGGAAGAATACAACGACAAACCCTTGGGCCAAGTTCCACGGTCCGAACCTTGGTTATGTTATTGAACAGTATGATCTTTACGTAACTGGAGCAGGTTCTGTTGATCCGGAATTACAAGAGCTTTTTGAAATTTTTGGAGCTCCTTCGTTTCAAGATGATGTCGTAACAGGGGACAACACAGCAACACATTTTTCTCCTCAAAACACAGGTAACATTGAAAAAATTCTTAAGGTCGTTCAACTTGTTGAACAGATTCGTTCTTTCGGGCATACGTTGGCTCACATCAACCCGATGGAAGATGCTGCAAACGGACAATCTCTTCTTGAGAAAGCAATGAACGAACTGAGCGATGCAGACTTGAAAGCGATTCCAGCGAAAACAGTATGGCAAGATGCACCAGAAGGTATTCACACTGCACTTGATGTAATTCATAGATTAAAAGACGTTTATACAAAATCTTTAGCTTATGAATTTTCTCATATACAAGATAGTGAAGAACGCGCGTGGTTGCATCAAATGGTGGAATCAAATTCATTGCGTCAACCACTATCAAATAAAAAACGAACTGCTCTTTTAAAACGTTTAACAGCTGTTGAAGGTTTCGAGCAATTCTTGCATAAAACATTCGTTGGGCAAAAACGTTTCTCTATCGAGGGCGTTGATATGCTTGTACCTGTTTTAGATGAAATTGTTCTAGAAGGTGCTAAGAACGGCGTAGAGGATGTCATGATTGGTATGGCTCACCGCGGTCGCCTAAGCGTACTTGCTCACGTATTAGAAAAACCATATACTCACATGTTTGCTGAATTCAAACATGCAAAAATAGAAGGCGCAGTAGCCAATGCTGGCTGGACTGGCGACGTGAAATACCACTTAGGTAGAGAACAAGTCGTTAGTAATGAAGAAGTTAGCACTCGCGTTACTTTAGCAAATAACCCGAGTCATCTTGAGTTCGTGAATCCTGTAGTAGAAGGTTTCGCACGTGCAGCTCAAGAGAATCGTAAAAAATCTGGTCTTCCAGAACAAGATACTTCAAAATCATTCGTAATTTTAGTTCATGGTGATGCTGCATTCCCTGGTCAAGGTATTGTATCTGAAACGTTGAACTTAAGCAGATTGAATGCGTACCAAACAGGCGGAACGATTCATGTTATCGCAAACAATGCAGTTGGTTTTACAACTGACAGCTATGATTCTCGTTCTACGAAATATTCAAGTGACCTTGCAAAAGGTTTCGATATTCCGATTGTTCACGTGAACGCTGATGATCCAGAAGCTTGTCTTGCTGCTGCAAACCTTGCAATTCAATATCGTACATTGTTCAAAAAAGATTTCTTAATCGATTTAATTGGTTACCGTCGCTATGGTCATAACGAAATGGATGACCCAGCAGTTACACAACCACAAGTGTACAAAAAGATTAAAAATCACCCAACTGTAAGAGCAATTTATGCAGATCAATTACAAGCTGCTGGTGTTCTAAATGCAGATGAAATTGAAACAATTACACAGTTTACACAAGAGCAATTAAAATCTGACTATGCACAAGTACCACCAGCTGATACGAGCGATGCAACAATTCACGTTAAAGTGCCAGATGTTGTTGCAAAAGGTATTCAGCCAATTGATACTGGTGTTGAGCTTGACTCACTTCGTGCAATTAATGAAGGTCTATTATCTTGGCCAGAAGGCTTTAACGTATATCCGAAAGTGAAGAAAATTCTTGAGCGCCGTAAAGATGCTCTTGAAGAGAACGGTAAAATTGAATGGGCACTTGCTGAGTCATTAGCATTCGCTTCTATTTTACAAGAAGGTACGCCAATTCGCTTAACTGGTCAAGATTCACAGCGTGGTACATTCGCGCACCGTCATATCGTATTACACGATACTGATACAAATGAAACATATTCACCATTACACCGCTTACCAAACATTAATGCATCCTTCTCTGTTCATAACAGTCCGTTATCAGAAGCTGCTGTTGTTGGTTACGAGTATGGTTATAACGTATTCGCTCCAGAAACTCTTGTTATGTGGGAAGCGCAATATGGTGACTTCTCAAATACTGCGCAAGCATTATTTGATCAATATGTTTCAGCTGGAAGAGCAAAATGGGGTCAAAAATCTGGTTTAGTTCTTCTATTACCACACGGTTATGAAGGTCAAGGACCAGAGCACTCTAGTGCACGTCCTGAACGTTTCTTACAGTTAGCTGCTGAGAACAACTGGACAGTTGCAAACTTAACGAGCGCGGCACAATACTTCCATATTTTACGTCGTCAAGCATCTATCTTAGGAACCGAAGCTGTTCGACCATTAGTACTAATGACGCCAAAGAGTTTATTACGTCACCCACTTACGCTTTCAACTGCTAGTCAGTTAAGCGAAGGACGTTTCCAACCTGCTTTAGAACAAGAAAACCTTGGCACAAAACCAAACAAAGTAAAACGTCTTGTTTTAAGTACAGGTAAAATGGCGATTGACTTAGCAGCAGAAATTGAGTCTGGTAAACATGAGTACAACTTAGATGAGGTTCATGTCGTTCGCATTGAGCAGTTGTACCCATTCCCTGCTGAGAAAGTTCAATCTATTATTAAACGCTTTAAAAACTTAGAAGAAATTATTTGGGTTCAAGAAGAACCTCGTAATATGGGCGCATGGCATTACATGGCTCCAATTCTGTTCGAACTAGCTGGAGATAAAGTGAAAACGGGTTACATTGGACGCCCAGATCGCTCTAGCCCATCTGGCGGCGATCCATTCGCTCACAAAGCTGAGCAAGAACTAATTGTTGCACACGCTTTAGATGTGAAGTATAACTTCCGTCAAGATAAACTAGAAATTGAAGTTTTCAGCAATTAAAAAGTAACAATGACGGTTTCTAGCTTGATCCCGGGCAGATATTCTGCCCAGGGTCAGGCTAACAAATGGAGATTACCGAAGACAAAAGAAGAAAAAACACACCGTTAGGCAAATAAGGGGAGGACATTTAAAATGATCGAAATTAAAGTACCTGAGCTTGCAGAATCTATTACCGAAGGAACTATTTCACAATGGCTTATCAACGTAGGCGACAAAGTTGAGAAAGGTGGCAGCGTTGTTGAGCTTGAAACTGATAAAGTCAATGTAGAAATCATTGCAGAAGATTCAGGTATTGTATCGAAGTTACTAGGCGAACCTGGGGATACAGTTGAAGTTGGCGCAACTATCGCAATTTTAGATGCTAATGGAGCACCAGTTGCAGTAAGTACACCTGCTCCAGCTGCTGAGCAACCAAAACAAGAAACAGCTGAAGCACCGAAAGCTGCAGCTCCAAATGCTGAACAAACTACGGGTCTACAAGGCTTACCAAATACGAACCGTCCTATTGCATCACCAGCTGCTAGAAAAATGGCTCGTGAATTAGGAATCGACTTAAACGACGTACGTAGCACAGATCCACTTGGACGCGTGAGACCACATGATGTACAAGCTCATGCTGCAGCACCAAAAGAAGCACCAGCTGCTCCAAAGAGTCCAGCTCCTGCTCCAGTTGCAAAAACTGAATTCGAAAAACCAGTTGAGCGTGTGAAAATGTCCCGCCGCCGTCAAACAATTGCAAAACGTCTTGTAGAAGTTCAACAAACATCTGCAATGTTAACAACATTTAACGAAGTTGATATGAGTGCGATCATGGAATTACGTAAAGAACGCAAAGATGCTTTCGAGAAAAAACATGATGTACGTCTTGGCTTCATGTCATTCTTCACAAAAGCAGTTGTTGCAGCATTAAAACAATTCCCATTATTAAATGCTGAAATTCAAGGTGACGAGCTTATCATCAAAAAATTCTATGATATCGGTATTGCAGTAGCAGCTCCAGATGGATTAGTTGTTCCAGTTGTACGCGATGCTAACCAATTAAACTTCGCTGAAATCGAAAGTGAAATTCGTAATTTAGGTATGAAAGCACGCGATAACAAACTTTCATTAAAAGAACTACAAGGTGGTACATTTACAATTACAAACGGTGGTGTATTCGGTTCTCTAATGTCAACACCAATCCTAAATAGCCCACAAGTAGGTATTTTAGGAATGCATAAAATTCAAGTACGCCCAGTTGCAATTGATGCAGAACGTATGGAAAACCGTCCGATGATGTACCTTGCACTATCTTACGATCACCGTATTGTTGATGGTAAAGAAGCAGTTAGCTTCCTTGTTGCTGTTAAAGATATGCTTGAAGATCCAAAATCATTATTATTAGAAGGTTGATAGATTTTTAACCTATTAAAGGCTGTAGAATGAATCATTCTACAGCCTTTTTTTATTTTGTTCATACGGGACAAATTTCATGACATAAAGTAATAATGTATGCCTAAACGTAAGGAGGATTAAAATGAATAACCTTCCAATTCATGCAAAACTTAAAGTAAATAAGGATACTTTCTTCCTCCCCGACTCAAACGGGGGTGTCTATTTTCGAAATAACGCCAGTTCATTTCGCATGGACGGTGCTGGAATTTATGACTGGATTGAAAAACTAATGCCAATGTTTAACGGGAATTATTCTTTAGCAGAAATAACCGATGGTCTCCCTCTCCCCTATCAAAATCGCGTATTTGAAATTGGAGAGATTTTATATGAAAATGGTTTCGTTCGCGATACAAATCAAGATGAACCTCATGAATTAAACAGTACATTACTCGACAGATATGCTTCACAAATTGAATTTTTAGAAGCTGATTCTCATTCGGGTGCTTTAAAATTCGAAACGTACCGTGGGGCAAATGTCCTTGTACTTGGTTCTGGGGATATGCTTACTTCCTTAGTTTCTTCTTTATTAGAATCTGGTTTACCTACATTTCATTACCTCGTTACAGATCGGGATGAAACAAACTATGACAGAATACATGAGCTAATAGAACGTGCATATGAAGTTGATAACACTGTACTCCTTCAAGAAATCGATACTACAATTGACCGTCCTTTGCATGAAGTATTCGAACCTTTTGATTGGATTTTATATGTTTCTCAAAATGGAGACATTGACGGTTTAAAGACAGTTCACACTATTTGTAGAGAAGCGAAAAAGAATTTCATACCAGCTATTTGTTTATCAACACTCGGTATAGCTGGACCTGTCGTAACGGAAAATCGTGATGAATGCTGGGAATCTGCATGGCATCGTCTACATGAAACGACTTTGCAAAATGAAAATTCATCTGATTCCTTCTCACCCATTACATCTGCAATGTTAGCAAATGTAATCGTTTTTGAATTATTTAAGCATGTCGCGGATGATTCACATCGGGAAAAAGGATCACAATTCTTTTTATTAAACTATGAAACACTCGAAGGAACGTGGCATCCTTTTATAAAACACCCTCTTGCAACTGATGAAAGTTTTACAATTGATACGATAGAGAATCTTTCTGAAAAACTTGAGCATCGGTCTAACCAACATACTTCAACTGATGTATTCCAATTTTTCGATTCATTAACTTCTAAAGAAGCCGGTATATTCCATGTATGGGATGAACAAGATTCATATCAATTACCGTTATCACAATGCTATATTCAAGTAGCCAATCCACTATCAGATGGCCCAGCTCCCCTCCTGCCTCTTATGACTTGCAGTGGATTGACCCATAATGAGGCACGCCGAGAAGCTGGTTTAACAGGAATTGAAACATATGTAGCAGAAATCATTCACCGCCTTATTCCTGAACATAACGATATCGGTATCGGTGCTGGAGAAACGATGACAGAAGGTTTTTACCGCGCACTACAACAACATTTAAACAATAAACTGTATGAACGGCAGTCACATACGCTAGAAGAACTTACAACAATTGATTTAACTGACATTCACGATAAGCATTGTAGATTTTATTACGATGCTCTCTCTACAATCCATGAAACACCTACAATAGCAATGAGTGAAGAGATTCTTAGTTTTCCTGTCGTTTGGATTGGTATAAATGATAGATGGTACGGTGCATCTAATATAAATATGACGTTAGCGTTACGAAACGCACTACAACTGGCACTCTTTCACATTCAAAATGAAGAGATTCCTTACAGAGCTAATATTTTGTATGACTCATCTATTATTTTATATGACACTGATTCTTTTAGAGTGGAAATACAACCAGAAGAAGAAATTCCAAATGTGCAATCTTTACAGCTTGCCTTACAGCATTTAGAAGAACATAATTTTTATCCTTTCGTGTTTGATTTAGCAATCGAACCATTTTTGAAAGAAAACTTAGACGGTGTGTATGGGGTATTAATTGCAAAGGAGGATGGTCTATGACTCGAAATATATTGCTTATAGGAGATGGCCTACTTGCAGACTATGTACATGATCAATTATGCGAACAATATTCCATCATTCGCCAACATACCATTACAGAAGAACTCCCTGAAAATATTCACCTCGCTCTCGTATTACATGACGGATCTCCTTCTACTATTCATCATGATGCTGAACTTATTTTTCGCTCAAATCATATTCCGTGGCTTCGCGGTTTCACTTCATTTGGCGAAGGTATTATCGGTCCTTACATTCATCCTCTTTCATCTGGCTGTTCTCATTGTTCTGATGGACGCCGATTTATCGCTGGCTTCGATCAACAAGAAATGTGGGAACTACAGCGGAAATACGCCTTTAAAGCCGACAATGTAACGAGGCGTGATGTACGCGCCACCCAAAATGGAATGTTACAAATGTGCCATCTTATTCGCGTAGAAACAGAGAAAATATTAACTCATAACCATTCTTCTTTAGAAAATGAACTTATTTTACTCAACTTACAAACATTACAATGTACGCGGCATTCTTTTCTTCCAGATCCTCTCTGTCCTATATGTAGTAATTTACCTGATGATACTGCGGATGCGGCGGAACTTTCTTTACAACCGAGCTTAAAAGTAAGTACTGAAACGTATCGCTGTCGTTCCATTCATGAGTTAAACACATTTTTAACGAGAGACTATTTAGATTATCGGGTCGGTATGTTAAACGGCAAAATGCAGCATTCTTTATTACCATTTGCTGATGTCATTATAAACATGCCATTAATGTTCGGAAATGAAGGTGTTGCGGGACGAACTCATTCATTTGCAGTGAGTGAAGCAACTGCTATTTTAGAAGGTTTAGAACGATATTGCGGTATGTCGCCTCGTGGGAAAAAGACAAATGTGCATGGTAGTTTTCATGATTTAGAGGAACATGCACTGAATCCCCTCACACTCGGTGTACATACAAATGAACATTACAATCGCGATAGTTTTCCATTTAAGCCGTTTGATCCTGATTATGAGCAAAACTGGGTATGGGGATATTCTTTATCACAAAACAGACCGCTTTTAGTTCCTGAATCAATTGCTTATTACAGCCTCGGTCATCGAGATGCTTTCGTGTATGAAACATCAAATGGATGTGCAATTGGTGGTAGTTTAGAAGAAGCAATTTTTCACGGTATTT
Organism: Bacillus sp. MYb78; assembly: GCF_002975115.1. Taxonomy (NCBI): domain Bacteria; kingdom Bacillati; phylum Bacillota; class Bacilli; order Caryophanales; family Bacillaceae; genus Bacillus; species Bacillus sp. MYb78. The sequence goes on from NZ_PCOB01000001.1 coordinate 578,676, forward strand.
TAGAAATTGTAGAGCGTGATGCCTTCTTACTCACTTGGTATGCCGAATTACCTCTTCCCCGCCTTGATCTTAGTTCAGCAAATGATACGGAATTACAATTAATGATCCAGCGGTTACGTATGATTACCGGGTATGAATTACACGCTTTTAACGCGACGATGGAACACGGCATCCCGAGCTTATGGGTAATTGCAAAAAATACGCGTGAAAATGGAATGAACGTTGTTTGTGCTGGAGGCGCTCATTTAGATCCTATTCGAGCTTTAAAAAGTGCCATTCAAGAAATAGCAGGCATGTTACTTATAACAGACGATGAGCTCGAGCACAAAAGAGAGTACTACGAAAAATGCTTACAAGATCCTTATTTCGTTAATAAAATGGAAGACCATAGTATGCTGTACGGATTGAAAGAAACGGAAGAACGTCTTCACTTCCTTTTACGAGAAAATGCACCGGTACAAACGTTCCAAGAAATGAATGTATCACAATCATTTGATATGGATTTAACATCCGATCTTCACCAACTTTTAAATCGTTTGCATCAATCAGAACTTGAAGTAATCGTTGTAGATCAAACCGTCCCCCTTATAGAAAAGAACGGACTACACTGTGTAAAAGTCATTATTCCAGGCATGCTACCGATGACGTTCGGTCACCATCTTACTCGGGTTACAGGACTGGACCGGGTATATACTGTACCAATGACACTTGGATATACAGACGAACCTTTAACGAATGAAAGGTTAAATCCACATCCACATCCGTTTCCATAGTAAAGGAGGGATTTCATGCAGCTAGATACTTTTTTACATCATCTCCATTTCTCTATTGATGAAATTATGCCGAATCATGAGGTGGACTGGAAAGACGCACCGCTTCCTTATAAATTATATCGAAATGTACCTACCATCCCGCTCTCCTTAGAAATCCCGTTATCTTTGCCGAACTCTTCTACTACACCTACTTTAGATGAGATTGGTCACTACCTTTGGTATTCATTTGGTGTAACACAATTATGTCAGCTAAATAGCGAGAGAAATGTATTACGCAGATCCATTCCTTCAGGCGGCGCTTTATATCCGAATGAATTGTATATCTATTTAAAAATTGACGATTATCCAGACGGCATTTACCATTATGACGTCGCACATCACCGACTTATTTTACTTCGCGAAGGAAATTTCGATTCTTATTTAGCAGACGCACTCGGTAATCGCTGTAATATACATGATTGTTTCGGTGCTGCATTCGTATCCACTATGTTTTGGAAAAATTTCTTTAAATACAATAATTTTTCATATCGACTTCAAGGATTAGATAGCGGAGTTCTCATTGGACAATTACTAGAATGTGCAAAACAGTTCGGTTATACGAACGGCGTATACTTTCAATTTCTAGACCGTGCACTGAACCATTTACTCGGATTGTCAGAAGGTGAAGAAAGTGTGTATGCCGTTATTCCTTTAAGTACAGAATCAGAAACTAATTGGTTTCACAATGATTACCGTGAAAATAAAACAGTTACTTCTCATGAGTTGTTGCAACAAATTCCGCCGTTAGCACATGAACATTTCGTTCGCTCAAAACATGTAAATGAACATCCGATGATAACAAAAATAAATGAAGCTTCTATGATTGAATCGACAGAACACTTCCAAACACTACATCATGAAGAGCACTATCAACATAATACGTACGCTGTACAGCTACCGAAAGTAGAACGGTTATCGTATGATTTCCTACAACTTTGTAAAAAACGATATTCTCCTGATGCGGACTTTATTTTAACGAAATGGGATGCAGCTGAGCTCGCTACTTTACTACAAGAAGCGAGCCTCTCCTTCCTCTATTACAACGACCTTGATGGCAAGTATATAAATGAAAATGCACGCGTCTCCTTATATGGATGTTTTTATAACGTGAAAAATATTAAAAACGGGGCTTACGCTTATAACAGTAAAACACATTCCATACAACCCATTCGTTATGGAGACCTTCGTTATCCCCTTCAGTCTAGTATGACGATGGATAACGTAAACCTTTTTCAAGTACCACTTTGCCTACATGTAGTTGGAAAGAAAGATTACTATACACGTGCATTAGGCTATAGAGGATACCGTATTCATCAAATGGAAGCTGGTATACTCGTTCATAAACTCGTTTTTGCTGCAACTGCTATGGGGATGGGCGGGCATCCGTTACTAAGTTTTGATACAAATTCATGTGATCAATTGTACGGAATTGATGCTGGGAATGAAACGTCTCTTATTCAAGTTCCAGTTGGGGCATATCGGGCGCGGAATTGGTTAAAAGGGGCTTTGCATAATTAAAAGCACGCCGTCTATCGGCGTGCTTTTTTAAAGGATTTAATTTATAAAAAGCGAAATGAGTATATATTCTTACATAAAAGGAGAGTTTGACTTGAGCATTTTACAACGATTAATTCAGCAAGCAAAAAATCCTAGCGGAACAATTGGTTCCTCCATGCTTTGTATTATGAACGCTGCACATACGAGATTAATAAATTGGGCATTACAGAAAGTACATATAAAGACAGATGCAGTCGTATTAGACATCGGCTGTGGTGGAGGCAAAACCATACACACTCTTTCAAAACGAACTCCACTTGGGGGAATATATGGGATTGATTACTCCGATCAAGCTGTGAAAAATTCTATACAGACAAATGCAAAAGATGTTCAAAAACAAAAAGTAATTGTTCAACAAGCAAGCGTTTCTTCTATTCCACATCATACGAACTTCTTCGATCTCATTACCGCCTTTCAAACTCATTATTTTTGGCCTGATATTGAACAAGATATAAAAGAAGTATTTCGCGTCTTAAAACCAGACGGCTCCTTTTTATTAGTGGCTGAAACTTTCAAAATTCAATACCATATGGAGAAATTTAAAACAAATGAAGAATTAATAAACCTATTTTATAAGACAGGATTTACAAAAGTGCAATGTTATGAAGAAAAAGGGTGCCTTTGTGTAATAGGAAATAAGTAAAAAAGCAGACCTTTATGGGCCTGCTTTTTACTAAATTAACTTAAAAATACTCTTAATTTGTCTAGCAAATAACCAATTTTTCGTACCGTAGTTATCATTTAAACTATCTAAATTAATAGATTGTCCGTTAGCAAACTTTAATTCTAACGTTGTATTTTTGTCATTTGTTTTTAAATTACTATTTGTAATATCATCATACTTTAATTTTTCAATCTCAATATATTCGTCTTTTTCTTGTCCGATCACGACATGGTCTTGGAAGAAGAAAAATACTTCTACTTTTTTACCGAAACAAAATACATTTTTCGTATAAATTAATGTCGCGTTATCAAGTCCGACACATACTTCTTTCATTTCTTCCACAACGTGTCCAAAGTCTTCTTCATGTCTTGTATTTGATTCAACAATCCATTCTTCGATTGTTTTCATATTAATTGCCATACTGCGCCCCCTGGTTCGTTCATTGCTTCGTTTAAAAAATAAATACTATATGAAAATATAAGCGATTAGTAATATGTTTTCAAGGGGGAACGGTATATTCAAAATAAAGTGAAACTTTAATCAATAGGGGTCTTCATCCCCACTGATTATTAGTTGAACCAATCGGGCTTTTACGGGCAGTTGATCCCCCACCTAACTTCTTTGCTTTCACTGGATTTTGAGGTGGGGGTCTTACTGTCCGCAAATAGCGGGATAAAGTTAAATTTCAAAGTAATATAAAAGGAGCACCAATTTCATTATATTTTAAACGTTTGAACGAGGCATTCTTCAGCATCAATTAGCTGCTCTCTCTCATCAAATTCAATGTTCAGTTCTTTATATACTTTCTTCCAAAACGAAACTGCTGGTACATTTTTTAGAAGTTCGATAACGAAATATTGTCCTCGTTTCTCTTCTAGTAAATTCTCAACAACTTGTTTACCGATTCCTTTTCCTTTATATTGATTCAATATGAAAATATCATTAATACCAAAATCATTTTCCTTCTTCAAAAACGGACGTTCCAGTAGTAATAAGAACCCTACAATACTATGATCAATCTTTATAAAATACGGAGTGATTCCGTCATGTTTCCAAAACATGTGTAAATCTTCGTATTCAAAAAAAACCGTTCGCTCCGATAGTTATATTCATAGTGAACTTAGAAAGGTCATGAAGATATAATGCATACAAATTACGTAATATTTCTTTTTCTGATTCTTGAACTTTTTGAAGTGCTACAATCATAAAAAACTCCCCTTCCACATATGTAACTATTTCCCGATCCTCTTCATTCGACAAAAATGATAATTCCCCTTTAACAAAAAAATAGCACTTTAAAAAGTGCTATTCTGCTCTCCTTGCCGCTTGCTGAATTGGATCCCAAACGCTGTTATATGGTGGTGCATAACTTAAATCGACATCTTCTAAATCATGAATGCTCATTTTATTGAAAAGTGCCATCGCGATCACATCAATACGTTTATCTACGCCTTCTTCTCCAATTACTTGCCCGCCCAATAATTGTTTCGTATCGGAGCGATATAGTAATTTCAAGTAAAGTGGTTTTGCATTTGGATAATAGCCCGCCATATTTGTAGAATCTACTTTGACCGTTTTATACGGAATGTGTAGCCCTTTTGCTTCTTTTTCATTTAACCCTGTTCTTGCGAGCGTCAAATCCATAAATTTAATAATGCCTGTGCCTAACGTACCTTTAAAAGCTCTTCGTTTATCCAGCATATTCAGTCCAGCAAGTCGCCCTTGCTTATTGGCTGTCGTTCCGAGCGGGATATGATCATGAATTTCCTTTATAACGTGGTAATGTGTTGCGCAATCACCGGCTGCATATACGTCTTGCACATTCGTTTGCATATATGCATTTACTTCGATTGCTCCTTTATGATTCTTACGTATATTTGTCCCTTCAAGAAAATCAGTATTTGGCTTCACTCCAACCGACACTAAAACAAGATCTGCTTTATACGTACCTTTATCCGTTTCGATTGCTTCTACTCGTTCATTTCCTTTAAATGCTTTTACATTTTCATTCGTTAAAATTTCAATATTGTGTTTATCTGCTTCTTTATGTATATATTCAGCCATATCTGCATCATAAATCGTACCGATATGATCATTTCGCTCAATCATTCTTACTTTCTTACCAAGTTCGACGAATGTTTCTGCCATCTCTAGTCCGATTGCACCACCGCCAATAATCGTTACATCTTCAACTTTATTCGTTTCTAACGTTTTTAATATGCGCTCAGCATCAGGAATTGTTTTTAAAAGATGAATGCCTTGTAATTCCCGTCCTTCCCATTCTGGCATAACAGGACGCACTCCAGTCGCAATTAATAATCGATCATATGGAAATTCAAAGACATCCTTCGTCTTCGTATGCTCTGCGTACACCATTTTCTTTTCCGTATCTACTTTCGTTACTTCATGACGCACTTTCGCATCAATTCCATATTTCTCACGAAACGTCTTTACGTTGCGCGCGATTAACTTTTCAGTTGAAGCGATAGCACCACTAATGAAATACGGTAATCCACACTGAGCGTATGAATAAATTTCACCTTTTTCTAAAGTTACAACATTTGCACTTTCATCGTTTCTAACAATTTGCATAGCTGCACTCATACCAGCTGCATCTCCGCCAATAATGACATAGTTCACTTTACCACTCCTTCTTTTTTACATACTCTTTACGTTTTCCATATTTTATAGAAATAACACCTACTTCCATTGTAAAGAAAGAGAATTTCATCTTCAAATTTGGTGCACAAACTTATGTATGAATAGGTAACTGTCGTGTCTTATAAACAACATGTTTAATATGCTATAACAGTAACCAATTGAAAGTAGGTGAAATATACATGTGCGCTGGTCTTCTCGCTCAGTTTCCAGAGGAACCGAAAGAACCAAAACCCGCCTTGTCGCTTGATCAAGAATTTTCTATTAACGCAACCATTTATAGTGCTCGTGCTTGGTTATCTAATGATGAAACTTTTCCACAAACGATTTGGAAAGGCTCTCGCTTTGCTTCAGCATCACACGCTGGCAAGTCCATCTTACCAATCGGTACTGTAAAAATTTTAAACTTATCTGATGATACAATAACAGTTACTGCATCATCAGAATCAGATGATACTCTCAAAATAGTCGTACCCCCTCATTCTGAAGGTGTTTTAACATCTAACGCATTATCTGACGTGCAAGCAAGTACATCAGGAGGAGCAAGTAAAGTCACATTCCTCTTTCATATCTTTTTCTCAAGGGATCCTGGTTCAGATAAAAAAAAACCATAAAAAAGGTACAGTTATGCACCGTACCTTTTTTCATGTGTTCTATTCTCTTGATTTAATCAGTTCAATATTATAAGTTTCAATATCTGTTAACGTTCCTGTAAAGTAAGGATTTTCTCTATACCAAGACTGTTTTGCAAAATACGCTTGCATATCTTTCGTTTGAAAAATATGTCCATGCCTTGCATATATTTCATTTCTAGCAATTTTCAACTGTTCTTTCGATAAATAGGTTAAATCTGTGCTCGTTAATTTTCGAATATCACTATCAGGAAAGATGAAACCATTATATACATACCCAGTCGCGGGCGTTGGAGTAACATTATAAACAACTGTTTTTTCTGCACTTTTCGTTTGGAATGGAAGATTATAAGACGAAAGTGCCGTTACCGTCTCTAATTTTGTCGTTTCCCGTCCATTTTCTCCATTTCGTTCTAAATAAATTTTCGCGCTTCCATCAGTCGCTACAGGCCCCCATGTAATTGCTTCTCCTGCGAGCGCTGTAACCGGTTTTTGATTTACGTACAATGTTGCACCAGGCGCGTTCGTTTGAACTGTAATATATTGACCTTGCAACGTTAAATCTATCGTTACGTTATTTTGGCTTTGTTTCATAAGTACAACCTTTTCCTCACGAGATAGTTTTACATAGTCATTTTTATATTCTGATTGAAACACTTGATTTCCCGGAAGAAATGGCCCATATTGCTTCTCAAACTTTTTGTCATCTGTCTTATCAATTTCTTTTCCGTTCATTTTTAACGCTACGCCTTTTTCATTTGTAAGCAAAGTTGTATAGTATGTCTTCGCTTTCAATTTATACCGATCAAATATAAAGAAATACTTTCCGTCTTTCGTTAATGAAAAATCAGCTCTTTCTATTCCGTCCCGTTGTTTTTCACCTTGTCTCAAATATTCTTTTAATTCATTTACGTAAGCTGGATTTTCTTTTATATATGAAAATAGAGGCGTTAAATTCTCTCTCGTTATCATAACCGATGGATCATCTGCCGTAACGATCTCAGCTAATTTCTCTCCGTCCCGCTCTTGTAAAATCGTAATCATCCGGTCTACTTGTGCCACCTGCGTATAATACGATGATCCGTACAAATACAATCCAATAATCGCTATAACAAATAGTGCTAACAGTGTAATGCCAACTTTTGTACCACTGCTCATGTTCTTCTTTACTACAGGACTTCCCCTCTTCATCCCGCAGTTTTGACAAAATTGCACACCATCTTCAAACTGAACTCCGCACTTTGTACATACATTCATTCAGTCAACCACCTTTTCATTAGAAGCCAGTTATTCCCTGTGTTAAGGCTTGAATTATCGTGCTAATGTAAGACCAAAGTACAATGAACGTTGCAATTCCAATTAAAACATTTGCAATAATAAGTGTGTAAACGAGATCTAATCCGCCATTGTCTAGTTTTAATACGGCTACAGTTATACTAATCCCTATATAAGTTGCAACTACCGATAATAATATCGGTAAGAAAAAGATTAATAAAAAACTAAAAAGAAAAGAAAGAACTAATATGACAATAGCCGGCGTTGCTATCGTTCCCCATATACCAAATACTTCAAGAAACGAAAAAGATGATTTCATCATCTTACCACTTACAAAAATAATAAATCCGACAAATAAAGTTAAAATTAATAAAAAGAAAAAGACCGTTATAGATTCTCCAAAAAACGTGGGAGTAGATATATCTGGTGCAAATGTTCTCGTAACTGCTGATGCTGCACTCATCATTCTATAAAAAATACATGCTCCTAAAAAACAAATAAGAACAAGACTTACAATTCCATTTCGCACTTCAATAGCGCCGCTTTTCATAATCGCTGTCGGTGCTTGTAATGCATGTTTAAAAAATTGAAAATAGCCGCTCGCAAACCGCTTCGCTTGCTCTACCGTTTCATTTGGCCGAGCTTCCTTTGCTTGTTCCGGCCCTTCTTCTTGGCCACTACTTGCCACTACTTCTTCCGTTAACGAATGTCCACAATTCCCGCAAAACTTTGCCTCTACTGCATTTTTTGTATGACATGACGGACATTTCATTCTCTTATCCCTCCTTAAGCATATACCTTATAGGGTGTTACAAGTTCAATATATGAATTTGTACATAAAACATGACTACAAGAAAAAGATTCTGAAATCCTTCTTCCGAAAGAAAATATATGTGCTAGCAATCTTGAAAAAAAATGCTATTATGAAACAGAATAAATAATATTTTTAACAGATTGGATGAAAGAAAATGGAATTGGTAAACTCAATTTTTCAAATACTCCTTACAAGCGTAATCCAATTATTATCTTTAATTGGCGTTATCATTGTAATTGGATTTCTATTAGGCTATTTAGAATCTCTCACACGCATGTATTGGTCGAGAGCTTTTGGAAGAAAAGGATTCCTATTAACGGCTTGGATCGGTGTTCCGATTCACGAACTTGGACATGCCATTATGTGCGTACTGTTCCGTCATAAAATTGTGGCGACTCAGTTCTTCCCAACAGATACAAGTCAAGGGGCTTTAGGTTATATACAACATCAATACAATCAAAAAAGTGTGTATCAACGAATTGGGAATTTCTTTATCGGCATTGGGCCTATTATTTCTGGTATTACTGCATTAATCCTTTTAATGCGCTATTTCGTACCAGAATCATATTTTTTATTTAATACAACTCTCGAAAAAACGATTGCTTCTACTTCTATTAATGTAGAAATGATTCAAAACATGCTCTTGTCGACGTTTGTATTATTGAAAAGCTTATTTACAATCGGCAATTTATTGAATCCTTCCTTTTGGTTATTTTTATTTATCGCCATTTGCATTTCCGCACATATCGCTTTAAGTAAACCAGACATTAAAGGATCAATAGACGGTGTTGTCGTCATGTTTATCGTGTTATTTTTATTCAACATAATAGCAGGACTGTTTCAATACGACAGTAATCAGCTAATTGGACAGGTTATGAAATATAATATGTATCTCATTGCGTTTTCTAGTGTGGCACTGCTGTTCTCTTGTCTTTCTACACTCGTTAGTTTTTCGTTTTATAAAATAAGAAGAGGGCGTTCTTTTTGAACGCCCTCTTCTTATTAATTATTCCCCTTATAATCACAATGCTCAACAGGCACACGAGCATGCCCCTCTTCATCGGTACACCATGACTGTGATTGGAAGGCAAGAAAGATACCGATCCATTCTTCTTCCTTTTCAAAGTGAATAAGTATTCCTCCATCTTGCCATATGCCATCATCACCTTGCCATTTTTCTACATTCCCTTGATTCATGTGAATATCATGTATACCGTTTCCTGGTTTGAAATGAAAATAGGAATCTGGTGTGTTTTCTTCTGGTCCCCATCTTTCGCCAAACGCATAAATAATTGCTTTTTCTTCCATCGCTCGCTTTATATAACGTTCTATTTTTTCGTTTAAATCATTATCTGCTCCTGCTTTTTCGGGAGGCAAAGGAATCATTTGTTTTGAGTCAAATAGATTTCCTCTTACATAATCTAAAGCTACTTTCGGTTCATTGTTTTTTACTTCCGTAAAACCAAATGGTAATGTCGGTAAAATATGAATCGCCTCTGACCTAATATTGTTACTCGCAAAATATAAAACTTCTGACGGATAACTTTGCGACTTTACGTTAATAGCAATACGATAATCTACTCCAGTCTCGCCCTGTAAATGAACTTGATAATGAGGTGTTTTCCCTTTTCCAATCTTTGATTGTATAACTGTACCTTTTAACACACCGTAGTTTTTTAGGGGCATACATTTCATCTCCTATTCATTTAGTAGAAGCTATTCATATTTAAATCATTATCCACTCATAAAAAAAATCCTCCTATGTTAGGAGGATTTTTAATTTCTCAACATATACCAAACGATAACTTCTACCATTACAAGCAAAACCGCACCAAAGATCATTAACGTTGTCTTCTTTAACAGTTCATTTTCACGGTAAGGGATATTACATAAGTAAGCACCTAGTGTAATCCGTGACGGGCAAGCGATTGTCGCTACTGATGATGCGGTGTTTTGCAGTGTTGTGACGTATTGCCACGGGAGTGCTACGTTTTGTGCGGTTTGCATTTGTAGTTTTATAAACATTGCATTTGATCCTGCGTTACTACCTGTTAAAAATCCACCAATAGCGCCAATAAACGGAGCAACGAAAACGAAAAATGTTCCAAATGTATCACCAGCTGTCTTTGCGAGTAATGAATGCATGCCTGATGCACCCATTAGTTCTGAAATGGCGATAAACATTGTCGTCGTAATCGCAAAAGGAATCCATTGTTTGATCGTTTGCGAGAGTGATTGTTTAATAATATTAGACGGGATGCGGAAGAAAATAATAGTAAATAAGCAAGTCATACCGAGCCAAAATCCTGGTGAATATAGTAACTCTAGTTTGTAAGAGTATGATTTCAAATCAAGAACCGCATATGATCTGAACAAATCATGTAATGCTGGAACGAGGCGAGAAAGTAAAATACAAACTGTTAGAAATATATAAGGGCTAATAATTTTTATAATGGATACTTCTCTCTCCGTTGCAGCCGCATGCTCTGTTATTAGATTTTGTTCACTTTTTCCTTTTAATTTAATGATAAGAAAACCAAATGTAATCGTAACGATAGAACTTAATATCCCGGCTAGTTCAACACTTACGTACGCATTAGAAAGATAGATTCCGAGAGAAAATAATAGAAAGAATCCTACTCCTTCTTTCCACTTTTCTATAACTGCTTGCCAGCCGCCAACAACGTATAAAGAAAGAATAACAAAGTAAGCAAACATCGGAATACTTAATAGCGCTGTATTTGTACCAAGTGTTGTAAGAGGCATATTTATTAGCTGCGAACCGATAATCGTACCAGTTGCCATTGCGCCCCATGAACTAGCTAGTAAACCAATAAATGAAAGTAGTACAGCTTGAAACGGTTTATAACCTAATGATAGAAAGATAGGTGCTGCAACCATGAAGCCAATTCCGAATCCACTTACTGATTCAATTAGCGGACAAATACCAAAACACATAAGGAGCATTTGTAATAAACGATCGTGCGTCACTTCTTCTAAAAAACGCGCTACTTGATCGATGTATCCCATTTTGTTCATGAGGTGAAATAAAAAAATACCGAAAAACAAAACGTACCCAACAATAAAACAAATTAACCAACCTTTAATCGTTGCGTGAACAGTTTCACTTATCCCTAATTGAAACGTTGGCGAGAGTAAAACGATTCCAACACATACAGCATAAGAAATTAACGCAGACCTTAATGACGTTTGTTTAAATAAAAATAAACAAATGAAAATCATCATAATTGGGATAAGTGCCAACAATATGGCCATGTTATCATCTCATTTCGTTTAAAATACAATTTTTAACTATTATATAACAGATGTTGTGATTTTCAATTGTTTTTAAAACAGATTTAAAAAAGGAGCCAAACGGCCCCTTTTCATTCACTCCCATTTTCTATTATCCTGAAAAACTGTCTGCTGTCCGATTATTTTTTTCAACACAACAAACACAATGTAAGTACATATTGCTTGCAATGCAATATTCCAAAATTTCATTAATGTAAATGAATGAATCCGTAGAAATAATTCGTTTAATAATACAATCGAAACGATACTAAATAATTCTATACTAATCGAAAATAGACATATTTCTAAAATAGACTGTTCTTGAATGCGATTTAAGTTGGAAAAGATAAATACATATCCTAAAAATAGAGCCATCAACTCTATTTTCGTCATGCTAATGAGCCAAGCGTATAGTGGTACAGTTAAAAGAAGATATAGTAATTTCCGTCTTAGCATGTCTTCTCACCCTCTAAATTACATGTATTTTCTGTATATTTTAACATTTATTACGCAAAACAAAAAGAAGAGACTACGCCTCTTCTTTTTGTTTTGTTGCATATATTAATTCACATATTTCTTCTCGCTTTTCAGTTTCTAAAAGCTCAATGATCTTACTTCCAACGACAACTCCGTCGCATATTGTAACCATTTCTTCTACATGTTCTTTTGTTGAAATGCCGAATCCAGCGACTACTGGTAAGTTGACGTGTGATTTTACTTTTTCTAAGTAACTATGAATCTCCTCTTTAAAGTTTTGACGTACTCCCGTTACGCCCGCTACTGTAACAGCATAAACGAACCCTTCTGATTCACTCGTAATTTTTTCAATTCTTTCAATAGGACTCGTTACGGTAACGAGTGGAATGAGCGCAATGTTTGCCTCTCGAAGTAACGGCGCAATAATATTTTGTTCTTCATACGGTAAGTCTGGAACGATAATACCATCCACACCGGCCTCTAAGCAGTTCTCTACAAATCGTTCTTTTCCGAATGCAAGTACTGGATTTAAATATGTCATGAGTACAAACGGAAGTTGCACTTCTTTCCTTACCTCTATTAATGCTTGAAAAATACCTTTTACTGTTACACCGCTATCTAGCGCTCGTTTCCCTGCTCTTTGAATCGTTGGACCGTCTGCAACTGGATCCGAAAACGGAATGCCGATTTCAACGATGCTCGCTCCTGCTTCATCTAAAAAACGAATTCTTTCTTTTAATTTTTCAAAGCCACCATCTCCGCCCATTACGTACGGAATAAATGCTTTCTTACCATTTTCAAACGCTGCTTTAATTTTTTCTACTCCCATTTTTTACACCTCTTCCATATAACGTTTTATACTCTCTACATCTTTATCCCCGCGGCCTGATAAACAAATGACAAGCCCTTCGTCTGTCTTCATTTGCGGCGCTAATTTTAATGCGTATGCGACAGCATGTGAACTTTCTAACGCCGGGATAATGCCTTCTTTTTTCGTTAATAATTGAAATGCTTCTAATGCTTCTTCGTCTGTTATCGACTGATAAGAAACGCGGCCAATATCTTTTAGCAAACTATGTTCTGGACCAACACCTGGATAATCAAGTCCTGCTGAAATAGAGTGTGCTTCTTGAATTTGCCCTTCTTCATTTTGCAGAAGATACATCATTGATCCGTGTAAAACACCGACGCTTCCTTTCGTTAAAGTTGCTGCATGCTTTTCTGTATGAACGCCTTTTCCAGCTGCTTCTACGCCGTAAAGAGCAACTTCTTCATCGTGTACGAACGGATAAAACATCCCCATCGCATTACTACCACCGCCAATACAAGCAACGACTGCTTCTGGTAACTTTCCTTCTAACGCCTCATATTGTTTTTTCGTTTCATTTCCAATTACACTTTGGAAATCACGGACAATTTGCGGGAATGGATGTGGTCCGAGAACAGATCCCATAATGTAGTGCGTATCATGCACATGTGAAACCCAGTAACGAAGCGCCTCGTTTACCGCATCTTTTAATGTACCGCTACCTGCCGCTACACTTTCTACTTTCGCTCCGAGTAATTCCATTCGGAACACATTTAATTTTTGACGTCTTACATCTTCTTCTCCCATAAAAATGACGCATTCTAATCCGAGAAGAGCACATACAGTAGCTGTTGCAACTCCGTGTTGTCCAGCTCCTGTTTCAGCGACAACTTTTTTCTTGCCCATTCGCACTGCAAGTAGTGCCTGACCGATTGTATTGTTAATTTTATGAGCTCCTGTATGATTCAAATCTTCACGTTTTAAATAAATCTTTGCACCACCGCAATACTTCGTCATATTTTCAGCATAATATAGCGGTGTTTCTCTTCCGACGTACGTTTTTAAATAATGATTTAATTCCTTTTGAAATGCTTCATCTTGCATCGCTTCTTTATATGCTTCTTCTAGTTCTAGTACAGATTGCATTAACGTTTCTGGAACGTATCGTCCTCCGTATATACCGTAATGTCCTTTTTCATCTGGATATGCGTAGTTCATTTGGAACACTCCTTCGCTTTTATAATAAATTGTTTTATTTTCTCTACATCTTTCTTTCCTTCTGTCTCTACTCCGCTGCTCACATCAACCATATAAGGCCGAACAGTTCGAATTGCTTCTTCTATATTAAGAGCGTTTAATCCACCAGCTAATATCATTTTCTTTCGCAATTCTTTTGGCATATCTCTAAGTAGCTCCCATGAAAATGTCTTTCCATTTCCTCCATAAAACTTTTCTTTCGGGCTATCAAATAATATATAATCCGCTTCATACCCTTGGGCGTTTTTCATATCACTCTCTGAAGTTACTCCTAGTGACTTTATAGACGGAATATTCAATCTTCTAATTTGATAATTGTCTTCATCCCCATGTAGTTGTACATGTGTTAACCCGCACTCATCTGCAATTTTCTGGATCACTTCTACTGATTCATTTACGAAAACACCGATTTTTAACACGTTGGCTGGAAGCTCCTGAATGATTTCTTCCGCTCTCTTTGGAGTGATTTCCCGCTTACTTTCTGCAAAAACAAATCCGAGTGCATCTGCGCCATATTCGCACGCACTTTTCGCTGTTTCCACATCAGTGATGCCGCAAATTTTCACTTTCATATATTCACCTTACAATCTTCAAAAAAACTACTAATAGAAGATGATGTCATAAGCGCCTCTCCAACTAATACACCTTTGGCTCCAGCTCTTTTAACACGAATAATATCTTCTTTTGAATGAATGCCACTTTCACTAATCCAAAGTAGTTTCTCCTCATTCAATCTTTTTCCAAGCTTTTCAGTTTGGCTTAAATCTACTTCGAACGTTTTTAAATTACGATTATTAATGCCAATAACGTGCGGATTTAATACAATCGCAGTTTCTAATTCCTGTTCATCATGAACTTCAACAATCGCTTCTAATCCTTTTTCTAACACGTAGCTATACAGCTCTTTTAACTTCTCTTTCGTTAACGCTGCTACGATTAGTAAAATAATATCTGCTCCCGCTTCATACGCTCTATCGATTTGAATCTTATCGATTATGAAATCTTTACATAAAAGCGGAATGTTACTTTCTTCTCTTGCTGTTTGTAAATCGTGAAACGATCCTTTAAAAAATTGACCATCTGTTAAAACAGATACTGCTCCTGCACCACATTTCTCATATGTTCCCACTTGTTTTCGTACGTCAACGTGTAAATTGATATCTCCTTTTGATGGTGATGCTCGCTTTACTTCTGCAATGACAGTAAACTGCTGTAACGCTTCTACAAGTGAATGTGTCTTTCTTTTTGTTTTTACTGGTGTATATATTTCATATAACTCCGCAACTTCCTTTTTCTTCTGTTCTACAATTTTATCTAAAATCGTCCCCACTTTAGTTCACCCTTTCTAATTTTTCGTTGCTTGCTACAATTAATAAGTTTAATTTGGCTAATGCTTTTCCAGAGTCAATGCTATGTGCCGCGAGTTTAATTCCTTCTTCAATCGTTTCCGTTTTTCCATTTGCGAAAAGAGCTAGACCTGCATTTAATAAAACTGTATCGCGATAAACACTCTTTTCTCCGCTCAATACGCCGACTGTAATCTTTGCATTTTCTTTTGAATTCCCCCCTCTAATTTCTTCATTTTTCACTCTTGAAAAACCATACTTTTCTGGATCAATAATCATTTCCACTATTTCATTATCTTTTAAAAGGACTACGTGATTTTCCCCTTGTAATGATGCTTCATCTAAAAAACCACTTCCATTTACGACAAGTGCTTGTTTCCGGCCTAACTTTTGTAATACTTGCGCAACTGGTAATAACATATCTCGTTTATAAATACCGACAAATTGTGTTTCTAAATTCACTGGATTTGTTAAAGGGCCAATTAAATTAAAGATCGTCGGCACGTTTAACTCTTTTCTTATTTTCATAATGCGCCTTAGTGCTGGATGCATCGCTGGTGCAAATAAAAATGCAATGCCCACATGCTCTAGTAAATAATCAATTTCGCTTGGCGTACTGCTAATATTTACACCTAATTCTTCTAATAAGTCCGCACTTCCTGTTTTACTAGAAACAGCACGATTACCATGTTTTGCAACCTTTACGCCAGCTCCTGCCAGTACGAATGCTGAAGTTGTGCTAATATTAAACGTTTGAGCACCGTCACCACCCGTTCCGCAATTGTCCATTGCTCCTTGTATATGGTTCGAAAACGGCAATGCCTTTTCGCGAAGAGCCCGAACGAGACCGTATATTTCTTCTGCAGTTTCACCTTTCGCTTTCAGTAAGACTAAGAAAGCTGCAATTTCACTTTCTAATATGTTTTCACTTAATAAAAGTAGTCCTGCTTTATACATTTCCTCTTCTGTTAAATGTTGACCCTCCACTAATTTACGAAGATAGCTATTCATACTCTTTCCTCCTCTTTTACTTCTGTTAAAAAGGCACGTATTAACTTTCCGCCTTCTTCTGTTGCGATTGATTCCGGATGAAACTGTAATCCGAAGAGCGGATAATAATTGTGACGGACTGCCATTATTTCTCCATCGTCCATCGCTGTCGCTAATATGTCAAAACACTTTGGCAAGCTCGTGTGCTCTGCAACAAGGGAATGATAGCGCATCGCCGTTAGCGGCTGTGTAGCGTATGAAAAGATTGACGTTCCGTTATGTTTCACACGCGATGTTTTTCCGTGTTTAATACGTTCTGCTCTAACAATGTCTCCTCCAAATGCAGCTATGATCGCTTGGTGGCCTAGACAAATCCCTAATATGGGAACGTTCTTATAAAAATGGCGGATGACGTCGATACAAATGCCAGCATCCTCTGGTTTTCCTGGTCCTGGTGAAAGTACAATTCCTCTTGGATTCATCTCTTCTAACTGTTCTATCGTTATTTCATCATTTCTTACAACTACAATTTCTTCTTCATGTTCGCCTAACAGTTGGTACAAGTTATATGTGAACGAATCGTAATTATCGATAAGTACAATCATTTCATAACCTCCAAAAGCGCTCTCGCTTTATTTAATGTTTCTTCATATTCAGCTACTGGATCTGAATCGTAAACGACTCCTGCTCCTGCTTGAACGTATGCTTTTTCATCCTTTACGACCATCGTTCGAATGGCGAGCGCCATATCAAGATTTCCTGAAAAACTAACGTATCCAACTGCTCCGGCGTATACATTTCTTTTTTCATTCTCTAGCTCATTTATAATTTCCATCGCTCTAATTTTCGGAGCTCCCGACACTGTTCCTGCTGGTAGGCAATACGCTAATGCATCAAATCCTCTCATTTGTTTCCGCAATATTCCGTAAACTTCAGATACAATGTGCATAACATGAGAGTATTTTTCTACTTTCATATATTTATCTATCGTAACCGAGCCGATTTCGCTCACTCTACCAATATCGTTTCGCCCAAGATCTACAAGCATCATATGCTCTGCTCGCTCTTTCTCATTGCCTAACAGTTCTTTTTCGATTTCCTCATCTTCCCTTTTCGTTTTCCCCCTCGGCCTTGTACCAGCAATTGGATTCGTCATCACTTTATTCTCTCTTACTGATAGCAAACTTTCCGGTGAAGAACCGAGTACAACATAATCTTGAAAATCGATATAGAACATATATGGTGATGGATTTGCAATTCGAAGTTTTCGGTATAACGCGAATGGATCACCAATACATTCACTTTGTAAACGCTGTGACAGTACGACTTGGAATATGTCTCCAGCTCTTATATGTTCTTTCGCCATTTCTACCATCCCACAAAACTCTTTTTCCGTTATAGAAGAAGTGAATGATAATGTGGATTGTATTGCATTTACTTCAGTTTCTTCTCCTTGTAGCACTTCCTCTTTGTATACTCGTAGCCTTTCGTATACTTCCTCATAATCTGCTGAATCATCTTCCCTGCATACATATACAAACGACAACCTTTGGCGTAAATGATCGTAAACGATAAACTCACGATATAGTAAGAGGTGTACTTCCGGAATATTTAATGGGTCGTGTAAATCCGCTCCAATGTTTTCATACTGCCGAATGACATCATATCCAATATAACCAACTGCTCCTCCGCAAAATGGAAATGGGCTGTCTACTTGTGATGGTGCGATTATTTCTTCTAACACTTGTAGTACGTTACCTTGTAACTTTTCTGCCCGGCCGAAAATCGTTCGTTCTACTTCCGTACCAACGCTTTTTACTTCTCCATAAGGATTACATCCTAAGTAAGAATAACGCCCTTTATCTTGATGAAGCTGTGAACTTTCTAATAAAAATTTCTTCTTTCCTTTCATACGTCTATATAAAGAAATTGGCGTAATGCTATCTCCTTCTTCTTCAGTAATTACTAAAAATGTCTTTCTCTCTCTTTTTTGTTTTATAAATTCTTCTTTCGTCATCATGTCCTTCACCTCACTCTGAAAAATAAAAAAGTCCCCTACATATCGAAAATATGTAGAGGACGATAAATATACCGCGGTACCACCTCGTGTTGGATGCAAAAGCATCCCGCTTTGTTCAGGTACAAATTTTATACCTTATCCTTGTAACGGCGGAACCCGGGTTGCCTACTAAAAATAATTGTTCAGCATACCTCTCGTAAGCCCATTCCGTATATGGCACCGTACCGGGCTCCCACCTATTCCCGGCTCTCTGTAACGTCTCCAATATACGTACTCTTCTTACTTAGACGATTTCATTTATTTAATTTTTTATACACAAAAAGGGAGTACTCATCCTATAGAAAGGACGGGTACTCCCGTGGTGCCACCTTAATTCGTTACAAATGTAACGCACTTTACCGTATCAAAAACAATACGTGTCTCTTGTATCGATGAGATCATGTCGCCAAAGCCTACTTCTTTCGTTTCGGTTTGGAAGCTCCGAAGCCCATTCCACATCAATTCCATACTGATTCGCACCAACCATCAGCTCTCTGACATGTTCATCATGTGTACTCTTCTTCATCAACGCTTGCATTTTTTTAAGTTGCACTCATTATAGACCTGACTTTTTTCACAAGTCAATACTTTTTTAAAAATTTTATTTTTCTTTCCTTTCAATATTATATTGACAAAACAACCTCTTTTTATGTAAATATAATAAATACTCTATTAAAAATAAGGTTTTTTGTATGAATATTATATATTAAAAAAGTAAAATGACATCAAAAAACGCTTACATTTCTGAAAATTCGTATTTCTATATGGATTTTTCAGAATAATCATGATAGATTATAAAGTGAAACTTTAATCAGTAGGGGGGTGTTCATCCCCACTGATTATTAGTTGAACCAATCGGGCATTTACGGACAGTTGATCTCCCACCTAACTTCCTTGCCCAGCCAATTTTAAGGTGGGAGTTTTGCTACCCGTTAATGCGGGATAAATATGCATAACGCATCAAAAGACCTGACAAAAGAAAGGGGAACTACATGAGTACGCAGATGTTAACTTTAACTTCTATCTCTATTTACATGCTCGGGATGTTAGTAATCGGCTATTTCGCCTACAAACGAACGTCCAACTTAACAGATTATATGCTTGGCGGGCGTACACTAGGCCCCGCAGTAACAGCATTAAGTGCTGGAGCATCCGATATGAGTGGTTGGCTTTTAATGGGATTACCCGGTGCAATGTTTAGCGTTGGATTAAGTAGTAGTTGGATTGCGATCGGCCTAACACTAGGCGCATATGCAAACTGGCTTTATGTCGCTCCTCGCTTACGTACCTACTCAGAAATTGCAAACAACTCTATTACTATTCCAGAATTTTTGGAACACCGTTTCCACGACAAATCTCATATGCTACGCTTAGTATCCGGACTTGTTATTATGATTTTCTTTACTTTTTATGTAGCTTCAGGATTAGTTTCAGGCGCTGTATTATTTGAAAATTCATTTGGCATGAACTATCATGTTGGATTATTCATTGTTGCAGGCGTTGTTGTCGCTTACACATTATTTGGTGGTTTCTTAGCAGTAAGTTGGACAGACTTCGTACAAGGAATCATTATGGTGGTCGCTCTTATTCTTGTTCCTATCGTAACAATTATGAATTCGAACGGACTTGGACCTGCATTTGATACAATTCGATCTGTAGATCCAACACGTCTAGATATTTTTAAAGGTGCCTCTACTTTAGGAATGATTTCTCTATTCGCATGGGGCCTTGGTTATGTCGGACAACCTCATATTATCGTACGCTTTATGGCAATTTCTTCTGTAAAAGAACTTAAAAGTGCACGAAGAATTGGTATGAGCTGGATGATTTTCTCTGTTGTTGGAGCTATGTTTACTGGTCTTATTGGTATTGCTTACTATTCACAACAAGAGTTAACATTATCTAACCCAGAAACAATTTTCCTTGAACTTGGAAAAATTTTATTCCACCCACTTATTACTGGATTTTTATTAGCCGCTATTTTAGCAGCGATCATGAGTACAATCTCATCTCAGTTACTCGTTACTTCTAGTGCCGTAACGGAAGACTTATATCGTACATTCTTCAAACGTTCTGCATCTGATAAAGAACTTGTATTTGTCGGTCGTATGGCTGTGCTTGTTATTGCCTTAGTTGGGTGCGCTTTAGCGTTCAAACAAAATGATACGATTTTAGCTCTTGTTGGGTACGCTTGGGCTGGTTTTGGTTCTTCATTTGGACCTGCTATTTTATTAAGCTTATATTGGAAACGTATGACGAAATGGGGCGCGCTTGCTGGTATGATTTCTGGTGCCGCTACTGTTATTATATGGACTCAATTCAAATTCTTAAAAGATTTCTTATATGAAATGATTCCAGGTTTCGCTATTAGTTTACTAGCCATCGTAATTGTTAGTTTATTAACACAACCTTCAAAAGAAGTTGAAGAGCAATTTGAGGATTTCGAAAAACAACATCGTCATAATTTATAAAAAAATCTCTGCTGTTATCGTAACAGCAGAGATTTTTTACAGTTCGACAATCTTCTTATCAAATTTAACAAATTCTTTATGTTTCGTTAAATTTAACATAACACTACTCCTTTATAGTATGAGTATCAGCACTTATACAGAAAGGGGACTCCAACATGTTAGCAGCTTTCCAGCAACAACAAACACGAAAATTTTCACCTATCACAAATACTTCTGCGTCTTGTTTAAACATGCAACCTAACCCGCCTAAAATTTCAATTGCTCCTTCTGTTATTTCAGTCATCGGTGTTCATATGGAAAAACATAAATTAAAAATAAAAACGGGACAAAACATTGTGTTAGCAGCTTCCATTTTGCCAATACAAGCAACGCATAAAGAGCTTATTTGGTCAAATATGAATTCTGATATCATCACCATATATCCAAAAGGCGACACCGTGACAATTACTGGAAAAAGCGCAGGTAGAGCAGTCGTAATTGTCACAACTGCTGAAGGCAAATTCCGTGACCTATGTGTCATTCATGTACAACCTTATATGACAAATCCAAAGTAAAAGAGTGGCTTTGTAGCCACTCTTTTACTTGATTTCAATATTTGAGTTTTTACTTTTTACAAGATTAATAAATTGTTCTTTATTTCTTGGAGAAATACTTTCTGTTTTATGTGTATCGTAAACAATTTCAAGTCGGTCAAATGATAATGCATGGGCTGCTATTGGATTTTTCGTATTTGAAATTTGTTTTATATCTCGTATAAAAATACGTTTTGTAACGAGACCCGATCTAATCGTAATTATTTCTTCCCGGGCAATATATTTTGCCAAAAAACAACTCCAGCTAAACAACATTGCTAATGGAATTGTAAAAAGCAAAAGAAAATATTCTCTCCCTACAAAAATTGGTGCAAAACAAGCACCCAAAACAATAAAAAAAATTGGATATAACCATGTATCTTTTTTTGATGGAAAGTCCATTTCCCTTCCCCTTCTACGCCCATATTTCTATAAAACAAAAAGAGAAGTATCACAACTTCTCTTTTCTCCCCTAACACTATAATTCCTGTGTGTACACCGGCTCGTTTACGACATTTTTTGCTGTTCGCTTTTGTTGCTGCAGTAAGAAAACAGATACACCAAACAATACGAGCATGCTACCGATAATTTGCATTGCATTTAATTTTTCTCCAAGTAAGAAGAACGCAAGTATAGATGCTCCAACAGGTTCTCCTAAAATACTCATTGAAATTGTCGTTGCATTTACATAATTTAATAGCCAGTTATTAATTACATGTGACACTGACGGCACAACCGCAAGTAAAAGAAAAACGGTCCAATCCCACTTCGTATAACCTGTAAAGGGTACTTGCAATATGACATTATAAATCCCCATAAAAAGACCTGCGAATGCAAAGACTGTAAAGCTATAAATCCAGTGTGATACTTTCTTTACTGTCGTTTGCCCGATAAATAAATAACCGACAACTGCTATTACACTTAGAAAGGATAATATATCTCCATAAATTGCTTGCTTACTTAAACCTAAATCTCCCCAACCAATGCACATTACGCCTAGAATAGCGATTCCCATCGTTGCAATGGCTGAATATGTTGTTCTTTCTTTAAACAGAAAAAACCCCCCAACTAAAGATACGATCGGTTGAAGTGCCAAAATAATTGTTGAACTAGCAACTGTTGTATGCTTTAAAGATTCAAACCATAAAAGAAAATGAAGTGCTAAAAAGAAACCAGATCCAATTAAAAAGCCCCAATCTTTCATTTGAATCCTATTAAATTCCTCTCTTTTTTTCCATACGATAGGCAGCATAATAAGTACGATAATCCATAAGCGGTACATACTTAATATTGAAGATGGTGCTGAGGACATCTTTACAAAAACTGCTGCAAAGGAAATAGCAATTATAGAAATAGCCAATGGTAGTGCGATTGATTTTTCTTGTTTCAAATCCTGTCTCCCCTCTCACCTGTCAAAAATCCCACTTCATTATATCCGTTTTCTTTCGTAACTTAAATACTAATTTTTTAGATTCTTCGTACCATTATGGTAAAATAGAAATTAAGGCACCAATTAGTGAATATTTATTTCCTTTTTCACTACAAGCATCGCTCTTACAATCGTTACAGTAAATTTTTATTTAGGGGGATCTACATGAGTCAAACAATAGGGAGAATTGAAGAAATTTCATTTTATAGCGCATCACTTCAAGAAGACGTTACGCTTCTCGTTTATTTGCCAGTAAATTACACACCACTGCACAAACATACAGTTGTAATTGCACAAGATGGTAGAGATTATTTTCAGCTTGGTAAAGCGCACCGTGTAATTGAGCGCCTTCGTGAAACTGAAGAAATTGACCGTACAATTATTGTCGGTATTCCATATAAAAATGTACAGGATCGTAAAGAAAAATATTTCCCAAGTGAAGTGAAAAATGCTGCATATATTCGTTTCCTTGCTCATGAACTTGCACCATATATTGATGAAAATTATCCAACGTACCAAATGGGAAAAGGTCGTGTTTTAATTGGTGATTCTCTTGGCGGAACAGTTTCCTTTATGACTGCACTTATGTATCCGCATACATTCGGTAAAGTCGTTATGCAATCACCATTTGTGGATGAGACAGTGATGAACTTAGCAAAAGACTTCAAAGATCCACAAGCATTAGAACTGTATCACGTCATTGGTACAGAAGAAACGGCTGTAAAGCGTACTGATGGACAAGTATCTGATTTCGTAGAACCAAACCGTGAGTTAAATACACTTCTCACAGATAGAAATTTCATTACGCATTACGAGGAGTTTGAAGGTAATCATACTTGGAAATATTGGCAAACTGATTTACCGAAAGCCTTCTCTCATATTCTATCAATGAAATAATAGAGAGCAGTATTCAGAATAATTTGATATAATAGATAAAGAGATTTATTTATCTCAAAATCTAACTAGACTTACAAAGGGAGGAATTGGAACATGAAATTAGGCATTGTAATTTTTCCATCTAAAATGATTCAAGATAAAGCGAACGGATTGCGTAAGCGTTATGACCCGCACTACGCATTAGTTCCGCCACATATTACATTGAAAACACCCTTTGAGACGCAAGATGAACAATTAGAATCGATTGTAAACGAGCTACATACAATCGCAGGTAAAACGAATCCGTTCACCCTTCATGTTGGGAAAGTTGGTTCATTCGCACCTGTTAATAACGTCCTTTATTTTAAAGTAGAAAAAACACCTGAACTTACTTTCTTAAATGAAGAAATGCATGGCGGGTTATTCACACAAGAACGCGAATATGCTTTCGTACCTCACTTAACAATCGGACAAGGCTTATCAGATGCAGAGCATGCTGATGTATTGGGTCGATTACGTATGAAAGATTTCTATTATGAACAACCAATTGATCGTTTCCATCTTCTATATCAATTAGAAAATGGAACATGGACTGTACACGAAACATTCCACCTTGGAAAGGGGAACAACTAATTTGCACGCACAGATTGTACAAACGGACGAACAACTAAGAGATGCATTCTCTGTACGTAAACAAGTGTTTGTAAATGAACAACGTGTCTCTGCTGAAGAAGAGTACGATGAGTTTGAAGAAACTTCAACACACGTTGTTATATATGACAATGATGTTCCAGTTGGTGCTGGACGTTTTCGCACCCTTGATGGTATAGGGAAAATGGAACGCATTTGCGTGCTAAGTTCCCATCGGAAAAAAGGTATCGGAAAAATTGTTATGGATGCGCTTGAAGCGTATGCAAAAGAAAATTCGCTACCAAAATTGAAACTTCATGCTCAAACACATGCTGAAGATTTCTATAAAAAACTTGGCTATGTAACGAGTTCTGATGTATTTATGGAAGCAAATATCCCGCACGTCGTAATGATAAAAGAATTGTAATTTGAAAACAGGAGGTGACCCCTCCTGTTTTTTACATTGCTATTTTCTTTTTCTTCCGCTAAAGTTAAATGTTGATGCTATAGTTTTGAAGGTGAACATATGACACAAGAAAAATTTTCACAAAAATCGTTAACACACGCTGATATTCCGCGTGCGACATATCATATTCCGAAAACATCTACCCATTTAATTATGGAAGAAGATGTAGATGCGGCTTATTTCCGCGCTCTCGAACAACAAAATGTTTTTTTAAACGAAAAACAATTAGAAGCCGTGCGCACAACAGAAGGTCCTGTTCTCACACTAGCTGGTGCTGGAAGCGGGAAAACATCTGTTTTAACAACTCGCGTTGGTTATTTAGTAAATGTAAAACAAGTCCATCCACGAAATATTTTATTACTTACATTTACACAAAAAGCAGCTGAAGAAATCCGAAGTCGTGTTGCGAAGTTACCAGGTATGAATCATGCAGCAAGTAGCTATGTTGTTGCTGGTACATTCCACTCTGTTTTCTTAAAATTGCTTCGTAGTCAAGGGTATAATCAGCAAATTTTAGCAAATGAAAAACATAAACAAATTATGATAAAGAAAATCTTAAAAGAATTGCGTTTAAAAGACGATTATGATGCGGAAACGATACTCGCGATGATTTCACTTGAAAAAAACAAATTAAATCGTCCGAAAGATGTAAAAGCGAAAACACCAGTGGAACAAGAATTTAAAGAAGTATATGAACGTTTTGAAGAAGTAAAACAACGATACAATTATATTGATTTCGATGACATCTTATTGGAAACATATTATATGTTAGAAAATAATGCTCCTTTACTAACTCAATTACAACAACGTTTTCACTACATTGAAGTAGATGAGTTTCAAGATACATCGTATGCACAATATGAAATTGTAAAATTGTTAGCCACACCAAGAAATAATTTGTTCATCGCAGGTGATGATGATCAAGCTATCTATGGCTGGCGAGGGGCAAGTCACCAAATTATTTTATCTTTTCCAAAAGAATTTGATAACACAACAATCATTGCACTAAATACGAATTATCGATCTAATCCCTTTATCGTCGGGCTTGGAAATGAAGTTATAAAATTAAATCAAGAACGTTTTGATAAAGAGCTATACTCCGTTCGTGAGGAAGGTGTACAACCTTTTTATGCAAGACCTGCTACGACTCTTGATGAAGCAAATCAAATTTTACAGCTCATTCAAGAAAAAGTAGATAGCGGTGAACGAAACTATAAAGATTTTTGTTTACTATATCGCACACATTCTGTAAGCCGTTCGTTACTTGATCAGCTTACCATTCATAAAATCCCGTTTATTAAACACGGGGCGAGCCAATCATTTTATGAACATTCTTTAATTAAGCCTGTATTAGATCATTTAAGACTCGTGATTGAGCCGTTTCGACTAGAATCACTTTCAAACATATTGCCGACGATGTATATCGGACGTGATGATTGTATTTCATTTATTGAGCGTGAACAATGGAAATATGGTGAAGGCCGTTTTCCTTCTCTTCTTCATTTCTTATTATTAAATCCGAGCTTAAAACCTTTTCAAGTGAAAAAGGTAAATGAGCGTATTGATTTTATTAAATTTATTAAAGAATTAGAACCGAAAAAAGCATTAAAAGAAATCATTCATGGTAAAGGAAAATATTTAGAGTACTTACAAAGTAACGATCGTTCTTCCTTTACGATGCATAAAGACATACAAGAAGAAATGTTGGAAGAATTAATGGAGTCTGCAACTCGTTTCACCGATATTCCAGCTTATTTACAATTTATTGACGAAGCGATTCAAGGTCAAAAAGAAATGGAAGCATTAAAAACAATGCCGCAAAAAGATGCCGTTTCACTTATGTCAATTCATAACGCAAAAGGCCTTGAATTTCCATGTGTCTTTTTACTTGGAGCGAGTGATGGGATCCTGCCGCATACTTCTTCTTTAAAAGATGCAAATGATCGTGTTACGGAAACTTCTGAAGCATTAGAAGAAGAACGCCGATTACTTTATGTCGCCATTACACGTGCGAAAGAAGAACTTTACATTTCTTCTCCGCAATTTTTCAGAGGAAAGAAATTAGATATATCTCGTTTTTTATATACTGTGCGAAAAGATTTACCTGAAAAGACATCCACTAAATAAGGATGTCTTTTTTTATAATGCGTTATGTACATCCCTCCTATATAAATTCCTTATTTTTATCATAAGAATTAACGTAATATCAACCATATCCCACTCATATTGTAATAGTGTATGTCAGAACTCACGAGAAGGAGTGAACATAATGAGCTGCAATTGTAATGAAGATCATCAACATGAGTGTGATTTCAACTGTGTATCGAATGTTGTTCGTTTTATACATGAACTACAAGAATGTGCAACGACAACATGTGGATCTGGTTGCGAAGTTCCATTTTTAGGTGCACATAACAATGCATCAGTAGCTAATACACGTCCTTTTATTTTATACACAAAAACTGGAGAACCTTTTGAAGCATTCGCACCATCTTCAAGCCTTACTAGTTGCCGATCTCCTATTTTCCGCGTAGAAAGTATAGATGATGATGACTGTGCTGTATTGCGTGTATTAACTGTAGTTTTAGGTGATGGTACCGCTGTACCACCTGGTGACGACCCAATCTGTACGTTTTTAGCTGTACCAAATGCAAGACTAATATCAACCTCCACTTGCATTACTGTTGATTTAAGTTGCTTCTGCGCTATTCAATGCTTACGCGATGTTTCTATTTAAAACTAAATAATGAGTTAAGCATGGATTGGGTGGCAGATAATTCTGCCACCCAATCCATGCTTAAAGAGTATTCTTATGTAAATTTCTTAAAATTGGGAACTTGTCTAGAACATAGAACCTGTCCTTTTCATTAACTGAAAGTAGAAACAGATAAAGGAGTGAAAAACATGTTCTCTTCTGATTGCGAATTTACTAAAATCGATTGTGAGGCGAAGCCAGCTAGTACACTACCTGCCTTTGGTTTTGCTTTCAATGCTTCTGCACCTCAGTTTGCTTCACTATTTACACCACTATTATTACCTAGCGTAAGTCCAAATCCAAATATTACTGTTCCTGTAATCAACGATACAGTAAGTGTCGGAGATGGCATTCGAATTCTACGAGCTGGTATTTATCAAATCAGTTATACATTAACAATTAGTCTTGATAACTCACCTGTTGCACCAGAAGCTGGTCGTTTCTTCTTATCATTAAATACGCCAGCTAACATTATTCCTGGATCAGGTACAGCAGTTCGTTCTAACGTTATTGGTACTGGTGAAGTAGATGTATCCAGTGGTGTTATTCTTATTAACTTAAATCCTGGTGACTTAATTCAAATTGTGCCAGTTCAGTTAATTGGAACTGTAGACATCCGCGCAGCAGCATTAACAGTTGCACAAATTAGTTAGTAAAAAGCGGTATTTCTAATACAGAAATACCGCTTTTTATATATAATAAAAAACACTCACAGTAGCATGAGTGTTTCATTCTTCATATTGTTTTATTGCGTTCTTCTTTTTCCCACAATTGCATCCCTTTTTCTTCACAAATCCTTGTTGTTGTAATTGTTCTTGATATGCCTGTTGTTGTGCTTGGTGTTGTTGCTGTATATGATACCACTGCTGCAGGTCATATGAATTTTGCCTTGGATTATTGCTCACAGCAAACATCTCCTCTACTGTCAATTCTGTCTATTTACTATATGAACAACTCTTTATTTCCGTTCCCTCATTCTTTTAAACTCCGCTTTTTCTCGTATTATGAAAATATATTATTCTCCCATAAAATATCCTGTAATTGTTTCAATGATTGCTGCTGCTCCTGCAATGGCTAATAATGCAAGTAACGGCTCCGCAACGATAGGAATCCAATTATATAAAACTAATAAAAAAGCACTAACCCATACACCTGTACACCAATAACAGCTTAATAATTCGCCAATCCACTTTCTTAATCCATTACCTTTAACTTTTGTAAACGTTGATACACTTCCATCCGGCTCCGTAATCTCTAATTCATCAATAAATGGTCTTCGCAAAAAGGCTGTTATTTTATCATATACAATTAAACGAGTGAGCCTAAAAGCAGCTAACGCAAAAATAAAAAATAAAAGCCAGCTTGTAAACAGCATAATTCCACCTTCCCTTATCCTCTTTCGCCTATTTAAAAAAAAAGGTCTTGAGATTGTGACCAAATCTCCTCGACTCCAATATCTTATTAATGTAAATACAAACAAGAAGATAAGGAGTGACATTAATGAGTTGTAACGAAAATAAACACCATGGCTCTTCTCATTGTGTAGTTGACGTTGTAAAATTCATCAATGAATTACAAGATTGTTCTACAACAACATGTGGATCTGGTTGTGAAATCCCATTCTTAGGTGCACATAATACTGCATCAGTAGCAAATACACGCCCTTTTATTTTATACACAAAAACTGGAGAACCTTTTGAAGCATTTGCACCATCAGCAAGCCTTACTAGCTGCCGATCTCCAATTTTCCGTGTGGAAAGCGTAGATGATGATAGCTGTGCTGTGCTACGTGTATTAACTGTAGTATTAGGTGACGGTACTCCAGTACCACCTGGTGACGATCCAATTTGTACGTTTTTAGCTGTACCAAATGCAAGATTAATATCGACAACTACTTGCCTTACTGTTGATTTAAGCTGTTTCTGTGCGATTCAATGCTTACGCGACGTTTCTATCGTAAAGTAAACTAAAAAACTATTGGGGTGGTAGAAGCATTCTACCACCTTTACATATTTAAAAGCCGGCCATATTAATCGATTGGATATCATCTATAGACAACCTAATATCTCTCATACTATTTTGCGGCATAATAGATACAATGCCATTACGATACGATATGATCGATCCAACATAAGAAACTGTAGCTGTTTTTATTCTGCACCTTACTTTCGGAATGTAATGAGGGCGGTTTAATAAAAAATGAATTTTTTCATCATTATTCATATCCTTAAATGATTTATTATATGGGACAGTTCTTACTGGCTCTTGCTGTTCTGGCTGTTCTGGCTGTTCTGGCTGTTCTGGCTGTTCTTGCTCTGTCTGTTCTTCTTTTTCCTCTTCTTCTATTTTTTCTTCCACTTGCTGCTCTTCTTGTTGTTCTTGCTCTATTACCTCTTCCACAGCACTGCTTACAATATTTTCTTGTCTATTACTTTGCTCTTTTTGATCTTCATTTTCAAAGTTTGTCAGGATAATCCTTTTTATTTTCGGTGCAGCAAGTTCTAAACTCACTTGCGCAATATATAACAACGGTTTTCCAACTGTTGAACTTTTATTTTTATTCTTCACACTCGTCCCTCCCACTTCCATACGTAGCTGAATAAATCGTGTACTATTATAGTTATATTCATCACGTGGTAAGAACTTTCGTTAAAAATCGTTCTTTCTCAGAACAAATAAAAAGGACAATCTCAGCATTTAGAGATTGTCCTTTAAAAATTAATATTATATTTATCCTAGGATATGATACCCTGAATCAACGTGAATGTTTTCTCCTGTTACACCGCGTGCTAAATCACTGAATAGGAATACTGCTGTATCGCCAACTTCTTCTGGAGTTGTTGTACGACGAAGTGGTGCGCGCTCCTCAATTTCTCTTAAGATTGAGTTGAAATCGCCTACACCTTTTGCAGATAACGTACGAATTGGTCCTGCAGAAATAGCGTTGACGCGAATACCATGTTGACCTAAATCGTTCGCTAAATATTTCACGCTCGCTTCTAATGAAGCTTTCGCAACACCCATAACGTTATAATTTTTCACAACGCGCTCGCCGCCAAGGTATGTTAACGTTAAAATATTTCCGCCTTCTGTCATTACTTTCTTCGCTTCTCTTGCTACAGCTGTTAAAGAGAATGCACTAATATTTTGTGCAAGTAAAAATCCATCGCGAGAAGTATCTACAAATTCACCTTTTAAGTCATCGCGATTTGCAAAAGCAATACAATGTGCTACACCGTGAATAGTACCTACTTCTTGTTTAATTGTTTCAAAGCAAGCTGTAAGTTCCTCATCATTCGTTACATCACAAGGTAATACAAGTGATTCTTGTCCTTCTAATGTGTCCGCTAATTCACGAACATTTCTTTCTAAACGTTCTCCTGCATATGTGAATATTAATTTTGCACCTGCATTATGCAAAGAGCGAGCAATTCCCCATGCAATACTTCTTTGGTTCGCAACGCCCATAACGACAAATGTTTTCCCTTGTAATAGTTCCATGATATATCCTCCCAGAAATACTTATACTTGTTATTAGTACCTGATACTATAATTATAGTACCATAAAACCGCTTAAAGGCAAACAAAAAAGTCATTAACAGAAATTTGTTAATGACTTTTGGTTTCTATAAAAAACCGCTCTAATCCTTCTTCCCAAGACGGCATTTGTAAAAAACCATTTAATCGTAGCATGTTATGTTGAAAAATAGAATATTTTGGCCTCGCAGCCGCAGCCCCGAATTCTTCGGTTGAAACAGGTAATACATTCACTTTCATATTGGCGTACGAAAATATCTTTTGTGCAAATTCAAACCAAGAGCATGAACCTCTGTTTGATACGTGGTATGTACCGTATAAAGAAGTATGAATGAGCTTATTAATAACCATATTTAAATCCGCCACATACGTAGGAGAGCCAACTTGATCCGCTACAACAGATATTTCATCTCTTTCTTTCCCTAATCGCATCATCGTTTTCACGAAATTGTTTCCATATTTACCATATAGCCACGATGTGCGAACGATAAAATATTTATTATGTAACTCTTTGACGAACTGCTCCCCCGCATACTTAGAGGCTCCATATATATTTATCGGCGCTGGACTATGAAATTCGCCGTATCCATCTGGTCTGGCGCCTTGAAATACATAATCAGTACTAATATAAACTAGCTTCGCCCCTACTAATTGTGAAGCAACCGCTACATTTCGAGCTCCGATTGCATTTATTCTATATGCAAGATCCTGCTCTTTCTCCGCATGATCTACTTTCGTATAGGCAGCACAATGAATAATTATATGTGGTTTTATTTCTTGTACTACTTGTTGTATTCGGGATATATTTGTCACATCTAATAACTTTTTATCAAATGGATATATATCATATTCTTCAGAGTTTAACTCTTCAAATAGTTGCTTTCCTAATTGACCGTTTGCTCCTGTTATGATAACCCTCTCTTTCATGTAACATGCCCCTTACTGGTCTTTTAGTGGTTTCCACCATTCCTTATTCTTTTCATACCATTTCACCGTCTCTTGTAATCCTTGTTCAAACGTATATTTCGGTTCCCAATCAAATTCAGTCTTCATTTTCTCTGCATCAATCGCATAACGACGATCGTGCCCTAAACGATCTGTAACATATTCAATGTCTTTTTTTGTTTTTCCTAAAAGAGTGATAATTTGTTCCACAACTTCTACATTTGTTTTTTCATTATTGCCACCTATATTATATACTTCTCCTACACGTCCCTTATGCAGCACAACGTCAATCGCACTGCAATGATCTGTTACATGTAACCAATCTCTTATATTTAAACCATCACCATATAACGGTAGTTTTTTTCCTTCCAGTGCATTCGTAACCATTAACGGAATTAATTTTTCGGGATACTGGTACGGCCCATAATTATTAGAACAACGCGTTACTATAACCGGTAATTGATATGTTTTATAGTAAGATAAAGCTATCATGTCCGCGCTCGCCTTACTTGAAGAATACGGACTATTTGGAGCTAACGGCGTTGTCTCTGTGAACTTCCCTGTTTTCCCTAAAGAGCCATACACTTCATCCGTTGATACTTGCACAAGTTTTATATGCGAATATTTTTTAACTAGTTCTAATAAAGTGACCGTCCCAATTACATTTGTATCATAAAAAGGAATCGGATTTTCAATACTACGGTCCACATGTGATTCAGCTGCAAAATTTACAATCACTTTTACGTCTCGCTCTTTTATAACGTATTCTAATAGCTCTCCATTTTGAATTTCTCCTTTTACAAAAAAGTAATTCGGGTGATTCTGAAGAGATTTTACGTTATTTAAATTCCCGCTATATGTTAATGCATCGTAATTAATAATTTTATATGATTCATAACTTTGTAGCATGTAATGAACGAAATTACTTCCAATAAATCCAGCCCCACCTGTTACTAATATATTCATAAACAACTCTCCTACTTAAAAACTATCTTCATATTCCTCTAGTAATGGCAATATCTGATCCTTATCGGACAATATAGGATCTGTTACTGGCCAAGGAATTGCTAAATCTTTATCTTCCCAAAGTAATCCAGAGTCGTGCTTTGCGCTATAATATTCATCTACTTTATACATAACGATAGTATGCGGGACAAGCGTGCAAAATCCATGCGCAAATCCTTTTGGCACTAGTAACTGCCGATGGTTATCTGCACTTAAAATATATCCTTTCCATTGTTTAAATGTTGGTGATTTTTTTCGTAAATCAACGATAACATCATAAATTGCCCCTTGCATAACTTGAATGAGTTTCGTTTGTGCTTTCGGTTTTTTTTGAAAGTGTAGTCCCCGAATCGTTCCTGCCTTAGCCGAATAAGATACGTTATCCTGTACAAATGAATACGTTATCCCTAATGTTTCTAGCACCTGCTTATTATAGCTCTCTGAAAAAAAGCCACGCTCGTCTCCAAACAACCTCGGTTCTAACAATTTTGCATCGGTAAAATTTGTTTCTACAACTTTCATATTCTCACCTATTCTCCGTTAAACTGTTTCCCAAAATTAATACCCCGTGCTAACGTATTCGCCTTTTGAAGCGAAGCATGAGTTCCCGCATCAGTCCACCAGCCGCTCATTTCATTATAAGTAAGTACCCCTCGTTTTAAATACCAATTATTTATATCTGTAATTTCAAGTTCTCCCCGTGCAGAAGGTTTTAATTCTTTAATATAAGAAAAGACTTTCGAATCATACAAATAAATTCCCGTAACCGCATAAGAACTTTTCGGCTCTTTCGGCTTTTCTTCAATTTTAACTATTTTTCGGTTTTGAATATGTGCTACGCCAAATCTTTCGGGATCTTCTACAGATTGCAATAGCACTTTCGCACCTTCTTTTTGATTTGCAAACTCTTCAACATACGGAAGAATATCATCTGAAAAAATATTATCCCCTAATATAACTACCATACGATCATTCCCGACGAAATCTTCACAAAGCCCTAACGCCTGTGCAATACCGCCTGCTTTATCTTGCACACGATACGTAAAGGACACGCCAAATTCATGACCACTTCCTAAAAAGCTAACAACATCCCCCATATGCTCTTTACCTGTAATAATCATAATATCTGTAATATCACATTGTTTTAGCTTATATACCGCATGATAAATCATCGGATACCGACCAACAGGAAGTAAATGTTTATTCGTTACTTTCGTTATTGGATATAATCTAGATCCAGTACCACCTGCTAAAATAATTCCTTTCACTTTGCATCTCTCCTTTATGATGGAGATAATATATCTTTGTAATGTTCTACAAACACTTTCCGGTACTTCTCATATGTATCCGCATCAAACTCATCCCCGTTGTAATGAATACACCATAAATTTGCTTGATTTGGGATACCGATTAAATAACCAGCCCTTTGAAACTCTAAAGACTGTGACACATCATAAAAGTGAAACCCTTGAAACAAATCTTCTCGCCACGGAATATCATACTGCGTTGCCATGAATAAACCATCAATTGCCTGAACTGACAAAAATGGTTGATTACCATAAAAAACCTGATCTAAATTTAATAATTGATAATTCTGTCTTCTATACTCAATCACTTTCCCTACTAAATTTTTTCCTTCCCACCATATCCCGTTATTCGGTAAAAACTGAGCTCCAGCGACTCCTATTAAACCAAGCTTTTCATTTTCTTTAAAAAGAGATATAAGTGTAGAAAACATGTCTCGATTAATAAGATATGTATCTTGATGTATATACACTTTGTATTTCGCTGGATATGAAAGGGCTCGGTTGTATGCACTCGCCATACTTTGTGCATCTCGTATCGGAAAAATTTGTACGACATAACCAGGGGGAACAAAAATGTTTCTTATTTGGCTCTCACATTGTTTGAAAAGCTCCTCATTATTTACACAAACAACGACTAATATTGTATGGTCTTTCATTTTTGTCCCCCCTTTTATTCTTCCTTATTTATATCTGACATATAGTGTTCCACAAATATTTTTCGATACTTTTCATAGTTCGTCATATTCACATCAAAATGATAATGGATACACCAAGCATCGCGCTGTACAGGTACACCAACTGTATATCCTGCTTTTTTAAATTCAAACGATTGAGATACATCATAAAAATCAAATCCGTCAAATAAGTCTTCTCGCCACGGAACATCATATTGTGTCGCCATTAATAAACCATCAATACATTCTACAGGAATAAATGTTTTTGATTCATGATACGGTTGTTCTAAACTTGCCATATAAAACAAATCATTCATATAACCAATGACCTTTCCTACAATTCCACGCCCTTCGTTCCATACACCAGTTGGAGGAACATATTGCGCTCCAACCATCCCAATCATACCAAGATGTTCATGTTCCTCAAATAATTGAAGTAATCCGTATAAAAAGGCTCTATTTATAATAAAAACATCTTGATGTATATACACTTTATACTTTGCTGGATGCGAAATGGCTTGATTGTATCCACTCGTCATACTTTTCGCATTTCGAATCGGCATAAATTGGACAATATATCCTGGCGGTACTAACAATTGCAATATATGTCGCACGCAGTTTGCATACAATTTCCGATCATTTATACATGTAACAAATAATATTGTTTTGTCTGCAGCACTCATAATTGTGATTTTTCAGCTTCAATAATATACTGAAATACAACTGTCTCAGCCATGAAGCCACTTCCAAGACGATATTTTTTACAAATTCCATATAACTCCTCAATAAGCGGCTCATACATTTTATGATCAACATATACACGATCTACTTTACTAATTGAATATCCTGCTTTTAAAAACATTCTTAGCATTTCATTGAATGTAAAGAAACGAATATGTGTTTTATCTAATAAACCATATTCTGTATACGTCCAATTTCCAGCAAGCAAGGGAGCTAATACTGAAATATGAGCAACGTTTGGTATACTTGCTAAAATCACACCATTTTGCTTTATATATGGCTTTACTTTTTCTATTACAGCCCATGGATTAAATAAATGCTCTAATACATCCCCAAATATGACGCAATCAAATTGCCCCTCCTCATAAGGAAGATCTATTTTTTCTATATCCCCTAAAATAATATGATCTAGTCTTTCCTTCGCTTTTTCTGCCGCCTCTGGAAATGCCTCAATTCCTGATACACGTGTACCGTTTTCTTTAATAGCTGCTCCCAATGCACCGCTCGAGCAACCAATATCAAGAACTTCTTTCCATTCCTTTTTTATATGCTTTAATAAATTCGGATTCGCTGCATTATAATAATGCTCGGATTTTTCTTCATATAAAGAACTTTTTTCGCGACTCATTTCACACACTCCTTATGCAAATTGAATTAGAAATATAAATCTCATATGAATTCTATAAAGTGCAGATTTTGTTCATCCCCCACTGATTATTAGCCCACAAATAGTAGTATAAAACCTTTTATTTATATTGGTTACGTTACTGATACTCTAATATATAACCAATCTATTAGAGTTAGAATAACGATAAATCATTTCTAAAAAACGAAACCTATTACACTTTATATGGTTTATCAAAAACTCCCCGAAAATATTTACGGTTATATTCAATTGCAGCATTATTCGGAACATAAGAAGCTGCTAATTCATTGTAATAATACGCTTTATCCTGCTCCCCTAACCTGCTATAACAAATACACATTTGTAAATAGGGTAGCCATGTGTAGCTAGCTGGACTATGGAAAGGACTTTCCGTTGCCATTGGTACTTCCGTTGCAAGTTTAAACCAAAATATCGCTTCATTATATTTTTCTTGTTCCATATATATATATCCTATTCTTGTACAATTCTCTCCTCTAGGGACGCCATACCGAAACGACTTCACACAAGATTCGATTGCCTTCTCCCACATTCCGAGCTTTGCATAGCAATCTCCTAACTTACCACATGCATAAATTTTTTCTTCATACCATCCTTCGTCTTGATTAAGAAATGTTTCATATAGAAGAACTGCATCATCATATTTTTGGTTATCCGTAGATTCATTTGCGTAATAAAATAAATCTCTCGGACTCAATTCTTCTCCTGCCGCTACAGTATTTTGAAAAATTTTCAAATTACGATTTGTTACTTTTTTTTCTTTTTTATGTGTAATAGCAACATTACTACTAAAAACCTCACCAGAAATAGCTAAATACTCATGAACCTTTCCAAACCATTGGAATTGTTTTTCACGCTTTACAAGTCGATTTCTTTTTGTACAATATAAAGGTTTCCCGTTAGAATCCATCGCAAGATGATAAGGCATCGAAACAGCATCAATTTTAGGATCTAATTCTCTTTTTAAAAGTTTCAATGCTTCTTGAGCATCTTCTAATAATACGTCATCTGCATCTAGCCACAATATATACTCTTGCGTCGCTTTTGAAAAAGAAAAATTTCTTGCTGCTGCAAAATCATCAATCCACTGGAAATCATATATGTTAGAAGTGTATTTCTCTACGATTTCTTTCGTTCGATCGACGGAGCCTGTATCAACCACTATAATTTCATCCACAATTTTTTCAACTGTGTCTAAACAACGGGCTATTGTCTCCTCCTCATCTCGAACAATCATACATAGACTAATTGTAATTCCTTGCTTGTTCAACATAATCACCCTCTTCCAAATCAATCATATGTTATACATATACTAAACTTTCCATTTTTTTAAATTGTTCAAGTAGTTTAAGATTTCTTTTCAATAATTCAAATGTCCGTGTCATTTTCTTTCGGTTTTGCATCTACTATATAATGAACGCTTTATGGAGGTGAATTTATGTCAAATAATAATTATTCAAATGGATTAAATCCCGATGAATCTTTATCAGCTAGTGCATTTGACCCTAATCTTGTAGGACCTACATTACCACCGATACCACCGTTTACCCTTCCGACTGGGCCGACCGGGCCAACTGGACCGACTGGACCTACGGGGCCGACTGTACCTACCGGGCCAACTGGACCGACTGGGCCGACTGGGCCAACTGGACCGACTGGGCCGACTGGACCGACTGGACCGACTGGACCGACTGGTGACACTGGGACTACTGGACCTACGGGGCCGACTGGTGACACTGGGGCTACTGGACCTACGGGGCCGACTGGTGACACTGGGGCTACTGGACCTACGGGGCCGACTGGTGACACCGGGGCTACTGGACCTACGGGGCCGACTGGTGACACTGGAGCTACTGGACCTACGGGGCCGACTGGGGCTACTGGACCGACTGGACCGACTGGACCATCCGGACTAGGACTTCCAGCAGGATTGTATGCATTTAACTCCGCTGGAATTTCTTTAGATCTTGGACTTAATGCTCCAGTACCATTTAATACTGTTGGATCTCAGTTTGGTACAGCAATTTCTCAATTAGATGCTGATACTTTCGTTATTGCTGAAACTGGATTCTATAAAATCACTGTTATCGTATATACTGCGGCAATAAGTGTATTAGGGGGGCTTACAATCCAAGTAAATGGGGTATCTGTACCAGGTACTGGGGCTACTTTAATCTCAGTTGGAGCACCTATCGTTGTTCAAGCAATTACGCAAATTACGACAACTCCATCATTAGTTGAAGTAATCGTTACAGGACTTGGGCTATCATTAGCTCTTGGTACAAATGCATCTATTATTATTGAAAAAGTTGCTTAATTTTTTACTTAGCAGTAGAACTGTTATCAGTTTTACTGCTTTTTCAATTTTAAATTCAATCATGAAACATTCGCTATCTACATAATCATATTGTTGTATGACATTTTGCAGGAGGCACAAATATGGAAAGTAAATCTGCTGTTCAGCTTTATCTCGAATTGCTAAAGAAGACAATTTTATTTGAAATATGGTTGGAATATGAGGCATACTTACCCGCATCTCTACATATTTCGAAAGAACTAGAATTCGAACCAGTTACAGTCCCCCTCCCTTTATTCATTAAGCAATATGCTGAAAACCATAACTTAAAAATTGTAAAACCAAATGTTTCAAAAAGTGAACGTCATGATGGAATGGATTGGCCAAGAGCAGCACATAGCATGATTGGTCGAGAACGTATGAACCAATTACAAGAGGCAATGGAAACCGTTGTTCGTGAAAATATAGAAGGAGATTTTATTGAAACAGGTGTATGGCGCGGAGGATCATGCATTTTTATGAATGGTTTTTTACAAGCAAACAACATTACGAATCGTAATGTGTGGGTCGCAGATTCATTTGAAGGTTTGCCAGCACCGAATCTAGAACAATATCCAAAAGATTACGGTGATTATTTACACACATTCGATTACTTACGCGTCTCTTTGGAACAAGTACAAGAGAATTTTAAAAAATATGATTTACTAAATGATCAAGTAAAATTTTTAAAAGGCTGGTTTAAAGATACTTTACCAACAGCACCAATTGAAAAAATAGCAATTGCACGGCTTGATGGTGATATGTACGAATCCACAATGGATGGTCTCGTGAACTTATATGATAAAGTTTCTAAAGGTGGCTATATAATTATCGATGACTACGGGCTACCACCATGCGCTGAGGCTGTGACAGACTTTAGAAAGCAACGAAATTTAAAAGCCCCTATTACTAAAATTGATGTATTTGGCGTTTATTGGAGAAAAGAATAAAAAAGATTTAATCTATAGGAGATCCCATTTTCACTCATCCTTCTCTCACTTCTAATCCAACAAAATATTTTTTTCGGAATCTCCTTACATATAACAATTGTTTTCCTGTGTTCTCTCACTACAAATTGAAAATTTCATTAATAGAGTTACTGCATATTCTCACATAAGAAAGGGGTATACTCATGAGCGAACTTAACAAAGAAATGACTTTACTCCCCCCTCCTGAACTCGTCCAATATGTAGGTGGCGACTTCAAAAAGGTTGGAAAAGAGTTCCTAAAGCATTTTATTCAAATTGGCGCTTTAAAATCAAATGAAAAAGTATTAGATGTAGGCTGCGGCGTCGGCCGAATGGCTGTACCATTAATGAATTACTTAAATGATGATGGAGCGTATTATGGATTTGATTTGTTTAAAGATGGAATTATTTGGTGTCAAAATAACATTTCAACTATGCGTAATAATTTTCACTTTGAACATGTTGACATATACAATCAATTCTATAATCCAGAAGGAAAAGAAGATGCCTCTCAATATCGTTTTCCCTATGAAGACGGAACATTCGATTTTATCTTTTTAACTTCTGTATTTACGCATCTTCTCCCAAAAGAATTAGAACATTACGTATCTGAAATTGTACGTGTATTAAAAAAAGATGGGAGATGTTTCATTACATTCTTTCTAATAAATCCTGAATCGTCCTATTATTTAAATGCAGGACAAAGTACATTAGGTTTTTATCATCGAATTGAAAATTGCTACGTTGTGAATAAAGATATTCCGAATTTTGCAGTTGCTTATCCTGAGACAGATATTTGCAATCTATTGAATAAGTACGGCCTAGAAATAATTAATAAGCCGCATTACGGTTTATGGTGCGGCAGAAATGAATATACAAGTTACCAAGATATTGTTCTTACAAAAAAAAGCTTCTGAAAGGAAGTTATGTATGATGAATGAAAAAAATCCACCTCTCGTTTCCATCCTTATTCCCACTTATAATCGGCCTCATTATTTTAAAATCGCTCTAGAAAGTGCATTGGCACAAACTTATTCAAATATTGAAATCATCATCGGAGATGACAGCACAAATGATGAAACAGAAACTTTAATACGCGAACAATACTTACCAAATTATAAAAATATAACATACATTCGAAATATCCCTACTCTAGGACAATTTCACAATGACCTTATGCTCATAGAAAAATCAAATGGTGAGTATATAAATTTTTTAATGGACGATGACGTGTTTTATAAGCATAAAATACAAAAAATGATGGCCTATTTTGAGCAAGATCCCAATAAAAATCTTGCTCTTGTTACTTCTTATCGAGTACGTATTGATGATCATGGAAATCTAATCGGTGATTCCCATCCAACACAAAGGTTATATAGTGAAGACACTCCATTAAACGGGATATTTTTAGGTAATTGGATGTTAAAAGGTGGGCACAACATTATCGGTGAGCCTACAACTACTTTGTTCCGAAAAGAATTGCTCACTGATCCTTTTGGTACCCTTAAAGAGCGACAATATTCTTGTAGTGTTGATATGGCCTCATGGATTTCTTTACTTTCTAAAGGAAATGCAATATACATTTCTGAGCCTTTAAGTCAATTTCGCTACCATGCTGGACAACAAATACACAATAAGCTCCTTCAAGGTTGTGAAGATTTCACACACCTCGTTATAACAGCAAAAGAATATGGCTTTTTACAAAATACTACGGACTATAGAGCAGCTCTACTTAGTGCTTACCAATGGTGTAAAAGTTCCTTAAAATACTATCTTCATCAATTAGATATTTTTCCTGACGCACATGTACGTCTTTCCCATTGTTTGGATATAATTATTAAAGAGTTAAACAATTAAACTACTCTGCAAAATCAAAAGTGTATGGACTATATGTGAATCATTCTTATAGTTCATACATTCTTTCTCATACTATAAAATCCATTACTATAAAGAGCAGTAGAAAGGAATACCTACATTGAAAGATCCAAATTCTCAATATCAAATAGACTACGTATTACTATTTATTTTATTTGCCATTGGGATTGTTAGTTGTTGTGCTATTGCAAGTGCGCAAGCCTCTTTACCACCATTTTTACAAAACGTCAATTTTGTACTAAAGCAAATCCAATGGTACTTCATTGGATTTATAGCCATTGGTGTTATTATGATTATCGATTTCGATCGTTATCAAAAAATTGCTTGGTATTTGTATAGCTTTGCAATGGTACTACTTATTGGACTAGAACTTCAAGTACCAGGTGCCGTTACAATTAAAGGCGCTACTGCTTGGTACAGGCTCCCAGGCATCGGAAATTTTCAGCCTTCTGAAATTATGAAATTGTTTTTAATTATCGTCATTGGAAGAATTATAGCAAATCATAATGAGAAATATTTTTCCCGAACAATGCGTGACGATTTTTTATTACTTGGAAAAATATTTGCGACAAGTTTGCCACCACTACTACTTATTGCAAAAGAACCAGATTTAGGAAACACAATGGTCATTTCAGCGATGCTTGCAGCAATGATACTAGTTTCTGGCATACGATGGCGTTTTATTTTCGGATTAGTTTCAGGTACTTTCGTCGCTGGATCTACATTAATATATATTTTTTTTACTCACACAGATTTCTTTAAAGCACACATTTTAAAAGAATATCAACTAAATCGCTTCTACGGATGGTTAGCACCTTACAAATATGATGCACAAGGCTATCAATTAAGACAAGCATTCTTAGCGACTGGATCCGGAGAAATGCAAGGAAAAGGGTGGGAAAATGGACAAGTATATTTTCCAGAACCACATACAGATTTTATTTTCACTAATGTCGCTGAACAATTTGGATTTCTAGGCGCAAGTGTCATTATTTCACTTTTTTTCTTACTCATTTTTCGAATGATTCATATCGCTTTAGAAAGTAATGACCCTTTCGGTAGTTACATTTGCGCTGGTACAATCGGAATGTTTACTTTCCAAGTATTCCAAAATATCGGGATGACAATCGGATTACTTCCCATTACAGGGATAACATTACCTCTTATGAGCTACGGAGGAAGTTCACTACTTACATACATGATTGCGATTGGATTCATTTTAAATGTTCGCTCAAGAACGAAAATCTTTATGTTTAAATGAACAACAAAAAAACGCTATATTTTTATCTCTATCCTTTTTTAGATATACTAATGAAAAATACG
Organism: Bacillus sp. MYb78; assembly: GCF_002975115.1. Lineage (NCBI taxonomy): Bacteria > Bacillati > Bacillota > Bacilli > Caryophanales > Bacillaceae > Bacillus > Bacillus sp. MYb78. The sequence continues at coordinate 621,892 of NZ_PCOB01000001.1, forward strand.
ATGGAGGTTTAAATATGAAATATGACATTATAGGAGATATTCATGGATGCTTCCAAGAGTTTCAAAATTTAACAGAGAAGCTAGGATATAACTGGAGTAGCGGTCTACCGGTTCACCCTGACCAACGTAAACTTGCATTCGTTGGCGATATTACAGACCGTGGTCCTCATTCATTACGTATGATCGAAATTGTATGGGAACTTGTCATACATAAAAAAGAAGCTTATTACGCTCCTGGAAATCACTGTAATAAACTATATCGATTTTTCCTTGGACGTAATGTAACAGTCGCTCACGGACTTGAAACAACTGTTGCTGAATATGAAGCACTTCCTTCTCGTAAGCAAAACATTATAAAAGAAAAGTTTACCACTCTTTATGAACAATCACCGCTCTACCACATACTAGATGAAAAAAGAGTAATCGTATGTCACGCTGGGATTCGGCAAGATTACATAGGAAGACGAGATAAAAAAGTACAAACCTTTGTATTATATGGCGATATTACAGGAGAAAAGCATGCCGATGGCTCACCTGTCCGTCGTGATTGGGCGCAAGAATACAAGGGGCAAGCTTGGATTGTATATGGACATACACCAGTAGCAGAACCTCGATTCGTCAATCAGACAGTCAATATTGATACTGGTGCTGTATTTGGTGGCAAATTAACCGGATTACGTTATCCTGAAATGGAGACTATCTCTGTCCCTTCTTCGTTACCTTTTGTCGCTGAGAAATTCCGTCCAATTTCATAACTACCTTACTTAGCATTATTTAGGCAGATTTCATATAAAACTGGGTAAAGTAATTAAAAAAAGATGCAATAAAGTGCATCTTTTTTTAATTACCCTACATATAATGTCGCAGGAGGTGACAGAATGAAGAAAAAATCTTCTAAACAAAAAAGAAAATTCCCCCCTTTATATCTGCCCATGTACGGAATTAACAACTGGTGTAGTATTCGAGCTGCAGCGATAGAAGAACTGGAAGAACAAGAGTCATCAAAAAAAAGCAAAGTAAAACCAACATATGTCTCTTTAGAAAATGCTGTGATGAGCCGCATAATCGATCGTAAAAAAATAAAGATGCAACAAAAAAATAAACAGCTCTCAAATCAAGATGAACAGGTACTACATTCTAACCAAACAGAAGAAAAGGCGGAAGAAAATATTTCTGTAGCAATAAATAAAAAAGTGGTACCAGAAATTCCAGCTGCTATTATAAACAAAGTAAAAAAAATAAAAGAAGCATTAGCTTCATCGAATGATATACAAACTGAAAAACCACTCATAATTGAGACACCTACACCTGAAAATACAAAAGTTAAAAGGGGCGGCCGATATGCATATGCGGAGGGGCTTCACTCTCATGCGGAAGGCATGGCAGCACATGCGGAAGGCTTATTAACGCACGCAAAAGGTTCTTTCTCTCATGCAGAAGGATCAAACTCAAAAGCAACTGGACATAGTTCGCATAGTGAGGGAAGTGAAACGACAGCAGGCGGTGCTTATTCTCATGCAGAGGGTAAACAGACGACTGCTTTAGGCGAAGCAGCACACGCAGAAGGAACCGCAACTATCGCTAACGGCTCCTCTTCTCATGCGGAAGGTCATCATACATCAACAGCTCATTTTGCAGGTAGCCATATTATGGGGCGCTTCGGCACTGCAGAAGAAGCTTATTCTTGGTTTATTGCAAATGGTGTAAACGACACCGACCATAATATCGGTGCTAAATGGCTTGCACATAATGGAGAAATGTACATTGAGGGCGCGTCTTACAATGCAAGCGGAACGGATTTTGCGCAAATGTTTGAAACAGAAGGTCATAAACCTATTGATGTCGGTTATTTCGTTACATTTAGTAGCGAAGAAAAAATTCGGGTAGCTACTTCACACGATTCGTTCATTTTAGGAATATCTAGTGCAACCCCTGCACTTATAGGAAATAGCGGGGCTTTAAGTTGGCAAAAACGCTATAAAACAGATAACTTTGGGAAACGCCAATATGTATGGACGGAAACAGAAGAAATACAACCTCTTTTAAATACAGAATGGGATCCAGCTTGCAAATATGTAGCAAGAAAAGATCGCGCCGAGTGGCTTCCTGTCGGATTAATTGGGCAAATGTTAGTACGTGATGACAGCACTTGCGAAACTCATGGATATTGTCGTCCAAATGACAATGGCATTGCTACAAAAGCCGAAAGTGGATTTTTCGTTATAAAGCGTACGGGTGAAAACCAAATTTTAATATTATTCCGCTAAGAAAAAAGGGAACAAAATTCTTTATAATATAAGAATTTTGTTCCCTTTTTAAGCATTCCTAAGTAGCTCTTGCATATCGCTTGGAATTTTTATAGTGAAAGACATTTCTTTCTCTAAAATAGGATGATAAAACGTCAAAGATTTACTATGAAGTGCTTGCCGTTTCATTTCATCCCTTCTTCCTCCATATAAGTTATCACCAAGTAATGGATGTCCTATATGAGCCATATGCACACGAATTTGATGCGTTCTTCCTGTCTCAAGCTCCAGCGCTACATGTGTCTTATCATATGTACTATCAATTACTTTAAAATGAGTAACCGCCCTTTGTCCATCCTCACAAACCGTTCGCTCAATAATGCTATCAGATTTCCGACCAATTGGTGCATCAATCATTCCTTCTCGTTCTACCATCTCACCGTGAACAATTGCTTCATAAGTTCGTTTCACAGCTTTTTGTTGATGCTGCTTAGATAAAAGATGATGCACGAAACGATTTTTTGCAATAAGCATAAGCCCTGAAGTATCACGATCTAACCGTGTTACAATGTGTACTGTACTTGCCAGATGCTGCTTATCATAATGAGATAAAATCGCATTGGCAACACTCCCTGTCGGATGTTCTCTAGATGGAATCGTTGACATGTTCGCCTCTTTATCAATGATAAGAACCGCATCATCTTCATATACAATGCATAAAGGGATATCTTCTGCCATCATCCCTTCACTTCTTTCCTCCACTGGAAAAAAGACACTTAATTCTTCACCAGCGCGCAACTGATGACGAACACTCGCATGTTGACTATTTACTTCAATTGCCCCGCCGTGAAACTTTATATCCGTTAAAGCGGCTTTAGAAATACCTTTCGTTTTCAAAAATTCCCTAACTAAAGTTCCCTCTTCAGCCAGCCCTATATCCCATTTCAATGTAAATCTGTTCAAATATATAACCCTTTCTATTTATCTGCAACAAACGAGTCACGAACTCGTTTCCAGAACGGGAACGGGCGGAAACGAACAAATCGTACTTTCTCGTTTGCTACGCGATACTGGATTGATTTCACATCTTGATGGACCATTGTTAAATGATCCACTGTAATTTGTAAGTTCATTCCTGCAGCCGGCTTTAACACACATGTATGATGCTTCGGCAATACGAGTGGCGATCCTACAGTACGAAACACACGATTGTTAATGGACGCCATTTCTGCAATTTGAATCGCTTCAATAGATGGGTGAATAATTGCTCCGCCAAGCGCTTTATTATACGCAGTACTTCCTGAAGGAGTAGAAATACAAAGGCCGTCCCCGCGGAATGTTTCAAAATATTCTCCGCGTATTTCTACTTCTGTTACTAATGTACCTTCTGCACTTTTTACAGTCGCCTCATTCATCGCTAAATACTGTGACTCTTTACTTCCATTCACATAGCGAATAATAACTTCTAAAAGCGGATATTCCACCACTTGGAATGGTGTTTTTGCAATCGCAATTACTAATTTCTCTACTTCTGTCGGTAACCAATCTGCATAGAAACCTAAATGTCCTGTATGTACACCAACAAATGCTGTTTCATCCAATCGATTATAATAACGATGAAACGCATACAAAAGCGTTCCATCTCCCCCAACAGAAATTACAATATCGGGTTCCTTTTCATCCATTATAAATCCAAAATCTAGCAAGTACTCTTTCATCGTGCTTGCCAGTGTATCTGATGATTGATCTCCCTTTGACATAATTGTAAATTTCATCGCCCAACACCCTTTAGTTTATGATTCGGAATCTTTCGTTTCTTGCTTTCTTGAAAAAGCCTTTTGCGCTTCTTGAATTTCAAGACGAATAGAAGACATTTCTTCATCTAATAAAAACGCCGCTTCAGCTGCACGTTGCAAGCGTATTTTAATATCTTCAGGAAAACGTCCACTATATTTATAATTTAAAGAATGCTCAATTGTTGCCCAAAAGTTCATTGCTAGCGTGCGTATTTGGATTTCTACCAATACTTTTTGTTCACCCTGAATCGTTTGAACAGGATAACTAATGACAACATGATAAGAACGATAACCGCTATCTTTCTTTTGCGTAACATAATCACGTTCTTCCACAATTTCAAAGTCATTTCGTTTTCGAAGATATTCTACAACAGGCTTAATCTCATCAACAAATTGACACATCATTCTAAGCCCAGCAATATCCTGCATATCTTCTCTCAATCGGTCTAGCGGTACATTTCTCTTCTCCGCTTTATCAATAATACTTGCAACCGACTTTACCCTTCCTGTTACAAACTCAATTGGAGAATGCTCTGTTAACATTGCAAATTGAGTACGCATTCCTTTTAGTTTCACTTTCAGCTCTGCCACCGCTTGGTGGTAAGGTGCTAAAAATTCTTCCCAATTTCGATTCATTTCAACCACCACCAAAATCAATCCATTTGCTTATAGAAATACTTTTTCTACAGCAGTTACTAATTCTTCTCCGTAATTTGCATTACCTTCAATATTTTCAACTAAATATTCTACTTCTTCTTTTAATCCTTCTAATTCCATTTCAATGTCATTCACGCTAACGAACATAACCACATCGTTATTCATCGCTTCATGCATTGCTTCCCAGCATGTGTGCGGAATACTTACATAAATGAAAGATGATTCATTTTCTAAGATATATAAAAATGATAAATTGTCTGAGTCTACAAGTACGTGATTACGTGCACTTAACTCCTTTACCTCTATTTCACTATTTTCCGCACAAAAAATAAGAGCATTCTCTCTCTTTTCTACGCTCTTAACTTGGATTTTATTTTGCATGCTCTAACTCCTCCATCTCAACTTCCTGTCTTACTTAACAGTATTATTGTATCATAACATGGACGCAAACAAATAAAACATTGAACCAAATTTATGAAAAAGCGATAATGTGTAAAGAATTATTTTTCAAAAGGAGATTATACAATGACACAAGAAATTGAAATTGAATTCAAAAATATCGTTACAAAAGAAGAATTCGATACATTATGTAAATCGTTTTCTATTGAAGCATTTACAAAACAAGTGAATCACTACTTTGAAACACCTGACTTCTCGTTAAAAGAAGCTGGCTCTGCACTTCGTATTCGTCATAAAGGAGAAACTTATACGTTAACGTTGAAACAACCTGCAGAAATCGGTTTATTAGAAACGCATCAAGTCGTAACAGAAGACGAAGCAAAAATGATGATGGAATCAAACACAATCATTCAAGGAGCAGTAGTAGATCAATTACACAAATTACAAATTCCTGTTTCTGCTTTAACATATATGGGTAGTTTAACAACAGAAAGAGCAGAAACATTATTTAAAGGCGGAACGCTTGTCTTTGATCATAGTTTCTATTACAATCACGATGATTATGAAATTGAATTTGAAGTACAAGATGAAGAAACAGGAAAAGCCGCATTTATTCATTTATTAACGCAACATAACATACCTGTTCGCCATACAAATAACAAAGTAAAACGCTTTTTCCTTGCCAAACAAAACAAAGCACGCTAAAGTGAAAATTCCACTAGTGAATATGTTTCACTAGTGGATACATCTCACTAAAAAAGTTTACACCCGTAGAATAAGCAAAGAATCTTTGAGAAGGCTGTTTATTTGCCCTCTCGAACATTCCATTGCTACAATAGATATACATTTCATGGAAAAAGGAGTTTATAAAGGATGAGCAAGCAACCGATGACACCATTTGAAGCAATTGGCGGTGAACAATGCATTGCAATATTAGTAGATACATTTTATTCCTATGTCAGTAAACACCCTGACTTATCTCCCATCTTCCCGGAAGATTTAACAGAAACCGCTAGGAAGCAGAAGCAATTTTTAACACAATATTTAGGTGGTCCTAATTTGTACACTGAAGAACATGGTCATCCTATGTTAAGAGCACGCCATCTTCCGTTTGAGATTACTCCAAAACGAGCAGAGGCTTGGCTATCATGCATGGAGCAAGCAATGGATGATACTGGAGTGCATGGTCATATAAGAGAGTTTGTCTTTGAACGTTTAGCATTAACCGCTCAGCATATGGTTAATACTCCAAACGAAACAGGTGAAGTGTAATGGATAAGCAGGAAGCAAAGCATATAAATATGCCATCTCCTTCCGCATGTGAGCATAAGTCTGTAGAAGCATATTTATTTATTGATCCACTTTGTAAAGATTGCTGGGAAATTGAGCCTTTTATTATTAAACTATGGCTTGAATACGGGAAATACTTCTCTATTCGTCATATCGTAACAGGAAAAGTGGATGGAACGAACGCTTCCTCACACAAATGGAATAAACCTGCTAATATTCGATTTGTGTGGGAAAAGACAACAAGTTTACAAGGTTTTTCATGCGATGGAAAGGTACATATGCAAGAAGCATCGTCAACACCATATTTAGTTTCGATGGCAATTAAGGCAGCGGAGTTGCAAGGCCGAAAAGCAGGTTCGAAGTTTTTGCGAAAACTCCAAGAATACATTTTCCTTGAAAATGTATCAAGCCCTGACTGCGAACTATTACTTGCATGTGCGAAAGATAGCAATATTGATGTAGAAGAATTTAAAAAAGATCTACATTCTGCTAGTGCAAAAAAAGCTTTCCAATGTGACTTGAAATTCACGAATGAAATGCATATTACAGAAATACCCTCCCTCGTCTTTTTTCATGCGAACTCAGATGAAGAAGGTATTAAAATCGCTGGAAATTATTCCTACGATGTATACGTACAATTATTGAAAGAACTTGTAAAATGTGAAATTGAGCCAGAACCATTACCACCTTTAGAAGTGCTACTAGAAGCAACACAATTTATATCTTCAAAAGAAGTAGCATTTATTTATGACTGTTCGCAACAAGAAATTGAGCGCGAACTTAAAAAATTACAACTGAAACGAAAAGTACAAATGATAGAAGTAAAATGCCAACGTTATTGGAAATGGATAGCAAAAGAAAAAGACCTGGTGTAAACACCAGGTCTTCTTCTTTACGGCTTATAAAAATATTAAAGGGGATGGGAGAAATTTTCACGTTCAAACAAAGGGGTATATGTTTGTATGTGAATTCGTTCACGCTTATTATATTACAAGATTCGACGTCAGATGACAACCCCTTTTGTCGAATTTCACACTTTTGTCACATTCTAAACGTTTTCATTTTTGAATAAGCTATAAAAAAGGTCATTTAGGGGGTTTATTTATGAAAAAATCTTATATTGCTCTTCTCTTTCTAGCTATCATCGTTTCTTTTTTCTTGTACATCCTCTCTCTACTACAAGCTTTCCCTAAAATTATTGCCTTACCTCTTTTATTCGTAATCATTGTTATCACTCTCTCTTATTTCAATCATAAAAAACGATTCAAAGGGTTTTAATTTCAAAAATCAGCCGTAAAACTATCCTTTCAGTTAGAAAAAACAAAGAAATCTATCTTGTTTTTTCGACATATATCGACATTTAATCTATTCAAAAAAAGACGAGGATACAATCCCTCGTCTTTTTTCATTACTTTTCTTCAAATAATAATGCTTCTAATTCATTTAATTTCTCTTCAAATACTTGTAGTGCCTCTTTTACTGGTTCAGGAGATGCCATATCTACTCCTGCTTTTTTCAGCACTTCGATTGGATAATCAGAGCTTCCTGCTTTTAAGAACTCGTTAATATAACGTTCTACTGCTGGTTGTCCTTCTTCTAAAATCTGTTTAGATAGAGCAGTCGCTGCACTAAATCCTGTTGCGTATTGATATACGTAATAGTTGTAGTAGAAGTGTGGAATACGAGACCATTCTAAACCAATCTCTTCGTCGATTACTAAAGCGTCACCGAAATATTTCTTATTTAAATCATAGTAGATTTCCGTTAGCATATCTGGCGTAACAGCATGTCCTTCTTGTACTTTCTTATGAATAATATGTTCAAACTCTGCAAACATCGTTTGACGGAATACAGTACCACGGAACCCTTCTAAATAATGATTTAATAAATATAGACGCTCTTTCTTATCTTCTGTCGTTTTTAATAAATAATCATTTAGAAGCGCTTCATTACAAGTAGATGCCACTTCTGCTACAAAGATGGAATAATCACCATATACGTGCGGTTGTGTTTTTCTTGTATAGTAACTATGCACCGAATGACCAAACTCATGAGCAAGTGTAAATAAGTTATTTACATTATCATGCCAGTTCATTAAAATATACGGATTTGTTCCATATGCACCAGATGAGTATGCCCCGCTTCGTTTTCCTTTATTCTCATACACATCTACCCAGCGATTTTCATATGCCTCTTTCAAAATATCAACATATTCATCACCAAGTACGTTTAAAGATTTTAATAAAAGGTCTTGTGCTTCTTCGTATTTCACATTCATTTTCACTTCTGGTACAAGTGGTGTATATAAATCATACATATGAAGCTCATCAAGTCCTAATGCACGCTTACGAATATCGATGTAACGGTGTAATAAATGTAAGTTGTCATTTACCGTTTCAACGAGTTGATCGTATACTGCTTCCGGAATATTATTATTGCTCAGTGCAGCTTGGCGAGCAGAATCATATTTACGAACACGCGCATTGAAATTATTACGTTTTACTGCTCCACTTAACGTACTTGCGAATGTATTTTTAAATTTCCCATACGTTTCATATACAGCTTTAAATGCATCTTCGCGAACACGAGGATTATCACTTTCTAAAAACTGAATGTAACGGCCATGTGTAATTTCTATTTCTTCTCCGTCTTCACCTTTAATAGATGGGAATTTTAAATCCGCGTTATTCAACATACCGAATGTATTGCTTGATGAACTCATTACTTCAGATGCTTCCGCTAATAAAGCCTCCTCAGCTTCTGATAATACGTGCGGGCGTTGACGTGTAATTTCTTCTAATGCATGTTCATATACACTTAAATCTCTATTTTCCTTCAAGAATGTTTGCATTGTATCTTCTGAAATCGATAAAATTTCAGGCACAATATACGCTGTGCTACTAGATACTTGTGAATATAAATTTGTTGCGCGATCATTTAATGCTTGATATACAGAGTTTGTTGTATCTTGATCGTAACGCATATGAGCATATGTATATAGCTTACCTAATCGCATTGAAATTTCATCTTCATATTGCAATGCCTCAAGTAAATTGTCCGCAGAGTCACCAAGTTTCCCTTTAAATTCAGTTAACTTCGGTAATAGCTCTTTAATAGCCTGGAATTCTTTTTCCCATTCTGCATCCGTTTGGAAAATATCTTCTAATCGCCACGTACTTGCTTCTTCAATCTCGTTGCGATCTGGTAATGCTTTCGCTTTGTTTTGTTCAGACATTCTTTAAGCCCTCCTTTAAATATCTCTACTTAAGTACAATTCGTTTTTTCTTATGTAATTCCTTCACAATCATTCTTTATTATATCCCCTTTTCCTCCTCTCATGTTAAAATTTGCCTCAAATAAAGATAGCGCATGTATTAAGCAAATCTCATCATGTTTCATAATTTCCTCCTCTGTTTTTAACATCACTACATCCCTTATTTTTCGGTACGTATAACTTCCCGCTTTATGCAATACACCTATATAGCATAAAAATGTCATATATTCAGTAACTGCCACTTTCCATGTGTGCTGTGAAAAGTACGGAAGTATCCGCCTTTTCGTATACCTTTTTACATAACTACACACATATTGAAGAGAAATACACTCTCCTACTGCAAGCCCCCCTATACACTTCATATATAGAAAAGCTTGCCATATAAATGGGTTTGTTTGAAAAGCAAATCCAGAAGGGAGTGGAACACCAATTTCAGAAGGAAAACTCGCTGGGGTACATTTAAATTGATATAAGAGGCGTAATAATGACTTATAATTATAATTCCAAATCGGCAGGGCATTTTTGCGGAAGTAGTTCTTTCTCTTCTTCCACTCTTCCCTTAGTATCTCTTTCTCGAAAGGAACGGGAGAAAAAAGCATTTCAAAAGTAGTTTTATCGATTGGTAAATATACAGTATGCGCGAAAAAGATGTTTGTAGAAAATGGAGTGACAAATGCACATTTCATAAATGATTTCTCTTTCGAACAGAAGAAAATAAGAAATGGTTGAGGATAAGATTGTAAGGAGAAAGCCATAAGTGAGGAGAATTTCATCCAATATGCCGATTGCTTTTTCAATTGATTTCCACCAACGATCCAAATGACCTGTATACCAGCTCGCCAATATGAATAGGTTCTTTTGTACAGCTGCTCTATAGCAAGGTTTGCACATTGGTATTCAATTGCAATTTTTCTGCCCGCCCTCTCTACAAAAATATCTGGTCGTTGCTTAATTTCCGGAAGGTAGTACTCAATATCCACCTGAAAGTTTTGACGTTTGAACCATCTATATAACAATTCTTTACCGTGCATATGATACGTTGATTCCGCTTCATAAAAGGCAAGACATGAATCCACTTTTTTATGAGCAAAATGCCAACTTTTTTGTTTCCCTAATTTCATTTGCACTTCCTTTCCACAAGCTACACAAAAGAATCGTTCCTGTTGGCGCATACGGCGCAAAAGCTCTTCATTACAATTATAGAGTAAATGAATTTTTTCTCCGTTTTCTCTTTTAGCTATAAATATCGGAATCACACCCTTTTAGCTCCTTATATTCTACAATTTATTACAAATTCCTTTTAAAAAAGAGATGTCCCAATTTCGGACATCTCTTTTTATAATAATGGCGATAATAACCGGTACGTTGATTCAACAATTCGTCTATGCAGACGCCTTTTATGAAAACGATCGACGTGAATTTCACTGGATTCTTCTAAATCGTCTTTAAAGTCTTGAACAAGTCTTTTAATGCTATCTGTATCATATAAAAAGGCATTTACTTCAAAATTCAAATGAAAACTTCTCATATCCATATTAGCTGTCCCAATTGAAGCTAAATCAGAATCAACGATGACAATTTTACTATGAAGAAAACCTTTTTCGTATTCATATATCTTTACTCCTGCGTCCAAAAGCTCTGGGAAGTACGATCTCGATGCGTAAAAGACAGTGCGCTTATCAGGTTTACTCGGCATCAACAAACGGACATCAATACCAGCAAGTGCAGCAACCTTTAATGCGGATAAAATATCATCATCCGGAATAAAATACGGCGTTGCAATCCAAATAGATTTCCGAGCAGAAGCGATCATTGCGAAATATAAATGCTTAATCGTTTCCCACTTATTATCGGGGCCGCCTGCAACTAGCTGCACTCCTCCCCAATGATCACCCTCAACTGCTTTTGCTTGTAAATATTCAGGAGCTAGCACAGCCTCTCCAGTCATATAAAACCAATCTTGAAGGAAAATAAGCTGTAAACTTTGAACCGCTTCACCACGTAAATACAAATGAGTGTCTCGCCAAAAGCCAAAATATTTACTTTTCCCTAAATACTCATCACCGATATTTAATCCACCTACAAACCCTTCGTTCCCATCAATCACAACAATTTTCCTATGATTTCGATAATTAATCTTATCGTTTAAAATCGGAAAGCGCACAGGAAAGAACGGAATCATTTCTACACCTGCATCGTTTAATTCTTCAATATACGATTTCGATAACTTAAAACTTCCAACCGCATCATATAAAAAGCGAACAACAACGCCCTCTTTTGATTTTTGTATTAAAATATCTTTAATTTCTGTTCCTAATTTATCATCACGCACAATGTAATATTCCATATGAATGTGATGTTTCGCTCGTTTTAACCCATTTAAAATGGCCTGAAACGTTTCATCTCCATTTGTTAATGTCCTCGTTTCAGTTTGAAATGAAATATTTAAAGCACCTAATCGATCCGCTAAACGAAATAACAGTTCTTGATGCTTATGATTGCGTAAAATTCGTTCTTCGTAATCTTCATGCCCTTTATATTGTAAAAACGCCTGTTCATCAAGTAACGCCTTCTTTTGAAACATTCTTTTTCTCCGAAAATTTTGTCCAAATAATAAATAAGCAAAGAAGCCAAATACAGGAAAAATCCCTAACACAATTAACCATGTAAGTGTTTTAGATGGGTGGCGATTTTCTAAGAAAATAACGCAACCAATTAAAAACGCAGATACTGTAAATAAAATACTAATAATACCTAAAATCGAAACATCTTTTATCCCAATCACATCTGAATAAAATGCTACATCAATAAACATACGTAACGAAACAAATAATGCGAACAATAGCAAGATAAAGAAAATCAGCTTTAACGTATTTTTCATCTCTTACCTCCTAACTAAGAAAGCTTTCCTATTCTTCATATAAAAAGCCGATTTCATACTACAGAAATCGGCCTACGTTTTAGCAGGAAAATTATTGCGAATCGTTTCAAGCGCATGCTCTTTCACAATTTGTTTTCCATACTCACTTACACGATGAATTGTTAAAGTTGATTCTTCCCCATATTCTAAAACAATACTTAAAATACGATCGATTTCTTCTTCATCATGTAGCACTTCATCGAATTCCACATATACATAATAGCGGTCCTCAAATGAATACAGCTCATCTTTTATATCTTCAAAGATAAGACGATGACTTAATGAAATGACATCTTCAAAATCATTAAATTTAATTAAAAAGCCAAACGTACCATCTTCATTAAAGTTTGTTCCTGTTTGTTCTTCTACCTCTTCGACTAACTCTTGTTGGAATAATGATTCAATGCCTTCATCTAGAGGAATATCTATAATTTTGTCTACCCCTATCGGTAGTTCCAGCTTTTGCCCATCCTTTGAAAGCTCTGCTTTCGTGACAAGTACTTCAATCCCTTTATCGACTGCTTGCACTTGGATCCATAACGGCCCATCAATAAAGAAATCGTCATGATCACGAGCTTCGTCCATCATCTCCCAAAAGAGCTCTTCACTTCGTTCGCGATCATACCAAATTTCTTCACGATTAAATCCTCTATCCTCTATATCAATGTACGTAATAAAAAATTTCATCGTATGATCATTAATTCTTTCAATATCCAAAATACAACTCTCCCTTCCTGCTTAGAATTGTTATGAAGGGATTCCCCACTCATATGACAAATCAATAGATTCTTGTACTCTCATTTTATGATAAGATTCTCCAGAATGGAAATAAAATCGATTTATTTTACAAAAATAGTTATATGCCTATCTTTACTCGATCAACTACATAAATATATTATTATAGCGATTTCTTACTTACAAAAAATTTGGACATACATTTCCACATTCCCCCGTACACTGTAATAAGGTGAAACTTCTATTAGAAGAGATTATTTAACAACAACTTTCTTCATCACATACATACAGTTCGCTTATTAAAACATCATAAATGGAGGCAGACGAATGGACTTAGAGTTTTTAACATCCGTACTAATGATTGTCGGTATCGATGTTGTATTAGGTGGTGACAATGCAATCGTCATCGCACTAGCTAGCCGAAATTTACCTGAATCGAAACGAAATAAAGCTATTTTGATCGGTACTCTTTTAGCAATCGTACTAAGAATTGTCCTTACTATACTAGCTGTCTATTTACTCGACATTCCATTTCTACAATTGATTGGCGGGGTTTTACTTACATTAATTGCAGTCAATTTATTAACTGATGATAGCAACGACCTTTCTGCCATTCAAGGAAAAACAACTTTATTTCAAGCTGTGCGAACAATTGTTTTCGCGGATCTCGTTATGGGGTTTGATAATGTTATTGCCATTGCAGGTGCAGCTCACGGGAGATTTTTACTCGTCATAATCGGCTTACTCATTTCTATCCCTATTATTATTTGGGGCAGTAAACTTATTTTAATACTTATGGAACGATTTCCATTCCTCATTTATTGCGGTGCAGCAATTCTTGCCTATACTGCAGGGAAAATGGTTACACATGAAGACAGACTTGCAACCTTTTTTCATAACAACCCAAGTTTCACTGCAAGCATTCCTTATTTGTTCATTTTCACTATTTTATGCATCGGCTTTATCGTAAAACAAGTTCGATTACGCAATGTGAAACATTAAAAAAAACCTTCTACTATATAATAGGTAGAAGGTTTTCATATTATTATAATTAATTTACAAGACGTTGTGCTTCACGTAATTGGAACGTTCTTACTGTACGTGGTAAGAAACGGCGAATTTCGTCTTCGTTGTAACCAACTTGAAGGCGTTTCTCGTCAATCATAATTGGACGACGTAAAATCCCCGGATAGTCACGAATCATCTTATATAAATCTTGAAGTGGTAAAGATTCTAAGTTTACATTCAATTCTTGGAAAACTTTCGAACGAGTAGAAATAATCTCATCCGTTCCGCTTTCTGTCATACGTAAAATCTCTTTAATTTCCTCAATCGTTAATGGATCTGAGAAAATATTACGTTCTGTATAGGGAATATGATTTTCCTCTAGCCATAATTTCGCCTTTCTACAAGACGTACAGCTTGGAGAACTATATAATGTTACCATACAAAGCTCACTCTCCTTAAAGAGTACAAATTCTGTACTAAATACAGTTTTAATTTCTAACTTCAGCAATTTTTCGCGATAACTTGTCTTATTGAAAAGTACAAAAATCGCATTTCATGTAAGCAACAACTTATAATAAACAACAATTACTTTTAATAAGTAACTTCTATAATCATTATACAATAGATTTTGCAAGAAATATACAGCAAATTTCCTGCTAGTTGAGAAAACTCTTCCGTGTATTCCACTGCTATGTAACATGATTACGCTCAATTTAGCTGTACTTGAACAATAACTTTCAACCCCTTTAATACTCACTTCCTCTAAATTTTTCATATAATATATAGTTATTTATCTATAATCTTCCCTATGAAAAAGAGAACGTTTTCTTACTTTTTCTTGATAAATCAATTAAGAAATGTAAGACTATACAAATGAGAATAAAAAGGAACATTTGTTCTCATTTTAACAAACATTCTCCCTCCTGTCTACACGATTTCTAAAGTAAATTAAATATTTTCTGACATTTCTTTCTTTTTTATTTTTTATCTCATACAATAAACATACAGACAGGCAAAGGGGGAGTTTGCAAATGATTGCTTTTTTTATTGATTTTATTACGGTTGCTGCCCTCATCATCGGAATAACAGCATTGATTGGTGTCATTACAAATAGCATCGGTGAAAAGCTCTTTGGTGGAAAAGAAAAAATGAAGTTTGTTAACAAAAGTTTGGATGTACAATCCGGCTGGAACCAAGTTGGTGGAAAAGGCATTTATAAGAAACGAACGTATTAAAAAAAGCAGGTGGTTAGCCTGCTTTTTTTATTTTCCTAGGGATGCCCATTTGAAGCTCACATCGGGGCCATATTTATGGTTGTACATATCTTTAATTGTTTCTCTTTGTAAGTATGCTCTACCACGTTGGTATACTGGAACAATCGCAGCGTCATCAAGTAACATTTTTTCTGCCTCAAGTAAGTTTTTCCAGCGAGCATCTACATCGCTTCCATCTTTTTTCGCTTTCATAATGATTTCATCGTATTTCGGATTAGAGTACTTCATCTTATTTTGTGACCCATCTGTTACAAACATATCAAGATATGTAATCGGATCTGGGAAGTCTGCCCCCCATCCAGAGAATGACATGACATAATCACCCGCATCTTCTAATTTTAGTTTTTGTGCGAATGGTTGTTGTTTAATTTTCACTGTTAAACCTGGTAAATTTTTTTCTAATTCACCTTTTAAATATTCACCAGTTTTCTTTGATAACTCTACATCTTCATTTAATAATTCTAATTCGATTTCATTTTTGCCAAGTTCTTTTTTACCAGCTTCCCAATATTTCTTCGCTTCTTTTACGTTCGGTTTTACAATATCCCCATTTACAGCACGAAAATCTTTTTTATCTGGTCCTTTAATGAAGTTATCAGGAATTAATCCTGTTGCTGGCTTAGAACCGTTGTTTAATAACGTATCAACGAACGGCTTACGATCAAAAGCAAGTGAAATTGCTTTACGAATATTTTTATTTGCTAAAGCTGGATCTTTTTGATTTAAGCGTAGGAAAAATACAGATGTCTCTTCTACTGTTTTGAAATCTGGTTTTCCTTTATATTTATCGATGAACTCTGCTAATAACGTCGCTCGATCGATTGCATTTGTTTCATATAAGTTAATTGGCGTAGATGTATCTTTTACAATATTAAAGTTTACTTCTTCAAGCTTCACTTCTTTATTGTCCCAATATGATGAGCTCTTTGTCATTTTAAAACTGCGTTCATGCTGCCAATCGCTTAATGTAAACGGTCCGTTATAAAGTGTTGTATTTGCTTCTAAACCAAACTTCGCACCTTGCTCTTTCACAAATTTCTCATTCACAGGATAAAAGATTGGATATACCATTAAATCTACAAGATATGGAATAGAATTGTCTAATTCTACTTCTAATGTGTAATCATCAATTGCTTTTACACCTAATTGATCAGGACTCATCTCTTTTTTATTAATTTTCTCTGCATTTTTTATATCATACATAATGTATGCTGATTTCGCAGCTGTGTCTGGATTGATCGCTCTTTGCCATGCGTATACAAAATCTTTCGCCGTTAAAGGCTCACCGTTTGACCATTTCGCGTCTTCACGTAATTTAAATGTATATTTTTTACCGTCTTCTGACTTTTTAAATTCTTTTGCTACACCTGGAACTAACTTATCATCTTTTCCAAGGCGGTATAGACCTTCCATCGTGTTGTTCATTACTTTTGAAGAAACTGCGTCAGCTGATAATGCTGGGTCCATTGTTGGTATTTCTTGTGTTTCAATTAAATTAAGAACTTGCTTCGCACCGCTTTTCCCGCTATCCCCTTTTGCGTTTGCTTGCGGTTCATCTTTTTGATAGCTACATGCCCCTAACAACATGCTCATCGCTACTGTTGATGCTACAAAAACTGGTATCTTTTTTTTCATACTTCCACCCTCCAAAAAAATGTTAGCCCTTTCATTTTCAAACAGAAAGAAATATATATATGTTCTAATAATTCATATTATACACACAAATATATTTTTTGTATATTTATATTTCTATTTCATTAAAATTTTCTGTAAAAAAATATATCTTTGTAAACGTTTTATATTGCTGATTATCTTTACTAAAGTACCAAAAATAATTAATTTTATATTTTTCTAAATTATCAGGGAAAAATAAATTTTATATTTTATAATACTTTATGTATAATTATCCCAACCTTTTTAACATAAAATAGCAGTCCCTTCATATTAAAAATATGTAGGCTAAAATGAGTGCAAAGGATAAGAAAGTATGTTACGATACATTTTGCTAAAAATAGATATCGGTAAAGAGGGGACGGACATGACAGCAATTCAGGAAAAAAATGGGCCGACAGAGAAATTAAGTTTATTCTTATTAACATGGCCTATTTTTCTAGAAGTTTTTCTTTTTATGTTGATGGGGATCGCTGATACTTTCATGTTAAGTGCATTATCAGACGATGCTGTATCTGGGGTTGGTGCAGCGAATCAATATCTCCATATTGCGATTTTGGTATTAGAAGTCATCGGGAACGGCGCTGCTATCGTTGTATCTCAATACCTCGGTTCCAGACGCTTTATGGAAGCATCTAAAATATCAGCATTAGCCGTCACATTAAATTTAATAGTTGGGCTCGTTATAAGCGCTGGTTTTCTTTTATTTTCGAAACATATGATGCTCGCAATGAACTTACAAGGCGATGTACTAACGTATGCGCAAAACTACTTATCTATCGTCGGAGGGGCTATCTTCCTGCAAGCTATCATTAACTCATTAGCCGCAATCATCCGTGTACATGGTTTTACAAAGCAAGCGATGTTTATTTCACTCGGAATGAATATTATTCATATCGCTGGAAACTACGTACTCATTTTCGGGAAATTTGGTTTCCCTGAGCTCGGTGTACAAGGGGCTGCAATTTCTTCCGCTATCAGTCGATTGATCGCACTTATTGTTTTCTTCTGGTTACTATACCGCGTTATGGAATATCGCGTGAAATTACAATATTACTTCACTTTATCCAAAGAATACATTGGGAAAATTTTAAAAATCGGTATTCCATCTGCATTTGAACAAGTGATGTATCAAGCTTGTCAAATCGTCTTCCTTTATTACGCAACGTACTTAGGAACGGAATCATTAGCTGCTAGACAATACGCTACTAACATTTCCATGTTCACTTATTTATTTGCAATTGCGATTGGTATGGGAACAGCCATTATTATTGGCCGCCTTGTTGGTGGTGGCGAAAAGGATGAAGCATACGAACGCTTATGGAAAAGTGTAAAATGGGCGATTGGTGTAACTCTATGTATGGTCGCTCTCGTTATTACATTCCGTACACAATTAATGGGACTGTTTACAGATAATCCGCACATTATCGGGTTAGGCGCAAGTGTTCTTTTACTAAGTGTACTACTTGAAACGGGACGTACGATGAATATCGTCATCATTAATTCGCTTCGTGCAGCTGGTGATGCAAAATATCCTGTTTTAATCGGTGCATTCTCTATGGTGTTAATGAGTTTACCACTAGGTTACTTTTTCGCCTTTCATTTAGATATGGGGCTCGTTGGTATTTGGCTAGCGATCGCCATCGACGAATGGACGCGTGCCATTATTATGTTCTTCCGCTGGAAAAGCAGGGCGTGGGAACGTTACGCACTTGTGAAACCAGAAGAGCAAGACGAGATTGGTTCTGTTCAGGCACAGTAGTACTTGTTTGATCATGATGTAGTTATTAATAAATGCAATTTATATCGACTTACCGACAACTCATTTATATAGTATAGAAAAAAGCCATCCTTCCTTAATGGAAGAATGGCTTTTTTTATTATTGATAAATCTCTTTATATTTCTTATACTCTGCTTCAGAACATAGTACGAAATGTCCTGGGCGAATTTCACGCATTGTTGGCACTTCTCTACCGTAATCATGCTGCGATGGATCGTATACGATACGTTTACGATTGCGCTCATAATCTGGATCTGGTAGCGGAATTGCTGATAATAGTGATTTCGTATATGGATGAACTGGATTCGCATATAACTCTTCACTTGTTGTTAGCTCAACGATTTGACCACGGTACATTACACCGATGCGGTCACTAATGTATTTTACCATTGATAAATCATGGGCAATGAATAAGTATGTTAGACCTTTTTCTTTTTGTAGCTTTTTCAGTAAGTTTACAACTTGCGCCTGAATCGATACGTCAAGTGCTGAGATCGGCTCATCCGCAATGATAAATTCTGGTTCTACAGCAAGCGCTCGAGCGATACCGATACGCTGACGTTGTCCACCTGAGAATTCGTGCGGGAAACGGTTTGCGTGCTCTTTATTTAAACCAACTGTGTTTAATAATTCATGAACACGGTCCATGCGCTCTTTTTTACTTTTCGCTAATCCATGAATATCAATACCTTCTGCGATAATATCCCCTACTGTCATACGAGGATTTAATGATGCGTATGGATCTTGGAAAATCATTTGCATTTTACGGTTAAATTTCTTCAATTCTGCGCGTGATTTCTTACCATGTACGTTTTCACCATCGAACAATACTTCACCAGCAGTTGCATCATATAAACGAATAATCGTTCTTCCAGTTGTTGATTTACCACAACCTGATTCTCCTACAAGACCAAATGTTTCTCCGCGGTAAATATCAAATGAAATATCATTAACCGCTTTGACAACACCACCACTCACGTCGAAGTGCTGCTTTACATTTTTTACTTCAATTAATTTCTCACGTTGTTTAGTCATGTTGTTCACCTGCTTTCATTTGAAGAATACGTTTTTCAACGACTGCCGGCGGTTTTACTTCTGGAGCTTGCTCGTGAAGTAACCAAGTTGCCGCATAGTGTGTATCACTTACTTTAAATAAAGGTGGGTCCATTTCAAAATCAATTTTTAGTGCCTGTGGGTTACGTGGTGCAAAAGCATCACCCTTTGGCGGCTTTAATAAATCCGGAGGCGTTCCAGGAATTGCATATAACTCTTCCTCTGAGCCATCTAAACTTGGCATAGATGCGATTAAGCCCCAAGTATATGGATGTTTCGGATTATAGAAAATTTCATCTACAGTTCCAATTTCAACAACTTTACCAGCGTACATAACTGCCACTCGGTCAGCAACGTTTGCTACTACACCTAAGTCATGCGTAATGAAAATAATTGCCGCTTCTGTTTTTTGCTGAATGTCTTTCATAAGTTCTAAAATTTGTGCCTGAATCGTAACGTCTAGCGCTGTTGTCGGCTCATCGGCAATTAATAATTTCGGGTTACAAGCTAACGCCATCGCAATAACTACACGCTGTCTCATACCACCTGAGAATTGGTGAGGATATTGTTTTAAACGAGCTTCTGGATTTGGAATACCTACAAGGTCGATTAATTCTAAAGCAACTTTACGTGCATCTGCTTTACTCATCCCTTGGTGTTTAATAAGGCCTTCCATAATTTGATTTCCAATTGTCATCGTTGGGTTTAATGATGTCATTGGATCTTGGAAAATCATCGCGATATCTTTACCACGTACTTGCTGCATTTCTTTTTCTGTTAATTTCGTTAAGTCACGACCTTCAAATACAATCTCACCATTTTTAATGCGTCCAGGAGGATTCGGAATTAATCCCATTAAAGCTTTAGAAGTAACTGATTTCCCTGAACCAGATTCTCCTACAATCGCCAATGTCTCTCCTTTTTTCAAATCAAAAGTAACGCCGCGTACAGCTTGTACTTCACCTGCATGTGTATCAAAGGAGACTTGTAAATCTTTTACCTCTAACAATGTTTTCATCTTTGCCTCTCCCCTCTTTTACTTACGCATTTTTGGATCTAACGCGTCGCGTAATCCGTCTGCCATTAAGTTAAACGCTAAAATTAATATACTGATGACAACCGCAGGGATGAACATCATATGCGGATACGTTTGAATAGATTTATAACCGTCATTTACAAGAGAACCTAGTGACGCAAATGGTGGCTGAATTCCTAAACCGATGAAACTTAAGAACGCTTCACCAAACACCGCTGATGGAATTGTAAACATTGTCATTACGATAATAGGTCCCATTACGTTTGGAATTAAATGTTTCACAATTAATTGTGTATTTGTTGCACCTAATGTACGAGATGCTAATACATATTCTTGGTTTTTTAATTTCAGGATTTGTCCACGAACGATACGCGACATCCCTATCCAACCTGTAATTGCCATTGCGAGTGTAATTGACCATATACCAGATCCCATAATGATTACCATTAAGATAACGATGATTAAGTATGGAATACCGTTAATAATCTCCATAATACGTTGCATAATATTATCTACTCTGCCGCCATAAAAGGCTGAAATACCTCCGTATGCAACCCCAATTACTAAGTCAATTGCTGCTGCTAAAAGAGCGATATATAATGATACGCGTGTACCTTCCCATGTTCTTGTCCATAAATCACGACCAAGATCATCTGTACCAAACCAGAAGTACTCTTTAATATCACGTTTTTCATATTGGTCAACACCATATTGATCTGTACCGTCAAATGGTAACCAATGAACATTTTCAATAACAGGAATTTTCGGTGGCATTTTCGCACGACCTAAATCTTGCTCTTTATACGAGTGTTTACTTACCATCGGTCCAAAAATCGCTAGTAATATAATAAGGCTTAATAATACGAAACCAATCATCGCACCTTTATGTTGGAACAAACGTCTTCTTACATCTTGCCAAAACGTTAAGCTTGGACGGGCAATGACTTCATTATCAACATTATTTTGATTGGCTTGTTGAAATAAATCTGGAGATAATTTTTGTACATCTTTCATCATTTTTTCCCTCCCGCTAAACGAATACGAGGATCAATAATTCCGTATAAAATATCGACAATGAAAATAACTAAAATGAAGATCGCACTATAGAAAATCGTAGTTCCCATAATAACTGTATAGTCATTCACTGTAATAGATTTAACGAACTGTTCCCCTAGTCCTGGTACAGCATAAATTTGCTCGATAACAAGTGTTCCTGTAATTAATGCCGCAACCATTGGTCCTAAAATTGTTACTACTGGAATTAATGCGTTACGAAGTGCGTGTTTGACAATGATAACGCCTTGGCTAATCCCTTTCGCTTTTGCTGTTAAAATGTAATCGGCTTGCATAACTTCAATTAATTCTGCACGAGAGAAACGTGCGATTGTTGCGATAACTGCCATCGATAAAGCAATTGTAGGCATTACTGTAAACTCTGGTCCTTTCCAGAACGCTACTGGGAACCAACCAAGTTTTACCCCTACGAAATATTGTAGTAAAGCGGCGAATACGAATGATGGTACCGACATCCCGAGTACGGAAATAATTGTCGCTCCATAATCGACCCACGTATTGTTACGAAGTGCCGCAACGATTCCTAAAATTAAACCGATAAATGTTCCTAATATAATCGCTTGTAAACCAAGCTGTGCTGATGGTCCAATACGATCCACAATCATATCTGTTACTGGACGGTTATCATATTGGAATGATACCCCTAAATCACCTTTTGCTAAGTTACCTAAATAACGTGCGTATTGAACTGGTACCGGATCATTCAATCCGTATTTTTCAAGAATGATTTCTTTTTGTGCCGGTGATAGCTTCTCCTGGTTTTTAAGCGGAGAACCCGGAAGTAATTTCATCAAAAAGAAAGTCAGCGTAGTAATTAAAAATAATGTCAAAGCCATGTACACGAAACGTTTTAATACATAACGTCCCATAGTCAAGCACCTCCCCGTTTTTCTCAAAAGCAATAAGATAGTTTAAAATATTCTTACTTTTATTTTTTTAAAATAAGAGCATATGCCCATCATAGGCATATACCCCTGTAAACGATGGAAAAAAAGATTATTTTTGTTCAACAGATGCCCATTTGTAAGTTAATCTACCACCATAGTTGATTGGTATAATATCTTTTACAGCATCTTTTACTATATATGCTGAACCTTTTTGGAAGATTGGAGTGATAACTGCATCCTCTTTAATTAACATCTTCTCTACTTCTAAAAGGTTGTTCCAGCGTGCTTGTAAATCTTTTGTATCTGTTTTAGCTTTTAGAATTAGCTCATCATATTTCTGATTAGAATACCCTGTTTTATTTTGAGAACCATTTGTAACAAACATATCTAAATATGAGATTGGATCTGGGAAATCTGGGCCCCAAATACCAAACGCAATATCATATTGCTGAGAATCTTCTAATTTATTTTTTTGTGCAAATGGCTGCTGTTTAATTTTAATTGATAAACCAGGTAAGTTTTTTTCCATCTCACCTTTTAAGAATTCACCAACCTTTTTTGCATCTTCATTATCAAAGTTTAAGAATTCTAGTTCGATTTTATCAGTGCCAAGCTCTTTCTTCGCTGTTTCCCAAAGCTTTTTCGCTTCTTTTGGATTCGTTTCAACTAGCTTTCCATTTTCAGCTCGGAAATCTTTTTTATTCGGACCTTCAGCGAAATCTTTTCCAACAAATCCATAAGCTCCAATCGCACCATTATTTAAAATAACTTTCGCAATGTTATCACGATCAAAGGACATTGAAATTGCTTTTCTTAAGTTTTTATTACTTAAGTATTGATTACTTTGATTAAATCTTAGGTAAGCAACCCCTGCTTCTTTTCTTGTGTGGAATTCTGAGCTTTGTCTAAACTTATCAACAAATTCTGAAGTTAGAGCCGCACGATCAATCGAGTTTGTCTCATATAAATTTACATCAGTTGACGTATTTTTTACAATATTAAAGTTAATCTCTTCGATTTTAACCGTTTTATTATCCCAATATGATGGGTTCTTCTTAAACTGGAAGCTTTGCTCATGTTTCCAATCACTCATAACAAATGGCCCATTATATAATGTTGTATTTGCCTCTAACCCAAACTTATCACCTTGTGCTTTTACAAAGTTTTCATTTAGTGGGTAAAATACCGGATAAACTGTTAAATCAACAAAGTAAGGAACTGGATTGTCTAATTCCACTTCTAATGTATAATCATCAATCGCTTTTACACCTAATTGGTCAGCAGGTAATTCTTTTTTATGAATTTTCTCTGCATTTTTAATATCAAACATAATGTACGAATACGTCGCTTTTGTATCTGGATTTACTGCTCTTTTCCATGAATACACAAAGTCTTTTGCTGTTACAGGCTCCCCATTCGACCATTTTGCATCTTTTCTTAATTTAAATATGTATTTCTTTCCGTCATCTAGCTTTTGAACATCTTCTGCAATTCCAGGCACTCTCTTTTGATCTTTGCCGATACGATATAAACCTTCCATCGTATTATTTAATGCTGTAGAAGATGCAGAGTCAGATGCTAGCGATGCATCCATTGACGGAATTTCAGATAACTCTGTTAAATTAAGAACCTGCTTTCCGTTACTACTACTCGTAGTGTTTTCTTTCCCTTTTGCTTTTGCGTCATCTTTTTGGTAGCTACACGCACCCAGCAACATACTTGCAGTTAAAGTCGATGCAAGTAATAACGGTATCTTTTTCTTCATGTTGTGTTGCCTCCCCTAATTGCACTTCCTGTACCCTCACTTGTTAAAAAGTAGAATTGAAAGAATAATCTCCAAGTTTCTACAATTTTCATTATACATATAATATAACAATTGTGAATATAGTTTTTTGTTTTTTTGTTAAAATTTTTAATAAAATGTTTATATTTTTATTTTTTTGTAAAGGGATACGTTAACATTGCTACCATCATCTTGAAATCAGACCTTTAATTGCGTATAATTTTCAAAAAATTAATTCTAGTACATATTATAGCTTTTATAGTATAATAATTCTAGTAATATTTTGACGGAGGGGAACATTTTGAATAAAGTTTTTTTTCATACTTGTATACTAATTTTCATAGCGATAATCGCTTCTAGTATTGGCGCATTCCTCATTTCATCGCAATTTTTGTTGAATTTTGTCAACATCTTGTTTTATATTGCACTGTTTTTTATTCTTATCGGCGGTTTTTTATACATATTTCAAAATGGTTTTTTCAATGTAACCATTTACGCGTTTCAAAGAGTATTTGGTACGAATAAAAAGATTGACTCTTTAATTGAAGAAGTCGAGGAACCTACAGATAAGAAAGAACGTATTTATAAAACATATTCATTCAAATGGACATATCCAATTTGTATTACAGGTATCGTTCTTGGGTTGTTCTCGACCCTTATTAGCTTTACTATTTTGATGTAGTTTGCAAACACTATCCCATATGATATAATAATCAGCAAAACATTTTGTTATAAAACTTTAGTTCTTTCATATTAAAAGAGCTCAAGTAACAATAAATAAATTTATATGTATGCGATGATAAAGAAGAGTACATATTGAGGCAATTTCAGAGAGCTTGTGGTCGGTGTGAACAAGTAATTGTACAGTATGGAATGGGCTTTTGAGCACCAAACCGAACCGAAAGTAGTAGGCTTTGGCGTTACATCCAAACGTTATTATGGATTAGAGAGATTTCACAGTAGTGAAATAATTAGGGTGGTACCGCGGTCCATTCGTCCCTATAGTTTTTGGGATGAATGGGCTTTTTTGTTTGCCTTCTCTTCCCCCCATCACGCATTCAATTTTAGGAGGAATTACTTATGTCAGTTATCTTTTCTGGTATTCAGCCAAGTGGAACGATTACACTTGGAAACTATTTAGGAGCAATGAAGCAGTTTACAGAGCTTCAAAATGAACACGACTGTTATTTCTGTATTGTAAACCAACATGCGATTACAGTACCTCAAGATCCCGTACAACTTCGTAAAAACATCCGCAGTCTTGCTGCACTTTATGTGGCATGTGGCATTGACCCTGAAAAAGCTACTTTATTTGTACAATCAGAAGTACCAGCACACGCTCAACTAGGTTGGATCATGCAATCTGTTGCTTACGTTGGAGAATTAGAGCGTATGACGCAATATAAAGATAAAGCTTCTGGTAGAGATTCAGTTCCAGCTGGATTACTTACGTATCCACCATTAATGGCTGCTGATATTTTACTTTACAATACTGAAATCGTGCCGGTTGGTGATGATCAAAAGCAACATATCGAATTAACACGTGACCTAGCAGAGCGTTTCAACAAACGTTACCGTGAAATCTTTACAATGCCTGAAATTCGTATTCCAAAAGTAGGAGCTCGCGTTATGTCATTAACAGAACCTACGAAAAAAATGAGCAAATCTGATCCGAATCCAAAATCAATGATCAGTATGCTTGATGAGCCAAAAACAATTGAAAAGAAAATTAAGAGTGCTGTTACTGACTCTGAAGGTATTGTGAAATTTGATAAAGAAAACAAACCTGGTATCTCTAACTTATTAACAATCTACTCTTCATTCTCTGGAAAAACAGTTGAAGAAATTGAAGCAATGTACGAAGGAAAAGGATACGGCGACTTCAAAGGCGACCTAGCGCAAGTAGTCGTAGAAGCAATTCGTCCAATCCAAGACAAATATAACGAACTTATCAGCTCACCAGAACTAGACGAAATTCTAGACAAAGGTGCAGAAAAAGCAAACCGCGTTGCATTCAAACAACTACGCAAAGTAGAAAATGCAATGGGGTTAAGTAGAAAACGTAGGTAACATATAAAGCGGAGGCGGCTCGTTTAGAATGTTCGCTGGAGCTTGATTTCTACAAAATTAAAAAAACCGCCAATTGGCGGTTTTTTAATTTACCTTTTGCTCATTTTCCATTTCCCATAACTTTTCAAAAAATGGCTGTCCTTTTACGAGACGCTCGCATAATTGTTCATGTTTCTCAGACCAGCCAGCTTTCGCTTCATCATACAGTCTAGCCCAAATATCCTCGAACTCCATATGTTGAACCGTTCCATATGCTGATGGATCCCACTCAGTGTACCAATAGCGAATCTCCGCTGTATTTTTAGTTGTATGTAATTGATCTAACGCCATAAATAATAATTGTTTCAGCTGTCTTTCTTTACGAGTCAAGCCATTCATAATGAAAGGCGATGGTGATAAAATGTGGTGTTCTTTTTCTGTTTCTTCTACTTGGAACTCATACTTTTCTGCTTGTACGTTTTCTACCATCTCATATACCATCTGCTCTTGGCGTGGTATAAGTCTGCTTTTGCGAATTGGTACATTGTAACCAATTGTGTCAATCGCAATAATTCCTTTTCCATCTGTAACAACAAAGCAATACTCTTGCTGCAAACGTTCATGATTTTTACGAATATAAGCCTTATGATGTACGTCTTCCAGCATTTTTTGCGGAAGCTCTAACAATTCGTTCTCGATGTAATGATATAATGTGGCATCTACTTTTAATAATGGCACTTGATCTAATAGCTCAATCGTATCATCTTTCCGCCATTCGTAAAAATGACAAACGTTATACCCATTCTCTTCACCTTCAAACCAATTTACCCATACATCATGTAGATATAACATTCACTACCCCTCACTTCACTACTGTTTGTACCAATCATTATGTTCATTTTTGCTTAACTTTATTCCACTTGAGGAAATATATTCTAATTATTATTTTTTCTTCTATTAATACTAAAAAAAACAGGAAATAGAGCCCCTGTTTTTTTATATATGAAATGTATTTGCTTTATTCAATATTTCTTTTGCATCTATAGATAATAAAGAAAGTGTATCTTCTCCTTCCAAAGTTACACAATCTTTGACAATATGAAATCCAAGCGCATAGCCAAGCATCTTCGGATAAGAGTGAAAGCCATTTAATAAGATGTCATGTTCCCTTGTTCCTCGTTTTATACTTATTCTTTCATGTACAACATTTTTCCAATAATAAATAGCCTCTTCTTTTGAAAGATACTTCGTCCACGGTGCATTATTTTTTTCTGTATACCTTTCTGTTACTGCTTGCTCAGCTAGCCCTTCCATAATCATTGTATCAAGTAATGTATATTCT
This sequence comes from Bacillus sp. MYb78, assembly GCF_002975115.1. Lineage (NCBI taxonomy): Bacteria > Bacillati > Bacillota > Bacilli > Caryophanales > Bacillaceae > Bacillus > Bacillus sp. MYb78. Next base: position 650,167 of record NZ_PCOB01000001.1, read on the forward strand.
GTTTCTTTCGTCTCAATTTGATGTAACCTGCATATGTGATGGTATTCATGCGCCAATAACACTTTTAATTCTTCTACCGAATTCCGTCCACATACGAATAAGAAAATAACATGACGCATAGATAATCCAGCCCTACCGTTATACTCTTCTTGCACAGTTCGATTATAGGAATCTGATAATAAAATAAAGACAGGGACATCCGGACCTTTCAACCAATTTTTCAATTTATCATACTCCAGGCTCAACTCTTTCCAAATTTCCTTTTCCTCTAATTCTTTAATTTCCTTTTCCCCGCGCATGATCGGGCGATACATCCCTTTTGAAATTAAAAAGCGATACAACCTTTCTTTTGGCAACGGAATATACTTCGTAAATTTCTCACAAAGTTTTTCTGGCCGTCCATAATATAAATGTAGCCATTCAGCTGTTTCAACAATCCCCATCTTTATCCCTCCTTTTTCTTATGTATATGCTACAGGAGAAAAAGACGTAAAAATAAATAAGGAGTTTTTTCGCAATATAATGCGGAAAAACTCCTTATTTTATCTATTATTTATACGATTTAAATACTAACACTGCGTTATGACCACCGAATCCTAATGAGTTACTTAATACTGCGTTTACTTCTTGGTGTCTCGCTTGATTCGGTACGTAATCTAAGTCACATTCTGGATCTGGTGTCTCATAGTTAATTGTTGGAGGAATTACTCCGTCTGTAATTGATTTAATAGAGAAAATCGCTTCAACAGCACCAGCTGCTCCTAATAAGTGACCTGTCATTGATTTCGTTGAGCTAATTGCTACTTTATACGCGTGCTCACCGAAAGTTTCTTTAATTGCCATCGTTTCATATTTTTCATTCGCATCCGTACTTGTACCATGCGCATTAATGTAATCAATATCTTCTGGCTGTAGGCCTGCATCAGCTAAAGCTTGACGCATTGCACGCACTCCGCCTTCACCACCAGGAGCAGGCATTGTAATATGGAATGCATCACCAGTTGCACCGTAACCAGCGATTTCCGCGTAAATGTGAGCACCACGAGCTAATGCGTGCTCTAATTCTTCAAGAATTAAAATACCTGAACCTTCACCCATTACGAAACCGCTACGGTTTTTATCAAACGGACGGCAAGCCGTTGCTGGGTCTTCATTAAATGTTAATGCTTTCGCTGAGCTAAATCCTGCGAATGCCATACTTGTTAGCGGCGCTTCTGCTCCGCCTGTAATCATTGCATCAGCATCACCACGCTGAATTGCTTTAAATGCATCACCAATTGAGTTTGCACCAGATGCACAAGCCGTTACAGAACAAGTGTTAATTCCTTTTGCTCCTGTTGCGATTGATACTTGACCTGCTGCCATATCTGGAATCATCATCGGCACGAAGAATGGGCTCACGCGGCGCGGGCCTTTCTCAGTAAAAATCTTAAATTGTTCTTCGTATGTTTCCATACCGCCAATACCAGATCCAATCCATACACCAATTCGAGGTCCATTTTCTTCTGTAATTTCAAGCTTTGCATCTGCAACTGCCATTTTCGCTGCTGCTACTGCATATTGTGTAAAGCGGTCCATACGGCGCGCTTCTTTTTTATCAATATATTTCTCGACTTCAAAGTCGTTAATTTCCGCTGCTACTTTTGCTGGAAATAGTTCTGGATCAATTCTTGTAAGTCGCCCGATTCCAGATACACCCTTTTTAATGTTTTCCCATGCTGTTTCAACATCTGTTCCGACCGGTGTAACAGCTCCTAGTCCTGTAATTACGACCCTCTTTTTTTCCATACAAAATACACTCCTTTTTTTCTCTCAGTCCTTATTTACCCCAACGAAGAGCGACTGCTCCCCATGTTAATCCGCCGCCAAAACCAACAAGTATAATTAAATCACCATCTTGAATACGTCCATTTTGCAATTCCTCTACCATTGCAATTGGAATTGAAGAAGCTGATGTATTACCAAACTTTTCAATTGTCATACTCATTTTTTCTTGTGGTAAATTTAACCTCTCTCTTGCAGATTCCATAATACGAATATTCGCTTGATGCGGTACTAAGAAATCCACATCCTCTTTTGTAAGACCAGCCTTATCCAGCACGCGAAGACAAGATTCACCAAGTTGACGAACGGCAAATTTAAAGACTTCTCTGCCATTCATCATAACATACTCGTCTTGATATAGATGCTTACCGCCGCTTCCGTCTGCTCCTAATTCGAAAGATAGAACGCCTCTTCCTTCTGAAACTGCTCCCATTACGATAGCACCGGCTCCGTCTCCAAATAATACCGCTGTATTTCGATCATTCCAGTCTACAATTTTAGATAGCTTATCACTACCAACTACTAATACGTTTTTATAAGTCCCCGTTTGAATAAATTGCTGCGCTGTAATCATTCCGTACATAAAACCAGCGCATGCTGCACCTACATCCATTGCAGCTGCATGTTTCGCTCCAATCGCTTCTTGAATGACACAAGCTACTGCTGGAAACGCACGATCTGGTGTTACTGTCGCCACTAAAATAAGATCGATATCTTCTCCGCTAACCCCTGCATCTTCAAGTGCTTTTTTTGCAGCCTCTACGGCCATATATGAAGTATCTATTGTATCATCGGCAATGCGTCTTTCTGCAATTCCCGTTCTCGTACGAATCCATTCATCGGATGTATCCATTATTTTTTCTAAATCGTGATTTGTGACTACTTTTTCTGGCACATATCTTCCGATCCCTAAAATGCCCACGTTCACATCGCAGCCCTCCGTTTTATATCAATTATTATGACTTGGTACTAATTTTAAAACATAAATGTATTTTTGTCTAGAATATATTTCGCATAAAACAGAAAGCTAACGCATTATCCACTTTATTTTTCATTAAAAGAAACAGAATCATACCTTTTCGTGTTTCATTCCAAATAAAAAGGCCCGAACCGCTTCTACTCACGATTCGAGCCTCTCCTCCATCAAAAATGAAGGATTTTATTCTTTATCTGCTTTCCCAAGCTCATAAGCTTCGTTCATAACTTTCATTAACAACTCTAACACCGGCTGTGCTTTCTCCATATCAAGTGCAATTCCATTATCATCTAAAATTGCCTTTGCTTCCGGTAAATGCTTCATTGCGATTTGTAAAAACTGCATGCTTTTTTCGTTCATATTATACTCTTCCTCTCCATTAAAACTTTCACATACAATAGTGTAACACGCGTGCTACTCTTCGTATAACTCTTTATATTTTTTCATGTGTGCCAGTTGCTTATTTAAACCGTATTCTAACGGGGTATTTCTTTTTATCGAAATTACCTCGATAGCCTCATCTCTTATTTCATTATTATTTTTATTTACTTTATCATCCGCGCGTAAAAGATTCATACCTTTTTCCCATAATGACTGTTTACCACTAAGTAAATTGTATATACCAAGATGCGCCCCGTTCGTTCCATTTTCCCATAAGTATTCACATACATCTTCAATGTAAAGTAAATCACTTCCTTTTTCCTCACTCGTACAACGGCACTCTTTCTCGTCTAATTCTGATAAAATGAGCTGATGATACATCATAAAGGATGGTTGCCACGGTCCATATAATGTAGGAACTCGAAATACACTATATTTTAAATTCCCTTTTTTCAACCCTTCTTCTACTTTCAAAAATAGTCGCTTATTTTCGGATTCACCTGTACTACTTACTTCAATAGAAGAAATTAAATTTAACTTCACTTTTTGTTCTTCACACATTCTTATAATTCGCTTTAAATATTGTAATATGACTCTTTCATTCCGAAATCCACATTGCTGATTTGGCTCATATAAGCAAAAGTAGACAGTATCGAATCTCTCTTCCTCTACCGATCTCCATCCATCTTCATCTCTTATCGAATAATACGTAAATAACGCATTTCGCCCAATTAACAATAACTTCTCTTCATTAATTTTGGTCATACTATCGAATTCATCAAAATCAAGACCATACACTTCTACTTCTTCTGCGATCATTTTATTCACAAGGTGATAACCTACAAACGTAAGTGCACCTATTATCAGCACGCGTTCCATACCACCAACCCTTTCCCTTTGAAACAAATAGCTCCTCATTTATGTATATGGGAGCTTCACAATTCTTCTTCATATTTTTTAAAGAAATCGGTCGTTTGCCTAACCATTTTATATTTCACATCTTGCAGATGGAATAAGACAGAAGTATCACATTGATTTAATTGCCTCATTTTCTCATATCTCCGCAACTGCTGTTTTCTTCCTCTTTTTTCTTGTGTTGATACGAAAATTTTAACAGGTACACAAGATGGAAGAAGCGTAAATGATTTCTTATTTATTTTTAAATCTAATTCTTCTTCTTTGGCATCATACGCCAAACTTAATTCCTTCACGAGTCTCTTGTAAAAAAACTTATGCTCTTTCTCAAAACCCACATATTCTGGTAAATCTAAACACGGATTTAACATAACAACAGAACGAATACATTCAGGATATTTGTTCATCATTTCAAGTGCCACAAGCGCTCCCATACCATCTGCCATAATGTGCATCTTCGCATTTAACGTCTCTTTTCTCAAAACAACATCATATAAACGTTTTGCCAGACGAACAGATTGATCGTTCCCCCAATGTCTTCCGTATAAATTAGAGGAAAAGACCGTGTAGCCTTGCTCAATAAGACCATGTAAGAAATAAGATTTACCCGCATGTTGTGTCCATAAACTTGTACCATTCTCAATAAAGTAGTTATAATCACCGAGGAGCATAACAGAAAATCCATTTGGCTTCTCCGGTAAATAAATGACACATGGTTCTTTTTCTAAGTAAAAAAAACGTTCCGTAATACTCATTTTTCCCCCGCCTTATTTTCTAAACATATAAAACCACTCTTTTATAATGTATGAACGGAATGCAAATTTGCGTTGAAAAATCTACAAATATTTTTCTATATTCTTTTTTCAATTGTGTTACAATAAGGACAGATTGAACGAATAGAGGTGTAAAATATGCGTTTCATTTGGGCATTAATTTGGTCGTTCTTACTTGTACATATGATGAGCTACGTAATTGGCTCTATGACTGGCGGTACATACGACTTTAACCAAGCGTCTATTTTCTCAGTTGTTCTTGCTGTATTAGTACTCGCAATTTCAGCTGCAATTCCAAACGAGCCAGTAGAACAACACTAAAAAAAGAGTCCGGATTTTATCCGAACTCTTTTTTATTTTCATTTCACATGAACGACTAATTCGTTATTTTCTACATCAACAACTACGTGACTATTGTCTGTAATTGTTCCTGCAATTAATTCTCTTGCTAATTTCGTTTCCACTTGACGTTGTACGTATCGTTTTAATGGACGAGCTCCGTACATTGGGTCGAAACCAGCTTCTACAACAAATTCTTTTGCTGCATCTGTTAATTCTACTGTAATGTGACGTTCAGCTAGACGGCCTTGTAGTTCTTTTACAATTTTATCAACAATGCCTTTAATTTCATTCGTTGTAAGAGGTTTGAATAAAATAATTTCATCAACACGGTTTAAAAATTCAGGGCGGAAATGTCCTCTTAATTGCCCCATTACAAGGTCTCTTGATTCCTCTTTAATCGAACCATCTTCTTCTAATCCCTCTAGTAAATGAGCAGATCCAATATTTGAAGTCATAATAATAACTGTGTTTTTAAAGTCTACTGTTCTTCCTTGTGAATCTGTAATACGTCCATCATCTAACATTTGTAATAAAATGTTGAATACTTCTGGATGTGCTTTTTCGATTTCGTCTAACAAAATAACTGAATACGGTTTACGTCTTACCGCTTCTGTTAATTGACCGCCCTCTTCATACCCTACATATCCAGGAGGCGCACCAATTAAGCGTGACACAGCGTGTTTCTCCATATACTCAGACATGTCAATACGAATCATTTGCTCTTCACTATCGAATAAAGACTGCGCTAACGTTTTTGCAAGTTCTGTTTTACCAACACCCGTAGGGCCTAAGAAAATGAAGGAACCAATTGGACGATTCGGGTCTTTAATACCAGCGCGTGCACGAAGAACCGCGTCTGATACTAGGCTTACTGCTTCCTCTTGTCCGATGACACGCTCTGATAAGATTTGCTCTAAGCGTAGTAATTTCTCACGTTCGCCTTCAACAAGTTTAGCAACAGGAATACCAGTCCAGCGTGAAACAATATCTGCAATTTCTTCTTCACTTACTTCCTCACGTAATAAACGATTTTCTTGTTTATTATGCGCGCCCATTTCTTCCGCTTCTTTTAATTCTTTTTCGATTGCAGGAATTTTCCCGTGACGAAGTTCGGCTGCTTTATTTAAATCGTAATTACCTTCTGCTTCTTCTAATTCACGGCGCAGACGTTCTAAATGTTCACGTAAGTCACGAACTTTGTGAATGTCTTCTTTTTCTTTCTCCCATTTCGCTCTCATACCACTTGCAACTTCTTTTAAATCCGATAATTCACGTTGCAATGTTTTTAGACGCTCTTGGCTACCACGATCCGTTTCTTTTCCAAGAGCCGCTTCTTCAATTTCCAGCTGCATAATACGACGCGTTACTTCATCTAATTCTGTAGGCATAGAATCAATTTCTGTACGAATTGTTGCGCACGCTTCATCAACAAGGTCAATCGCTTTATCCGGTAAGAAGCGATCTGAAATATATCGATCTGATAAAACTGACGCTGCTACAATCGCACGGTCATGAATATTTACACCGTGATAAATTTCAAAGCGTTCTTTTAATCCACGTAATATGGAAATCGTATCTTCAACAGTTGGTTCTTCTGCTAATACTTGTTGGAAACGTCTTTCTAGTGCTGGATCTTTTTCAATATATTTACGATATTCATCTAATGTTGTCGCCCCGATACAATGCAGTTCACCACGAGCAAGCATCGGTTTTAACATATTTCCTGCATCCATCGCACCTTCTGTTTTACCAGCTCCAACGATTGTATGAAGTTCATCAATGAATAATAAAATGCGTCCTTCACTCTTTTTAATTTCATTTAATACAGCTTGCAGACGCTCTTCGAACTCACCACGGAATTTCGCACCTGCTACGAGCGCACTCATATCTAACGCAAAAATCGTTCTATCTTTCAATCCTTCAGGTACATCCTTTTTCACAATACGCTGTGCTAATCCTTCAACGATTGCTGTTTTACCAACACCTGGCTCACCAATTAAAACAGGATTGTTTTTCGTTTTACGTGAAAGAATGCGGATAACGCGTCGAATTTCACTATCTCGGCCGATAACAGGATCAATTTTCCCAGCTCTCACTTCTGCCACTAAATCACGGCCATATTTTTCTAACGCTTCATAAGTTGCTTCTGGATTTTGACTAGTCACTCTTTGATTCCCCCGAACTGTCATTAAAGACTGTAATAAGTTATCTTTCGTAATATGCAATCTTGCAAATAATTGATTTATATCGCCTTTTTCTTCGGAAAAAGCAAGCAATACATGTTCGACTGAAATGTAATCATCCTGCAGTTTTTCTGCTTCTTTCCCTGCTCTTACAAGCAATTGTTGCAGAGCGCTCGTTACATACAATTTTCCAACCTCTGCACCGCTCCCTGTTACAGAAGGTTTCTTTTTAATTAAGCTTTCAGCGCTTTGCTTTAATGCTTCTATATCAACATTCATTTTTTGAAATATACGTACTGCTAATCCATCTTGCTCTTCTAATAATGCAAGTAATAGATGAACAGTATCCACCTCTTGGTGATGATGAGATACCGCTAAAGATTGGGCACTCATAATCGCCTCTTGTGTTTTTGTTGTCATTTGATTTAAGTCCATCTTTACAGCCCTCCAAAAGTTTGACTTTCTTTGACCTTTGATTTGATTATACGCCAACTGACTTTTTTATACAATAATTTTGCCTATGTATTTTCAAACTTATTATTGGAAAAAGAAAAAGGAAGCATTCATTATACTGTTTTAAAAATATGGTAAATGAAATTATAATGTGTAATGACAAAAAAGCCGCAATAACGATTGCGGCTTCTGTTACGGTTTTCTTTTATATGTCCACTGACGGTTATGATTCGTGTTATCCGGAAACTTTTCACCGGCAGTTAATTGTACCATTTGCGGATTTTTCACCATACTTCCCGTTTCACCAATTTCTACATAAATACCATCATTCGGCGCTTTTTGTCCAGAACGAAACCTGCGATTTTGTCCCATTTTCATTCTCCTTCCATGACGTCTTTGCCTCATTAGTATATCCATTTTAAAAGAAAGGTTTTCTGTCATGTTTAGGAAACAGTACTACATCTCGTCCTTGTACATATATATGAATGATACAAGCGTAAGCAGGGATTTCTTTCCTACTTGTAGAAAAAAAAAGAAACCAACCTACTCTAGGCTAGTTTCAAAGGAGAGTCAAACATATACGAGAAGATTACATGTTCATTATAAGTCTCATCACACGAGCAATGTAACCCTTTTCACAATTTGTACATAATGAAAGAAACATTGTTTGAACTTTCTAAAAAGATGTTGACTTTTCTTAATTTCCAACGATAAATAGTAGACACCGCAGCACTTTGAGACGTAAGATGGATATATAGTGAAATTTCCATCTATGGTGATTTCACCGAGTCTAACCTCTTATTTCTGCATATTAAAAACGGAAATACAGATAGATACAAAAAAATTATTATAAGAGGTGAAATTATGAACAAACAACACTTAATCGCATTAGACTTAGACGGTACTTTATTAACAGACAACAAAATAATTTCCACTCGAACGAAACATACAATTGCAAAAGCAAAGGAACAGGGACATATTGTTGTTATTTCAACAGGACGTCCATTCCGTGCTAGTTATGATTACTATAAAGAACTTGCTCTTAACACACCTATCGTAAACTTTAACGGTGCTTACGTACATCATCCTCTTGATTCAAGCTGGGGAATACACCACTCTCCTCTTGAGCTAGCAACAGCGCAAGAAATTGTACGAGCTTGCTTTGATTTCGGCGTAAAAAATATATACGCGGAAGTAATGGACGATGTGTATGTTCGTGAAATTGATGAAGATAAAAAACATATTTTTGAATTCGGCTCTCCTAAGATTTTTACGGGAGATTTATTAAATATTTTAAACGATCATCCAACTTGCTTATTAATTGATGCACATGACGAGCATTCCACTGCAATTCGTCAACATTTAACGGATATGCACGCGGAAGTAATCGATCATAGAAAATGGGGCGCACCTTGGCCGATTATTGAGATTGTGAAAAGCGGATTAAATAAAGCGGTTGGATTACAAAAAATTTCTAGTCATTACAACATTCCACAAGAGCGAATTATCGCTTTCGGTGACGAAGATAATGATTTTGAAATGATTGAATTTGCTGGTCACGGCATCGCAATGGGGAATGCCATCCCTGAATTAAAATCACTCGCAAACCATACGACGTTAACGAACGAAGAAGATGGTATTGCTTTATATTTAGAAGAGGTTCTTGGGTTGTAATCTAAAAATTCCCTACTTATAGTTTCCTGCCAAATGTCCATACTATAAGTAGACGCAAGAGACATCGCGTCGATTGTTTTCAGCTAAATAAAGGGGGTTTTTCGAATGGGTAAAAAGAACAAATCAAAGCGTTTTATCCAACAAGGAGCCGATGCTGTTATGAAGCATGATGCAAGATTCCCGTACAGAGGTACATTAGCTGAGGCAGAAAAGGCAAGAAGTAACTCTTCTTTTGGAGGGGTTTAAATGGGGAACTTACTATTCCAACAAGCTAGAGATGCTGTTGAAAATGCCGTATCTTGTTCAAGTGGTACTGAGCAACAAGATCTCGTCTATAGAGCAAAAAATGCTTTGCAATCCGCTTACGCAAACTCTTCAACTGCTGAAAAAGTTCAGCTCCGTGAAATGCAAGAGCAATTGCAAAACATTACGAATGTACATTAAAAAAGAGGACCAACTTTGGTCCTCTTTAATCTTTCCGAAACAATCCGAACACCCCAACTGTTTGCAGTATATTTGTAAATGCACTTGGGTCCACTTGTTTAATAATCCTCTCCAATTCGTATAACTCGTAACGGGTAATAACCATCATTAACATTTCTTTATTTTCATTCGTATAAGCACCTGTTGCTGGTATCGTTGTAATTCCTCTTACTAATCGCGAGTGAATCGCCTTTCTTACGTCCGCCCCATTCTTCGTAACAATTAATGCTGTAATCTTTACATGACGAGTATGAATTGCATCAATAATTCTCGTTGATACATATAAAGTCACTAACGTATATAACGCTTTTTCCCATCCATATACATAGCCAGCAGCGATAATGATAATTGCATTAAAAAAGAAAAAGTATGTACCGACAGGCTTATCTTTTATTTTTGATAAAATCATGGCGATAATATCTAATCCACCTGTAGAAGCACCCCACTTTAAAGCAATCCCTACTCCAATTGCCGAAATAATCCCGCCAAAAATCGCATTTAATATGATATCATTCGAAACCGCTCTAACAGGGATGATTTCTAGAAACAAAGTCATAAATATAACACAAAGAAAACTAAAAAGGGTGAAGGCCTTTCCAACCTTTTTCCACGCTAAAATAACGACAGGAATATTAAATAAGCTAAACAATACTCCCGTAGATATGTGAATCGATAAAAAATCACCTAATATTTGTGATAATAATTGAGACAATCCAGCAAAGCCGCTCGCATACACTTTCGCTGGCGTTAAAAATAAATTCATCCCAATCGCGTTTAATAAACCTGCGATGATTACAACGATTAACTTCTTTATAAGTTCAGTATAATTCAACTTCAAATCCATTTCGAATCCACCTTTGCCCTTCATAAATGCACCGCTATACATAGTCTTTACGAAAAAGGAAATGATAAACGTACAACGTTTAGAAATGGAGTTGATACATATGCCACATACGAGTGATAACGACAAAAAAGCACGCGATAATAATGCAAAACGCACACAAAAAAATGAGCAAGAGCAAAAAAATATTCAGCAAGGTAAACGTGCATACTCTAAAAAGACCGATCACCTTTGATTCCATCGTACATCAACAATTATGTTGATGTACTTTTTTACATTTTAAAGGAAAAAACATTAAAAATTCACTTCATGTTCACTTCTATATTCTACAATAGCGATAACATATTCGGATGAGGTGTTGGCATGAGAGGGAAACATATTTTCATTATTACTGCACTAATAAGTATATTGATGCTATCTGCTTGCGGACAAAAAAACGGATCAGCTACAGTCGCCACAGCAACAGACTCGACTGTTACGAAGGACGACTTCGAAAAACAATTGAAAGATCGTTACGGAAAAGACATGCTATACGAAATGATGGCACAAGACGTCATCACAAAAAAATATAAAGTACCTGATGAAGAGGTAAATAAAGAAATAGAAAAAGTAAAAAAACAATATGGAGATCAATTCAAAAAAGTATTAGAAAACAATCGTTTAAAAGATGAAGAGGATTTCAAAAATCAAATTAAGTTCAAACTTGCTATGAATGAAGCGATTAAGAAAAGCATTACAGAAAAAGACGTAAAAGATCACTATAAGCCAGAAATTAAAGCGAGTCACATTTTAGTAAGTGACGAAAATGAAGCGAAAGAAATAAAGAGTAAATTAGATGCTGGTGCTTCATTTGAAGAATTAGCAAAACAAGAATCACAAGATCTACTATCAAAAGATAAAGGTGGAGACCTTGGATACTTCAATTCAGGTACAATGGCTCCTGAATTCGAAACCGCTGCCTACAAACTAAATGTTGGACAAATTAGCAATCCCGTAAAATCATCAAACGGTTATCACGTTATTAAATTAACTGATAAAAAAGATCTAAAACCTTACGATGAGGTAAAAAACTCTATTCGCAAAAACTTAGAGGAAGAACGTACTGCTGATCCTGCATTCAGCCAAAAATTATTACAAGAGGAATTAAAAAAGGCGAATATTAAAATAAACGATAGTGATTTGAAAGATACATTTACTCTTGTTTCACCGCAAGGAAATTAAAAAAGCACAACCTTATCTTTTTACATAAGGTTGTGCTTTTTAATCTTCTATCTTATTTCTTAAAGTAAGTCCAACCTTCTTCTTGGTAAACTTTTTCTTCTTTCATCAATTTACCAAGTGCGCGCTTAAATGCAGCTTTACTCATGTTAAAGCGTTCTTTAATATCTTCCGGATGGCTCTTATCCCAAAACGGCATTGCTCCGCCTCGTTCTTCCATATATGCATAAATTACTGCCGCATCGTCTTCCATTCCTTCTTCTTTACGAGGAAGAAGTGAAATGTTAATTGTACCATCATCTTTCACGTCAATAATACGGCCCGTTACACGCTCACCGATGCGGACTTGTTCTTTTCTTTCTGTATGGTGTAAGAAAGCACGGAAATGCTCATCAGTTAGTATGAATGAACCAACTTGAAGCGAACGATATACACGTCCATTTACGTTTTTATTACGCATAGATGGCGTTGCATCTACGATAATTTCTTGCATATCACTGTCTCTTGCCGGAAGAGCAATTAAACGATCACGATTCGTTAATTTTAACGTACAATATAATTCGTCGCCTACTTCTGGCCATACCGGCATATAAATTGGGAACTCATCAGCTGGAATTAGTATATCTTTTGACACACCAATATCAACAAACACACCTAAACTAGGAATAACTTCTACAACCTTTACCCAGTTCCAATCATACGTTGTAATAATCGGTTCCTTCATTGTTGCTGAAATACGATTTTGGTGATCAAGGTATAAAAATACATCAATCGTATCGCCTTCTTCAATTTCTCCAGCTACTTCGTTTTTATGTAGGAAAATTTCTTCTTCTTCATTCCCAACCATATATCCGATTTCCGTTTCGCGTAAAACAGTTACCTGTTCAATCGATCCTATTTGCAAATACATATTTTTTTAATTCCCTTCTATATATATAAAATTATCTTTTTTATCATTCCAAACAAAAGTTAATTATAACATGATTTTTCCTGTATTTGTCCAACTGCCCAAAATTCACTATAATAAAATGAGGTTCCATGAATATAAGTACAAAAACACTTAAGTCTAGACTCGTTTTCAGCTATACTTTAGTATGTACAGTACATAACAAGATTAGAAATTTATTTGGAGGTGCTAACTATGGCAAAAGATAGTTCTTTTGACATCGTTTCGAAAGTAGAATTACCTGAAGTAACAAACGCAATTAATATCGCATTAAAAGAAATCCAAAACCGATATGACTTTAAAGGAAGTAAAAGTGATATTAAATTAGAAAAAGAAGTACTAGTTTTAACTTCTGACGACGAGTTCAAATTAGACCAAGTAAAAGACGTTTTAATTTCTAAACTTGTAAAACGTAACGTTCCAATTAAGAACTTAGATTACGGAAAAGTTGAAGCTGCAACTGGCAACACTGTTCGCCAACGTGCAACACTTCAACAAGGTATCGATAAAGATAACGCTAAAAAAATTAACAACATCATTAAAGAAATGAAATTAAAAGTAAAAACACAAGTACAAGACGATCAAGTACGTGTTACAGCGAAAAGCCGTGATGACTTACAAGCCGTAATCGCAGCTGTTCGTAGCGCTGATTTACCAATCGACGTACAGTTCATTAACTACCGCTAAAAAGAAAACTCCTCTTAATTAGAGGAGTTTTCTTTTTGTCTTGTAGAGACAATATTACAAGAACAAACCATAGAAAAAAGGGTATGTGCGGTAAAAATCGCTAAGTAAATTGAAAATAAGGAAAAGACACCTTAAGACGTTTTCCCTTCGATTTGAATTACTTTTCTTAGCAATTACATCCTAGGCCAAAGTCATCTTAAAAATTGCTATAACTCATAATTCCTCTCCTCGCCGAAACGTAACAATTTATGAGTATAAGAATATTTTCCAACCTTTAATGTAATGTAAAATTAATAAGTATTTTAAAAAATGTTAATTAAAAAAGAGTTAGAAGTGGTTATTTGAAGAAATTAATATTATGGTTTTTATTGGCCACATTCTCCCTAAATACTGTAGGATGTTCTAATAATACGAATACACTAACGGATAAGTCTAACTGTATCAACAAAGCTTGGTACAAAAAAATATGTCATGTAATCATTTAAAAAAACATTAAATAGTTAATGATAAAGGTCATAAAAAAAAGACACCTCAAAGTGCCTTCCTCCGACTTGAATCATCTCAATCTTAACAATATTTGGATGTGATTAAAAAGAAGCATAAATTGTTAATAAAGATGCAGACTTCAAAATAAAAAGTACACTAAGTAAACTCTTATTCAAAAATTTATATTAAACACTAATATTTTAGAAGCAAGTTTATAAGTGTAAAACCTACAGGGATTTCCCCTGTAGGTTTTATTATATTTCAAGTGATTTCCAAATGTATTATGAGTGGCTTTTTTCAGTTTGGTTTTCAAAATATTTTTCTTTAACCATTTTTATCAGATTTTCTTTTTCTGTTAGTTCAAATATAAATAATGCTTTTTTCATGTTATTTGCAATATCTTCTTCATTCTGTTGTTTAAATCTTAATAAATTCCATCCTTTTAAATAGTAAAGTTCACCTAATAAGTATAGAGTATTTAGATTAATAGCTAATTTGATGCCCTTATCAATGTATTTTACCGCTTCTTCATATTGATAGGTCATACCTAAACATTTCGCTAAATTAAAAATGATTTTTAATTTAATCGCTTTATCTCTCGGAAAATCTAACTTATTAAAATTAGTTAAACATCTTCCTAATATAGTAATACTTTTATCATATTCTTTATTTTCCGCATAAAATATAGACATTGTCTGCATAATATCTATTTCTCTTTCTGATAAAAAATCAACATTGGTTAAAGTTAGTTTTAATGCATTATTTAAAAGCTTTAAAGCAGTTTTTATGGATCTGTTCACCTCAAATACAGCAATTGCTTCATGCCATAGGAGAAATTGTTTATCTTCTTTTGCCTGAAAATTTTTTTCATCTTTCTCTTTTTTCACGATTTCATAAAGTTCTTTATATTGTTTTTGCTTTAAGCAATCTTTTATTACACATTTTACATTTTCTACATATTTTAACTTTTTGTTTTGAGTTAATGCAAATATATTATTTGGGTCAATACCAAGTCTTTCTGATAATTGATATAACAATATACTAGATGGATAAATCATACCTTTTTCTATTTTGCTAATTTGACTTTGCGAACATATTCCATGACATAATTCGGATTGTGATATATTTTTTTTAATTCTAAGCTCTTTAATGGTAATACCCAAATCGTAAAATTCCATTTTCCCACCTACTATTTAGTACTATATTAGTATAAGAGTATTCTCTAACTTTTAATGTAATGTAAAATTAATATAGTTGCAATTATTGTTTGTTTCAAAGGTCTTTCTCTATCCGTATTGACACAAAAACAGGCTAGGAAGAAGACTTTCTCCCTAACCTGGCCCCACCGAACAAACTTACAAATCCAATAAGAAGACATGAATATAGAGTGCGTAACTTCTCATCTCATCTACGTTTCCTTTTAACTGCAATTAAAAACGCAATAAATAATACATTCACACCAACGATTAAGGAGATAAATAACCAATTCACACCTGTTTCTCCGTTAACTTTATACACGTTTGATTCTTCACGCTTTAAAACGAGATAAAATTCCCCATTTTCCTCTCTTATAATTTCATCCTCTAACAATCCTCTTAACTCTTGTTTTTCACCAATCGTACTTGCAGGTAAGGAGACTTTTTGTGTTTCTTTCGTATTATTAATTGCTACTAAAGTTACTTCATTTTTATATTTTCGTTTTAGTATGCTCATCCCGCTCTTATCATACAGTAGCTCAAACGTACCGCGTCGTAAAGACGGTCTAGCCTGTCTAAGTTCACCTAGTTTTGTTATGTGCTGCATAAATTTTTCGTCTGACTTAAAATCCATTAATCGTCTATTATCAGGTACACTTCCTCCATCTAATGCAATTTCAGTTCCGTAATAAAAATTCGGAATTCCAGGTGATGTTAACAAATATGTAAGCGCCAGTTTTAAACGTGATGGCGGATAATACATATTTTCTTTTGCAATACGCGCATATCTTTTTGTTTCTTGATCATCTAAAAACGTAACAAATTCCCCTTCTTTTTTACTCACATCGTATAACGATTTCACCGATACATCCGCTTTGGAAAACGATTCTACTATTTTTTCGTTGTATTCACTATCCTCCTTTGTCATAATACGAAAATCTTTCTTTATCACTTGCATATCTTTTTGCGCGTTATCCCAAAAGGAACGCGGCTTTTTTTCACTATGTATAACATAACTTCCATCTAAATCAACTTCTTTTATCCACCATTTCATTGCATCAATTACCTGTTGTTCGTTTTCTCCAAGCGGAAATTGAAATACAACTTTCATTCCTTTTGCATGAGCTTCTCTTACAAGTTCTTTCACATCATTGTCTGCCCCGAAATGTTCATTTACCTTTTTAAAATTTCGCACGTCTACTCCATCGTACTTTCCACTTTCAAAAAGCGGCGAAAGCATAACGGTAGTAAAACCCATTTCTTTTATGTAATCCAACCTTTTTATAATTCCTCTTATATCCCCACCTTGATACCCTTCTAAATTACCAACTTCTAACTGTTTGTCATTTTTCGGTTCTCCATTATTGAAGCGATCAATCATAATGGAATAGATAACTTCGTCTCGCCACTCTCTTTTTTCGTCTGCAAAAGTATGTATTGGTACAAACAAAACAACAGCTAAGCAAAAACAAATTAATAGTTTCCTAGTCCGTATTTTTCCCACACGCATCCCCCAAGTTTTTTAATTGTAAGAATATTATACCAATTTTCCGAATGAAACGCATATGTCGATTTCAACCCTCACAAAATAATACATGTTAGGTTTTCTAACATCACGTATATATTTTTCTGAATTTTTAGTTGATTTTTAGTTCAATTTCAAATATGATATGAAACATAACAAAATGATGTTATTTTTTCTAACATTATAGGAGGGAAAATCATGAATATGGGAGATACGGTTTTTATGTTTGTGACGACAGTAATGGTCATGTTGATGACACCAGGATTGGCACTTTTTTATGGAGGTATGGTTCGCAGCAAAAATGTACTCAGTACAACGATGCATAGTTATAGCGCAATGGCTATCGTTTCGATTCAATGGATTGTTATCGGCTATTCTTTATCATTCGGACCAGATTGGCACGGGATTATCGGTACACTTGATTGGTTCGGTCTAAACGGAGTTACCTACGCACCAAATCCAGACTACTCATCTACTATTCCTCACAATTTATTCATGATGTTTCAACTCATGTTCGCCATTTTAACTCCAGCTTTAATTTCAGGTGCATTCGCTGAAAGAATGCGATTTTCTGCCTTTCTTATTTTTATCCTTCTATGGACAACGATCGTTTACAATCCTGTCGCTCATTGGGTATGGGGCGTCGGCGGGTGGCTAAGGGAACTTGGGGCACTAGACTTCGCTGGCGGAAACGTCGTTCACATCACTTCCGGAGTTGCTGGTCTTGTATTAGCTATTTTCCTTGGAAAACGAAAAAACATAAATGGTTCTTCTCCTCACCATTTGCCATTTACAATGTTAGGCGCAGGCTTATTATGGTTTGGCTGGTTCGGTTTTAACGTCGGCAGCGCATTATCCTTAAACGACGTAGCTTTAACTGCATTTATTAATACAAATATAGCCGCTGCTGCCTCCGCTCTAACTTGGATGCTTTCTGAATGGTTCTTCCAATCAAAACCGACTGCGATGGGAGCTGCTTGCGGAGTTGTTTCTGGTCTAGTCGCTATTACACCAGCTTGCGGGTTCGTTACACCTTTCTCCGCTCTTCTTATCGGAGCAATTGGTGGTATATTATGCTTTGGCGCCGTTTTCTTCTTAAAAACAAAATTCGGGTATGACGATACACTTGATGCCTTTGGATGCCACGGCATCGGAGGAACTTGGGGCGGTATTGCAACAGGACTATTTGCAACCACTACCATAAACGGAGATGGTGCAAACGGATTATTTTACGGAAATGCCGCTTTACTGTTTAAACAACTGGTAGCAATTGGAGCAACATATGCATTCACAATAATAATGACTTATGCCATTATTAAAGTTATTAACTTCTTCCTCCCTGTTCGGGTAGATGAGCACGAGGAACATATGGGACTTGATATTTCGATGCATGGTGAGAAAGCTTATGAACATGCAGAGCGAGCAAACTAAAAAAGAGATGCAATCTATTAGTAATAGATTGCATCTCTTTTTTGCGCACCGGGCAACATACCCCACCTAGTATGACTGGAAATATATTAACGGTTTTTTGGATATATCAATGATTTTTCAAATATATCGATTGTTTCTTTCAATATATCAACGTTTCGACACAAGATATCGATTTACCAACAAATTCCGACATAACGAAACTGAAGAATACCCGCGTGTAACTTTACACATAAAAAAGACGACCGTTTCATAACAGTCGTCTTTTCCTATTTATTTCGGAGCATTTCCTACATATTGCGTAATATCAACATTTAATGCCTGCGCTAAACGCATACCGTATTCTTGATCTGCACGGAAGAAGTTACAAACAGCTAATAATTTTGTGCGTTCATTTACGTCTTTTAGATCATTTGTTAAGTTTGCAATTAAGTTATCTTGCTCTTCTTTAGAGAATGAACGGTAACGCTCGCCTGCTTGTTTGAAGTCATTTGGTTTCTCGATTTTTTCACGAGATACATAGCCTTCTACTTTCATAGTTGAATCGCGGTAAGCTTTGTCTTCAACCGGATTCTCTGCATGACGGCTCGGTTCGTAGTTGATTGTAGATGGGTTTTGATTTACTTGCATCGCACCATCACGTTGTTGATTATGAACAGCTGCGTATGGGCAGTTTACAGGAATTTTTAAGTAATTTGCACCAAGACGATAACGCTGTGTATCTGGGTAAGAGAATAAACGACCTTGTAATAATTTATCTTCCGATGGCTCAATACCATTTACAGTTGCACTTGGAGAGAACGCTACTTGTTCTACTTCTGCAAAGAAATTTTTCGGATTACGATTTAACGTCATCGTCCCTACTTCCATTAATGGGAAGCGATCTTCTGGCCATACTTTCGTTGGATCTAATGGATCAAAGTCTAAAGAGTCCATTTCATCTAATTGCATAACTTGTACGTGTAAATCCCATTTCGGGTGATTTCCTTTTTCGATTGCGTCGAACAAGTCACGAGTTGCATGATTGAAGTCTTTCCCTTGTACTTCTTGCACTTCTTTCGCATTTAAGTTACGTACACCTTGCTGTGGTTTCCAGTGGTATTTAATATAAACAATTTTACCTTCTTCATTAATCCATTTAAATGAATGGACGCCGAAACCTTCCATTTCACGATAACTTGCTGGTGTACCGTAATCAGAAAATACCCATGTCATCATGTGTGTAGATTCTGGAGTTAACGTCATGAAATCCCAGTAACGATCTGGCGTTTGAATATTCGTATCAGGTGCTGGTTTTAAAGAATGTACCATATCAGGGAATTTAATTGCATCACGAATGAAGAAAACCGGTAAATGATTACCTACGATATCGTAGTTTCCTTCTTCTGTATAAAATTTAACAGCGAACCCACGTGGGTCACGTGCTGTTTCAGGAGAACCTTGACCATGAATAACCGTTGAAAAACGAACAAATACAGGCGTTTCAGTTCCTTCATTTTGTAAAAATGCCGCTTTCGTATATTGCTTCATACTATTTTTCGTTACGAATACACCGTGAGCACCTGCACCACGTGCATGCACAACACGCTCCGGAATACGTTCACGATCAAAGTGCGCAAGTTTTTCTACTAAATGATAGTCTTCTAATAATACTGGTCCACGACGACCAGCTGTACGAGAATTTTGGTTATCTCCAACTGGAGCACCTTGGTTTGTTGTTAAGCGATTATTTGGATTCATCTAGGGGGATCCTCCTCTTTCTTTCATAGTAATTATTATTTATTTAAAATCATTATAAACTAATTATTATTCAAAACTAAACCTTTGTCAACTATTTCCTTCACTTTTTTTGAAACAATTTCAGCCAAACAGTCGATAAATGCAGATTGTGCATTCGGCATACTTGGTCTAAAATATTTGGCATTTAATTCATCAGTTACAACTTTACATTCATAATCGTTGTCATATAAAACTTCTAAATGCTCCGCTACAAAACCAACTGGGCAATATATGAAAGATTCGTACCCATGCTCTGCATATAAATCTTTCGTTAAATCTTGCACATCTGGACCAATCCATGGATCAGGAGTATTCCCAGCACTTTGCCAACCGATTGTATAGTTTTGAATATTTGCAGCTTCTGCAATTAAATCTGCCGTATGCTTTAGTTGTTCTACATATGGGTCTCCTGCTGCAATAATCTTTTCTGGCAAACTATGCGCTGAGAAAATTACGACTGCTTTCTCTTTATCATCAATTTCTGTAAACGTTTCTTTTATTCGGTCTGCCCAATACGAAATAAATTTCGGTTCATCATACCATTGTTCAATTGGTTCAATAACAGGACCACCGATTTCTTTTGAAAGATGAATAGCACGATCATTATACGCTTTAATGCTAAATGTAGAATAGTGCGGTGCTAATACGATACTAATCGCCTGCTCAATTCCATCTCGCTTCATTTCCTCTACAGCATCTTCTATAAATGGCGCAGTATGTTTTAAACCTAAGTAACAAGTAAATTCATACTCTGTAAATATGTTATTCATTGAATCTGTTAATTTATGCGCCTGCTCTTTCGTAATTTTTGCAAGCGGCGAAATTCCACCAATCGCTTTATAGCGCTCAATTAAATCTTCAAGCGCTTCTTCTGACGGCTTACGCCCGTGACGGATATGTGTATAATATGCCTCTACATCGTCTAATGATTCTGGTGTTCCATACGCCATTACGAGTAAACCTATTTTTTTCTTTGTCATCTATATAACACCTCAATTTTATAAATGAGAATCCTTTTCAGAACGTTTGTTTCCAATTATAACAAGCAATAATAAGTACGTCAAAATAATAATTCTAATTAAGTATTATTTATAAGGTGATTTTGAATTTTATATGACAATTTCTTTAATAAAAAGCGACTTACATAATTGTAAGCCGCTTTTCCCTTATTCCTTAATATTTACCCCATATTCTTTAAACCAAACGTGAATTTGTGCTAAATGAGCTAAAAGCTGTGGCCCAGTCATCAATTGACCAAACCATGGTGTTTGAAATGCACTGCCACCAGACTGAATTAATCCGTTCAACTGCTCTTTATCAAACAATTCGTGTAAAATTGAACCTTTATCCGTTAATAGATTTTGAAGCCATACTGTTACTGCTTTTGTATAGTGTGGATTGTGCGTTTTCGGATAAGGACTCTTCTTTCTATATAAGATGTCATGTGGAAGTACATCTTCTAACGCTTTACGTAATAGACCTTTTTCGCGGTTTTTATACATTTTCATTTCCCAAGGAATATTCCACGCATATTCGACAAGGCGATGATCTGCAAATGGAACACGTACTTCTAAACTTGCCCCCATACTCATGCGGTCTTTTCTGTCTAATAATGTTGTCATAAACCATACCATATTTAAATAAAATAATTGGCGTCTTTTTGCTTCTAGCGGACTTTCTCCCTCTAAAATAGGAACTTCTTGAATCGACTCTTCATAGCGCCTTTGTACATATTGTTGTAAATTTAATTTATTTCTCCATTCTTTCTTTAGCAGTTGTTCACGTGCTTCTGTAGAGCGCATCCACGGAAAGGCACTCGATTGTAAATCATCTTCTCTATAAAACCACGGATATCCACCAAATATTTCATCTGCACATTCCCCAGATAAACCGACGACAAAATCTTGTTTAATTTCACGACAAAACCATAATAATGACGAATCGATATCTGCCATACCAGGCAAATCACGAACGAGTACTGCTTCAGTTAAATACTCTGCTAATTTTTCATTCGAAATGACGCAGCGATGATGGGTTGTTTGAAATGTCTCAGTCATTAAATTAATAAACGGAGCATCTGAATTTGGCTGGAACGCATTCGCTTTAAAGTATTTGTCATTATCTTCGTAATCAATAGAATACGTGTGTAATTGCCCTTTTCCTGATCTCTCGTATTCTTTCGCTGCGATAGCTGTAATAGCGCTCGAATCTACACCACCTGATAAAAAAGTACATAGTGGTACATCAGAAACAAGCTGTCTTGTAATGGCATCTTGTAATAAAAAGCGCGTTTTCTCTACTGTTTCTTCAAAAGAGTCTTCATGTTTTTTACTTTCTACATTCCAATATCTCCATATACATAAACCGTTCTTTGAAAATGTCATCGCATGACCTGGACGTAATTCTTTTATACCAGCATAAATACCATGGCCAGGCGTTCTTGACGGTCCGAGGCCGAATATTTCGGATAACCCTTCTAACGTTACTTCCGCCTTCACATCTGGATGAGCCAGTATCGCTTTTAACTCTGAACCAAATAGTAATCGCCCACTATCATATTTATAAAATAGCGGTTTTACACCTAGTCGATCTCGCGCAATAAATACTTGTTCTTTCTGTTCATCCCATACAGCAAACGCATATATACCGTTTAAATGATCGACACATTCTTCTTTCCATTCAATATAAGAAGCTAATAATACTTCTGTATCAGAATGACCTTTGAACGTATATCCTCTTCTTAATAATTCCTTTCGAATGTCTTCTGTGTTATAAAGTTCACCGTTATAGCAAATGGCGTAATTCGTTTCATCTTTTAAACAAGTCATCGGTTGTTTCCCGCCCTCAGGGTCCACAACGATTAAACGTTTATGCCCAAATGCGACATTGCCTTTAATCCAAACTTTATTATCATCCGGCCCACGTTTGGCTAACGTCTCAGCCATCTTCGTAACGACATCTCTTTCTCCTTCTAATGAGCGTTTATAATCCACCCATCCTGTAATCCCGCACATATAAATCATCCTTCCATCTTATTTCTTTTCTTGAACGTGCAGTAATCCCCACCCTAAGAGTGCGGATCAAAAAATGGAAAACTTGACGATAACCTACTATCCACATATGGAATAGCATTCTCACTCAGTAAAACGTGTTTTATTGTATGCCCACCTATGTCTAGATGTGTCTAGTTATAAAGAATGCACGAACTGTCTATAACAGGAATAACTACTTTTTATAAAGGAGAAATCATGTATGATACAACGTAACCATATTTTATATAACCAGCCCCGCGCTCATACAGTCGGTAATGTAGAATATATAAACAATGAATGGGTATTCTTTGATGATGAAAATGATGAAGCATTTTTATTAGAAGATATTGCCGAAGATGGTTTTGAGATTTTATATAACAACAACTGGCTACCAGCTCGTTTCTATGAACAAGATATATTACAAATCGCCAACGAACAGCACCACCTGCAAAACGGTGAAATGATACGTATTCGAAAAAAATTACTTCTTAGCTATAATGAATGGCTCGAGGAATTACCTGACTCTGTGTTCACATTATTAACCGAATCATTGCAATCACTTCACTACTCTTTATATGATTGCATGTATTGTCATAATTATTTATCTTTCTTACCGAAAGAGGAGTCACGCGAAGGAGTAAATATTCTTTTGTTTGATAACGAAGAGATGATCTGTACACTACAGCATCATTTCGTCCGTCACACTACATCCAATAAAAACATGTTCCGTTTTACGAAAGTAAATGGAGAAGAGTTGCATATCGATGCGACATAAAAAATAAAAACCACCTTATCTCCCAAGTCTTTGAGATTATAAGGTGGTTTTATTTTTATTTGAATACGTACCAGCCAAGTGGCAATTTCAGTCCTAAGTATAGTACTGCTACTAGCGCAACAATAAATAAGCCCCAAACCGCCCCTGTTGGTTTGTTTTTGCTCATTTTCACAAGAACCATTTCCATTCCACCGATAACTAAAATACCAGCTAACATTTTTAAGCCATACCACATGTGCATGCTACCTGTTGCTGTCTTCACAATACTCATGTACAACATGAAGCCTGTCACAATAATGATGATATACATTAGGCGAAGCCCCATATGTACACCTTTACCTTTTCTTCCTGCTGAATAAAGTGAATACGCAACGAAGAATAAAATTAAACCTAACGCCCATGCTGTAATATGCATATGTACCATCGTATCCCTTACCTCCTCTTTTCACACTTTTTCACTCTATATGATAACATGTTCATTTATTTTCAGGAAATGTTTCGCTTTTTTACATTTAAATGCTATAATATTTAGAGTATTTACAAACTTCTTGTAATAACAAAAGGGGGAACAATCATGATTCAAACTAAGGATATTATCGAACTTACAGACACATATGGAGCAAATAACTATCACCCACTTCCAATCGTTATTTCTAAAGCAGAAGGTGTTTGGGTAGAAGATCCTGAAGGAAACCGCTATATGGACTTATTAAGTGCATATTCTGCAGTAAACCAAGGTCATCGTCACCCGAAAATTATTAACGCTTTAATTGACCAAGCTAATCGTGTTACGTTAACTTCTCGTGCTTTCCATAGCGATCAATTAGGTCCTTGGTACGAAAAAGTTGCGAAACTAACTAATAAAGAAATGGTACTTCCAATGAATACAGGTGCTGAAGCTGTTGAAACTGCAATTAAAACAGTTCGTCGCTGGGCTTATGATGTGAAGAAAGTAGAAGCAAACCGTGCTGAAATCATCGTTTGTGAAGATAACTTCCACGGACGTACAATGGGTTCTGTTTCTATGTCTTCAAATGAAGAGTACAAGCGTGGATTTGGTCCAATGCTTCCTGGCATCGTTGTAATTCCTTACGGTGATTTAGAAGCATTAAAAGCCGCAATTACACCAAACACAGCAGCATTCATTTTAGAGCCAATTCAAGGTGAAGCAGGAATTAACATCCCACCAGCTGGTTACTTAAAAGAAGCTCTTGAAGTATGTAAAAAAGAAAACGTTTTATTCGTAGCAGATGAAATCCAAACAGGCTTAGGCCGTACTGGTAAAGTATTCGCTTGTGACTGGGACGATGTAACTCCTGACATGTACATACTTGGTAAAGCCCTTGGTGGCGGTGTGTTCCCGATCTCTTGTGTTGCAGCAAACCGCGACATTTTAGGTGTATTTGAGCCAGGTTCTCATGGTTCTACATTCGGCGGTAACCCACTTGCATGTGCTGTTTCTATCGCAGCTCTTGAAGTTTTAGAAGAAGAAAAATTAACAGAGCGTTCTCTTCAATTAGGAGAAAAATTAGTTGGGCAATTAAAAGAAATTGATAACCCAATGATCACTGAAGTTCGCGGTAAAGGTTTATTCATCGGTATCGAATTAAACGAGCCAGCTCGTCCTTACTGTGAACAACTAAAAGCAGCTGGTCTACTATGTAAAGAAACACACGAAAACGTAATTCGTATCGCACCACCTCTAGTAATCTCTGAAGAAGATTTAGAGTGGGCATTCCAAAAAATTAAAGCTGTATTATCGTAATAATAGAGAGGTTGTCCAACATGTTGGGACAACCTCTTTCTTTTTATATTCAATTATATTAAGATAAAATTGCAATTTTCTGTATTTTAAATTCATAAAGGAGGTGCGATATGCTACTAAGATATGGTAAACATATTAACTATTTAGCTACAGCGTTTATTTTAGTTACATTCTTTAGTTTCCTACTTTCCACAACATGGCTTCATTACTCAACTCCTACTACACTCACACTACTGAAAGCATCATTTTGGACTGCTGTTATTCTTACTATTATTGGATTTGGACGAGAAAAAAGCGCACTTGCGGTTATATTATTTGGCATTTGTACACTTGCATTAATTGGTCTTTACACTTTTGCCGTTATCGATTATCTCTATAATCCGAGACCATAGAAAAGAGCTATCTTTATACAAGATAGCTCTTTTCTCATTTCACTACATTTCGCAAAGTACCAATTCTTTCCACTGTAATGACCACTTCATCACCAGCATGTAAAAACCTCGGTGGTGTAAAACCTTTTCCGACACCAGCCGGCGTTCCTGTTGCGATAATATCGCCTGGTTCTAAAGTCATTCCTTTGCTTATCGTTGAAATAATTTCTTCTATTGAAAAAATCATTTTATTTGTGTTGGAAGTTTGCCTTACTTCTCCATTTACTACCGTTTCAATGTGTAATGCATTCGGCGTTTCAACCACCGATTTATGAATTAAATACGGTCCCATCGGACAAAATGTATCGAAGCTTTTCCCAAGGAAAAACTGTTTATGTTTTCTTTGAATGTCTCGAGCTGTTACATCATTTATAATCGTATAACCAAAAACATGCTCAAGCGCTTTTTCTTTTTTAATTTGCTTCCCTCGCTTACCAATAATGATAGCTAGTTCTCCTTCGTAATCTAGTTCGTCCGTTGCGTGAGGGTGACCATTAATTTGCTCATTTATGCCAATAACTGTTGTTGGTGCTTTCGTAAAGATCATTATATTTTCTGGAATAGACTCTACTCCGCCCATTTCTACCGCATGCTCACGATAGTTTTTTCCAACGCACAAAATATTCTTTCTTGGCCTTGGAATCGGCGCTAATATTCTCACCTCTGTTAACGGATAATACGCCGCTTCTCCGTTCTCTTTTGCCCAATTTACAATTTCACATACTTTCTCAAAACATTCAGTCCCTCTTTCAATACACTCTAACATTGTAATAGGGATTGTAACCTTTTCCCCTTTTTGTCTTTGCGCTTCTCTTAAGTGTAATACCTTTTCTTCTTCTTCATCCACAATACCTACAAATACCTTTTCTTCTTTCTTCGCCGTTACAAAACGCAATATTTCCACTCTCCATCCTAAAACTCATGCCCTTTAATTGTATTCGCATCCGCAAGAAAAAAACCTTCTCATGCACGCTAATTTTTACAATATTCTTCTCGCATCTTATTCGTTACTTATTCATTATTTAGCATAAAATGTAGAAATTTTACTTTTTTTAGCGAAGGCATTTCTTTTTTATGATTTTTTTGTATAATATGTACTACATATATACTAAAAATTTCATTTAGAGATGGAGCCGATTTCAATGTTTGAGCAAGCTATTGAAAAAAAACGTGAAAAAATGATCTATTTTGCTGAACGCTATGGAATGACTTCTCAAAGAACAGTGGATTGTAGCCAAGAACTGGACAGGCTCTTAAATGTAATTTGTCATGTACATACGGATTTACACCCTACTCAAACGTTCAACACACACACGCAATAACGCGTGTGTTTCTTTTATTTCAAAAAAACACACATTTTATTGGAAACGCCCATACAATAGTAGAAAAGAAAATTTTAAAAACGAAGGGTGTTTTGTATGCCAGCTATGGTCGGACATATTCGTATCGTCAATATTGGATCAAGTGGTATTTTTCATATTGGAGATGTATTTGCGATTAGGCCTATTAGTTACTCACGTGCTTTCGCCGGGGCCGGTTCTTTCAACGTTGGAGATAATGTTTCTGTCTACAATTATCAAAGTGCAACGACTGTCAATGATTCAGATGTAATCGATCAAGCGATAATTGGCTCAACTTAAAGGAGGCAATTGAATTGAATTTTTATGTAAACCAAAGTATCATCATCAACAGTATTAAAATTGATAGCATCACAACCTCTTCTGTATTCCAAATTGGTACTGCCGGAAGTATTAAAGCCCTATCTAAATTTTCAAATACAGGCGGATTTACGGAGCCACTTCGCCCATTACAGGCAAAAGGACAAATTATTTCTATCAAACCATCAACTAGTTCTTCTTAAGACATCCTTGTCATAAATATATAGCAGGAATATTTTTACCCTCCCTATTGAAAAGGAGGTTTCACAAATGAATCAAGATATATATACTTACTTACACCAACTCCAACAAGCTCTTCAAACACAACAAGCAGCCATCCTGAATTTAGAAGATCAAGTGCGACAACTCCAAGAAGAGCTTAACGAATTAAAAAATCGCCCCTCCTCTTCTGTAGGAAAAGTGGAATACAAATTCGATCAATTAAAAGTCGAAAACTTAAATGGTACTTTAAATATTGGTTTAAATCCATTTTCAGCAAAAGGACAACAAATTGAAGATTTTCAAGTTGATACAGAAACATTGAAGGTAAATCCTGAAACCGAAACAAACCCAGACTTTTATCAAGGTATCCTTCAAGAAATGCATCGATACTTAGATGAAGAAGCATATAATCGTATTCTACATTTTGAACAAGAAGAGAGAACACCGCTTGATGAAATGTATCGACAAATGATGGTGGATGACATAAAAAAACAGATGGAGCATCGACTCCCTTATTATTTATCACAAGTTCAATCATATGAAGGTATTTCAACAGATCCAGATTATTTACGAGATATCATTATTCAGGCAATGAAACAAGATATTGACAAAGCCTTTCTCTCCTTTATTCAGCACATACCGGGAAATTTCCGAAAGGAGTAAGTATGTATGAACCTTAACGTTGTAAACCGTGAGTTAAAAGTCGGACAGATTAAAATGAACGGTGTATCATCGTCCGCACTCTTTTTAATTGGAGATGCAAATCTCCTCATTCTATCTTCTATTCTCGATACACCATTTGAAACAGTTACAGAGGGTCCATTTGTACCATTAGTAACAGATGTCCCTCCTACTCCAGGTTAAGGAGACTGAGAAATTATGTTGCATCATGTGTCCATTGTCCAAAATGTTTCTATTATTTCTTTAGGGATTACTGCCGTATTGCAAGTTGGAGATGCAAACCAAATGGAATTAAAAAGTAGAGCTCTTGCCGTCCACCGTGAAATTCCTTGTTATATAAGGGGAGAAGGTCGTTTTGATGCTTTTGAAATCTTTACAGATGAACACATTACAATTCCAAAACGAACGACAGATGTAAAATTAAATATTGTAAATGAATGCCCTTTTATTGAAGTTAATAACGTTGAATTACGGACACTTTTAAATTCTGGTTGCTTTCAAATTGGAAATGTTGATTATGTTTTTAATAACTCTCGTATTATGCAAATCCGCCAATATATTACAGATGAACCTTCCGCACAATAATTCATATAGTAATTAAAAAGCTTAGTAAAGTAGGTGGATGGTATGCCTTCGGTTGTAGGAAATCTCGTCGTTCAAAACAGTAACGGCTCTTTCAACTTAGGAGATTTTTATAACGTGTCTCCGAAAGAAAACACGAAAGCCTATAATGGATCTGGAGCTTCCAATGTTGGGTTTGTTGTGAATACTTTTAGCGGTGTTAGTGCAACAAATACGTTTGATTCTGATGTGGCAGATCAAGATCAGATTGGAACAGCTTAAAAAAAGTAGGAGATATTCTCCTACTTTTTTCTTTTATCTAATTCAAAATTATTAAAATGAAATTTTAATAATTTTGAGCTTTACTGTCCACAAATAGTAGTATAAACAAGTAAGTAGTGAAGAGACACTATTTCGTTTTATTTAAATGATAACCCGCTCTCCTCCAAAGCCTTTCTAAGCTTCGGCAAAGACGCAGGTCCCATACCATGCAATTTTAAAATTTCTTTTTCACTATATTTTGAGAGTTCTTCTACAGTTTGAATTCCATGGTGTTCTAATGCCCTTCTTGCTGGCGCTGAAAGAAGAGAGAGAAAGCCCTCTTTTGGCTTTCTCTCTTTCTCACAGGTTGGGCAAGTTGGACAATCGCTACTTTTATAGTACTCGTGTCCCTGTTCACAAGTTCTTAACGTTTTTTCCGTTACCATTTTCAAGCCCCTCTATTCTTCAATATTTACAACGTGATTACCATCAAAGAAGTATAAACATTTCTCTTTCACAGGATGTTGTAAGCTTTTTTCGAGTGCTTTTGCATATAACGAAAGTTGCACTTTATATCGATCTTCTAAAATTGGTTTTGCTTGTTCGAATCCGCCTGGGAATTTCCCTTCAATCGTATCTGTTTTGAAGTCGATTAACGTAATGCCATCTTCCTCTTCAATCATGCAGTCGATAACCCCTTGAACAAGAATCGTTTCTTCACTCTTCCCTTGCCAATCTTGATATGCTTCTTCTGCTGCAAGCATCATCGTAAATGGTACTTCACGCTCTACACTTTTTGCCGCTAATACCCTTTTACCTAAGTCACTGTCAAAGAATGAAATTACTTTTTCAATTGCTATTTCTTCCGCCTGCTCGAATGTTAATAATTCCTTATTTACCATTCCCGCGATTTGTTCTTGTAGCGTTTCGGCCGTAATCGGTTTCTTCAAATCTACATGCTGCATAACGGCATGGACTGCTGTTCCACGCTCTGCGTACGTTAACCCTTTTTTCTCCATAAAGCGCGGACGTGTTTTAATTGGTACACGTAGTTTTTTAATAAAGGCGTTATCGCTACCTTCTTCAGATTGATAATTTCTCTTTATTTCTGTAACAGATTGCTTCGCACGATGAGATGTCGCATCCTCATATCCGTACTTCCATAGTAATCTGTCGTACACTTCTTCTTTCCGTTCACTTTGCAGGGGAACAGCCTTTTTCTCACGAAGCGCTTCTAACAATTCTTGTTTCTCTTCTTGAACTGGCTCTGGTGCAAGAAGCGTGTTACCGTCCACAACTTCTACTTTCCAGCTAGTGTCATACCCGTAAATTTCATCCGGAATACTTCCTTGTCCTAATTCAAGAAGCATTTCACTATCACGGTGTCTATATAATGAAGGTGCAATCCAGTCTAAATAACAAGACGCTCCAGCACGTATGTGATCTGGTAATAACCATTCACTATGTTCCCTCGCATCAAGCCATTTTTCCATTTCCTTATTTGCATCCTTAACTGTGCCGATTAAAATTAACTTCTCTTTCGCACGCGTCAATGCTACGTATAGTACGCGCATTTCTTCCGCAATTAATTCCATTTTCATTTTACGCTTAATCGCAAGCTGTGATAATGTTGTATATTTAATTCGTTTACGCGGATCGATAAATTGCGAACCGAAACCGAAATCTTTATGCAATAAGAAACGTTTCATTAAGTCTTGTGTATTAAAACGACGACCGAGTCCAGCTACAAATACAACTGGGAACTCTAACCCTTTACTTTTATGAATCGTCATAATGCGAACAACGTCTTCTTGTTCACCGAGAGCCCTCGCCGTACCCATATCATCACCGCGTTCTAAAATACGTTCAATAAAACGTAAGAAGCGGAATAATCCTCTAAATGATGTTGCTTCATATTGTCTTGCACGGTCATATAGTACGCGTAAGTTTGCTTGTCTTTGCTTTCCTGCTGGTAAACCGCCAACGAAGTCGTAATAACCTGTCTCACCGTACACTTTCCAAATTAAATCAGAAAGGGATTGTTGACGGGCAAATTCACGCCATCCTTGCAGTAAATTATAAAACCACTCTAATTTATCATGAAGTTCTTGCTCTTCTTCAAGCGGTGCTCCTTTTAAGAACGAGCTCATTACTTCATAAAATGACCCTTTCTTCCCATGAGCACGAAGCGTCGCAAGGTCTTCATCATTTAGTCCCACAATCGGTGAACGAAGTACAGCTGCAAGCGGAATATCTTGCATCGGATTATCAATAACGCGGAATACGTTCATCATAATATTTACTTCTGTCGCTTCAAAATAACCCGTCGCAAGGTCAGCATATACTGGAATTCCTTGCAATTTTAACTCTTCCATAATTTGCGGCGCCCACGGCATCGAGCGGAGTAAAATAACGAAATCACGGTATTGTACAGGGCGCATACTATCCGTTTTACGATCATACACTTCATAACCTGAATCAACCATCGCTTTAATACGCTGCGCCATAAGACGAGCTTCTAGCTGTGCTTTTTCGACTTCTGCACCTTCTTCACCGTCTATTACTTCTTCTTCCGTTTGCTGAATACATAATAGCTCTGCCGCTACATCTTCACCTTCTGGATAGCTAGCACCTAGCTTTAATTCAGCGTCAGCATCGTAATCGATTTCCCCAACTTCTTCGCCCATAATTTGTTTGAAGATGAAGTTCGTTCCTGCTAGCACTTCATGACGACTACGGAAATTTTTCGCTAAGTCAATCTTCATTCCGCCGCCCGATCCTTCTTGCGTAAAGCGTTTATACTTTCCTAGGAATAAGCCTGGTTCGGCTAGTCGAAAACGATAAATTGACTGCTTTACGTCGCCAACCATGAACAAGTTTCCTTCACTCTCAGAATCTTTCGTTACAAATTTAATAATGGATTCCTGTACAAAGTTCGTATCTTGATATTCATCGACTAACACTTCAGCAAATTTATTACGATATTGAAGCGCTACTGCTGAAGGATTCATTTCACCATTTTCACTTTGTTCACTTAAAATTTGTAAACAGAAATGCTCTAAATCTGTGAAATCGACCATTCCTTTATCTCGCTTCATCGCTTGGAAACGCTCTGTAAATACTTTTACAAGTTGAACAAGCTTTTCTAATACTGGGTGCATATCTTGAAAATCTCGTAAGAAACTTTCAGGTTTGCGGCTAAATAACTCTTCTTGTAATTTCTTCACTTCATCTTTCGCTTTATTACGAAGAGAGTCTACTTGTTTTACAACATCTTCATTGTAATCACTTTTCTTAATACGCTTTAACGTTTGCCACGATACGTTTTGCATCGCTTCATACAAACTTGTCCACGACTCACGAGCAGCTGATGATAGCGTTCCAAGTAAAACTACATCTGCTTGCAGAGTTTCAATGCGAGGCGCTGGACCGTCAGGAAGCATCGCGAGTTCAGTTGCCTTACGAATATGCTGTTCCGCTGTTTCAAGCTGGAATTTCACATCTTCTAATAAATAAGAAGCATATACTAAATCCTCAATTGTCTTTCCTTCTACGTCATATGCTTCTACTAATTTATCAAGCCATTTTTCCGGATTTGGATGCGCTCTTGATTCTGTATGAAGCGCTAAAATCATACGTTGTAAGTCATCATCACTACGGTCACTCGTATAACGATCAACGAGTTCAAAGAATATCGTATTATCTTCGATGCCATACTCTTCTTCTAATATGTCATCTAACACTTCTTCTTTTAACAATTCATTTTCTGTTTGATTCGCAATACGGAAACGAGGATCAACATCAAGCATGTAGTAATATCCTCTAATAACTTGTAAACAGAATGAGTGAATTGTTGAAATGGAAGCTTTATTTAATAGGCTCAGCTGCTTTCTTACGTGTTGAGAGCCTGGTTCATCAATTAATACCTTTTCTAACGCTTCCCCGATTCGGTTTTTCATCTCTTGCGCTGCTGCATTCGTAAATGTTACAACGAGCAGGCGGTCGACATCGACTGGGTTCTCTTCATTAATAATCTTTTTAATAATACGTTCAACTAATACTGCTGTTTTCCCTGATCCAGCTGCAGCCGCAACTAAAATATCACGTCCGTTCGCTACAACAGCTTTCCACTGGTCATCTGTCCATTGACTACCTTCTGGTTTTTTAGGCCAATTTTCTATCATTCTCCGCCAACCTCCTCTCTTATTTTCTCCATCGCTTCGCTATCTTTCATATCTTTTAACGATCGGAACTGATTATCTTCAAGTGACTCATCAAATTGACAAACAGATTTGAAGTTACAGAACGTACATGCTGCTTTATTTCCCATTTTATAAGGAGCAATATCGATAACACCTTCTGTAATATCTTTTCCGATATTTTCAAACGTATGGTGTACATATTTTTGCAGTACGTTAAACTCTTGCTCACTTGCAATACTTGAACGCGCACTAAAGCTACCGTCTTTTTTCAGGCCAGCAGAAATAATATCTGAGCTTCCTGTTGAAAGTTTGTTATCCATTAAACGAACAACGTCAGCATCTCCTAATACGAGTCCTTTCATTTTAAATTTCTTTAAAATTTCTTTTTCAATTTCAGCTTCAGATGCGTCACCTTTCATCTCAACGATTGGGTTATGAATATGGAAATACAATACACCAGCTGGTGATGCTGCGTGGCCTTTTTTCATCCACGTCTGTGCATTCGAAGTAACGACATCTAAATACGTTAACATTTGAAGTGCTAATCCGTAATACACTTCCGTTAAATCTAACGCTTTTGAACTTGATTTATAATCAATAATACGTAAGAACGTCCCGTTTTCATCTTCTGCCTTATCAACACGGTCAATACGGCCGACCACTTCCATCTTCACACCATTTGGTAATGAGAATTCCATCGGCGGAAGTGATCCTGTACCACCCATACCGAACGGCACTTCTAAATCAACTGGTACGAATCCGCTTGACTTCGCATGTTCACGAAGAATGATTGACGTACGGAAAATGATTTGTTGTAGTTTTTGTTTTAAATAGAAATGACGGTTTGAGCTTAATAAAATTTGTCGTTGTAATAACGGCGCAATTTCTTCTATTACTAAAACAGAAAGATGCTCACACTCTTTTATAGATAAATCCGCCCAAGTACGGTTTTCACGCAATAACTTGTCCGCAATTTTCTTTAATGCCGCATGGAATAATTCGCCGATGTCTGGCGCATCAAGCTTAAAAATATCACGCTCTCTAAGCGATAAACCGTGCTGCGCAAAATGAGCGTATGCACAACGATTAAATAGTTCCATACGAGAGACGCTTCCTTTAATTATATCTCCGTATAAATCTCTACTTACTGCTGTACTTAGTTTCTTCGCACGATTTCGATAGAATAAACTTGATAAGACGCGGCTACTTTTTTGTTTCCATTCATCTGAAGTTACGTAGAAATTATATACGTCCCACCAAAAGTCTAAATTTCCTTCAAATCCGTATCGCTTCCACGTTTGTAGTTGCTGCATAACGTAAGATAACGTTACTTCTGGCGTTGCT
Source organism: Bacillus sp. MYb78 (assembly GCF_002975115.1). NCBI lineage: Bacteria > Bacillati > Bacillota > Bacilli > Caryophanales > Bacillaceae > Bacillus > Bacillus sp. MYb78. Next base: position 685,209 of record NZ_PCOB01000001.1, read on the forward strand.
ACATATGAAATTTGTTCTGAACGTGATAAATCATTTACATCATTCGTAATAAATGAATCTTTCACATTAGGGAACATTCTTTTTATTTTCTTAATAAAGCTAGACGCAAGTAACGTCTTTCCTTCTTCATCTGCAAGCGGGCATGAAATGTATAACTTCTCAGATGCTCTCGTTACCATTTGATACATAACGAACTGTTCTTCTAACAAAGTTTGTCTCGTCGTTGGCGCTAATTCAATCCCTGCCGCACCAAGAACTTCTCTTTCCTCATCAGAAAGCATACCTTCATCCATAGGTGCTGCTGGAATGACACCCTCATTTACACCTATAATAAACGTTGCTTTCACGTCAGATAACCTGGAGTGATCAATATTAGCAATTAACACTTGGTCTAATGACGGCGGAATGTTAGCAAATTGAAGTGCCTCAAGACCTGTCGACATAACGTCAGTAAACATAGAAAGAGACATTTTCTCTTCCCCAAGCATCTCTACAAATGTATCAAGAAGGCTCATTACTTCTTCCCATACTTGTTCATGATCTGTCGCAAATAAGAAATCTCCACTTTCTTCTGCACGTATACGTAATTCTTCTAGTTTCTTCGGAACATCCAGTTCTTCTAAAAACAAGTAAACTGCTTCACACATTTGCATAACTGTTCCTGCACGCTTTAACCTTTTTTGCATGCGAATAACAGGTGTTCTTACAACGTCACGTAGCCTATTTATTTTCTCTTCCATTTCACGTTCACTGTCTGTAATCATCCCGTTCGTATCATCAAGAGAACGATAACGGCGATACATCCATGGATCTTCAGCAGTCCATCTCTTTCCTTGTACACCGTACGCTAAACAGTAATTTTCAAATTCATCCATTTCTTCACGCATCACTTCTTTTCTTACGTCTAATGGATATAAAAGCTCTGTTTTCACGCAACGGAACACCGCATCATAACGCCAATTCCCACTAATAATCTCGAGTGCAGAACGAATACATTCTACCAATGGGTGGTGTGACATCGGGCGCTTTTCATCGATGAAGTGCGGGATATTGTAATCTGTAAATAACGTTCGCATCACATCGTAATAACTTTCCCCATTACGAAGAAGCACTGCAATATCTCGGTAACGATATTTTTCATCCGCAACAAGTTTACGAATTTCACGAGCAACACCTTCTACCTCCGCTCGTAAATTCGCAGCTGTACTAATCGTTACACTCGCTTCACCGTTAAATTTTTCATTCGGACGCGCTTCATAATGAGCTTCTAAATGCGCTAATGCTGGAGAATGAAAACGCGGCTGTTCCATAAGTGGAATTGTTTTTTCAATTTCTATTTTCTCTTCACGCGCTACTTGTTTTATTTTTTCATACGTTAACGTCGTTTCATAAAATAAATCGAGTTCATTTACTGGCTGTGCTAACGTTTTTTCATCTATCGTTAACGGGATCGTAACTTTCGCTCCGCAAATCATAAGCTGTCTTACAATCTCTAACTCTTGCGGGGAAAATGAATGAAACCCGTCTATATAAATTTCCGCACCATTTACATATTCAGACTGCGGAAGCTTTTCCACTAGCAATTGCAGGTAGTCTTCTGAATCTAAGTATTTTCCAATTAAAGCACGTTCAAAATCATCGTATAGTAACTGTAAATCATACACTTTATTCGCTAGTAACTTTTGTTCGGCACTGCTACTATGCGCATCTAATTGTTGCCACATTTCATATACGTTAGATGGCGTTACATTGTAACGTTTAAACTCCGCGATCATACTGCCAAGATGTTCAAAGAAACCATTTTGCTCCGCTGCTTTTTGGAACACCGATAATCCATCTTTACGAGACTCTACAATTTTACGGAGTAACATATGTACACCAGCTTCATCAATATGAAGACGACTCGCTCCGCCAACTTCTTGCAGCACCTTCCACGCTAATCGTGAAAAACTAAAAACTTGTGCCCGAATAGAACCTCTTACATCCTCACTTCCAATTAACGCCTGCTGCGTCTGGAATGTCATCTGTTCTGGCACAAGATATAATATTGTTTTCCCTCTCGGGCGCTGTTTTAACTCTTCTTGCACTTCACGTAAACAAAGTGTACTTTTTCCACTTCCCGCTCTACCAATCACAAATCGAAGTGACATGTAACCCCACCTTTCACTTACATAACGAACGTTAGTTTGCTACTATAATTGTATTATAGTACACGAAAAAAGACAAACTGAGTTGTTTGTCTTTTCTATACTTCTACTTCATTATATCAACCTTTTGAAAAATTCGTTTGTACCTCTTGAATTGGCCAATATCGCAAATCAACTTTACCGACGACTGTATCAGCTTTTACAAAGCCAAAGTGTCTACTATCCCAGCTCCCGAGCCGGTTATCACCTACTACAAAAATAAACCCGGGTGGCACCAGCTTTTCTTTCGTTAACTCTTCTAATGTAAAGTCGCCTGTTAGTTGCCTTCCATTTATCTCTTTCTTATACTTCTCTAGATACGGCTCATCAATAAATTGTCCATTTATATATAACTTATCATGCTTATATTCAATATGATCTCCAGGTAAACCGATAATTCGCTTTACATAGTCCTCTTTTTTATTCGCATGAAACACCACAACATCAAATCTGTTCAAGTCCCCAACTTGATAACTCACCTTATTTACAACGAGCATATTGCCATCTTGCAATGTCGGCATCATTGACTTCCCCTCTACAACATACGTTGAAAAGAAAAACGTTCGAAAAAATACAGCTAATAATACACCAATTAAAATTGTTCGTATCCACTCTATGCCTTCTTTTTTCAAAGTTTTCTTCATCTGCTTCTCCCCTTATCCTTTAATACTGAAGCTTTCCTTTACAAAGAAGACTATTCTTAATGTAGTTCTAACTTTACTTCGATTTTCTTACCGACATACCATAAAATAAAAATACCAATCGCTACAATGACTGATTTCACCGGGTTATGAATAAATGACATTAAATCATGACCGATATACGTTAAAATAAAAATCATCACAAGTTTTCCGAATGCTAACGCTAGACCAAACTGTTTTACACTAATTCGGGATAAACCAGCGACAACATTTATGAGCGCTGACGGTGTAAACGGAAAACAAAATATAACAAAAATCGGTGCGAATCCTTTCCTTTCAATCCACCCCATTGCTTTTCGTACTCTCTCATGCTTATTTACAAACGAAAAGAAACGACTGCGACCAAAATGGCGGATGATGAAAAAGACAAGTAATGCACCCATTACTGATCCAAGCCATGAATAAAGAAAACCGATCCAAAAGCCAAATGCAACAGCATTCGCCAGTACAAATACGATAAGCGGTAATGCTGGAATCAACGCCTCTATCATCGGTAAACCAATACCAAGAAGTGGTCCGAACGCTTTATAACTCTCAACAATATGATCCATATTTTCTGGTGAAAAATACTCTTTGATTGTCTGAAAATCCATTCTACACTTTACCCCTTTACTCTAAATACTATCCCTACTGTATCATCGCTTATATGAAAGAGGAAATGGTAGATACGACATATGGAGATGCATTTATTAAAGTTTCCATATCTTTCATAAGAATTCCTTCATTATTTAGCTATGATAATCTATCAATATTCGACAGGACATGTCGTTCGTTTTGTTATTTAGATGGTTTTCCGATTTTTTATCGGTAAATGAAATTACACTGGTGATTTTCTAAATATATCGCTTTATCTATACAGCCCGACCCCCACCTAACTTTTTTGCTTTCGCTGAATTTTGAGGTGGGGGTCTTACTGCCCACAAATAACGGGATAAACAAAAAAAGAATGGGGATTCCCCCATTCTTTCACACCTCGCCTTCTTTCACAAAATACACACTCTCATAAGCGGGTCTTAATGTTGATTCCTCTTTTTTATCAACCTCTTTAAAACAAGGGCTCCCTTGTTTTTTCCTACGATCTTCATATTCAGTACGTAATTTCGCTGTACGATTTTGTTGATTTTCAAAACTAGTTTTTGATATTTCTAATTTCACAGCAAAGCCATTTATAAATCTAATAATAAGATTTCCATCTTTTAATTCTTTATTACTTTCAATATAAAAATGAGACAACCAAGCGCACTCTTTTCTAGAGTAAGAATAGGTAGGGAAAAAATAAAGTTGATCTGCTGGACTAATCGCAATCGGTGCTTTATGTGTAATATGAGTTAACTCTTTCGTTCCTTCTTTTCTGCCTAAGAAACTAGAGCCATGCTTGCGGCAACTTCTTTCTATAATATCTAGAGGTTTTTGAAATACGAAAAAAGAATCATTCATTTCAACGACTCGCGTAACAATTTTCTTTTCACTTAGAATAACAGGAAGTAAGGCCATCGTATTTTTCGTTACAACATAATTTTCGACATAGCGTTCCACTTTACTTTCCATACTCCATTATCTCCTTTTTTCCATTTATATTAGCAGCTGCATATACAATTTTAGCATCTATGAAAAGGAAATAGCTTACAAGTTCCGCTTTTTTACAATTTTTTATCATTTATCAAACATTTGTTAAATAAAAAAAATCACGATATAGTAATGATTTAATTTTAAAGTTATAAAAACAGCATTTATACTACCTATAAATATTTATTATCCCTTCCTATTTTCACATCATGAAAACAATTAACTTTGCTATAATTAAAATGTAAATCCAATATATGGAGGGCCACTATGAAGGAAAAAGAGATCCAACCATCGATTCAAATGAAAAATAGCAGCGTCATTATCGTGAAAAACTCAGCTAGTATTATATTCGGTTTATTTTTCATTCTGCTATTCTTTGCTAAACCGTTTCGTAAATCAAAATGTCCAGAATGTAAAAAACGTGAGAAGAAAAAATCAGGGCAAGAACAATAAAAGGCCTTCCTTTATGGAATGCCTTTTTACATTTGTAGTATCATTTTATTTATTCTTCTTCACCCTAAAAAAACTATATTTTCTTTCAAGGTTCTCTACATCTTTTTTGATTTGTAATATGATCCTTATATAAAACATGAGAAAGAGTATTTGTACTTGTTACCCGCTTTTAATTTTTATTAAACACTTCAAATTTGTACATCTTTATCCATCACTAACAATTCGTTAATTAGTTAACTTTGTAATATAAGTTTTGTATATAATTTCATTCAAAAACACAATATATATAAGTGGCTATTTATAATTATATTGCTTTTTATCGAATTCCAAAAAGGAGCTGTATACTATGGATAAAGAAAATCTATTAAGTCAGCAGGTTAATAGCATTCCCTCAGATGCTCTGAATACCCCTAGTAAGGAACAAGAACAACTGTTAGAAACATCATCTCAAAACGTACAAAATTCCAACAACAATGCTAACAAAAAAGATGTTACTCAAGGTCTATCTAGAAAAGATTTCCCCATTTCAACAGAGAAAACAAATTTATAGTTATTTACTATCATACGCAGCAAATACTCTTGCTGAACTAACTCTTCTACAGAAACTACTACGCATTTCCGATAATTTTTTACCAGTTTTAACATAAAAAAAGAGATTTACATATAAAAACAGGCTCTGGAAAAATTTTCTCCACAACCTAAAAAAAGGATGGCATTAGCCATCCTTTTTTTTATCATCAACTATAAAATTATAGTTTGATTACGTTTTTAGCTTGAGGTCCACGGTTACCGTCTTCGATTTCGAAGCTAACTTTTTGACCTTCTTCTAGAGATTTGAAACCGTCAGTTTCGATTGCAGAGAAATGTACGAATACGTCGTTTCCACCTGGAACTTCGATGAAACCGAAGCCTTTTTCGTTGTTAAACCATTTTACTTGTCCTGTTACTGCCATAATTATTTCCTCCTAAGAAAATACAAATTTTAAATTTTTTAGTCTTCCTGTCTAAAAAAAGAATCCACACATTATCAAATACGAAACATAAACTAGTTCTCACATACTTTTTCTCGTTCGTTTTCAGCACTTGATAACATATGGATTGCTTAATTTAACTATTCAACTGACATCATCATAGCACATTAAAATAAAATGTACAATCTTTTTCTAAAATGGAATTTCTAATTTTTAGTATTTCTTATAAAATATAATTATCTCTATTCCAAATAAGGAGGAATTTATGAACAACAAAATTCCTAGAAAAACATTAAAAAGAATCGAAGAGGATATTGAAAATAATAATCTTGGAAAAGCAAGAGACAGATTGCACGGCCTCATCTTTACATACCCAAATGAATTACATCTTCGAAAACAACTCGGAGATATTTATTATACATTACAATATCCAGAAATGGCTGGACGTTACTGGTATCTAGAGGAGCATAAAACAGATATTATGCATGAATCATGTTTATTATTTGAAAAATCAATGGGAAATAATCCTCATCATATTGCACGTGCTTTAAAGTTTAAAGGCGATTCTAACCATATAAAAGGTTTGTATAAAGATCAATCTTTATCTTCAGTGCAGAAGAAAGTAGCAGAGGAGTTAATTTATGAGTATAAAGAAACATGGCAAGATAAGCTAGTTCCTTTTGGCTGTCTAGCATCGCTTGCTTGCCTTCTCTTTTCTGCCATTATTGGTCTATTTACTATTTGGAATTGGATTTTTTAATCACAGGGGGAATTTTCACATGTCAAACTACGCTAAAGAAGAAAGGCTAACAGGGGGAAACGTCTCAAACGTATATCGTTCTGAAAATACTGTTCGGCGAGAGTTAAAGCCGGGCGGTGAAAAGATTCATAAGCTATTGCAACATTTAGAAAACAAAGGATTTCATTATGCTCCAAAGTTTTTAGGTGTAGATGAAAAGGATAGAGAGATTTTATCCTTTATTGAAGGAGAAGCTGGCAATTATCCTTTAAAAGAATATATGCGATCTAATGATGTATTAAAAGAAATTGCAAAGATGCTTCGCCTTTACCATGATGCTGTAAGTGATTTTCCGTTATTAGATGATTGGAAACCGATGGATCATACCCCAAATAACATTGAGGTTTTATGTCACAATGATTTTGCCATATATAACATTATTTTTAATAATGAGAAGCCAGTAGGGATTATTGATTTCGATGTTGCTGCTCCTGGTCCAAGACTATGGGATATCGCTTATACACTCTATACTTGTGTGCCTTTAAGTAGAGTGTATTATATAGAATCCGGTGAAGCCGTTCATTATGACTCATCGCAACATGCAGATTGTATTAAAGAGAGAATGAATTTGTTCGTTCAGTCCTATGATAAAAATATGGATGAAGATTACTTAGGAATGGTGTTGCTTCGATTAGAAGGGTTATGTACATATATGAAACGAAAAGCGCAAGAAGGCGACTTGAATTTCCAAAGAATGATCGATGAAGGACATCTAGAGCATTATGAGAAAGATATGAAGTTTATTCGTGATCATAGGGCTGAGTGGAGTTGATTTAGTAATAAAGGAAAGTTAGTATCGTTTTTTGCCGACAACTCAATCTCTCTTTTCGAATCGTTTAGGAAATAACAAGGGGCACCTTTCAAAAAGGTGCCCCTTCCTTTTATTTCGTAAACTGTGCTTCTTCCGTAGACCCTTTTAACGCTGTCGTTGATGAAGTTCCGCCTGTAATCACTTGTGCCACTTCATCAAAGTAACCTGTTCCTACTTCGCGTTGGTGACGTGTTGCAGAGTAGCCGTGTTTTTCAGCTGCGAATTCTGCTTGTTGTAGTTCAGAGTATGCTGCCATGCCGCGCTCTTTATAGCCACGTGCTAGTTCAAACATACCGTAATTTAATGAATGGAATCCAGCAAGCGTTACGAATTGGAACTTATAACCGTAAGATGCGATTTCCTTTTGGAAGCTCGCAATTGTTTTTTCATCTAGTTTTTGTTTCCAGTTGAATGAAGGTGAACAGTTATATGCAAGTAGCTTTCCTGGATGCTCCTTATGAATTGCCTCCGCAAATCGTTTTGCATCTTCTAAATTTGGTTCCGACGTTTCACACCAAACGAGGTCTGCATACGGTGCATACGCTAAACCACGCGCAATTGCTTGATCAAGACCTGCATTCGTACGGTAAAATCCTTCTGGTGTTCTTTCTCCTGTAATAAATGCTTTATCAACAGGATCGATATCGCTCGTAATTAAATCAGCTGCATCCGCATCTGTTCTTGCAACGATAATTGTCGGCACTCCCATTACATCTGCTGCAAGACGTGCAGAAATTAAATTGCGTACTGCTGTTTGCGTTGGTAGTAGTACTTTTCCGCCTAAATGGCCACATTTTTTCTCTGAAGATAATTGATCTTCAAAATGCACACCTGATGCACCTGCTTCAATCATACCTTTCATCAGTTCGAATACGTTTAATTGTCCGCCAAATCCAGCTTCTGCATCTGCTACAATCGGTACGAAATAGTCTGTATCATCGCTTCCTTCCATATGCTGAATTTGATCCGCACGTTGAAGCGTTTGATTAATTCGTTTCACTACAGCAGGTACGCTGTTCGCTGGATATAAACTTTGGTCTGGATACATATGTCCAGAAAGGTTTGCATCAGCTGCTACTTGCCAACCACTTAAGTAAATCGCTTTTAACCCAGCTTTTACTTGTTGCATCGCTTGGTTTCCTGTTAATGCGCCAAGTGCGTTAATATAGTCTTCTGTATGAAGCGATGTCCAAAGCTTCTCCGCACCGCGGCGCGCTAATGTATGTTCAATATCAATCGATCCGCGCAGGCGAATTACATCTTCTGCCGAATATGGACGTGTGATTCCTTTCCAACGCTCATCTAATTCCCAGTTTTCTTGTAATTTCTCGATTCTTTCGTTTTTCATTTGTTCCATCCCCTTTTCATTTTTTATAAAATTTCATAACCCGGTAATGTTAAAAATGGTACGAATTCATCATTTCGAACGAGATTTGTAAACAAAGTTGTCGCCTCTTGGAATCTCCCTTTCTTAAAGGCTTCCTTACCAATCTCTCTTTCTATTTTTGCTAATTCTTCTTCTTTTAGCTCTTCCATTAATTCAAACGTAATATTACGACCATCATTTAGTTTTCCACCTTCATGACGAATCCATTGCCATACTTGTGCTCTTGAAATTTCAGCAGTTGCCGCATCTTCCATTAAGTTATAAATGGGTGCTGCTCCCCGTCCGCTTAACCAAGATGCAATATATTGAATACCTACGCTAATATTCATGCGAAGGCCCTCTTCTGTAATCGTTCCCACTGGTACATCTAGTAAATCGTTTTCTGTTACACATATTTCTTCACGTTTTCTAAAAATTTGATTCGGTGTTTTCATAATGTGATTAAATACTTCCATTGCAACCGGTACAAGTCCAGGGTGGGCAACCCAAGTCCCATCATGACCGTCTAAAGCTTCGCGCTCCTTATCAGCACGCACTTTTTCAAAAGCTGCTTCATTTGCTTCTGGATTATTTTTAATCGGAATTTGTGCCGCCATTCCTCCAATTGCTGGTGCATTACGGCGGTGACATGTTTGAATTACTTTCAAAGAATACGAACGCATAAATGGCGCCGTCATCGTGACTTGTGCTCTATCTGGTAGTAAGAATTTATTATGATTACGGAAACTCTTTAAAAAGCTAAAAATATAATCCCATCTTCCGCAGTTTAAGCCAGCAGAATGATCTTTTAGCTCATACAAAATTTCATCCATTTCAAACGAAGCGTGAATCGTTTCCAGTAACACAGTTGCTTTAATCGTTCCATTTGGAATGCCGATATATTTTTGAGCAAATACGAATACATCATTCCATAATCTCGCTTCTAAATAACTTTCCATTTTCGGTAAGTAAAAGTATGGACCGCTCCCTTTTGCTAAAAGAGCTTTCGCATTATGGAAAAAGTACAAGCCGAAATCTACTAAGCTACCCGACATATTTTTCCCATCAACTTGCATATGCTTTTCCTCTAAATGCCATCCTCTTGGACGTACAATGAGTACAGCTGTTTTCTCATTTAATCTATATTCTTTCCCTTTATCATTTTCATGTGAAATCGTTCCCTTTACTGCATCTCGTAAGTTGATTTGACCTTCAACTGCATTTTCCCAAGTTGGTGAATTCGAATCTTCAAAATCCGCCATAAAAAGATGCGCTCCTGAATTTAAAGCGTTAATGACCATCTTTCTATCTACCGGTCCAGTAATCTCTACGCGGCGATCCTCTAAGTCTTTTGGCAGCTTGGCAATTGTCCAATCCGCTTCACGTATGTGTTTTGTTTCTTCTAGAAACTTCGGAAACTCCCCTGCATCAATTCTCTTTTGTTTTTCTACACGTTTTTGTAAAAGTTCTATGCGGCGCTCATTGAAATTCTCATGTAGTTCCTTCAAAAAACTAAGCACCTCAGGTGTCAATATTTCGTTGTACGCTGGTAACATTTCTCCAACGAGTGTAACCCGTGAAGTTTGCGTCGACATATTAGCATCCCCTTCTTAAACTGTTTTATAACAGATTTGATTTCATGTTTTATATTATATAACAAATCTTCGGAAAAGGAAGTTTTTTTCGAAAATTCATTTCATTTTTTTTCAAAACGCCATTCTTTCGTGCTTTATTTCATACAAAAAAGGCCGCTGTTATACAACAACGACCTTTTTGTATTATTTTTAAATTTCACTTTGACTAGTTAAACTTTATTACTGCCCTTGTTCCATATCATGCAATATTGCTCTATGTAAAAACTGTGCGTATTGTTCTCTCGTTACCTTCATAGACGGACCGAATTTACCTTCTCCGATTCCCATTGTAATACCATTTGTTTGTACTGCACTAATTGCATTCGTTGCCCATGAATTTGCTGAAACATCATTAAAGTTATGAGATCCCTTGGCCTGTAAGTCAAAAGCATTCGTAAGAACTTGTGCCATTTCCGCACGCGTTAACGTCGCCTTCGGTCTAAAGTTTCCATTCTCGTCTCCCTGGAAAATTCCCATTTCCGTTAAAGCCAATATCTCCTCGATAAAGCTTGTTGAATTTTCATCAATATCTCCATATGGGTTTTCATATTCATCTTGTTCTTCCATATCAAACACACGGTAAATTAAAGCTGCAACTTGCTCACGTGTTACATTATCCCCAAAACCGAATATTCCATCGCCATATCCCAAAATAATTTCTTGTTCCGCTAATTCATGAATTGCCTCATATGCCCAATGTCCTTTTGGTACATCTTTAAATACAATTGTATTTGTTTTTTGCAACGGTGCACTTTCCGCTTTTACACTGTTACTCTCTGCTGAGAATAACACCCCACCCATAATTGTTAATGCTGTAGCTGTTTTTAATAATTTTTTGCTCATCAAATTATCTCCCCAATATGTATATGTTTTTTTAAAAATATACAGAATAAATGGTATAGTGACAATATATTTTTCGACACATTTCGTGACGGTTTTGTGAATCATATTACACATCATGTCTTTTTTATGGGGTTGATTATAAAGCTTATGTATAACATTAAAAATACAAATAAACGAATAATAATTCTTTTTTAAACAAACAAAAAAGCACAAATATTTCTATTTGTGCTTTCATATTTCACTCTATTTCCAATCCTCTTTCAAATGATAATTAATAATCGCATTATTAATAAACTGAGCATATTGTTCTCTAGGTACAGGGCGATTTAATTCATACATGCCATTCCCAGTTCCTCTTACAACATTATTAGATTGTAGCGCACTAATTGCATCTTCTGCCCAGTGGCCTTTTGGAATATCTTTAAATGTATGTTTTTGTTTCGTTTCAAAATTAAATGCTCGTTTTAAAATGACAGCCATTTCCGCTCTAGAGATTGGTGCTTTCGGCCTAAAATTCCCTTGGCCATCCCCTGTAAAAACACCACGTTTTGTTAACGCCAAAATTTCCTTTTTAAAAGTTGTTGTACTATCAGAAACATCTTTATATGGATTCGCTACTGATCCTTCTTCTTTTATCTCAAGTGTTCTGTAAATAGTCCCAGCTACTTGTTCACGTGTTATAAGATCACCAACACCATACTTCCCGTTTCCATACCCTAATATAATTTTATGATATGCTAAATCCATAATAGCATCATATGCCCAAAATCCGTATGGAACATCTTCAAACACAATCATTTGTGGATACTCTTCCGCTTTTACAGGCGTCACATTCGTCCCTGCAAATATACCTCCTGCCATTGTCGCAATCATCATTACACCCAATATTTTTTTCTTCATTATCCTCTCTCCCTATTTCATTCAAATAAAATGAATTTCATTGTTTCAGGAGTACTCTTTTTTGGTGAATGTAAGATAAAATGCAAATCTTCTAGAAGAAATATTTCCACTTCCTTTCTGCTTTATGCCTCCTTCTTTCTTTTTCAAAAAGGAAGTTGTCACCTCTAAGGTGTTATGTACTAAAACATTCTACAATCTCTTTATAAACTCCTTTTCACTTTACAACTTCCCTTTATTGGCGCGTAAAGGAAATACCTAATGGAGGTTACTATATTCATGATTTATATTTCAGAGTTAGCATTCCCCTTCACTGATAACTCGCCTTCTCTTCCCTTGCGAAAAGTTAGTGCCATCCCTACAAATATAAGGATAATCCTTATTACTTGCATCTAAATCCGGTCTAATAGTTTGGCAACAGCAGGATCTAAAAACACTAATACAGAAATAATTCTCGTCGATAAACCTCTTACACTGTCAAAAAACAAGTAATATACAAATCTAGTATGTATAAATCATCGCCTTGAAAATGCCCGAAGTCTATGAATAGTAGCAATAAAAAAAGCATCCTTTTTTATTAAAAGAGGATGCTTTTTTTATATTTATTAACACTCAAATATGCTACTACTTTTGAAGAGTAAATTGGGCAACTATTTGTTTTAATTTTCCTGCTGCGTTATGCATATGTTCAATTGAAACCGAAATCTCTTGAACAGATTTTTCTTGCTGTTGAATAGACTCTTTTACCCTATCAGTTCGGTCAGATGATCTTTGGGAAATTTGAGCCATGTCTTCTGCAGAAGCCGAGATTTCCTCACTACTCGCTGCAATTTCATCTGTAGACATAGATACCGTTTGAATTTGCTCAGATACTTGTTGTACTTTTTCTGTAATTGTTCCAAATACTTTTTCTGTGTGCATTACTACTTGTGTACCTGCCTGTACCTCATTATCTACTTTCCCCATCATATGTACCGTATGGTTCGTTGTTCCCATAACTTGAGTAATAAGATTCTCAATTTGTTTTGCAGAATCACTAGATTGTTCTGCTAATTTCCGCACTTCATCTGCCACAATTGCAAATCCTCTACCACTTTCACCAGCACGTGCAGCCTCAATTGCGGCGTTTAATGCTAATAAGTTAATCTGAGAGGTAATACCTTGCATTACATCAATGATTTTAACAATTTCTTCTGATTGTTCTTTCATAGTCTCTACTTGTTTCACACCGCTATGTACCGAATTTTGGATTGTATCCATCTGTTGAATCATTTGTTTCATTAATTTGTTACCACTCTCTGCATCTAATGCTGATTGAGCAGATAATTCATTTACAGAGGATGATGTATTGACTATACTCTGCATTCCTTGTGTCAACTCTTCCATCGCACCCGCAGTTTGTTCCATTGCTTGCATTTGACTCTCTGCACCATTTGCGACTTCTTCAATATCCATAGTGATTTTTTTTGCTGCACTACTAGATACTTCTGACGCAGATGCTACTCCGTCTGCATATTGGAATAGAAGCTGAATATTATTCTCTACTTCTTGCATATTTGTTCTTAGCCCTGCAATCATCTCATTAAAATTACTTACTAATACACCTAATTCATCCTTAGCAGTATAATCACCATGTACAGTTAAATCTCCTTCTTTCGCTCTTTCCATCATACGACTAACCGTTTGTAAAGGAGCAACTATAAGCTTGCTAATAATATAACTTACTATACATATAACGATTGTAGTAACTACTACAAGAATGATAAAGGTAATAACGGAACGATCAATCATTTTTTGCGAATCTTTAAATACTTGGTCAGCTAAATTTGAAACATACGATTCTAGATCCACTGCATAACCAGCTAACTCTATTCCCTTCGGTTTTAATTCCTTCTGAAATTCATTTACCATTTGCGGCTCGTTTGTTGCCTTCGCCTTTTCAAATAATTTCTTATATGTATCTTTATAACTTGGTAAAGATTTCTTCATCTTCTGAAACAGTTCATCCTCTTGCTTACTTAAATTAAAACCATCATCATATTCTTTTAATAAAGAATCATATTTTTTAAGATCCTTTTCAATATTATTAATTATTCCCTCTTTATTTGCCACTTCATTTTGTGATGCCGTAATTAACTCTAATAAGTTATATTCTAGTGAATTTTGTGTGCGAAGCATTCCTTCTAATAAAATTGCAGAATATTGATAATCATCTACTACAACCTCTGTATCGTGCTTAATCTTATTAATAGAATTAATTGCTACACTGCTCATAATTATCATACCTAAAACTGCTAATGAAATAAGCGCTAATAATTTATATTTCACTTTTAAATTTTGTAAAAAATACATTTTTTCACCTTTATTCCTTTATATATAGATTTTTAGAATTTTATAGCTTATTATTTACAAAATCGCAATAAAAAGCAATGATAAATATTCCCAATATGAAACTTATATCTCTATAAAAAAAAGTAGCATAATAGCTACTCCTTTTTTCTTTGTTTCTCATATTGTTCAAACGCATGAATTCTTTCAAAAATTGGCGGGTGCGTGTATAAGAAAAATTTCACTAACGCAGGCGGATTTACTTGGCTTAAACTTGTTTTTGATAAATATTGAAAAGTTTTCACACCAGATTTCCCATCCTTCGTCATATTTAAAGCATATTGATCTGCCGCTCTTTCTTCTATACGTGAAACGTAGTTTGTTGCTGGTTGTGCTGCAAAAGAGAGTACAGAAGAAATTAAGAAAAATAAAGGTAAAATGGAGAAACATGCTACTTTTGAAATTTGCAATGTATCTCCCCATTTGCGAATACACATATTTATAATACGACTAATTAAAAACATACCTATAAACGATAGCAATACATAACTTGCAACGCCAAAATATATATGCTTCATAACATAATGCCCCATTTCATGGGCCATGATAAATAAAATCTCTTTATCTTTTAACTGCTTAAGCGTTGTATCCCACATTACAATACGGGCGTTAGGGCCACTTCCTGTTACGTAAGCATTTAATGCATTCGTTTTTTCTGACATATTTACTTCATATACGTGTTTAGCAGGAATGTCCGCTTTGTCTGCTATCGCTAAAATTTTCGTTTCTAATTCTTTATTTTTCAGCGTCGAGAAGTCGTTATACAGTGGATCAATAACGACAGGCTGTATGAATGTTAAAAAGATTGTAAATGGAACAGAGAGCGCCCACCCTGCTAGCCACCATCTCTTCGGAAATTTACGGATAAGCCATAATAGAACGGTAACTACGATTAACATAGTCGCATAACTTTCCCAAAAACCGATAACATGATCTTTTATCCAGCTTTGTGTGCTTTGCGTTGAAATGCCGTAATCAACGGACACTTTCCGGCCAATCCATTGCATCGGTAAGGCAAGCACTGTTGTCAGTAATGATAAATAAAAGAAATAAATCGCAACTTGCAAAACACTTATTTTAGTCGTTTCCTTCGACCATTTCTCAAACTTTCTTGAAATACCTAGCACAAGTACAAATAATAAAATAATCCATTCAAGAGGCGTCGCTAAAAAGTATAGTAAATTTTTCACGCGCGAATAATCTTGGCTTAGCGTAAGCTCTCTCGCACTCATAAACGTTTCTGGATCTGCACTCGTTCCCTTATACATGTCCGGAATAAGTTCATGATTCCATCCAAATAAATACCAATATATAAGTAACGCAAATCCAACGTACAAAAAAAGCGACCAACCAATAACCTTCCTCACGCTATTCCCTCCTCTATGCTGCCTGTCTATTATTATTGTAAGTTCGTACACGCTAAATTAGAACAAGCTTATTATGCGAATTGCTCGAGATCCTTTTATTTACATAAAAAAACTCTTCTACATAAGAAGAGTTTTCCCTATCTTTAAACACTTTCTTTAGTTCATAATCCGGAATAAAGATCGCACGTACAAACCAACACACGTACCCTACTTGCTTTTTAGATAACATAAAAAACCTCTTTAAGGAAGTACATCTATTAATAAACTAAAATCTTGTAAAGAGAAAGAACTATATTTCATAATACCCTGTACAGCTAAAAGTAAAACAAGACCGATCACACACATATAGTTAACGCTTTCTTCATTCTTTTTTTCAGTAACGACTCCACCACTTATACATAAAATCCCCAACAAATGGAGCGCTAAATACATGAAAAAATAAGCTTCCTCCCAGCGCAAAATAACATTCACTGTCGTTATTAACACTAGACTAAGTAAAATCAAATAAAAAAACTTATTTGATGATATCATTTCATTCATATAATTTTATACACCCCTTTCAAATTTCGAATTAATGATGTTTCAAAGCTATAAAGTAAATGATTGTTTTTATACCATAAAACAAAAGGAAAGCCACCATTACTTTCTCGAATACTTTATGAATCCACATATACTTCTCTTCATTCTTTCTGAAGATGCGCTTCATCATTTCTTCTACAATTAGACCAAATATTAGTAAAACCCCGAACACAATAAGAAGAGAAATAATATTTCCTTTTAAATGAGTACTAGAAAATAAGTAATACTCTGGAAACACAATCGTATCTACTACCGGTTGAAGCCAATGAAAAACGCTTTTATCACACATATCTGTAATAGACGTAGCATCTATAATGGCTTTTAATATTTTTTCAACCGTCTTCTTCATCTCATTTATTCCCGACTACATCTGAAAAGCTCTTTTCCTGCTCTGCATATATAACTGGCACTTCTTTACTCCAATATTTACGATTAACAAATAAAAAGATAAGTACTAAGTTTAATCCTGTTATAAAAATAATAAGTCCAGGAAAGAATGTCGTATAATTTGAGAAATCGGCAAAACTCATAATTTTTTCTCTACTTATTAGAAAAGACGCACCTATTACAAATGCATTGTTTAACATATGTATTGCAATTGGCATGAGTAAACTTTTCGTACGAATATATACGATTGACAGTACGATGCTGAATA
Source organism: Bacillus sp. MYb78 (assembly GCF_002975115.1). Taxonomy (NCBI): domain Bacteria; kingdom Bacillati; phylum Bacillota; class Bacilli; order Caryophanales; family Bacillaceae; genus Bacillus; species Bacillus sp. MYb78. The sequence goes on from NZ_PCOB01000001.1 coordinate 702,425, forward strand.
TGGCTGCACCGAGGAAATCAACATGTAACAACGCAAACAATATTGCTACAGCGATGATTGCTATGCTCGTTCCCCATTTTGTTGCAAAGCGTTGAAGTAAAAATCCGCGAAAAACAAACTCCCCGATAATTGGTGCGATGAATACAACCATAATGACTTGATATACATATCCCCCAGTACTATCTATAATCGGTTCATGCAGGGCGTTCATAATAAAGTCCGGTGTAATCCATGCAAAACTATACATATACAAAATAAGATACCCGTAACTAAACATGCATAACATAACCGTAATGTATAAAACTTGTACCAAGTTAAATGTTTCATTTTTATTAACAAATAATGAAAATGAAATGTGGTGCTTTCTATACTCATAAGAAATCCATACGATCGGAAGGATATAGAATATAAGGATATTTATAAAAGAAGAATTTTGTATATGAAATATACTTGTTAGCAAATCGCCACTACTTCTCGCTATTAAAATTAATAGTGCAAATACAATTAAAAAATATCTAGCTCGCATCACTTGAAACGGGTTCACACTCATCTCCTCCCCTATGTTACTTTTATCATATCATTTGATTCTTAATTTTTTGCGAAAGAAAACCTTAAAATTTCCTTAAAAATTCCATAAGTTACAAAATGATGATATGATATTCGAGAAAATTAGGAGGGATATTTATGTACCAAGCAAATATTTTACTCGTTGATGATGAAACAGCAATTTTACAATTACTAACTACCATTCTTGAAAAAGAAGGCTTTTCTCATATTACAACTGCAACATCAGCTGAAATAGCTTTATCTCTAATTAAGCAAAACAATTACGATTTAATTATTTTAGATGTAATGCTTCCTGGACAATCTGGTTTTGATATTTGTCCAATCATTCGCCAACAAACAGATTGTCCAATTTTCTTCCTATCAGCAAAAGCATCTGATTTAGATAAAATATCCGGATTTTCATACGGTGCAGATGATTATATTACGAAACCATTTAATCCATTAGAAGTAGTAGCACGTATGAAAGCACAGCTTCGGAGACATATGAAACAAACCGTACCACACGAACAAAAACCACACTCAATTTCATTTGGAAGATTTGAAATTGATCAGCACTCTGCAGAACTAACAGTAGATGGGCACATTGTCGAATGTTCTGCTCAACTCTTTCAACTACTACTCTTCTTTTGCGAGAATCCGAACTACGTATTTTCGAAAGAGGAAATATATGAAAAAGTTTGGGGAGCACCTGCCTATAATGGCGATGACAACACTGTTATGGTCCACATTCGAAAACTACGTGAAAAAATTGAACACGATCCAAGTAAACCAGAATATATAAAAACCGTTCGCGGGCTTGGTTATAAGTTCGTTACAAAGTAGGGTGACGATATGAATTTTAATAAACGACTTATTATTCAATTTATCATGCAACACGTTTTTGTTTTAGTTACATTACTTATCGCTGTAGTTGCTGCTTTTACTTATTTAATTTTTCTTCTTACTAGTACTTTATACGAACCTAACATTCCAGATTCTGATAGTTTTACAATTTCAAGATACATCTCTTCAGAAGATGGGCATATTTCGTTACAATCTGAAGTGCAAGATTTAATTAAGGAGAAAAATGATTGGCTCCAAGTTGTAGATGAAAACGGAAAAATCCTCTACCACTTTAATACACCAAATGATGTTCCGAATACTTATACAAAGACATCTTTAGTCGCATATATACAACATCATATCGAAAGTAATTATAAATTTACATATTGGGAAATTGAATTAGAAGAAAAGAAAGTACTTGTTATTTATGGTGGTATGTTAAAAAGCAATGCGTTACTGACAGCAATTCAAAAGGAGCACTCCTCTTTAACGACGGATTCGTTCACATTAACAGATCAAGAAAAACAGTTACTGTCTAAAGAAAAAGCAACAATTCAAATATTTAATCAAAATGGCAAAGAGGTTTTTTCCTATCCAACTGGAAAGAAAAAAACATTTTCAGCAATACAAATTGCCCTTAATGAAAAAGAACCGTGGAATCATAAAGAAAACACGTCTAGCTTTTACGATGCAAATAGTGGCAACCTTCTCGTTGTAACTGCAAAAAATGAGCACTACTATCCAGATGACGAAATTGAAGATGTATTTACTAAGAAGTTTCTCATCGGATGCGGATTAATCCTTCTTATCGTATTTGTTTATTTAGTCATTCTTTCTATTTGGTACGGTAATAAATTCGGGAAACCGTTATTACATGCGATGCGCTGGCTTAAAAATATTGCTGGTGGAAAGTATGAAGAACCTATTAGTAAAAAAGGAAAACCTGTCAGGTTCCGGCGATCTGGTAAAGAAAAATGGTCATTCCGTTTGTTTAGAGATGTAACAAGTTCACTAGAACACCTTTCTATTACACTCAAAAAAAATGATGCGATGAGGCAAGTACTTCAGCAAACACGAGAAGAATGGATTACCGGTCTAACGCATGATTTAAAAACACCACTTAGCTCTATATATGGCTACGCATTATTACTCGAATCGAATCAATATAACTGGACTGATCGTGATATTCAGCAATTTGGTAGTGTTATGAAAGAGAAATCTCAATATATGACGACATTAATTGATGATTTAAGCTTAACGTATCAATTAAAAAATAACAGCCTTCCTGCCCAACACGTAAACGTTGAAATCAATCAGTTCGTTCAAAAAGTGTTATTGCAATTTATTAACAATCCAACACTCCAAAATCAAAATATTGAATTCGTACCGAGCTCAAATAAAATTCAATATTTCATTGAAGAAAAATGGTTCCAGCGTATTATCGAAAACTTACTAGTAAATGCTGTAAAACATAATAACGAAACAACTACTGTCATCGTAAAATTATCACAAAACGCTAATTCCTTTACACTCTCCATTTCAGATGACGGAAAAGGAATGGATGAAAAAACGAAAGAACTTCTATTTGAACGATATTACCGCGGAACAAACACAGAAGAAAGCAACATCGGAACTGGACTTGGCCTAGCCATTACAAAACAGCTCGTTCATGCTCATAACGGGACAATTTCCGTTGATAGTGCACTCGGAAAAGGAACGACGATTATTCTTGTATTTCCGTTTCGTTCGTAGGAAAGACGCTATGTGGCGTCTTTTTTTCTTTTCTGGGAGAGTTTTTCGGTAATTGAAATTGTGTGGATCGTTTTTTTTGAGGTGTTTTAGCGGTATATGAAATTATATCGGCGATTTTTTGAATATATCGGTGCAACTCAAATTATATCAGCGATTTTTTGAATATATCAGCGCAACTCGAATTATATCAGCGATTTTCTAGATATATCGACTTACCGACAAAACTAACCTACTTCCCTACTATACAAAGTAAAAGTAAAAGTAAAAATAAAACTATTAACAAATACATTTCTAAACTGTTATACTATAAATAGAAGTATAAACTAACTAAGTTTTGCATAAAATGAAGTAGACGAGGTGCTTCCAACACCCCGTCACTGCAACTAATTACCGCAAGGTGGAAGGTTGCAACTAAAGCTTATTTGCGCTTAGAAGACTTCCCACGCTTCGCAGGCAGACGGGTGGTCTTCTTTTTGCGCTTTTTTGCCGTTAATTTCTTAAATCCAAAAACTATACCTTCTCTAGCTATAGTTTTTGTAATTTCCAACAAAATTTGCAAAAGAAATTCCATACGATTACACCTCCTCGTATGATTAAGTTAGGTTTTTTAGGGACGGGATGTACCTATAAACCCAAGAGTATCTATTTTTATGAGATACTTAAATTTGTAGATAGAGTGTTGCCGACCACCTCCTTGAATCTTTGTATTCGGTTGAAA